>JAADGV010000054.1 GCA_013152205.1 Planctomycetota bacterium
TGTCTCGCAGAGACGCAGAGACAGCAGAGAAAACCGGAATGCCACAGTTCTACTGTCTCGGTGTCTTTGCGAGATCCAATTTCCTTGCGGAGCCGCGTGTGAGGGTTTATAAGGATTGTTTTCCGTTCTTTGCGTCTTAGCGCCTTTGCGAGAATCCTACTTTTTAATGGCCTAATCAGCCAAAATTTTTTCTCGTAGCGTAAATTTGAATCATTTGTAACACGAAGAAATGAAAATGTTTTTGAATTGCATGACTTTTCCGTCAACCCAAATCACACATTCGACCATTTCTTTCGAGAAGAATCCTGCGCTAGTTTTCGATGCAATCTTTGTGCCCTTAGTGTTCTTGGTGGTAAAACTCCAACGAAGAATCACGACTACGAAAGCGACTTGCGAAGCTTCGATTTAATTTGCTTCATCTGATCGTTCTCGGGCTTCGACTTGTAGTAATCGTCCAGCGGGTAACAACCCGAGATAAGCCCGTTGCGTGGCGCAGAAGTACAATCGCTAAACGTCCTACAAATTTTCCGCATGGCTAACGGGCGACCTGCCAACACGTCAGCCGGCATCTCTGGGTACGAAAGCACCATGCGACCTAACCCAACGAAATCGACATCACCAGCGCGAATCGCCGCTTGCCCGACGTATGGCAACCACTCCTGAAGATAACTATAGCCCGAGCCGACATAAATCAAATTCGGCTGATGTCGCTTTAGCTCTCGCACAATGTCGATGTGTCGGGCAACACCCACCAGCGGATCTTCCGGCGGCTGATACCCATCCGAGGGAGGAAAATAGGCGGGGCGAACGAAATGCGGATTGTAGTAAGGGCTCCCCACCGAAATGCAAAGAAGCTTAATCCCCAGATCGTGGATCATGTCCAACAGCGCAAACGGCTCAGTTAGGTCGGTCCCAACTCCCGTTCCATCGCCACCAAAAGCGTAAGCATAACCATCGCTGACATCACACGGCTCACCTCGCCCGCCTGTCCCAGGATCAAAGGGCAAAAAGTCAGTCGCGCTGATTCGTACACCAATCAGCATCTCAGGCACACGTTGCCGAATGCCCGAAACAATCTCGCGCAAAAACTGCGTGCGATTCTCAAGAGTCCCGCCATACGGCCCAGGCCGATCAATGCTGCTAAGCATCTCGTGCCCCAGATACCCGTGGCAGTGCTTGATATCAACAAACTTAAAACCCGCCTCCGCTGCCAGTTCCGCCGATCGTACAAACGCCTCGACAATGCGTTTGATATCACTGTCTTCCAAGAGAGGCTGCTTAGCATCCAGATGAAACCGTTGGTCCAGCACCGGATGCCGATAAAGTATCTGGGGTTCCAGCACATGATGATCATTAGGCCTCGCAAACCGCCCTGAATGTGTGAGCTGCAACCCCACCAACAGATCGCTGCTGTCGCCCATCGCCTGCTCATGCTGCTGAACAAGCTCCTCGCGCAGCGAAACAAACGCCCGTTTGTTGCTCTCGTTCAACCAGAGCTGATTGGGATTGGCCCGCCCCGCGTGTTCAACCGCGACCGCCTCGCCGCCCCAAATGAGCTTTGCACCACTCGCGCCAAATCGTCGCCAGCGTCTGCGGGTATTCTCCGAGGGCGTACCATCAAGCTCGCCGTCCCAACCTTCCATCGGCAAAATCGAAAACCGATTGCCAACCGGATGCCCATCGATCTCAAACGAGGCATCGAGCAACTGCCCCGTATCGACCTCCAGTTGCCGATCACACGGGAGTTGTAGCCCCAGTTCGGCGACATACTCCAAAAAGCTATCCGCTGTTTTCAGACTGGCAATCCGACGATAGCTCATCCTATCTCCCCGGTAAGTTCCTCAAGCCGCTGCAAGATTTCTCGAAGCACTGGTATATCTGATTCAGGACGCTCGGCACTGTCGGGGTGCGTGGCATTGTGGTCGATCCAACCCCGAAGTTTCAGAAACTGAGCCGCACTATGCTTGTAGGCTGACACCGGCTCACGAAAAGCAAAGCATCCCAGATACTGCAAGACATCGTTAAGCTCGTAGAATGCCGGGTCTTCCTGTCGCCACAGACGGTCTCGCAGGGCAAAGCTTTCGGGAGCGAAGGTGCTTAGCCCCAACAAATAATCGCAACCGTACATCACCATGTCGATCGCCAGATCGTTGCCCGTCAGCACCATAAATTCGGGACGGAGCTTATCACGCAACGCCAAGCGATCCCACTCGGGCTGACGAGACAGCGAAGAATGTTTCGAGCCAATGCAGTTTTCGATCTGCATCATCTTTTGATAAACATCCAGATCGTAAATTTTGCCAAACGCAGCAAACTTCTGCCCCAGTTCGTGAGTGATAAACTCGTCGCACCATTCAGACAAGTGGTGATAAGACTCGACAATCGCCGCATTCTCTTGAAACGCCAAGCCATACGACTGCATCACCACCGGCGTACCACCAAACTCGGCGGTCTGCTCGATCTGCTGACGGTAAGCATCTGCTTGAAAATTGTCGCCCTGCTCATCGCACACAATGGCCCCAGCGACATACTTGCGTCCTGCCGCTAGTTTTTGAGTTATCTCAAGCACATGCCTACGGTCTGAATTATCAATCAGATTCACATACCCAGTGTCCATGTTGACCGCTGGAACTAAGCCTGCCTCGAATGTCCGCGCAACAAGGGCCGTAAACCCGTCCCAATCTGCCGACCCATCAGCCTGCATCGGCAACAGCGTAGCCGACATCCCGGTGATCGCACGACCCGGGCACAGCTTAGGCTTTGCCGGAAGATCAACCGACGTTTGACTACTCGTCTTTTCTCTTAGTGTCATCATTTACTACCCTTCTTCTGCCACGACCGACGGCGTTTCCCTACGCCTGAACTGTACCACGAGTGCCAGCCCTAAAAACAAACCGATGGCCAACATGCCCCACACCCCGGCTTTCAACCACACCATCCAGATACTCGCCGTTGAAGCAATGCCAGCCGAAAGGGCCATCAGCAGGTTCCAAACAACCCGCTTCCCCCCCCGTGGCAGTTGGTCGCCCAACACCTTCTTTTGATTCATCAGCAGAAAGAACGTCAGGTAGGCAACCGGCAACAGGATTAACCCAAATACCGAGGTCGGTACGGCCAAAGCAAACGCCGCTTTGCTCCAAACAAATGGGCCCAAAGCGCCAGCCGCCCCAGCCAAGCTACTCAGTCGAAATGCCCATCCCTCGGGCTTACAGCCGATCATCTCACAAATCACAAAGCCCGAGATAGTCATCAGCATGGTAATGGTAGAAAGCGCCATTCCTAATACGCCAACACCGAACAACAGGTTGGCAACCCGCTTACCTACCAAAGGTGCGATCGTCGATGCCAGGGCACCAGCGTCTCGCTTAACAAGCATCGCCCCCACAAGCCGCTCCTCCTTCGGAAGCTTTTCAATCTGGGAGTCCACCAAGTCGTAGTTTTTCTCTTTCATCGCAGCAACCAACGACTTGTACTGCTCCTCGCTTACTTCTTGTTTCACCCGAGAGAGCAAATTTGCGCGAAAGCCGGCCCGCTCCTTATCCGTTGGGACGACAGGCTCGCCCGATTCGGTTTCAGCAGCTTCCACCAGCCCAGGCACGGGGGTTGTATGAAATTGGCTTGCCGAGGCGATGACCACGCAGCTCGTTGCGAGAAGGAACGGAATCAGCATTCCCGTCGCTAAATCAAAAGCAACAAGACCCCGAAATTCCTTCGTCCAGCCCCGCTTCAACAGCGAGTACGGGAACAGGAATGTCATATTGATACCAACCGCGGTCGCAGCAGCCGAGATCAGCACGTCTCGCTGGTTCGACACGATCTTATTAGTCCAAAACGCTCGGTGCTCTTCAGAAATCGCATCGAGATAAGGGATAAACGCGGAAGCGGGTTCAAAAATCTGCCCCGGATTGGGAATGAAGCCTGCGAAAATCTCGCCCCATTCCAGTGAGTTTCGCAAGGCAAACAGCACCCCCACAAAGCAGAGCACGACCATCGCGACCAGCAGCTTCAACAGCGCCTCGTACAGTTTGACTCCCAACCCGCGGCTACTGTAACTCCAAGTGACTAAGATCGTCACGACGAGAATGATCGCCGTAATAGCAATCTTGTCCGAAGTCGGATCAATCAACGCTTCTCGGCCCAGAAGCTCAGGAAGCAAATTCTGTTGGAGTACCACATTGGCAAGAGAAAACTGGGGCAGGCACCACACGATGTTGGCCACCAGGGTAGCCAGCGCCCAGCCCCAGCCTAAAACCGGATTCACATGCTCGTTGATTGCCTGAAAGGGGCGTTTGCCAGTCGAGAGCGTTACGTAACCAATCGAACTGAGCATGATGATGCCCAACACCATGGCCACCGGCTGCACCCACAACAGCGACATCCCGCCCAGCACGCCAAGATACAAGCTACTTGCCAGCGAACCGCCGCCCAACGTCACAGCACTCTGCAGCCAACCAGGACCAGACAACTTGGCGTACGCCATCGTCGTAGCCAACGGGCCGCGTGCCTGAGCATCCATTAACAATTGGCGATCTGCCTCAACCCCAGAGCTACGCTCTACCATCCCTATCTTCCTCGCATGTCGAATTTATCATTCCATTTTTGGTACGCGGCGTGACGCCACATTCACCACACATGATAACTCGATCTCGAAGCAATGCCGAGGGGGGTAAAAAGCACGCTTTGACGTTGCCGCATGATATCTAAAGTTGCTCTCAACTAAACCGATTTTGCTAATACGCCACAAAACGAGGCGATCTTCTCCGCTGAAAACTGGGCGGGGATGAACCCACCCGCCGAGATAATCACACGACGTCGATCCGATATCGAATCGTGCAAGCGGGCGACACTCTGGTTAACGTCCGCAGGTGTCCCGGCTGATAGGACGTCACGCGGCGGGATATTGCCCAACAAGTCTTCCCACTGCCGATCCGTCATCACCGGTCGTCCGCCATTCGTTCCGTTGAACGTTTCTCAGACTACGACTTGGGCAGCTTGGCTAGCAAAGCTTTGACTGCGGGTCGGTGACCCTTAACCTTTCTGCCCACCGTCTTAGCAGTCGCACTTGCTGCCTTTTGTAGCTCGGCATCTGCGGCAGCTTCAACGGCTACTTTTAGCGTGCCCACGCTCGGATAACGCTCTAGCACTTTCAGTACCAGCATTTTATCCTCGGTGCGTTTGGCCGTTTTCAATGCCGTACGACACATTTTTACTCGCTCTCCGGCAGGCATCGAGAATTGGCGAGCAAGCCGGATGTAGCCCCGGATGCCCCGGATACCGTACTTTGTCTCGCCTTCGTCCTGAGCAAGTTTGAGCAACACCGCAGCCGCCGAAGTATCAAGCCATTGCCCCAAAGCTTGGGTGGAAAAATCCCGTCGCAGTTCGTCGTCGCCACTAGCACTCGCAGCAACGGCGGCCAGGGCTTCTGACCCGCCGACATGGCGCAGCTCATCCATCACCACGCGAGTCGTTTCCTCAGACGCACCATCAAAATAGCTGACAAGTTTTGCAACCGTGGCTGCCCGGTCGGTCATGCGATAGCAGGCGGCGTGCAATGCTTTGCCTGCTGCTTCACGAATTTCTGCCGACTCGTTACCAAGCCGTTTACCCAGCAGGTCTAAGTCGTCCAGCGAAACGGTTTCGCCTAATGCCAGGATTAGATCGACGTCGCCAGAATTCTCTAACATTTTAACCAACATCGGAACCGCAGCAGTAATTCGCCGCCGCCCCACAACCTGGATCGCCGTATCTTTTCGCTGTTCATCCTTAACCATCTCCAGCACAACCCGATCGATATCATCGCCGGGCAGCGCCACGAGTGTCTCCATGGCAGTTGCAGCGACTGTCTCAGATTTGTCTGCCGCAGCATCCAGCAGCAACGCAACTTGATCGGCACCGCCTAGACTTGCAATTGCCTCGAGAGCCGCAACGCGAGATTGCTCGTCCGAGGATTGTGCGACTCCCACCACAGTCGCCAGCGAAGTCGCTTGGCCCAAATCGCCTAACAGCGTAATCAGCAATGCGGCCTTCGCCGGCTTTGAACTTTTAAGAACTTCGCTTGCAACACGCGAGGCCGCAACGGGGTCGATCAATCGAGCCGTGCGTAATCCCATGTTTAGCAGCGATTTGTCGTCGGAAGACAATGCTTCTGCAAGAAGCTTAGTCCCCTTGTCGCCTTGCAGTTTGGTCGTGTGAAGCATCGCAGCGAGGCGAACATACTCAGCGGCATCCTCCTGGCGAAATACTTTCAAAAGCAGGGCAATGGCTGCATCCGCTTGGCCTTGCCGCGCTAACTGCTTTGCGCAAACCAAACCGGCCGGCGCAAACTCGCCTGACATACGCTTAGACAGTATGCCGCTCGCCGCAGTAGTCCCCAGCCGCCCCAAACAATGAGCGGCGGCTTTGGCCACCTCTCGGTCGGCATCATCAAGTTTTTTTGCAATCGCCTCGATCGCCGAAGCTTTCCCTCGGTTGCCAAGCGATTGGATCACGCCAATCAGGTGTCGCCCCTGAACCGTTTCGAGAGCCGCTAACAACACTTTGTCGACTTCGTCCGAAGGAATCGGCTCCAATCCATAACGTGCGTAATGGGATAATTTGTCGTCGTCGAGCAACCCGGCAAGTACCGGGACTGTCTTCTCGGTACCAACGACGGCCAATCGCTTGCAGGCAGCCGTCTTATCACGAAAGCTGGTGTCGTTACTCTTAAGTTTGGCTAAAAGGTCTGCCTCGGTCTCCGCGGCTTGGCAAAAAGTACCCACCGCAAGCATACTCAGAAGGCACAGCCCTACGACCCTGTTTCGTCTCTCGAAATACATGGGATATCTCCGGCTCTTTCGTTGCTCGATCTGTAGTCAGATAGTTAGACGGTCCAAGGTGCTCGCGTTGCGCGGCTCCGCATTCGGTTTGCCTCTTCGTCGCCGGCGAATTCCTCTTTTACCGGATCAAATTTCAACGTCCGACCAAGTTGCCAAGCAATATAGGCCGCATGGCAAACGATGTGCGACTGCCCCGCCGCACTTGCGTTGGCACGAGTCAAACGACGCGAACGCACGCAATCTAAGAAGTTGGCCACATGGGTATAGGCCGAGGTGCCAACCCGTGTGAATACTTTTTTCTCTGAGAGCAGCGAGTCAGGCTCAATTTTCATGGCACCGCTATCGCCGGTTTCGACCCAGCCATCCTCGCCCACAAAGCGAACACTGCAAGTGCCCAGCCCAAGCCAATCGTGGTCGCGCATGATGAGCTTGACGCCATTGGCATAGGTGCACGTAACACCCGACTCGTTGGGGACATACTCGATAGGGGCCGTGTCGTCAGCCGAATTTGCCAGCTGACAAAGGTCCACGGTATGTGCTCCCCACTCCAAAATTCCGCCGCCATGAAAATCGTAGTGGCCACGCCAACGACCAGCGACATACTTTGAGTTGTACGGTCTCCACGGCGCTGGCCCCAACCAACGATCCCAATCACATTCCTCCGGGGCTGGCTCAGGCTCCTCGGGCAACCATTGGGCTGATGTTCCAGGATGCAGCGTGTTAGCATGAACTTCGGTCAGTTTGCCAAGCTTGCCGGTCTGCGCCATTTCGAGCGCCAACATAAAGTTGCCGATGCTGCGTCGCTGAGTGCCTGCTTGGTAAATTCGCCCATAGAGATTCACATTATCGGCCAACGCGCGACTCTCTTGAATCGTCATCGAGCAAGGCTTTTCGCAGTAAATATCCTTACCCGCCCGAGCTGCGGTGATTGCCGCCAACGTATGCCAGCGGTCGCCCGTGGCAATCAGCACCGCATCGATATCATCTCGCCCCAGCACATCAAACATATCACGATAAGTCACACAGTCTTTCGACTTGTAGTGCTCGTCGACCATGCCCTTGACCTTATCGCGTCTCGAACGCTGACAGTCGGCAATGGCAACAAATTGTGCTTGCGGGAACTTGAGAAATTCGCTCAAGACATAACTGCCTCGGGGACCAAGGCCGATGCCGCCGACCACGATTCGCTCGCTCGGCGCAACCGCCCCATCCGCTCCCATCGCACTACCGGGAATGATAGTCGGCAATGCAAACACGGTGCTTGCTGCCGCCGATTGTTTGAGAAATCGTCGTCGAGAAACGGGTTTCTTTTTTTGTGCCATGTTACTTATCCTCCGCCATGTGTTCGTGGAGATTTCAACTAGCTGTTATTCAAACGGCGTTTTCTCTAACCGTTGGTTGTCAAACCAAATACGCGATCCATGTTATCCGAAATTTCTTTCAGCCGTTCGGGGCCACCGCCGCCAACTTCTGCCGCTGCCCAGCCGGTGTACTGAATTTCTTCCAAAGCCCGACGAACATCGGCCCAGTCGAGGTCGCCCTCGCCAATCTTCGCCCAGGCATTTTTCTGTCGCGAATAACCTTTGAGGTCGAGTTTCACAATCCGCGGCCCCAAGGCACGAATCCAATCACCCATGCTGCCGTACTTCCAGTGATTGCCGATATCGAACTGCATGCCAACCCACGGGGAATTGAACTCGTCGATGTACTGAACCAATTTGTCAGCGGTTTGGTCGTGCCCGCCATCATGGGTATAGAGGAAATGATTCCAAACATTCTCGACCGCGATAGACATGCCCAGCTCAGAGGCTAGTGGCAATGCTTTTGAGATATTCTCGATCGAGCGATCCCAGGTTTCTTTTTCAGTGCCATCTTTTCCGTGCCCTACGACGAGCAAAACGGTATTGCCCCCGACGGCTTTAGTATCGCGTATAGCTTGCTTGAGAATTCCTAACGCTTTTGCACGAATTTCTGCGGAAGGATCGGTATGACGAACTTCCCAATGCCCGGCACAGACACTGCCGTCCACGATCAACCCGGAGGCGGCAATGGCTGCTTTGGCTCCCTCAACCGAGTCGCCAGGTAGATTTAATTCGATGCCTTGAAATCCGGCCGCTTTGGCCGCCATGAATTTGTCGGTCAATGAACCATCGACCTTCACCATGCCAATTTTCAGCGTCTTGTAGAGACGCCCAACCAGATAGCCTGACGAAGGCTCTGCGGCGGTCGTCGCGTTGACTAACCAAGGGCTAGCAACAGCCAAACCAGCCGTTCCTTGTATGAATCGACGTCGGGAGAGGCGAGAACCGTGAGACATGCGAAGCTCCTCTTGGGTGGGAATGGCGATAGACCAATGGCAGCAGCCTAAACCGGCACGATGCGACAGTCAAGGATTTCTAATTTCCATCTCTGGACGATTACAAAGTCACAATTGCACGAGATCTATCGCAATAAATTGAACCATAGAGGACACGGAGGGCACAGAGGAAAGCTGTTTTTCAGGCACTCTGTGCTACTCCGTGTTCTCTGTGGTTATTCTTTTTCCTAAACTTTGGTCGACCGCCCCGACTTTGCAACCCTTCTGATTTTCCATTTAGGGCTTTTCAGTTTTTCTAGTTGGCAGATGCATGCCACACTATTCATAAAAAGAATCGAGGCTCTTATTGCTCAGCCGATAATTCGATACAGATACACTCCTGGTCGTTACGCACATACATCCGCCTATTGGCAAAGGCGGGCATGCACCAGACCACGTCTCGGCCGAAAGCCGCATTGGTCGGATCAATCACTTTGCAGCGGTCAAGCTCCTCGTAACCTGTCCGCGACAGATTGGCAATAATCAACTCGCCATGTTCGTTGAACAACCAATAACGATCGGCTTGTCTGACAACAAAAGCGGTGCCTGCGGACGCTCGCCGTTTGCCAAGCGGAGCTGGAGTTTCCCACAGTCGCTTTCCGGTGGGGAATTCAAATGCCAATAGATTGCCGCTTTGGTCACAACCGTAGGCTACGCCTTGGTCCAAAAATGGTTGGACATTTACGGGCGAGATGCCATAGCCCTTTTTGTCGGCCCACACCACCTTGGCAGCAGGCGGCCCCGGTGGCAACTTGAGCATCAGGCTTTTGTTATTAAACCCGCCTACGAACAGTTGGCCCTCCCAATAAATGGGCGTCATGATGATCGAGCCGCTACCTGCCTCATACGGTACCGACCAATACTCGTGCCCCGTTTCAGGATCAACCGAAGTCACCGCATCGGGGCGCATCAAAATCAACTGTCGCTTTCCTTGAGCTTGGATAATCGCCGGCGGCGAGTACCCCTGTTCGGTCGCAGTAATTGCTCGCCAAATTTCTTCCCCCGTGTCTTTGTCGAACGCAACGGCATGGCTCCCTTCGCCACCGACAACACAGACCAACTTTTGCCCGTCGATCAATGGGTGCGAAGCATAACCCCAAGTGGCCGTCTTGTCGGCATACTGTTTGCGAAACTCTTTCGACCACAAAATCTTGCCAGACTCTGCCGCAAAGCAAAACAGATGGCCCTCGGCTCCAAGGGTATAGACCTTACCCTGGTGAACCGTCGGGGTACAACGTGGTCCGGCGGGATAGGAAATCGAATACTTGACTCGATATTCATGCTTCCATAGCACCGCACCATTTTTTTCGTCTAAGCAGAGAACTCGCTCGGTGCCGCTGAACGCCTTTTGCTCGGAGTCTTCGCCCCCAACTTTTTCGTCAGCGAGATAGTCCGCGACAAAGACGAGCCCTCCCACAACAGCCGGCCCTGCATAGCCTCCCGCGACGGGGGTGCGCCAGACCACTTTCGGTCCCGCATCAGGAAATTGCTTCAACAACCCCTGCTCGTGCCAGACATTGTCGCGAGTCGGCCCCATCCAATGGGGCCAATCGGCTGCGACTGCAATATTGCTTAGGAACGCACACAACAAAAAAAGTAAAATTGATCTCATGGCGTTACATCGATCCCTTGAGCTAGAGTTTTGTTAACGCTAAGAATTGGGGCTAATCTGCTCCACTTGAAAATCAAGCGGCGACGCTATACTAGGGCGATTCGAAAGTGAAAATGTCGCCCTGACGGGTCGAGAAATAGATCTCGCCCCGATCGTCTTCGCCAAAGGTGATGATGGGAATGCCGTTCTTGCGAATCATACGATTTGCTGTCACTTGGCCAGCCTCTTCGTCGTACCATAAGGCCCAGATTTGGCCAGCCACGTAGTCGGCATAGAGATAGGCCCCCTGAAGTTCCGGGGTGCGACTGCCGCGATAGACCGAGCCGCCTATAATCGACTTGCCAACTTCGTGGTGATATTCCCAAATGGGGTCGATCAGTCGGGCTTGCTCCTCAGCTCCCCCAGGCCCGAAGGAGTGGCGGCCTTCTCGCAAATTCCACCCGTAGTTGCCGCCGCGCTGGATGAGGTTGATTTCCTCCCAGAAGTCTTGGCCAACATCGGCAGCCCAACAGGTGCCCGTCTTGCGATCGAAACTCAATCGCCAGACGTTGCGAAGGCCATACGCCCAGATCTCATGACGGGCCAGTTTTTGCCCGGCGAATGGGTTGTCTGCTGGAATGCCGTACTGAAGGCCTTCGTCCTTGCGATCGACATCGATACGCAAGATCGAGGCGAGCAGCGACTGTAGATTCTGGCCGTTCATGTAAGGATCGCTACCACCTCCCCCATCGCCTAGGCAGATGTAGAGGTAGCCATCCGGGCCAAACTCGATCGTTCCACCGTTATGATTCCAGTGCGGCTGAGGGATGCGCAAGAGAACTTCTTCGCTGTCGGGGTCAGCAACATTGGGATCGGTTTTAGAAACTCGAAAGCGAGAAACAACCGACGTGTGCTGGCCAGCTTCCCCCGGCGTTTTGGAATAGTAGACAAAAAACTCGCCATTGGTTTTATACTGAGGATGAAAAGCGAAGCCGAGCAATCCCTTTTCATTCTGCTTGGGGTCGTAGACGACGCGATCTCGAAGGTCGAGAAACGTGGTGACGCCCTTTGCTTGCGGGTCGTTGGGCATCACATGGATCGAGCCATGCTGCGAGGCGATAAACAGACGATTGGTTCCATCCTGGGCGCCAGTGAGTGCTACGGGCAACACTTCGTGGTTGAGGCCCTCTTCCACACCCGTCAGCCAATCGGGCCATTGCAGTTGAGGAAACGCCGAGACACAACGGACGTTGAGTGGGCGAATGTCGATCTCGTCGCCGCAGGCCCGGGGCGAACAGATAAGCGTCAGTAGAGCGTAGCAGCCAAAGATTAGCCGTTGCATGTGGGTATCTCCTAAGTACGTGAGCGAGTTGGTACTTTAGAGAACTCGGGGACGGTCGTCAAATAGTGGCACATCCAGCGCAGGACGATAGCAAAGTCATGCTAGCCGCGAGCGGAAGCCGCGGTCGAATCTGAAAAAACCGCGGCTACTACAGAATCAGCGACTTTGCAATCGTCCTGACATCCAGCGTATTGCACCTCAGAAAGTGGCTGGCCCCCATAGATTTTACAAGCCCGGGTCGAGATACTAGAGGTTTCGTTATACTTGTGTACCCCCGTTTTCTTGCAAAGAAAAAGAATTAAGAATATGGCAGATTCGTTTTTTCATAGAGCTTACCCTCAAACTCGGCTGCGGAGGCTGCGGCGCCATGATTGGTCGCGGCGTCTGGTACGCGAAAATTGCCTCTCGGTCGACGATCTGATTTGGCCGTTGTTTGTTTGCGAAGGTGATAACTACCGCGAACAAGTCTCTTCGATGCCGGGCGTCGATCGGCAATCGATCGATTTGCTGGTAGAAGCCGTTGGCGAAGCGGTCGAGTTGGGAATCCCCGCGGTCGCTCTGTTCCCCGCTACAGAGCCGAAAAAGAAAACAGCGGACTGTCTTGAAGCGGTAAACCCTGAGAACTTAGTATGCCGAGCAGTGCGGGCGGTAAAGGCTGCGCATGGCGATCGGATCGGCGTGATTTGCGACGTGGCGCTCGACCCGTATTCGAGTCACGGACAAGATGGTTTGGTGCGGGACGGGTATGTGGTGAACGACGAGACCGTCGAGATGCTATGCCGTCAGTCGTTGGTTCAAGCCGAAGCCGGGTGTGATGTGATCGCGCCATCGGACATGATGGATGGACGTGTGGGGGTAATTCGCCGGTCGCTTGACGAGGCGAACTTTCAACAGGTGCAAATCATGGCCTATGCGGCAAAATACGCGTCGGCCTTTTATGGGCCGTTTCGCGATGCGGTAGGTTCGTCGGCAAATTTGGGAGGTGGAGATAAACGCACCTACCAAATGGACCCGGCAAATGGAGACGAGGCGTTGCACGAGGTTGGGCTTGATCTCGCGGAAGGGGCAGACAGCGTGATGGTGAAGCCGGGAATGCCCTATCTCGACATCGTGCAGCGGGTGAAAGAAACTTTTGCAGTCCCTACGTTTGCTTACCAGGTGAGCGGCGAATATGCGATGCTATGCGCTGCTGCCGAACGAGGCTGGCTCGACCGAGAGCAGGTGATGCTAGAAAGCCTAATGGCGTTCAAGCGTGCCGGGGCTGACGGGGTGCTAACGTACTTTGCTCGTGATGTAGCTCGATGGATGTGTGATGTTTGATTTATGATTGTTGATTGTTGATTTGACTGTTGTGGGAGACGATATGGGACAAAATCGGGCTCCTCGGCGCGGGCGGCCCTGACAACCGCTGACGAGAAAACACCTCATCCGGAATAAAGCAATATCAAGAACGCCGTCTATTTCGGCCATCGTGCTCCATCTACAATGAGGCAAGCAAACTTTCCTGCGTACTCTTTACGGCTACCTGAGTTTATGCAGAATACACCCTGGGCGTCGAGTATGTATTGGATAGACGTCGTTATAACGATAGTTAGGTACCAATTCTAAACCCAAATAGAAAGACACTCACAATGACTGACTCTAATTCGCCTTGCCAATCCTGTGGCGACGACCAAGCCGTGCGAATCACGGACGATGAATGTGTTGCGACGCTTCACACAATTCCCCTGTCACTTGATTTAGCCCTCGTCGCGCTTCAAGTCAAAGACAAAGCCATGATTGTAAATGATAAACTACCTGCGGGACACACGGTGAACGAGAAGGACGGCATCATTACCATCGTGATGTTCGAAACCCCATCCGATCCAATTGACTTGTCTGAGGTGATGGTATGCACTGAAAAAGCGCGTCATAAGGCTATCGGTGATGGTGGTGTCTGGAATCCGCGAACATTTGGATGCGACAGTCGTACTTGTTCGGTCGATTGTGGGAATGCAAGTTGCTCATCCATAATGGGCATCTGCAAACGCCGATTCGACTCAGTCTGTACATCAATAATCCGATGCATTAGATGTTAACGGGCACGCTATTGGTACCTAACAAAAAAATGCACCCGAGCGGCGAAGTTGGGCGTTTTCAAGTGGACAATCTCTCATCGCCGCCGGGTGATTTTGGTCGTTGGGCGGACAGGGGATGCTGTCCACAGAGGTGGTGACTCCAATGGAATGGCTAACTGATCCGGAGCACTGGGCGTACTGGGGTGGTTGGGTGCGAGGGCTTGTCCTTCTCGCCGTGCCCCTGGCAGGTGCCCTCTTGCTGAAGCTCTTGGCTCGGCTCTGTAGGTCCAAGAAACAGTATCCATTGGTCAATGACTGGTGGGAGTACCACTTTTCAAAGAAAGACGGCGAACTCTGCGTGCTTGAGAGCAAGATTCGAATCACTCTCGGAATAATAAATGTACTGCGCGTTGGAATTACGCAAGGTGCGGGTCTTTCCTACGCTGGGTGCGTTCGAGTCGAAAAGGGGACAACCCAGTTCCTTCTTCAGGTGAGGTCGAAGAATCCGGACGTCGACGAGTTCGCCCAATATCGCTACGAGAACTCCATCGATAGCAGCCCCCAACTATTCATTGGGATAAACACATCGTACGTCCACGAAAGAAATGCATACGCTTCTTCATCGATAATGTCGGCGATTCAGCTGGATCTCGACACAGCCGAGACGAAGCTTAAAGAGACTATTCTTGATACCCATGGCCTACCGATCCTGCTGTTGAAGAAACAGTTGCCGGCAGGCACTGAGCGCAGTGCGGAGGCAGCCCCGTGAGCCGGAAGGCAAGCTGCTTGCCGCCCAACAAGGCGATGCAGACGGACGGCCGCTTCGCGGCCGCCGCTGATCGCCGAGGCGTTATGCGACAAGGCACATCATGTCCGATAACAAAACCGAAAAGACCATCTGGGTGATGTGTGCGTCATGCGGACACAACCACCGAAATCATCGCGTGCTGCACGAGAAGGTAAAGCGCTACACCGATGAACCGTACGGGGCCGTGATGAGCATCGAATATCACCGGTTCGTCGAATGTATGGGTTGCGAATCGCTCAAGTACGTCACGAGCACTCAAGACCCCCTCGAACACGACCCTTACGAAGATGGAGAGCGAGACTTCAAGGTATACTCAGACGCGCCGGGGACCGTCGCACGCCGCGCCGCAAGTATCTCTTCGGATGACCTTTGTGGTGATGATGGTACACCGCTGATCCCGAAAACCGTATGGAAAATGTACAAAGAAACGCTCGACGCCCTGAACGGCGGCATTCGTACACTGTCAGCCGGAGGCTTACGTGCAACTGTTGAAGCTATCTGCCTCAATTTGGGAATCACCAACGGAACGCTGCAGCAGAAGATCGACGAATTGGCCACTCAAAACCTGCTGACTACCCCACAAGCTGCGCTGCTTCACGAAGAAAGGTATCTTGGAAACGCTGCACTTCACGAGTTGGAGACACCGTCTAGTCAAGCCATTGAAGACGGGCTCGGTATTGTGGAGGGCCTCATGAATACAATCTATATCTTGCCAAAGAAAGCAGAGCGTTTGCGAAACCTTCGGCAAGGATCGTAGTCTGAATGCTGCGCATAGTGTCGCATAACAAATCGGTGCACGGGAGCCGATTCGCCTTCCGGCCAGATTGCTTGGTACAACTTGCCTAGCGAGATTGGCCGCGGACCAAGTCTTTGCCTGCTCGGACGGCTAGGAAGGCCTCGTTGTCGACTTTTTTGAAGTTGGCCAAGTGGCGGCGTGCTTCTTCTAGGCGTGCGCGGTCTTCGCGCGAAAGTCGCCAGGAGAAGAGGTGCGTGGCTCGTACTTCGGTGGATTGCGAAGAGACCGTGCGATGGATTTCGACGGGGACGACCCCGTGTTCTTCCAAAGCGGCATTCAGCTTCAAACGGGGGCCTGGGGGTGGCGCACCGTTCATCATGGTGTTCAGTCGGGTGTACCAATCGGTGAACTCTCGGTAGCGAGCAAGCGTCTGCCGGTCTTCGGCCTCGACCGTGGCCACTCTGTAGATCCAAGTTTCGCTCGTCAGATTAAGTTCGCCAGACTCTTTGTTAAATGTTGTTTTGAATTCAGGGTTGGCCGAAAATTTCAGCAGAGGGTCTTCATGGTCGCTCGCCCATTGAGTGAGCTTTTTCATGAGGCCAGCGATGCGCTTCGTCGACACCTCGGTGCGTCGTTTCGATTCCAGGTCGAGCAATATAAACTGGCCCTCTCGCGTAGACGTGGGGGGCCTAAAAACGGCGATTTGGGCCGGCTTCTCGACAAAGTCGTAGACGGTGCCCGAATCGAACAGCGTCACGGTATGGTTCAACGATTCGGTTTCGTCACCTAGGTACACATCCGTTTCGATACGCAGCTCTCCTGCAACCGCGATCGGAGCGAGGCTAAAAGCGACTAACAGGGCAAGGGCGGTTGCCAGGGGAAATCGTTTGGCAAACATGGCGAGATTCCTATGCTTTGGGAAGAAATCGACTTCGGGAAGCGGAGAATACGTCCGTACGCGAAGTCTGTAAACGCCGGTTATGGGCAGGGGGGTGCTAGCACTGGGAGCGGAACGGTTTTGAGTGGTTGCACATTGCACAATACCCAGGGCCATTCACTTTTTCAGGCTAGGCATGGCACATATAACACTAGCCCGACGCGCTAGCGAATTCACTTGGCTTTGGTTGTGTTATTCGTCGGTGCGCCAGTCGGCTAGGTGGATTTCTACTGAAACCCGACCGCGGTAGCGGTTGATGACGGGGCGAAAGGCGATCGACATGGGGCCATCGATACGCAAGAGTTCTTCTTCCCAGTCGCCGCCACCAAAAGCGACGGCACGCATTTTCACTCCGTGCTGATCGAACGTCATCGAGAGATGGCGTCCGGTGGCCCCCATGCGTTTCGGAGTGCCAGAAAGTTTCACTTCGCTAGCACACAAAACAGGGCGGCTGTTGCCGTGGCCAAAGGGGGCGAGGCTTTCAATTTGCTCGACCGTCTGCCGAGTAAGCATTTGCAGCGAGGCTTCGGCGTCGACATTCAGTTCGGCGACGCGGTCGAGGTGGCTTAGTTTTTCTTCGGCAACTTGGCAAAACGCTTCTCGAAAAGCCTCGACGTTTTCAGACTTGATTTTCATTCCCGCCGCCGCTGCGTGGCCGCCGTGGCTTTCCAGCAGGTGGCCACACTCGGCGAATGCTTGATGTAAATTAAAACCTGGAACACTCCGAGCCGAGCCAATTCCCGGTTTCACTCCCAGAGGGTCGCCAGCGATAATCACCACCGGGCGATGATGTTTTTCTGCGAGCCTGCCGGCAACGATCCCAATTACCCCGGGATGCCAAGCGTGGTCGGTTAAAACTAAGGCGGCAGCCGTCTCGAAGTTTGCGATTGCTTTAATTTGCTTGTTGGCTGCAAGGGTGATGCTGCGTTCGATCGATTGCCGTTGGGCATTGAGTTCGTCGATGTATTGGGCAATGGTGTCGGCCCGTTTTTCGCTATCGGTGGTCAATAGTTCGATAGCTATTTCAGCTTGCCCCATGCGGCCCGCAGCGTTGAGACGCGGCCCGATCGTAAAACCGATGTCTTCGCCTTCCAGGTGCGGCTTCTGGTCCAGCTTTGTTTTTCGCATCAAGGCGCTAAGCCCGATCGTTGGTTCGGCCTTGAGGCTATCGAGGCCAAAGCGGACAAGAATCCGGTTTTCGTCGACAAGTGGGACCACATCGCAAACGGTACCAATCGCCGCAAGCCCGATGGCCTGGAGGAGAAAAGTCCGTAGGCGGTCGCTAACCCGTTCGCCGTCGCTCGCACATTGGCAAATGGCCCAGGCGAGTTTGAAGGCGACTGCTGCGCCGCAGAGTCCTGCGAACGGATAATTGGAGTCGGGCAATCCTGGGTGGACGATCGCAGCCGCGTCGGGCAGCCGGTCGGCCATTTGGTGATGGTCGGTGATGATCAGCGTGAGGCCCAGTTCTTTGGCGACCTGCGCTTCGGCAACACTGGCAACGCCGCAGTCGACGGTAACGACCATTTGAGTTCCCTGGGCAGCCAGTTTGCGTAGGGCCTCGGCGTTGAGACTATAGCCTTCGTCAATTCGGTTGGGGACATAGAAATCGACATCCGCTTTTAGAAGACGCAAGCATCGCAAAAGAATTGCAGTCGAGGTCATCCCATCGGCGTCGTAGTCGCCGTAGATGGTGATTTTTTTGCCCGCCCGAATCGCCTCGTAAACCAGCTCGGCTGCCGCCGTAGCGCCGGGCAATTCTGCCGGGTCGCGCAGTCCGTTGAGTTTGGGGTCGAGAAACCGCCGAGCATCGCTAGGATCTTGTATTCCGCGCGAGAGAAGCAACTGGGCGACCACCGACGGTATCCCCGCTTCGCGTTCAAGAGCCGCGACGTTTTGGGGATCGAAGGAGGCAATACGCCAGTGTTTCGGCATGTCGTCCGTGAACAGAAAGAGCGAGGATCGTAAACCGCATCGTCGCTAGACCGAAAGACTGCCAAGGACGAGCCGAGAGAATAATTACTTTTTCTTTTCTACGTGCAGCGTGTGCTTGCGCAATCGCGGGCAGTACTTCTTCAGTTTGATTTTTTCGCCACCCATTTTTCGACGGATGGTGTAATTTTGGTCGCCGGTCTCTTCGCAAACCAGAAAGACCGATTCGACCTTCTTTTTTCTTTTCCCAGATTTCTTGGCCATTTTCTTCGCTCGATAGGTCGATCGTGTATACAGGGCAGTACGTAAAACAATTGCCCCCAGCAGCGGGTGCTGCGGTGGCTGAGCCTTGGGAGGCCGAACTCTCCGGTTTCTCCCAAGCCCCGGATTCTAGGCATTTTTTCGAGTTTTATCCAGTGGTGAAATAACAGACCGTTCGCAGCCTCGTTGGCGGGTTATACTTGGGGCAGGGCCTTAGCCGGCGATTTTGTCGATTTTGAGGGTTTGCTAGGCCTAGTACCTTGGAATAGAGCAGAAAACTCGAGTGGCGATGCCGCTCCCTGTCTTGTAGGCACAAGTCGTGAATTCTTTGCCTGCCGAACAACCGACCAGTCTTCCCGAGCCACCTGCCGAGGTCTCAACGACCCCGTCGGGCAAGCCGCCTGGGGTCTGCGCCGACCCCGAGCAGCCGCCCCAGCCAGGAAACGGCCCAGAAAAACGCCGCTTTCAGCCCACGATGATTGCTTCAGCCGTCGAAGCTTGGGTAGTCGCGGGGCGGTCGTCTTCGTTGCTAGCAAGTGCCCTATTGCACACAGGCATTGTGCTGCTGCTCTCGCTGTTTATTCTCACGCAGCCCCGGATCGGTCCGCCAAGCTGGCTAGAGGGAGCGTTCGAGCCTG
Source organism: Planctomycetota bacterium (assembly GCA_013152205.1). Lineage (GTDB taxonomy): Bacteria > Planctomycetota > Planctomycetia > Pirellulales > Lacipirellulaceae > Bythopirellula. Next base: position 19,474 of record JAADGV010000054.1, read on the forward strand.
ATATGGCGGACGAATTCGATCTCAACATCAGCGAACTGGATGCAGCCAGTGGGGATATTTCGTCGAGCAAAATACTACGGTCGCCCTACCCGCCCCTGGTGCTTTGGCAACGGTCGGCACGATCCATCCTTCGCTCGTCGATTTGCCCACGGCGACCGAGACTCCGCGTGATGCGGGAAGGGCTTTAGAAACGATCGGTCAGCCATTGGCCTCTCGGGGGGGCGGAATGGAGGGACGGCATGACTCGAATCGTCGCAGCTTGGCTTTGGGCAATGGCGGGAGCGAAGCCAGCGAGTCGGCCGTCGAGCGAGGTTTGGCTTGGTTGGCGGCCCATCAGTTTGATGATGGCGGCTGGCGGTTCGATTTGAAATCGTGCCCCCAATGTGGTGGGCAATGCAAAAATTCGGGCGTGATCGAATCGACCACCGCTTCGACGGGGCTAGCGCTGCTCTGCTTTCTCGGAGCCGGCTACACGCAAGACGAAGGGCCTTATCAAGAGGTGGTGTCAGCCGGGCTTTACTATCTCATCGATAAGATGTTGATCACGTCGATGGGGGGCGATCTTCGCGACAATTCACTGTTGGACGAGTTGGTCGAAGGTCAGCCACAATTTCGTAAGAGTGGCGACATGTATTCTCACGGCATCGCCACGCTTGCGCTCTGCGAGGCCTACGCGATGACTCGCGACAAGACGCTAGCCGAAGCTGCCCAGCAGGCGGTGAATTTCATCGTTTACGCCCAGCACGAGAAAGGGGGCTGGCGATACGCCCCCAAAGAGCCGGGCGACACGACAGTCAGCGGTTGGCAGGTGACTGCGCTGAAAAGCGCGCTGCTTGCTAAACTCGACGTACCGCGTGGCGTTTGGTATCGAGCGTCAGATTATTTCGATAGCGTCCAGGAAGATCGGGGTGCTACCTATGGTTATCAGTCACCCGATAAAAATCGGATTTCGACCTCGGTGGTGGGCCTTTTCAGCCGCATGATTTTGGGCTGGCCACGCAATCATCCACCCTTGGCGAAGGGGATGGCACGAATCGCAAAGCAGTATCCTCATCGGAACCACATGTATTTCAACTACTACGCTAGCCAGGCTTTGTATCACACAGGCGGCCCGGGTTGGGAGCGTTGGAATCCGCGCATGCGAGAGTACTTGGTAAATCTACAAGCATCGTCGGGTCACGAGTCCGGAAGCTGGTACATCAACGAAAATTGGAGCGACCGAGGTGGCCGACTCTATACGACCGCTTTGGCAATTCTGACGCTTGAGGTCTATTACCGGTATATGCCGATGTACCAAAAATCGTTTGTGGGAGATTCGCCCTAGCGAGGGCTGAGTATGAAAGAACCGCAGCTTCCGCTTGCGGCTATGACAGACTCTTTGGCTTTGTCGTTTTTTCTTGACTCTCCGATGCTTCTTGTCAGTGGCGATTTCTCCCGTTACAATCCCGCTGGCGTTCACTTGGTCGATCAACAACACGAGAGAGAAATGTTATGTCCACGACGGCATTGATTTTAGTTGACTTGCAGAATGATTATTTCCCGGGCGGAAAATGCGAGCTTGAGGGGACAGAGGCGGCAGCGGCAAATGCGGCGAAGTTTCTCGAAAGTTTTCGCGCAAAGAAGTTGCCGGTCGTGCATGTTCGCCACGAATTTCCGACCGACGATGCGCCTTTCTTCTTGCCGAATTCAGAGGGCGCAAAGATACACTCGTCCGTACAGAGCCTCGAAGGTGAGCCGGTCATACTTAAAAATCAGATCAACAGCTTTCGAGATACCAATCTAAAAGAGATCTTGGATGACTTGGGGGTTGAGCGAGTTGTCATAGTTGGCGCCATGAGCCATGTGTGCATCGATGCCGTCACGCGAGCCGCTTCCGACTTCGGTTATCAATGTGCCCTCGCCCATGATGCTTGTGCAACGATGGGGTTAGAGTTTAATGGGGTCTCAGTTCCTGCTAGCCAAGTACACGCCGCTTTTATGGCGGCGCTTGGTTTTGCTTATGCCAATGTGGCCTCTACTGAGGAGCTTCTGGCGACTCTTGATTGTTAGTAGAACAGCTTGCCGCTTCCTTACGGGCGCGGTTCTGTGTTGAAACTATTGCCAATTGGGGGTGCGTTTTTCTAGGAATGCGGCGATGCCTTCTTGGGCGGCTTGGGTAGTGCAGGAAGTGGCTCGCATGACGGCGCCTGCGGAGAGTTGCGTTTCTAGGTGCTCGCCGATGCTTTCGTAGAGCAGGCGTTTGGTGAGTTGGATTGCTTCAGGAGCCCCTGCTGCGCATTGCTGGGCAATTTCCACGGCTCGTGCCCAAACTTGGTCGGTCTCGACCAATTCGTGAAACAGACCTAGTAGCAGGGCTTCTGGTGCGTCAATCGTTTTTGACGTCAACAATAGCCGAGTGCCGTGGCCTGCTCCTGCGCGATAGCAAACCAAGGGGGCCTCGATGCCTGCGATGATTCCATAACGTGGATCAGGCAAACCAAAGCTGGCACTTTTTGCTGCGACAACGATATCGCAAGCAGCTACCAATCCAGCACCTCCCGAGAGGGCCGGGCCATTGACGGCTGCGATGATTGGCTTGGTGATCTCTAACATGCGGAGCAACAAGTCGCGAAAATCGGCAGCATCGTCTCCCCATTGGTCAGCAGATTGGTCGGGGTCTTGCTCGCCAGCTTCTTGAAGATCGACACCTTGGCAGAACGTCTCGCCTGCCCCGGTGATGATAATCGCACGAACGGCCTTTTCTAAGTAGAGATCGTCGAGCGCGTCGATTATCTGGCAAACCATCCTGCGAGTTAGCGCGTTCCCATGTTCCGGACGGTTGAGAATGATAGTGCCTGCGCACCCGGTTACTTTCACTTCGATCATATCGCTTTGCATGTACATCAGGGTTTTTGTTTGTGAGAAGAAGAGCATCGGCCAGGGTTTTGTCTGGTTCAACTATAACGGAATTTTTGGTTGTGCTGAGGAGGGTGGTCAAAAGAGTGGGGGCTTGTGATGCACCGAGGCAACGGCGCGAAGAGACGTGTGGTATTCCGGCAACAAAATTTCTCTACTGCCTTAGTCGAGAACTTGCCTAACTGCAACCGTAAGTTGTTTCCTTGCAATAACTTAGGTTTCTTGCGGTGATGTATTGGAGAGGTGCGGCACGGGCTCTGCAATGTCGGGATGTCGAGCAAGTGACCTACTTCGCAGGCCCCCCGAGGAATCAACTGTGGCACGCAAGACCAGCAACACATCGACCAAAAATGGCAAGTCGCAACTTAATGGTTCCGCTAAGGGATTCAACCGTACTAACGGTCATGCTGCGAAATCTGGTTCCCAGCAAGCCAACCATCAAGAAGAAGCTACCGAAGAGAAAGAGACTGGTGGCAGTGCAGCGATCGACGATCCGGTGCGGATGTATCTCATGCAAATGGGTGAGATTCCGATGCTGTCTCGCGATATGGAAATTACCTCGGCAAAACGAATTGAACGTACCCGAACACGTTTTCGTCGGACGCTATTGTCCAACGACTTCATGCTTCACGGGGCGGTCGATTTACTACAGAAGGTAGCCGATGGCAATCTGCGTTTAGATCGAACGATAGAAATTTCGGTGACCAATATTGAGGAAAAGAAACGAATCCTAAAGCGTATCGGTCCCAACCTAGAAACGATTCGTCATCTGCTGGCACAAAATCAAGTTGACTATCGTACGGCGGTGAGCCGCCGGGCGACAGATGCTCAAAAGCGTGATGCGTGGCGTCAACTCGTATACCGCCGCAATAAGGCCGTTCGGTTGGTTGAAGAGTTGAACTTGCGTTTACAACGGCTGTTGCCACTGATGGAGCAATTGGGCGAAATTTCTGCCCGGATGTGCACGATCAAAGAGCAGCTTGCACATCCAGAGCAGCTTCTTCATTCAGGGCTGCAGAACGAGTTTGCCGAAGAGCTACGCTATCTGATGCGGATCACCCTAGAAACACCTGCCACGCTCGAGCGTACTACCCGCCGAACAGTGCAACGCAAAGGGTTCTACGACGCGGCGAAACGCGATCTTTCGGCTGCCAACCTGCGTTTAGTAGTTTCGATTGCCAAACGGTACCGCAATCGCGGCATGAGCTTCCTCGACTTGATTCAAGAAGGCAACACCGGTTTGATGCGAGCGGTAGATAAATTTGAACATGCTCGTGGGTATAAATTCTCGACGTATGCTACCTGGTGGATTCGCCAAGCGATCACGCGAGCGATTGCCGATCAAAGCCGAACGATTCGCTTACCGGTGCACATGATTGACACGATGAGCAAAATTCGCGTCGTGACCGCCGAGTATGTCCAAGAGTTTGGACGCGAGCCGAACCCCGAGGAGATTGCCGAGCGAGCGGGGATCTCGATCGAGGACGCCCGATGCGTACATAAAATGACCCGGCAGCCCTTGTCGCTCGACCAACCGGTTGGCGATCACGAAGATAACCATTTTGGCGAGTTCCTTGAGGAGCAATGCGTCGAAGACCCTCTCTACGACACCAACATCGAAGCGTTGAAGCTGCGACTCGAGGAAGTGATGGAAGACTTGACCTACCGCGAGCGAGAGATCATCCGGCTGCGATACGGGTTAGCCGACGGCTATACCTACACACTGGAAGAAGTCGGCAAAATTTTCTCGGTGACTCGCGAGCGAGTTCGCCAAATCGAGTCGAAAGCAGTCCGCAAATTGCAGTCGCCTTACCGCTCTCGTGCCCTAACCGGTTTCTTGGATGGAGTGGAGCCTGTGCCGCTTGATGCTTAGGGGCCGTGGACCGCGTGGCGGTCCGGCTGCGGAGGCAACTTCTGCTACCGTATAGAAAAGCATTCGATTTCTAGCCGGGTTAGCTCTTCAGCCACGGCTGAAGCCGACTCGGGGCGGCGGAGTGGGTCTTTGGACAATAGCCGATGGACAAGCGACGCAACTGGCTTGGGCAGCGTCGGCGCATGATGACGTACGCAGGAAGGTGTCATCTCGCGATGCAGACGCACCAATTCGTCGGGGGCATTGGCCTTGAAGGGCAATTCTTGTGAGATCATTTCGTAGAGGGTCACGCCCAGGCTGTAGAGATCGCTGCTGAAATCTGCGGCAAGGCTCGAAGTAACAACCTCGGGGGCAATGTAGTTAAGCGTGCCGACGACGGGCCTTGAGGTCCAATGACGTGCTTCGGAAGGCGAGTGGGCGAATCCCAAATCGATCAACGTAGCGTGCCCTTCTGGCGAGACAAAGATGTTGCTCGGTTTCACATCGGCATGAAGCAACCCCGTCGACTCGTGAAGCGCAGACAGCGCCTCGGCGACTTGGCGAACGATCCAGAGCGTAACCGGCAGCGGCAACGGTTCGCTGTTTGCGAGCAAGTCGGCCAGCGACCGCCCTTTGAGCAGGGGCGACACTAAGTAAAACGGTGCTTGCTGTACATTCGCCGACAAAACAGGCAGCAAGTGTGGGTGCGAAATTTTTCGACCAACCCATGCCGCCCGACGTTGCGTTTCGATGGCTTGAGGATCACGCCACCATTCCTTGCGCAATACCTTGATTACATAGGTAGCTGGTTGATCGCCAGAAGCCTCGGCAGGCCGGGCAAGATAGACCCTGGCCAGTTCGCTTTCGTTAATCAGGCGCACAAGTTGCCACGGGCCGATTCGGCCAACCGCTTTGTGATGTTCCGTCTGGTCTGTGGCGGCGTAGTTTGCGCGTATACCAGCCGAGTGCTCTACAGTTGCCATGCTAGAAGTTGCGTCGAAAAGGGTCGGGTTCGAGAATGCGGGTATCTCGAGCCGGCGAAGTCGCCAGGCTAATTTATCCATCGGACACAAACGATGGCAGGCTCTACGTCTACCGAAGCGAAATTTTTACGCCTCAAGCTATCACTGAGAACCTGGGGGATTCTGGTCGGGTTTACCGTCAACTTCCCACATATTTTGCATGCACTGTGCGCGCAACGGCTGGGTCGTCGGTCCCGCCTACGATCGTTCGCCCGTCTGAAAAGATGGTCAACTGGTAGTCGTCCACCAGCAATCGCACCAGAAAAGGGCTGGCCGTCACGTGCCCGACGCTGCCCAGCCTTTCTGCCAATGCTGGCAAGTTGATTGGCTCGGACGAGGTGGGAGAAATCTGCACCGAGTTACGGCCACAGAGGGTCGTGGTAGCCGAACCACGGTTACCCTCCAACCAACCAAATTCGCGCTGTCCACAGGTGGGGCAATCGTCGACTCGTGCCGCCGCCATGTCGAGGGGGCGAACCTGGTTGTTCCACAAATCAAAAATCGTCATGGCCGGATTAAGCTGATCGCGGTTGCCGCTGAGCAGCTTGATTGCTTCGATAGCTTGGAACGAGGCGATGACGTTGACGATAGGGCCCAGCACCCCAGCGGTTTCGCAGGTGGGCAATGCCGAGGCGGGTGGAGGGGCTGGCATAATGCAAGCCAAGCAGGGCGTTTCGCCGGGAACGATCGCGAGCGTCTGCCCTTCAGTTCCGACGCACCCACCGAATACCCAAGGAGTGTTCGTTGCCACGGCAAAATCGTTGATGAGGTATCGGGTCTCGAAATTGTCGGTTCCGTCAACCACAAGATCAACGTCGGCGGCGAGATTGCGAATGTTGGTTGCATTCACGTCGGCAACAACCGGTTCGAGTTCGACCGTAGAATTGACCGTTGCCAGCCGTTGCACAGCGGCAATCGCCTTGGGCATCTGTGCCGCAGCATCTTGTTCGTTGAACAGCACTTGCCGATGCAGATTGTCGGTTTCGACAAAATCGCGGTCGACAATTCGCAGAAATCCCACGCCCGCTCGCACAAGCGTATCGGCAACAACCGATCCCAGCGCGCCACAACCACAAATCAACACCCGGCTAGCAAGTAGCCGCCGCTGGCCTTCTTCGCCCAAGGGTGCAAAACGCACCTGTCGGCGATAGCGATCGAGTTGCGTAGTATCGAGGGTCATGGTGAAACAAAGTATCCTGCAAGGCTAAAGTCCGGAGCCAGCTCGGCCTGTAGCATTTCGCAGCAACGTCGAGGCTCTTGGAGTTGATCTTCTGAAACATTGCGCCGGAGTGCAATCGTCGGTTGTTCTACACCCGCTAGCCAAGCTGGAGGACGTTCGCCTGCGTTTAATTCTATCGCAAGCACCTCGGGTTGGGGCTCGCTGATTTCAGAATGTTGCGATTCAGCAGTAAGGCATTGGGCGAGGAGGCATTGCCGGGGCCATGCGGAACTGCCAATCTGAGAAAGCTGCTCGGCGTTTACCATCGCGACCATCGCCGAGGGATGCCAATTGAGGCCGTGTATCTGATCGTGAAGCGACTCGCCCGCTTTGCGAAGATCGACCACTAAACCTACTCCCAAGCGGTCGGCTGCTTCATAAGCCGTTTGGCCTGCGGGGTCGACAAGCAACGCCGATTCTTGTTGATGTGCCCGTTGGATCGTTTCGTCGCACAAATCGTGGCAACGATAGCCACGCAGAACTGTCCTACGAAAACCCAAATAAAAACTCTTTTGTTCGGCGTGCCATTGTCGCATGCCTACGGTGCCACGATAAGAAATTTCGTGCCCCGATTCTAGCTGTAACTGCAGCTCAACTTTGTAGGTAAACGGCAGCGTCGGGCTCCAGAAACAAGGGTCGATAATGAGCGATTCGGCAATACTCTGTTCTCTCGCCGGGTGAGTTGCCAGCTGCACCGAAAATTCAGTCGGCAGAGTCCGTGCGTACTCACAAAAAGGGCCTGAGAACGTACCCGCGGCTGATACGATCTTTGCACCATCGCGCATGGTGAAATAAACGCTGGCTGCCGAAGGGGAAGTCGTACCAACATGAAACTGTATTTGATCGTGCATTTTTTCGATTCTGGCGCCTATTCAATTTCAGCAAGAGAAGCCGAGTTGCGGCGTAATTCCTGGGCAAGATATTTTCCGGTGGCCGAGTTGGGATGTTTTGCAATTTCCTCAGGGGTGCCTGCGGCAACTACCTGCCCACCGTTCTCGGCCGCCCCTGGCCCCAAGTCGATAATGTGGTCGGCCGCCTGCATCATCAGCGAGTTGTGTTCGACCACGACCAGCGAATGCCCCATGGCAATCAGTGAATCGAAACAATCAAGCAGTTGCAACACGTCGGAGTAGTGCAAACCCGTGGTTGGCTCGTCGAGGACGAACAGCGTACGCCCACGGCGGGCGGCGGCCACGTACGTTGCCATTTTCAATCGTTGCGCTTCGCCGCCAGAAAGGGTATTGGCAGGTTGCCCCAGACGCAGGTAGTCGAGCCCGACATCGAGCAGGCATTTGAGTTTGGTGAGAATCTTCCGATGGCCCCGGAAGAAGGAAAATGCTTCACGAACCGACATGTCGAGCACCTCGGCAATGTTACAGCCGCGGTGTTTAACTTCTAAAACTTCGCGCCGATAGCGACGGCCCTGGCACTCAGCACAACGCATGTAAACGTCGGCCATCATGCGCATGTCGATTTGTGTATAGCCTTCGCCCTGGCACGCGTCGCAGCGTCCTCCTTCGACGTTGAAGCTGAAGTGGCTTGCTTTGAAGCCGCGTGCTTGGGCCTCGTTGGTTTCAGCGAACAACGTGCGAATGGGGTCGAAAGCTTTGATGTAGGTCACCGGGTTCGAGCGGGGCGTCCGACCGATTGGGCTTTGATCGATAAGGATCGCATCCTCGACCTGAGCTGCCCCGTGAATTTCGTCGAATGGCTCGGGGCGTTCGGCTTCCATACGAAGTGCGTTGGCTACTGCCGGGAAGAGCGTTTTTTGTACCAAGGTGCTTTTGCCCGCGCCGCTGACTCCCGTGACGACGCAGAGAACGCTTAGGGGAAATTCAACCGTCGCATTCCGCAAGTTGTTCCCTTGGGTGCCTACCAGACGGATCCAACCATACTTGGTTTGACGCCTGCGTTCAGGCAGCCCAAACACCCGCCGCCCGGCTAGCCAATCGCCTGTGGGACTTTCCTTCGATTCAACCATTTCGCTGGGAGTGCCTTGAAAGACAATCCGCCCGCCAAACTCCCCTGCCCCGGGGCCTAGCTCGACGACCTGATCCGCAGCTTGGATTAACGCCGGGGCGTGCTCCACAACGGCGACGGTGTTGCCCCGGTCGCGAAGTTCGTGGATCGCTTCGACCAGTCGGGGCATATCCGCCGGGTGCAGGCCAACGCAGGGTTCGTCCAGCACATACAACATGCCAACCAAGTTCGATCCAAGTGCGGAGGTGAGGGCCACTCGCTGAGCTTCGCCTCCGCTAAGCGTACGCAAGGGCCGTTCGAGAGACAGATGGCCCACACCCACACGGTCGAGATACGTAAGCCGAGCCACCACTTGTTCAAGCAGCAGATGCCCAACCCGTCGCTGCCACGGCGGAAGCTCGGTCGTTTTCAGCCAAGCCAGGGCGTCTTGGATATTTAGGGCCGAGAGATCCGCAATGCTTGAACCGGCGATCCGAACCGCCAAGGCCGAAGGGTTCAATCGCGTCCCGCCGCAATCTTCGCAAGGATAGTAGTTTCGCCAGCGGCTGAGAAAAACCCGCAAGTGCATCTTGTATTTGCGACGTTCCAACCAATTGAAAAAACCATCGAGCCCGCCGAAGTCATGCTCCGATACGCCTTCGTTCAGTAGCCGAAGATGTTCAGGCTGTAATTCATGAAATGGAATATCGACGGGCAATTGATAGTCGTCGGCCAGGGCGAGCAACTCTTCTAGCTCGTGGGCGTATGCCGGAGTGTTCCACGGCGCGATCGCTCCTTCTCGCAGCGATTTATCGCGGTCGGGCACGACTCGATCCATATCCACGCGGATCACATTGCCAAAACCTTCGCAGGTGGGGCAAGCTCCCAACGGGTTGTTGAAGTTCAGTAACTGCGGCTCGGGCGTCGGATAGTCGATATGGCAAGCTTCGCAGCGGAAGAACTGGCTATATCGCCTACGCTGCCAACGGCGGCCATCGATCTCCAGAAGTTTGGCCCCTGGGAGCGACGCAGTCGGATCGTCGACCGTCTCACCGTTTTCGGCTGCCCAAACGATACACGAGCCACGGCCAGCTTCGAGCGCCGTTTCTAGCGAGTCGCGCAGACGCGTGAGTATTTCAGGCGATACGACCAGTCGATCGAGTACCACATCAAGCTCATCAAGGCCAGCTAACTCGTGGAGTGCCGCGGGAGAGAGGTCGAAGGTACGATCTTGCTTGACACAACGACGGTAACCCAATGCAATGAGATCGGCCAGCCAAATGTCGTCGGCCCGTTCGACGCCACGACCAGACGGAAACCCAACCATAAGCCGGGTGCCTTCGGGCAATCGCGAGAGAACATCGGCAGCCGACTCTGCAGATTCCTGACTGACCCGATTGCCACAGCTATGGCAAACCACCTGTCCGATGCGAGCAAACAGTAACTGAAGATGTTCGTTGATTTGGGTGGCGCTGCCAACCGTAGCCCGGTTCGATCGACTCACATCTTGGCGAGTGACCGCAATCGAAGGCGGAATGCCCTCGATGCTCTCAGCTTCCGGCTTGTCGAGCTGTTGAAGGAACTGGCGAGTGTAGGTCGAGAAACTCTCGATATATCGCCGCTGACCTTCTGCATAGAGCGTGTCGAGCGCAAGGCTCGTCTTCCCGCTCCCGCTGACGCCACAAAAGGCAATCAACTGGCGGTGCGGCAGGTCGAGGTCGACGTGGCGGAGGTTATTTACCGCCACTTTGCGAAGGCGAATCGTCGAGGTAGTCAAGTCGCAAGGCATCCAGCAGGGTCCGTCGGGCTGTAACCAAACTCCCCATCCTACCGGAAACAGGTCGGTCTGTGCCAGAGGCTGAGCAGAGGGCAGCAGGATTGCAAAGTCACTGATTTTTGTAGTAGCTGCGGGCGGAAGCCGCAGTTTTTTCAGATTCGACCGCAGCTTCCGCCTGCGGCTATAACGGAACCAATCCTCCTAACAGAGGCCCAGCCGATTGCCACGTCACCCTGGGGTGGCCTTCCCCCGACGCCAAAAATCACCGCAATTTCTGCTAGCAATCTTCTGCGAACCCGAATCACGACGCAAAAGCGTTCCTGCCCCCCGCCGAAAATCCGGGCTAGCAGCGTATGCCTTGTGGGGATATCAGAATTCCCCTACGATTCGCGCGATTTTTCAGCGAAGTGACCACGTTTAAAATGTGTCCGTGCAATGCGCACTAGGCCTCATCAGATTCCCCTCACAAATTGTCGGCAAAGACAATGTTGCTAGATTTTGAAGTTCGTAGCTGTAGTCGTCGTTGTGTTACGACAGAACAAGCCCTACAGCCAGGCGACGTTTATTTTTCTGTTCTCGAAGAGCAGGAGACCGGGTTGCAACGTCTTGATTACTGTGTCGAGGCGTGGCAGGGGCCTCCAGAGATATGCGTTGGATGGTGGCGTTCTCGGGTGCCTGGCAAAGATGGCGGGAAGCCAAAGCTGGCCCCGACCGAGGTGATGCTGAATTTGTTTGCTGCGTTGGCCAAGCGGCCAGAAGATCAGGAGTTTCGCTATCTACTTAGTCTGCTGTTGTTGCGCCGACGCATCTTACGACGCGAAGAAGTCAAGCAAAACGAGGAGGGAATCGAAGTACACATACTGTTTTGCCCCCGACGCGACGAACAATTCGAAGTCGTTGCCGCAGAGCCTGACGCCGAGCAAGCAACGCTAGTGCAACAACGCATGATCGATCTGTTATACGGAGATGGCGAGGCACCTACGTCGACCAATGCAAAGGTGGCTAGTAATTAACTCGAAGTGAAAAAAATTAACCACAGGGCCACGGAGAACACTGAGAAAACAATCACAAATTCCAATTTTGTAGTAGGGTACGATTCGGAGTTCTTTCGACTCAAATAATACTCAGTGTCCCCCGTGACTCCGTGGTGAAATTCATTCCTTGTTTTCAGTTTGAATAATTAACTCAATGCAATCGCAACACACAACCAACTCGAAATTCGTTTGGCCAACCAAGGGCTTGTTGTTGCTGTTGGTTGTCTTTTGCGGGACTGGGGCGACGTGCTCTCGGTCATTCCGCAATCCATTCGCCTCGCTAGGACCGCCTGCGCCCGAGGTACTTCCGCTCGGGGCCTCCTTAGAGCAAATCATTGCTGCGGTGAATCAAAATTCGGGGCGGGTGCAGAGCTACCAGACCAACAACGCATCGATCACGGTGCCAGGAATGCCAGCCATCCCGCTGCTTCGCGGCAATATCGCCGTTCAGAAGCCGGGACGATTGCGGCTGCAAGCATCCACCGCCCTTACGGGAGCCGAGGTCGATTTGGGCAGCAACGAAGAACTGTTCTGGTTTTGGGTAAAGCGAAACGAGCCGCCCGCGTTGTACTTTGCCAGACACAACCAGTTTGCCGGCAGTTCGGCCCAGCAAATGTTGCCCATCGATCCGCAATGGCTAATCAATGCGGTTGGGCTCTCTCGGTTTTCGCCCACAGATCGGCACGAACCGCCGGTGCAACGTGGCGATGGGACGGTCGAAATACGTTCGCAAATTCAAACTCGAGCTGGCACGATGACCAAAAATACGGTGGTCGATGCCCGACGGGCCTGGATTCTCGAACAGCACATCTACAACAACCAGGGGACATTGGTCGCCAGCTCGCGAGCACTTTCGCATCGCTACTATCCAACGATGGGGGTCTCGCTGCCGCAACAGATCGAGCTGAATCTACCCGCTGCGCAGTTGGCGTTAACCATCGATGTTGGCGCGGTCATATTGAACCAAGCAGGCAGCAGCCCAGAGCTTTGGAGATTGCCCGCAATCAGCGGCTATCCTCAGGTAGATCTAGGAACCGCCTTGCCAGGGACCGTTTTCGGGACGGGTACAGTCGCACCGATACCTACGAACGTGGTCCCGCAAGTACCCCCTGGACAAACGGTTACACCGCCACCCGTGACACTGCCACTCAGCCAGTTCAACCCAACGCACACCTCTGCATTCCAGCAACCGATGGCACACCAGTTACCCCCGGGCGGAATCCCTGCCAACGCCGGCCAGGTGCGCTAGAGCTTTGTCAAAGCTTAATTTTGGGATTAGCCCCAATGCGGATTCGTTAGCGGTGTCGGCCACGACATCCTCCCGCAGAACACTCTTGCGAACAGAAAAAGGCACGAAGCTCTAGTTCTTGCTGAAATTTAGGTGATGCGCAGTCGCACGTCCAAGCGGATTTTTGACATAGCGCTGACGGCATTCGCTACAAAGATCGTAGCGAGCGTGGTGATACACCTCATCGCAAACTTGATCGTCCTCGGCACCATCCAAGCTCTCTAAGATCTCTTGGATTTCTAACAGATGATCTCGATCCGAGTTCAAGTCTTCTTCGACCGGATCAAGCGAGGCGTAAACTTCGAGGCGGACGATATAACGTACGCTGTTCTCGGCATCAATCGAACGTTTGCAACAATCGCAAGTGTAGTGAACCATTGCGCGGTTCCTTTTGGGATGAAAATTCCATTTTGCATTTGAGACGCCAAATCGTATTCGACGTTGGTCGCCATTTTCATCGTAGCGAGAAACAACCGTGGCAAGCAAGATAATCTTTCAAGGTTTCTCAGTTGTAGCTTTTTGAAACACTCCTCTTCCCGGGAGAGGAACAAAGCTCGCAGGGCAAATTGCGTGCCGTGCCGTGGCGAAGAGTTGTTAAAGACAAGCTTCCTTTTCGGAAATCAGCCCGATATCAGTTCATTTGAGGCTGCGAACCTGCTCAATGTGGAGTCAGGGGAACGGCAAAGTCACAAATTCACAAAAATAAACCGCAACAATTTGAACCACAGAGGACACGGAGGGCACGGAGAAAATCTATTTTTTAAGGCACTCTGTGCTACTCCGTGTCCTCGGTGGTTATTCTTTTTTCCTAAACTTTGGTCGATCGTACCGACTTTGCAGTTGTCCTGGATGTGGAGTTTGTCCGGTGGTTTTGTGGACTGATGCTCGTTAAAATAGAACTGCGGGGACGTGTTGGGCGAAACCCTAAGGTTCGCCTGAAAATGCGTCACGTTGCATCCCGCCTAGTGGTCCGTCAGACTTGCATTGAGGGATTCGGCGGGGTGCCACTGTCTGGCTTCTAGGGTAAGTTGGGCCTAACGCTGAATTCGTAGCCATTACGCAGAAAAGAGAGTCGAGACCAAATAGCAGGCAAGTAAATCGTTTGTAGATCGGACCACACGTATTCGTAGATTGGCCGGAAGGAAAACGAGGAATGTCGAACGCTCAGGCAAGTGGACTCAATGCGAGTGTCTTGGTACTCAACCGCCAGTACATGGCAGTACACGTGGTAGGCGTACGGCGAGCCTTTGGGCTGTTACTCAACCAATTGGCCGAAGTCATCCACGTCGAAGATGGCCAGTACGGAAATTACGACTTTCATTCTTGGCGAGAAATCAGCGAACTCAAAGCGGAGTTCAAAGAAAAAGAGCCCGATCAGGATTGGGTGCAAAGTGTGAATTTCGAGGTCTGTGTGCCCCGTGTCGTTCGACTGCTGTATTACGACCGGCAGCCGAAGCAACGAGTTCGACTAAACCGGCGCAATATCTTTGCCCGCGACGCCAACCGTTGCCAATACTGCGGAAAGCGATTTACGACAAGCGAATTGAGTCTCGACCACGTCGTGCCCAGTTGCCTAGGAGGCGAGACTACGTGGGAGAACCTGGTTTGCGCATGCGTGAAGTGCAATGTGCGCAAAGGCGGCAGGACACCTAAACAGGCAGGGATGAAGCTGTTTTGCAAACCAGTCCGACCAAAACGCAGCCCGCTGCTAACGGTCAAGTTGGGCAATCCAAAGTATGCCAGTTGGAAGACATTCCTGGACGCTGCGTACTGGTCTGTCGATTTGAAGTGAAAGACCATCCCACAGGCTTGTCGAAGCACAAGGCCTCAGCAAGTTTTGCAAAATAATCGTTCGTCCTACCAACCGCTCAAGAATCGACGAGCGGTTCTTTTTTCTCGGTAAGGACCGGGCACTGGGTGGCCATCTCAGCATTTAGCTCGGTGAAGGCAGTCCACTCTTCGGGCACATTGTCTTCGTGGAAAATCGCTTCCACGGGACACTCCGGCACGCAAGCTTCGCAGTCGATGCACTCATCCGGGTGAATGTAAAGAATTTGCTCGCCTTCGTAAAAACACTCGACGGGGCAAACTACGACACAATCGGTGTATTTGCAGGCAAAACACGGTTCGCAAACAACATGGGTCATTTCAAAAAATCTCCTTCTACCGCGGCAAACTTGGCAAGTAACGCCTCTGGGGCGGCCACAAGCGGCCTACTCTCATCCTGTATTTGGGAATGATACCTGTATCGGCAGCCCGAAGGCAAGTATTTACTCGGGAAGGGCTTTTGGCCCCTCAAACCGCTACTGGATGGCCAATATATAAGCATCGTCGCCCGTTTTTGTCAAGCAGTATGGGTTAACGAAACTTGGGGGGCTTGCTGAAACTGCGAAATAAGGGCCCTCACGCTCGTCTTGCTCCGTTGACAGCCGCTATTTAGAATAGGGGTATGCCAGATGTTGGTTTCTTCTATCAGTTTGCGGGCTGGGGCCTGCCCTGCGGTGCTGGTAGTAGATGCTGAGGTCGGACGAGGTATCGTCTGGCCTGGGCACGACACTTTTCCCATAACCCTTGATAAGGCCCCTCGGTGGCCTGCTCGTTTGCGTAGTCACCTCTTAAGGCAGTAAATTCGTGGCGCTATCTGAGATCGACCGTAGTTTACTTGAACGATGCATCGCCAATCGGCCTCGTGCATGGGAGGACTTTGTTGACCGATTTATGGGCTTGGTGATCCATGTGATTAACCATACGGCCCAATGCCGGTCGATCTTGTTGACCTCCCCAGATCGCGAAGACTTGGCCGCCGAGGTGATGGTCACTCTGGTGCAAGACGACTTTGCCGTACTACGCCGATTTCATGGCAAGAGTAGCTTAGCCACTTACCTGACCGTGATCGCTCGCCGAGTCGTCGTCAGGCAGTTGCTAGCGAACCGCACTGCAATGCCCCTGTCCGCAGCAGCCGAGGATTCGCTCGCAAGCACCTCGGATGTCGAACAGCGAATCACCGACCACGAGGAAGTTGAACGGCTATTGCAACGGCTGGATGGCCCCGAAGAGAATGTGATGCGGATGTATCACCTCGAGGGCCGAACCTATCAAGAGATCAGCCGAAGCACAGGCATGCCCACCAACAGCGTCGGCCCAATGCTCACACGCCTACGAGTGCGGCTACGCGGCCAAGCAAAAGCGTAGCGGCTTTCAAAAAAGCTGCTCTAGTACCCCGGCCCGCGTAGGTCGATCTCGCCCCCGGGCCAATTGCCGCTGCCTGGGTAACGCATGATTTCTTTGTCCCAGAACGGGGAGCCATGGGCATCTTTTTCGAGCGAATTGATGATGGGGTTCTCGATGATGGTAGCACCGAGTTTTTCGTAGAACGGCCGAACTTCTAGAGTGGTTTGAAAGAGCGAGAAGGGAAATGTCCCATCATCAACAAGCTCGAAGACCGCTCGAACGACAATTTCGCCTAAACCGCGTCCACGTTGTTCTGGAGCCGTACAAACGCGAGTCAACCCCGCGATAACCATGTCGCCTGCCGCGGTGCCAATTGTCCGGGGCAAAACGGCCGCATGGGCAATGATCTGGCCATTTTCGCGGATGAAAAGCGATCGCGGGGCCTGGGCTTCAAGGCCCGCGTAGTGGTCGCCCAAGGCAAGCAACTGTTCATGCCGAACCGCCACGGTCTTTACGGATTTAGGCCATACACTCACCAATAGCTCAGCGATTTCGGTCGCTTGGGCATTAGGCAGTGTTCTTATATCTAGAGTTTCGACCTGCATCTCGCAGTCCTTTCAAAGTGGCAAGGTGCCACGTTAGCAAAGAACCCGCCGAACGAAAAGTCGACCCTCGAAATAAGGGAGCCCTCAACCAAGCCAACCAGCCTCCTATTGAGGTATGCGCCAGGAAAACGACAGGCCGACCAACGGGAGTGCCGGATTTAGCAAGTGAGTGCTTGGAGCAAGTAAAGTTTCTGGCGCATACCTTAATAAAAGTCCAAAGTGCATTCGTTAGCGGTGTCGGCCACGACATCCTCCCGCAGAACACTCCTGCAAACAGAAAAAGCCGCCCTAGGCCAACAACTCTTTAATCACCCGAGAAGGCAAGACGCCCGTAAGCCTCTGGTCGAGCCCTTGGTACTTGAAAGAGAGCCGTTCGTGGTCGTATCCCATCTGATGGAGAACCGTGGCGTGGAAGTCGCGGATATGCACGGGATTGTTCACGATGTTGTACGAGAAATCGTCGGTTTCGCCGTAGATCGTGCCGCCCTTCATGCCGCCGCCAGCCATCCACATGGTGAAGCAACGCGGATGGTGGTCTCGCCCGTAGTTCGTTCTAGACAACCCACCTTGCGAGTAGATGGTACGCCCAAACTCGCCGCCCCAAATAATCAAGGTGCTATCGAACAGCCCCCGTTGTTTGAGATCGTTAATCAGCGCGTAGGTCGCTTGGTCGATGTCGCGGCATTGGTCAGGCAGTCGCCCAGCCACGTTGCTGTGTGCGTCCCAATTGTTGTGGTAAATCTGGACAAAACGTACGCCCCGTTCGACCATCCGACGGGCCAACAGCACAGTGTTCGTAAAGCTACCTGCCTTGAGGGCCTGGTCGCCATACAAATCGAGGGTCGACTGCGGTTCCGACTTCAGATCGGTCAGTTCAGGAACGCTGGCCTGCATGCGGTAGGCAAGTTCGAACTGCTGGATTCTTGTATGAGTCTCGGGATCTCCTGTACGAGCAAAGTTCAACTCATTGAGTTCCCTTAAACCATCGAGAGTAGCCCGGCGTATTTTCCTTGGAACACCATCCGGGTTATTGATAAACAGGATGGGATCTCCGCTAGTTCGGAACGAAGTCGCCCCATATTCCCCCGGCAAGTAGCCCGAAGACCAGAGCCGCGCAGAGATTGCCTGCACCTGCTCGGTATTCGTCGGCTTGGCGATCATTACGACAAAGGTGGGCAGATTCTCGTTAAGCGAACCGAGGCCGTACGACGCCCATGCGCCGAGACAAGGACGTCCGGTGATTTGGTTGCCCGTTTGAATGTAACTGATAGCCGGTTCGTGATTGATCGCCTCGGTGTGCATGCTACGGATAAAGACCATCTCATCGACAACCTTCTTGGTCCACGGCAAGAGTTCGCTCACCCACATGCCGCACTTCCCGGCTCGCTCGAACTTGTACATCGAAGGGGCGATCGGAAAACGCGATTGTCCCGACGTCATCGTAGTCAGACGCTGGCCGTTGCGCACCGACTCCGGCAAATCTTTGTCGTACCACTCCTCCATGGCCGGCTTGTAGTCATACATATCCAACTGCGGAGGTCCACCGACCATGTGCAGATAGATGATGTTTTTAACTTTAGGGCCGAAATGCGGCGGAATCACGCCCCCGCCGCCAGAAGCCGCCTGTGCCGCCGGCATCCCCGTCAACGTAGCGAGAGCAGCTCCGCCCAAAAGGTGTGAGCCTTGCGAGAAGAAATGCCTACGAGTGATGTTACGCTTAAATTCTTCAAAAGGAACCATCGTCTACTCCGCTTGTTATATCGCGACGTCGTTCGGCTGTTACTTGTTTAACACTTCATCAAGATTCATTAACTGATTGACCAGCATTGTCCAAGCCGCCAGTTCAGCTGGCGGAATATTCTCGTCGGCCAACGTTTCGCCGACGGCCAACAGCTTTCGAGCGTCATCCAGATTGCCCTCGTAGTACGAAAGTATTTCTTGCAACGAGTTTTCGAGAATGACGATCTCTTCTGGCATAAAGTCGCGGGCAAGTAGCCGGTTACCGATCAAATGAAGGCGACTATTCGTTTCCGCGTCTCCGGCGAGGATTGCCCGTTGTGCCATCTGCCTGGCCGCTTCGACGAACTGCTCGTCGTTGAGCGTCACCAAAGCCTGTAAGGGGGTATTCGTACGCTCACGACGCACTGTGCAGAACTCGCGGTTCGGGGCGTTGAAAATATCCATCGACGCCGGCGGGGCCATCCGTTTAACAAACGTATAGAGACTACGCCGATAAAGACTCTCGCCCGTGTCTCGCTGATATTTCGCCGTATTGCTGCTATCCATCGCGATTGCTTCCCAGACACCGGGCGGCTGGTAAGGTTTCACACTCGGGCCACCAAGTTTGGTAGCAAGTAGCCCGCTCACGGCGAGAGCGTAATCCCGTACCATTTCGGCATCCATACGAAAGCGGGGCCCACGGGCATAAAAATGGTTCGACGGGTCGCGTTCGAGCTTCTCGGGCGTAGTAACCGCAGCTTGCCGATAGGTGGCCGACATGACCATCAGCTTGAAAAAATGTTTGATATCCCAACCCGATTCGCGAAATTCAACGGCCAACCAGTCGAGCAACTTAGGATGTGAGGGAAGTTCTCCCGAGACGCCAATATCGTTTGCCGTGCGTACCAGTCCCGTTCCAAACACTTCTTGCCAGTAACGATTCACGGTCACGCGGCTTGTAGTAGGATGCTCAGGGCTCAACAACCATTGAGCAAACCCAAGCCGGTTTCTCGGCGCGTCAGCAGGAAAAGGGGGAAGGACGGCAGGAGTGTCGGGAGAGACTTGATCGAGTCGTTGATCGTATTCTCCACGATTCAAAACGAAGGCAATCGCCGGCTCGTCTTTTTCTTGCATCACATGCGTCGTCGCACCGCGGCTGCGGATGTCGTCTCGCTCACGCTCAGCCGTTGCGAGCTTCGAGGAACGGCTCTTGTACTCTTCATCAATCGAACTGAGCCAGTAAGTGTAGATGTCGTTGACCTCGGCCTCAGTACGCGTTTCAGGGGCCTTGGCTAGCGTGGCAAGCGATTGCCGATGGCTACCCATCACAGCGACCTCAGCGGGGCTGAGCACGCGGGTGTAAAGGCGAATATCCTGCAACCCACCATGAAATGGACTGCCCGGATGGCGGGAGCCGATATGAAACGGCGCGTCAGTTCGAATCGAGGAGTCGTCGAGCTTGTCATTTTCGACACTGGTTGCCTGTGGTTTGCCATCGTAGTAGATTTTCACCCCCGCAGCTTTTCGCGAACCATCGTACGTAACAACCACATGAACCCAACGGTTGGCATCCACTTGTGGCTTAGCAACAACCTTCAGGCCACGATCCGACCACGAGCTAATAACGTGCATACCAACCTGGCGTTTCTGCATCCAAAAATCCCACCCGCGATGAGAGTCGGCAACATCCATGCGAGAAAAGATGGCCCCCATGGTGTCGTTCGCTGGGATGTTGATCCAGGCAGAGCAGCTTATGGGCTGATCGGCTTCAAAGTCGCCTACGTCAGCAAATTCAGCCACCGAGCCTTGAACGGCCAACGCTTTACCACCAATTCCATCTCGCCAACTGGCCGATTCGTTCAACGAAGTTTCTACCGGCGCCCCTGCGACAAGAATTTGGGCCGTCCGTCCGTCACCTTCGTCGAATTTAGCTTGAAAGTGAAGTTCGTTTGAAGAAACTGGCGGAGCAAACGATTCCCGAGTTGCACTGGCCAACCACTTATCAAAGTCGGGTCGCGCTTCTTGACGGCGGCCTTCGGTGTGCTTCTTGGCCTTCTCGACAATCGTTTGAATCTCTACCCAACGGGCTCGGTCTGCTTCAGCAGGCACGACGATAATGGGAGGCGGATCTTTGATATTTTGGTCCCGCACCTTCTGCGTCGAGTTATTAAAGAACGCCGCCATTTGGTAAAACTCTTTTTGGCTCAACGGATCAAACTTATGGCTGTGGCAAACAGCGCAGTTAGCCGTTAACCCAAGCCAAATCTGAGCGACCGTCTCGGTACGATCACGGGTGTAGAGCACATCGTATTCCTCATCGATAATGCCCCCTTCGTTGGTCGTCATGTTGCAACGGTTAAAGCCCGAGGCAATTCGCTGATCGAGGGTGGCATTTGGTAGCAGGTCGCCGGCCAAGTTTTCGATGGTGAACTGATCGTAAGGCATGTTAGCATTGAAAGCTTTGATCACCCAATCGCGGTAGGCCCACATCTCGCGGTAGTTATCAAAGTGGATGCCGTGCGTGTCGGCATAGCGTGCATAGTCGAGCCAATAGCGGCCCCGATGCTCGCCCCAAGACGACGAGGCCAACAGCCGATCAACGAGTTGCTCATAAGCGTCGGGCGACTGATCCGCGACAAATTCTTCGACCAGCTTGGGCTCAGGGGGCAAACCCGTAAGGTCGAGGCTAACCCGACGAGCCAAAGTTCGACGGTCGGCTTCAGAAGCCGGTGTCAGGCCGAGTGGTAACATCTGGGCGAGTACGAAGTCGTCGATCGGATTTAGCGGCCAGCTTTGAATGGCAGAACGATTTTCCGGCTTAAGGTCTTGTTCTGCCAGCAAAGCAGCAAGGTCGGGCTTCTCGGGACGCGTGGGGGCCAAATACGACCAATGCAGCTCATACTCCGCCCCCTCGTTCACCCATTGGCGAAGAGTTTCGATTTGCTCCGCCGTAAGCTGCTTCTTGGTTGCCGGCGGCGGCATGATTTCGTCGGGGTCGTCAGAAAGAAGCCGACGAATCATCTCGCTCTCGTCAGCCTTGCCCGGCACAAGAGCACCAAAGTCAATGACGGCTTCGCGTTGGTCGAGGCGAAGATCAGCCTCTCGAGACGCGCTGTCCGCCCCATGGCAGGCAAAGCATTTTGCGACAAGGATGGGCCGGATGTCGCGATTGTACTGCAACTCAGCCTGGACAAGCGAAGTCGAGGCCAACGCTGAGAACAAACCAACAACGAAGAGCGAGAGCTTGACAGTCAACTTGATTGCTCCTTGCAAACACGGTTACAGAATTGGGTTCTTCAGGTATTTTAGTGGCTGAACATTGCTTAGTGGCTGAACATTGCTTAGTGGCTGAACATTGCTTAGTGGCTGAACATTGCTTAGTGGCTGAACATCGCTTAGTGGCTGAACATCGCATCGAAGCAGCAAAGCTGCTTCTGCCCCAAAGGGGCAAAACATCATAGCCTGGGGCAAGGCAAGCGAGCATCGCGAGGCTTGCCGCCGCCCTAGGTTAATTTGCGTCAATGCCTTCGGCCGAGTTTCAGTTCGGCCAACTCACCGGCACGCAGCCGAGGCCGAAACTCATCCGCGGCTTGATTTCGTCCTCGGCAACGCTCCGTTGTTAAATCACGCTGTCCTCTCGGACAATTGTTCGGTTGCTTACTAACCCAGGGCGACGCCAACCTTTGCTGCGCTTCGGTTGGCTCTGCCCTGGGCTTTCATATTTTGCCCTTTTCAGGGCATTTGGTCCCCTAGCCACCAAAACTCCGGAAGAATCCAGAATGGCGGAAACCACCAGGCAGCCATAATTCAAGATACACAGGTCCTATTATTACTTCTACTACCTTATTATTACAATCGGAAAGCCAAATCTCTTGCAAATTCAGCGCATGTTTTTGTATATTAACCGCATGAAAGACCCCGCTGCAGACCCCGCTGCAGAATTTGGAGCTTGGCAAGATCGCTTTTTTGGCAATCTGGCCAATCCGGGAGCATTGCTCGATTTATTCGATTATTTGCCCGGCGTATACATGTACGTCAAAGACATTCAGGGGCAATTTGTACGTGCCAATCGGGTGGTTTGCGAGGTGGTGGGGGTCGCGTCGCCATCGGAGGTGATCGGAAAAACCGATTTCGACTTTTTCCCGCCCGCAATTGCTGCCCAATACGTCGAGGAAGATCAGCGCGTGATTTCCTCGGGCAAACCGCTGACCGATCAGGTTTGGCTGGTCCCTGGGCCAAACGGTTTGCCTCATTGGTATCTGTGCAACAAAATTCCTCTTTACGATCGCGAACAGTCGGTGGTCGGCATTGCCGGAATCAAACGCCCCTATGAAAGCGGGGGAGGAAACGCTACAGGCTACGGTCGTTTGTTAAGTGTTGTCGAGTATGTCTCAGAAAAGTATGGCGAGGAAATCGAAGTATCGGATCTTGCTGCCCACACCCATCTATCCGTTAGCCAACTGCAACGAGAGTTTTCACGCCTATTTGGGATTACCCCAGTACGATATATCCGCGAAGTACGCATCGGCGTTGCACGTCACCAAATGGCGACCAGCGACGACAGTTTGGCAACGATTGCAAACCATTGCGGATTCTACGACCAAAGCCACTTCACACGACAGTTCAAAAATTCCACCGGCATGACGCCGATGGAATATCGCAAACGCTTTCAAGTGTAGAGGCCGAGCACACGACCCGTTAGCGTTGGCGGCCACGCCAACCTCCAAGAAGGGCCAAGCCGCCAATGCCGAAGAGGGCCAAGCTGGCAGGCTCAGGGACGATAACCAACCCATCTCCCGAAACGTCGATTTGAACGCCTTTCTTTTTGATCAAAGCACTGCTGAACAGGTCAGCAGCAGTAAGCAAGGTGTTATCAAAGAGCAAGCTGACTTTAGTGGCATCGCCCACAATAAGATTCGCGTCCAGATACCCAGCAACATCGATTTGTGCGTAGCCTTCCCAGGGAGTAGCAATGCCATCATCGATCGAGCGCTCGTAGATGCCGCCATTGGGACCGCCGCCCGTGGTAACGATCAACGGTTGGGTTTGCATCGGTAGACTGACAGCCACGCCATCGACTTCCAAAACCTGCCAGAAAAACGAGGCACCAACCTGAGCAGTTGCCAAGCTACCTGGCAGTCCGCCTAAGGTAAAATCGCCGAATTCGCTAATCAAGATATCGTCGATCGAGTAGCTAGGACCAACCATCAGAGTCGTCGAAAATTCGCTATCAATTGCGTCAGACCCATTGGTAGCCTGAGAAAGAAAATTCTGTGGATCGAGAATCAACGAATTCCCAACCGCATTTGGGCTACCAGAGCCAGGCATCGGGGCGAACAGTGAAGTCGGTAGGGCATTGTCTTCTTCGACATCGAGGAACACGACATTGCCGCCCGGATCGCTTAGATCTCCCCAGTTGAAGACCCCGGCGGAAACAAGGGCGGGGTGGGCTGCAAACGCAAAAATCGCTAACAAAGTAGCAGCAGGGAGCGCGCGCAAAGGCTGCGCAATAAATTTCGGGTGTCTCATCGGCCTCTCCTAATACGGTATGTGCTTCTCTTCGGGTGGGACGGACTGCTCTTAGCAACCCGTTGAAGGCTAGCCATTTGCGAGTCCCGGCCAGAAAAAGGCCTTATAGATACGAGCAGCAGTTCCGCGTGCTATCTCGCTTCGGTACCCGCAGCCTCCGCCAGTCGTGCAGCTAACATTTCCGAAGAAATTCCTCTGCGGCGGTGCCTACAACTTCCACTATGCTTGCAAAAAATGGCGTTGCAAGCAATTTTGCAAAAAATCAACGGCAATCCATAGGCCCTGGCATTCGCGGGCGTCTCAAAAAAGGCTCTCAGAGCCCAAAAACAATGTTCCTACCCGCCCCCGACGCCACATTTGTGCCGTAACGGCCAGCTGGCGAACAATATGCCTGAAGCACCAAAATTCTCAGTTGAAATTGTGCCACCACATCTGGGAGAATAGCGATCAGATTTTAGCCGTGAGCGATCAGCTTTTTCGTCATTCGTCATTCAGATTTCGTCATTGATAACGCCCAAATGGACAATATTTTTCCCTTCCGCACTCCGATTTCCGCATTCCGAACTCCCTTTTGTCCACCTCAATGCGTTTTCCCCGCGTTTCGTGCCAAAACTAACCCACCAAACACTACGATACCAGCACCAACCCACACAATTTTGTCCAATAAAGTCCCCCCAGCCGCTCGCGGCTTAGCCAAATCAAAAATCTTAAATCAACAATCAAACATCCCCCACTCCCCCCAATGCCGTGTCTGAAAACTACGACGCCATACTATTCCTGTCATTCGGTGGCCCCGAAAGCATGGACGACGTAATCCCGTTTCTAGAAAACGTGCTGCGCGGCAAAAACGTCCCACGCGAGCGAATGCTCGAAGTGGCCGAACACTATAAGCAATTCGATGGCATCAGCCCCATCAACGAACAGAATCGGCGGCTGATCGCAGCCCTAGAAGCTGAACTCGCCGCCCACGGCCCTGCCCTGCCCGTCTATTGGGGAAATCGAAATTGGCACCCCCTACTGCCTGATACTTTGCAGCAAATGGCCAACGATGGTGTCCGGCGGGCACTCGCGTTTTACACCAGTGCTTTCAGTTCCTACTCCGGTTGTCGGCAATACCACGAAGACGTTGCCCGAGCCCAACAGCCGCTTGGCCCCACCGCCCTCAAGGTCGACAAGCTACGTGCCTTCTTCAACCACCCAGGTTTTATCGAGCCGATGGTCGAATCGGTAAGCCAATGCCTCGAACAAATCGCCGACGCCAAACGCGATGAAACGCTCCTCCTGTTCACCGCCCACAGCATCCCGTTGGCCATGTCGGAAACCTGCCAATACGTTGCCCAGTTGAAAGAAGCGTGTCGATTGGTTGCCGAAGGCACAGGCCATTCGCACTGGGAGCTGGCCTACCAAAGCCGTAGCGGCCCCCCCCAGCAACCCTGGCTCGAACCCGACGTTTGCGACCGCATCAACCAACTCCACGAACAAAAGCCGATAAAAGACCTCGTGATCCTACCGATCGGCTTCATCTCCGATCACCTCGAGGTGCTGTACGACATTGATACCGAAGCACGTCAACTTTGCGAGCAGCACGGCATCAAGATGCACCGCGCTGCAACCGTTGGCAAACATCCTCGATTCGTCCAAATGATTCGCGAGCTTATCGTCGAACGCACCAGCGGATCGCCCGAGCGCACAGCGATGGGCGAAATGCCCCCCAGTCACGACGTATGCCCCGCCGACTGTTGCACCTACACACCCCGCCGACCATCACACACCACGTAACATCGCCGGAAACCTTCGCCACCGCACAAAGGATAAACTTAGTGGATCAGCCAACTGGCATATCGCACCGATCTCTTGGAACCAGCGACCTTACGGTCTCGCCGGTCTCGCTTGGCACATGGCCGATGGCTGGGGTGACGTCGCTGGGTGTCAACGATTCAGATAGCATCGCTACACTACGAACCTGTGCCGAACTTGGCATCAACTTTATCGACACGGCCTATTGCTACGGTCCAAACGGCGAAAGCGAAAACCTCATCCGCCTTGCACTCGCTGAAAGCCGCGATCAGTTTATCCTCGCCACCAAATGCGGCATTCACTACGACGACAATGGAGAACAAACGAACGATGCTCGACCCGAAACGATCCTCCAGGAGTGCGACGAAAGCCTCCGACGGCTAGGCACAGACCGCATCGAACTTTACTACCTCCATTCACCCGATCCCACCGTACCGGTCACCGAATCCGCAGGCGCGATTCGCGAACTTATCGCCCTCGGCAAAGTTCGCTACGCAGGCGCTTCCAACTGCTCGCTGCAACAGATTCAAGAATTTCACCGTGAGTGTCCACTGATCGCGGTGCAACTACCCTACAACATGCTGCAACGCGACATCGAGCAACAAACGATCCCCTGGTGCCGCGAGAACCACATTTCTGTGGTCGTCTACTGGGCACTCATGAAAGGCCTCTTAGCGGGCCGACTCACCGACCAAAACCAACTCGATCAAAGCGACTCACGCCGAAAATACCCCATGTACCAAGGCGAAGAATGGGAGAAGAACCAAGCGTTTATTAACGAGCTTCGCAAAATCGCCACCGAATGCGGCCGAACCGTGGCACAAGTCGTTGTGAATTGGACCCTCCAACAGCCCGGCATCACCGTAGCACTCTGCGGAGCCAAACATCCTTGGCAACTCGAAGAAACCGCCACCGCGATGAACTGGCAACTGACGTCCAATGAAATGAAAAAAATCGAATCCGCCATCAAAGCCCGAGGCAAAGCAGCTGCGAATCGTGTTTTTTCGTAGCGTACCTTGCCCTAGCCCACATTTCTACCTTGGCTTTAACCACAAAGAACACCAAGGCCACAAAGTTAACATCCAAAAACCAGCAAAGAAAAAGGGGGGGGTCACAATGTGTTCCAGTTGAGTAGGAAAAACACCTGCAGTATGCCGAAGAACTCAACGAGTTCTTCATTCCTTAGTGTTCTTTGTGTCCTTTGTGGTGAGAAATTCACCCTGCGATGTACCACTAACGCCCAGCCGGCTGCTTCGAGACCGCTGCCCCATAGGCCTCGATGCTACCTTGAGATTCTTCTTTGGCCAACAACGGGCCCACGCGTTGCACAAAGGCACGAGGTTCCACAAACCCTTCCATCAGATCCAATACCTCGCCCTGGTGCGAAACAACCAGCGTGGTAGGAAAGCCCCTGATCCCCATTCGCTTTGCAAGCTCTCCATATTCGTTGGCATGAGCCAACACGCTCTCGGTGCGACCTGCTAACATCTTGCGGACGGCCGGATTGCCATACGTTTCTGCCAGCATCTTGCGACAGTAAACGCAATTGTCCGAAGTAAACATCACCAGCAACGGCTTCTTGGCTGCAATGGCGGCCTCCCAAGCTTGTTCGACTCGGGCATGATTGAACAAACGATCTTGCCCCCGACTGCTCCGCTGACCGCTCTGGGCCAAAGACGCCGTACTCGAACAAAACAAGATTAGTAGCGAAAGCAACGGTAACAAGGCGAGTTTCATGATGGCGATTCCTGCGGAACGAGTTAGAACCTTAGTGGGTACAAGTATTGAGCCACTCACGACCAGTGACTATCACTATTTTCGGTACCACACAGCAAAGAATCTGTAAGAAGGCCAACACTACTCAAAAACTTTGCACGTCAGTTCTGTATCCCATCTAACAGAAAAGCCTAGCGAGTCTGCGAGTCTGTCCCCGCTGCCGCTAAACCCGTTTGAAGATGTCGCTTAAACTTTGCCGCATCAACATAGCCCTCGATCACGTCGAGTACTTTGTTATTCGGGCTTACCAGCACGGTCGTCGGATACCACTTCACACTCAATTTTTTAACCAGCTCGGCATGTGTGTATCGGCCAGCATAAACCGTTTCGAAAGACCCCGATACCAAATTTTTGATCGATCGACGCTCGAAGGTTTTATGAACCATCTTTTCGCAGTGTGGACACTGGGGCATCGATACATAGATAAGAATCGGTCGATTGCTCTCTTGCGCAGCCGTCCAAGCTGCTGGGTACGTACTATGACGAAACAATGATGCTTCTTTTTTCGCCTGGCTGACGGTTTCAGCATACGCAACCCCTTGGCATAAAATTGCCACGGCGACCAGCCAGTTCGTCGTCTGAAAAAGGTATCTGCGCATGCCGACCTGCCTCCAACCAAGTACTCACTAACTCGTCAGACTCTCTGCTAGCTATGAGTATCGGCGCAGCACCACACTAGAACGGGGAGGATTTTTTTTTGGGCAGAGATTCCGCACTTCTACCATAGGCAGGTCGTCCCGCAGCCGGAACGTGGCCGTTACAATCGGAACACAACTCCCCCGAGGGTAGACACGCGGCGCAACGTAAGAAAAAGCTTGCCACCAAAGGCTTTAGACGGCGACGCCCGCTTCGCGAGCCTGTTGCACACCGACGTATCCTTGGTGAGCTTTCAAGCAAGTTCGCTTGAAGGCTTCTGGGTGAGGTACCCCAAGTAATCGGAAAGTCTCGATCTGGCCTTTGCGGAAAACCAGATCGCCGGCAGGATACCACTCTTGCCCCGGTACGACTTCGGTCTCGATCGAATCGAACCGATCGAGCGACACGCCCTGCTGCTCACCGCCGCCATAGCCGTGTTCGACCAGCACACGACGATTTGTAAGCCGATACCGTTGGCACCAAGGATTGGTGATTCCAAAAATGACGAACGGAAACTTTGGCAGCAGCATGAGAAAGTAGAGAGGCAGGATAAACGGGATCGACACCAACGCGAGCAAACGCCCCACCGTGATCGGCAACCCAAACAGCGTGATACCAATCTCGTTGGCAAACCGCCGTCCCCACCAACGTCCGAACGCCGAAGCCGCGATCGTCGGCCAGACGGTCATCACCGTAACTTCCCTTTCAGTGTCAGGCACGACACCAGCAATGGCTTGGGACATCTTTTCTTACCTACTCTGGAATAATTGGGGAAACGCCCTGAAATGTGCGTCGACTAGACGCCCAAAAGCGTAGCAAACCCCAAGCTAGTTGGCTAGGGAGTCCGCCTCGGGGAAACAGGGTGATTGCGAAGTCGCCTCCCACAGGCACAATATCTAGGCCAGCGGGGCTTCGTGTCGTTCGACCAAGGCACTCAGGTAGAGAAGCGACGACTCGGTCGCTCGATCTGGCGAATGCCGTAGCAAATCCATCGAGGCTCGCAGCACGTCGCGTCGGCTGACTTGCCCCAGTAGCCGCCCGTCTTCGATCACCGGCAACCGGCGGTAGGAGGTCAGTAGGAACACTTGGGCAATCGACAGCAGATGCGTATCAGGCTCGATCGTCTTCGCGTCAGTGTCCATAAACACCCGAACCTGATTGCTCGGCAATTGCTCGTACGCGGCATCAAGCAACACGTGCATCGAACACTTCTCTGAAAATACACCAAGGTACATACCATCGGCATCAACAACTGGCGCACCCGAAATCCGATTTTTCAATAGGCGCTGAACCGCATCGATCACATCCATTTCAGGACGCAAGGTAACGAGTCTGGTGACCATGAAGTCACGGGCAGTAATCTGAGACATGACAATCACTCCCTCTAAGCACATGCGCCGCCGATGGCCAAACGCAACATACCTAGAAAACTGAACAGCAAGAAAGAAAAGAGCGGCCGACTGTCGTTCCCCCTGGACCTATGACAGCCTCGACATGCTATTAAGGATACCACCAAACCGTAGCAAATTGCTAGTTCATGTAAACAAAAAATGCTTGTGAAATTTTTCACAACGTAAAGTTCGTGAAACTTTTCACGCACTCTCCTTAACCAGGGGTCGTAACTACCGAGCCGCGACCGTCAGCGAGCGACCAAGGGCCCCCCACGCGAAAAAGATTTTCAAACACGTTCTAAAAACAAGGCTTGCCAACGCCTTTGCCCTAGCTAAAAGTAGGTACTCGAACTCCCCTCTCAAAACAGCATCCAATACATGGAAATTACACACGTCATCGATGCGATATCAGCCGCGTTCTTCGCTTTGCTAGGAATCTGGTCAGCCGTAGGCCAACGGCATTGGTTCTTGCGTACGACCGTGGTTGCCGCGTTCTTGCTGGTTTGCCTCTTGGTCCCCGCCTACGAAGTGGTAATCGAGTATGGTTTGGCGATCATTCTCATCACAATCGGCGTCTGGATTGCCCGAGGTGAGAAAACTTGGCGGCTTAGGTTTTCTATGCGAACGCTGTTGCTGCTCATGGTCGTAGCAGCCGTGGTTAGTGCCGTCTTATCATCGGCGCCCGATTTTCATTACAAAAGATGGCTCTGGTTGGTCGGCATAGGTACCTTGGTGGCATCGATTGCATTGATTTGCCTATGGATCGTTTTCGGTAAGAATCTCAGGTGGTGGCGACGAGTATTAGTAGGACTGCTCGGTTTCGCCTTGCTTGCCGCGTTCCCCAGCACTCTGAGCGCCTTAGAATGGGTTGCAGCAGGTGCCAGTTGGCAGGCTGCGTTTTCCCAACTTTTTTCATGGTATGAGATACAGCTGTGGTTCGAGAACGGTTTTACCGTTTTCGGGTTGGGCGTTTCGATTATCATCGCCGTTCTGTTACTTGCTCGTGACAGTCGTTGGTTTGATTCTCGCCCCAGCGGTCCACCGATTCGTGCAAACTGGAAGACAATCGCGAGTCGTTCAGGTTTGGTAACGCTGATGCTTGCCATTTTTTTGCCGCTTTTTTACATCGGCTATCGATTGGCGACACCGACGCCGATTCCGGTCGTAGAAGTACCAGAACCGAATGGTCACGACGACCTGCTCGCGGCAGGCAATATGCTTACCGATAGTATCTTCGCAACGGCGCAAGCCGCAGGCACACTGGCAATACCCAAGCTAGAAGCCGAAAGAAATAACTTGGCAAAGGTTATCGAACGAGTTGACCTGGGTCTGAAGAAAAAGTGTTTGAGTCTCAGTCCGTTTCCACCTCGTGGAGACGACTACGCACTAGCTCAAAGAGCTTTGTACAGAGTTCGGTCGGCCATCGTTATCGACATAATTTACCTCGAGCGAACGGGGCAAACCGCCGCCCACACGCAGGCTTGTCTTCGCCTCATTCGATTTGAAGAAGAGGCCGATCGCGGGCAAGGCTTGCAAACTGCTTTGATAGGCAACGGAAGGGAAGTAGGGCAATTTCAAAAAATCCTTGAAAAACTCTCGCCAGCGGAATGCCGCGAGTTGGCGCAAGAGCTAATGTCGATAGATTCCAGCCGCGAGCCGATTCCTGTCCGCATGGCACGGCAGCGGATCATTGATCAGCACCGAGGTTGGATGAGACACATGCGGCGACTTCTCAAAGATTGGTCCGGCGAAGATGCTCCGCACCACGCGGAGATCTACATGTTAGCCAGTTTGAGGATACTCATTGCTGAATTGGGCGCCCACGCATACCTGGGTGATACCGGCGAGTTGCCGGCGGCTTTGGATGACTTGGTGCCGAAGTATCTACCGCGTGTCCCCGACGATCCGCTCGGAGACGGGCCGATCAACTACCTTGTTGAAAATGGTCGCTACAAGATTTACAGCTTCGGTTGGGATCGCGACGACGATCTCGGGGAGCCGGTACAGCCGCCCGATGAGGAAGATGGCGATATTGTCTTCTCCGGTCCTGCGAAACCGCTTTGAGTTGATTTTGTGTGAGGGGGCTCTCCGGCGATCTGTAAGATCGCGGCTGTTTTTGCGTTAAAGCGTTAGAGGCCGGTGTTGAGTCCCTGCAAATCCTTGGGTAGGAAAAAACCATCTTCGCGAATCAACTCGTCGTCGAACCATATTTTGCCACCGCCGTAGTCCTCGCGTTGGATGAGTACCAGATCCCAATGGATGCGGCTGCGGTTGCCGTTATCGGCATCCTCATACGCTTCGCCGGGTGTCAGATGAAAGCTGCCGCCGATCTTTTCGTCGAATAGTGTGTCGAGCATCGGGTGTCGGACATGGTTGTTTGTGCCCAACGACCATTCGCCACAGTACCGTGCGCCCTCGTCCGAATCGAGAATGGCGTTGAGCTTCTCCGTCTCGTTCGCTTCGGCACGCACAATCTTTCCGTCTTTGAATTCGAACTCGATGTTTTCGAACACGGTGCCCTGATAACGCGACTGGGTGTTGTACCGAATCACTCCGTTGATACTGTCACGCACCGGGGCGGTAAACACTTCGCCATCCGGGATATTCCGTTCGCCGTTGCAGGGGATGACGGGGATATCTTTGATCGAAAACTCAAGCTCGGTGCCTGGGGCAATAATCCGCACACGGTCTGCTGCCTGCATTCTCGCAACTAATGGTTCTTGTGCCTTGCCCATCGCCGCATAGTCTGCCGTGCAAACCTCAAAGTAAAACTCCTCGAAGGCTGCTGTACTCATATTTGCCGCCTGGGCGAACGAATCCGTGGGATACCGCAAAACCACCCATTTGGTGTCTGGCACCCGAATCGAGCCATG
Organism: Planctomycetota bacterium; assembly: GCA_013152205.1. Taxonomy (GTDB): domain Bacteria; phylum Planctomycetota; class Planctomycetia; order Pirellulales; family Lacipirellulaceae; genus Bythopirellula. The sequence goes on from JAADGV010000054.1 coordinate 52,017, forward strand.
CACGGGTTTCCACCAATGCTTTTGAAATAGATCCATTCGCTCGTGTGGCACATCGGCGAATTGGCTACTGTTTGCCGACCCGCGAATACCGATGTATGCGTCGGCTGCCTGCATCCGGTCTTTCTCGAATTGAGCCGCCAATTTCATGCTTTCCTCGGTCGCCGTCCGATACAGCGACCGTAGCACCGCGTTGCTCTTCCAACTCACCAGCGGCACACACCCACGTTCTGCCGCCCCCTCAACCAACGCAGCCACTAAATTCGCCTCAGGCAAGTCAAAGGCCTCAATCAGCACCTTTTCGCCCTGCTTCAGTTCACAACTGTGATCGAGCAAGAGATTTGCCAGTTTATCTATTCGTGGATCGTGCATGGTGCGTGTCTTTGCCTGATGGTGATGTGAACAGCCGCAAGCCAATCGCTTGCGGGATAGCGCAAGGTAATATCCCAGAAATGAACAAAAGTCTTACTGATTAATGGCAAGTTAGTGAATGGTGTCAACGGGCAGTGTATGATAAAAACAGTGAAACACGCTACCTGATTTGTAACCTACCAAACGAGAGATAAATGGCCACCGAAACTTCAAACCGTCCTGATACCGATCAAGAAGCTTCATTCGCTGAAACCGCCTTGAAGCTAGGTGGTAAGAGCGACGAAGAAGCCCGCCGCACAGGCGCCATCGACAAGGCGGATGATCAGGTCGAATCGCTCTTCGCAGCGCAGTATCAAACCGTCAATAGCCCCGCCCACGTTGCTGTCTGGAATCGTGACATTCCGATTGAACTCTTTCAGAGTACCGATGTCACGCCCTCAGCCGAAGTCCAAAAGGTAATGGACGATTCGCTCGACGTCGTGCGACGACATCTGTCGGCTGGCACATTGATGGACGACGAGAAGAAGATCACCGAAGAGGTGTTTGGCGATTTAGGAGCTGTCGGTTATTGGGGGCTTTTGGTCGACAAAGAATACGGAGGGGCCGGTTCGCCTTTCGGCGCGTTCGCACCCTTTGAAACCAAAATGGCTATGCTCGATCCAACCGTCGCCGGCTTGGCTTCGGTCCACGGCTGCATTGGCGCGGTCGACCCCGTGCGAACCTTTGGCAACGCGGAACAGAAAAAAAGGTTTCTACCGAGACTTGCCGATGGTTCGAGCCTCAGTGCCTTTGCTCTTACCGAACCCTGTGCTGGCAGCGATCTTACTCAGCTAAAAACCGAAGCCGTACTCGATGGCGACCACTACGTTGTCAATGGCGAAAAGCTCTTCATTACGAACATCCGACCGGGCCGTACCGTCGGCCTCGTTTGCATGATCGAAGGAAAGCCAGCGGTCTTGATCGCCGATCTCCCTGACGAAGAGAACGAACAATTCCAGATTGTCCGCTACGGCATTTGGGCTTTGAAGCATACGCACAACGTCGGCATGAAATTCAAAGATTTCCGCGTGCCGGCAGAGAACTTACTCATCCCGCCACGCGGCGACGGATTAACCATTGCCTACCATGGCTTGAATCTCGGTCGGGTTTCGGTCGCGGCAAATGCTTCAGGCGTGATGCGTACGATGATGGCTAGCATGATTCCTTGGGCACAGTTCCGTGTGACTTACGGTGCAGAAATCGCCTCACGAGAACTTGTTCAAAGAAGGCTCGGGCGGCTTGCCGGACTTATCGTCGGTTGCGACGCCCTTGTTGCCTGGTGCGGTGGCCTGATCGACAAAGGATATCGGGGTGAAATGGAGTGTACCATCGCAAAAATCTTCGGCGGTGCCGCTCTGACCGAAGCAGCGATCGATCTCTTTATGAAGACACACGGGGGCCGGTCCTTCCTACACGGCCATCTCTTTGGAGACCATGTCTGCGAGTATCTCGCGCCAAGCATTTACGAAGGCGAGGGAGAAATGCTCGCGATGGGATTCTTCAAATCGCTTGTCAAAGACCATGGCAAAACCTACTTCGAGCCAGTCGGCAAAGCGCTTGCTGCCGCAGGCATCAAGAAGCCCAACCCGCTCAACCCGGCTCATGCCTGGGCTCTCAAAAGCGTGGCCATGCCTTACCTCAAATGGCTCGCGGGACGGCGTCTATCGTCTATCACCAAGCCGCAGTTGCCCAACATGCCGTCGGAGATGCGCAAGCACGCCGAGTTTGCCTCCGAAAATCTGCAAAAAATGGCCCTGGAAATCTCCAGCACCATGGGCAAGTTCCAGCTCTCGCTCGCCGATCGGCAATGTCGCATGGCTGAACTTTCTGGTCGGTGCCAAGATCTTATCACGATCCTATGCACCAGCCTCTACGGAGCACGCCAAACGGACGAGGTCATCCGTGCCTCGGCCGATATTCTCTGCCAGGGGCTTACCCAGAAATACACAGGCAAACGGCCAAGCAATCGCTACTTCCGCCAGCTCACCGAACTCGGCGGATCTATCGCCAATGGTTCATTCAAGAGCATCGCCGGCATTGAGCCTGACGAAATCTTGATGCGATACGAATAGCCTACGGCCATTTTCAAGCAATTTTATTGCACCAGGAATTTTTTGCGGCCAGGGGCTTGCATAAAAATCCGTAGTAACGCAGAATACTGAACAAACGTACATTTCCTTAACCGAGGCGATTACGATTGTGCTTGCAAAACTGCGTACGTTTTCGTTGCTGGGTATCGACGCCTTGCCGGTAGAGGTCGAGGTCGACGTCTCGCCGGCTGCGATGCCGAAGGTTCTGCTGGTGGGATTGCCCGAGGCGGCCGTCAAAGAGAGTACCCACCGTATCGAACGGGCATTGGCCAATAGCGGCTACGTTCGGCCAGAGAATCGCGTGGTTATCAACCTCGCCCCGGCCGAGTTGCCCAAGCAGGCCGCGTCGTTCGATCTGCCAATTGCCTTGGGACTGCTAGCCGCCAGCGGGCAGCTCGATTCTGACCTCTTCGATCAATACGCGGCTGTTGGCGAATTGGCCCTCTCTGGCAACACCCGTCCGACCAAGGGCGGTCTGTCGATGGCTATTGCGGCTGCCCAAAACGGTGCCCGAGGGATTGTCGTCCCTGCCGCCAATGCAGCCGAGGCTGCGGTCGTCGAAGGTTTAGAAGTGATCGCCGTGGAAAGCCTCACCCAGGCGGTCGCTTTTTTTGCTGGGCAGTTGCCTATCGATCCCACCCCTTCGCGTCTGACTGAGCTATTCGAAGAACTTGGCGGCTACGACGTCGACTTCTCCGATGTGCGCGGCCAAGAGATGGCAAAGCGAGCGCTTACCTTGGCAGCGGCAGGAGGCCATAATCTGTTAATGGTTGGGCCGCCCGGTTCAGGCAAAACCATGCTTGCGAAACGGGTACCTTCGATCCTCGTGGGCCTGAGCCCCAAAGAATCTATCGAAACCTCTCGCATTTACAGCGTCTTAGGAAAACTCCCCAAAGGCAAGCCGCTGCTAGCGCGACGCCCCTATCGTGCCCCGCATCACACCATCAGCAACGCCGGGCTGGTCGGCGGCGGATCGATTCCCGCGCCAGGAGAGATTAGCCTTGCTCACAACGGAGTGCTGTTTCTCGACGAGTTGCCTGAATTCAATCGCCAGACACTCGAAGTGCTTCGCCAACCGTTGGAAGACGGCTCGGTTTCGATCAGCCGAGCACTGTGCTCAACAGACTTTCCGGCCAACTTCATGTTAATCGCATCGCTCAACCCCTGCCCCTGCGGCTACCGCAACGACCCTCGCCGCGACTGCCATTGCAGCTTGCCACAAGTTGAGCGATATATGGCAAAAATCAGCGGCCCACTGCTGGATCGGATCGATCTGCATATCGAGGTGCCTGCCGTGCCATTCAACGAATTGTCGGCCGCTGCCGATGGCACCGACAGCCGGTCGATGCGAGAGATGGTAACCACCGCTCGGGCACGACAGTCAGAACGATTTGCAAGCTCTACCACACGCACCAATGCCCAGATGACAACGCGCGAATTACGGCAATTGTGCAAAGTGGACGCCCCTTGCCATAAGATGCTTGAACAGAGCGTCGATCAACTTGGCCTCTCCGCTCGGGCACACGATAAAGTCCTGCGCGTAGCCCGAACGATCGCTGACGTCGACGGTGCCGAATCGCTCAACCTCGAACACATCAGCGAAGCCATCAACTACCGCATGCTAGACCGCCAATTCTGGGGCTAACCAGCCGTATTGCCACGCAATACACGGCGCATCGCGAAAAACGTAACCTAAGCGATAACACGATGCGCCGTGCGATGCGTGGCATCGCGGCTAGCGCCGTTTACGATTGTGCACCGCATTTTCTGCCTGCCCTGTCATTTCAAAGAGAAATCGGCTGGGGACTGTGTCGCGGGTTTTGCCCCATTTCCTGCGTGTCAGGGCAATGCTGAGTGTGAGCTGCTCTTGGGCTCGGGTCACTCCGACATAACAAAGTCGACGTTCCTCATCGATTGCATCCCCGTCAGCAGTAATCGATCGTTTGTGTGGCAAGATCCCCTCTTCCATCCCCACCATATAGACGTAGGGAAATTCCAAACCTTTGGCCGAGTGGAGCGTCATCAACGCGATGGCATTGCTTTTCAACTGATTCTCTTTCTCGTCGGGCGTATCCTGCCCCCCGAGGGCGACTTCGTCGAGAAACCCCTGCAAGTTAGGCTCTTTCGATTGCCCTTGGTAATTTGCCGCTGCATTGATCACCTCTTCTAATGAGGCATTGCGTGCGTCGCGATCGTTGGGATCGGGGTAAATGCGGCTGAGTTCATTGCGATAATTGGCTTTTTCGATCACCAACGAAGCTAAGTCTTGCAGTTTGCAGTTAGGAGCAATTTCTCGAATCGATTCGATCAAGGTGTGAAACTTTTTGACCGATTGTGCTGCGGCGGGGGCCAGTATTCCCTCTTCGCCAGCAGTTGATAGAAAATCCCAAACGTGCCCCCCATGCGAAGTTGCAGCAGCGACTAGCGACTTCACCGTCGAGTTCCCAATGCCTCGGGCCGGCGTATTGATGATCCGCAGCAGCGAGACTTCGTCGTGCGGATTTTCGATGACTTTCAGATAAGCCAATAGGTCGCGAACTTCCTTGCGGTCGAAAAAGCTCATGCCTCCGACCAAAATATACGGAAGCTTAGCCTTGCGAAGCTCGGTTTCAAAGCTACGGGGTTGTTCGTTCGTACGACAGAGGATGGCAAAGTCGCGTGCTGCAACGCCGGGCTGACTCAGCAGGTGCTGAATATCAGCAACTACCTTTTCAGCTTCTTGGTTTTCGTCAGGAAGTTGCAAGACGCGTGGCCGAGCCCCGCCGGCGCGAGCAGCACGAAGCACCTTGTCGTGGCGCACTCGATTGAAAGCGATCAGCGTATTGGCGTAATTAAGAATCGCCGAGGTCGAGCGGTAGTTGTCCTCAAGCCGAACGACTTTGGCGTCGGGCCAGTCTTTTTCAAAACGTAGGATGTGCTCAACTTCAGCACCCCGCCAACCATAGATCGACTGATCGTCGTCGCCCACCACGCACAAATTCCGATGGCCCATCGCCAAGCCTCGAACTATCTGATACTGGCTCTGATTGGTGTCTTGATATTCGTCGATCAACACATGGTCGAACCGCGAAGCTTCCTCGCGACGGACGGCCGCATTTTCTGAAAACAATTGCTGCACCAGCAACAGCAAGTCATCAAAATCGACCACCCCTTTCGTTTTGAGATTGTTCTGATAGCGGCGATAGGCTGCTGCAGCCAGATGCTCTTTGTCGGTTTCAGCAACCGAAGCAGCCCGCGCGGGGCCGATCGAACGTGTCTTCCAGCCACCGATAATGGCGATCAAGTCGCCGGGCCGCAGAGACTCGTTGGGGCAACGGATTTCGCGAAGCGCTGCTCGTGCTTCCGACTCCTGGTCGCCTCGGTCGCAAATGCTGAACTTGGCCGGGTAGCCGAGTTTAGCAATATGCCGTCGGAGTATTCTTACGCATTGCGAATGAAAGGTCGAAATCTGGGGCCGCATCTGCTTGCGGCCTTTGCCTTTGGTACGCAGCAAAGCTGAGGCCCGCTGCAACATCTCGCCAGCAGCTTTGCGGGTAAAAGTGACCGCGAGAATCCGCTCGGGGGGAGTCCCATGGCGGATCAATTCGGCGATACGATGGGTGACCACCCGAGTTTTCCCAGTCCCAGCCCCGGCAAGAACCAATAGCGGCCCGCTCAGGGTACGTACCGCTTCGCGTTGGGGGGAATTCAGCTTGGCGGACATGAAGGGCAGGGGGGGGCTAATATTTTTTGGGGTTCTTGTCAGTACAAGCCCTGGATCGTAGTGGGCGGCTGCCGCTGTGGAAAGGACTTGACTTCGAGGACCTTTCGGTCCGTGAGAGAGGGGTCTCAAACTAGGTCCACCTTGACGCTAACCCTTGGCGAGCCTTACACTTCGGAGACCGGATTTAGCATGCTGCACTCGTTGCTACGGGTGAGGCTGCGCGGATACCTACCCAAGCCCAAAGAACTGTAATTATGAAGAGCGAACGACGTCACGACTTAGAATCCAACGAATTAGTGGTTTGGCTTGATAAGTTCCGACCATACACGGGACAGGCCACGGCTGTGGTTGCTGTGGTGGTATCGGTTCTGGCTATCGGTTCGATATGGAATAGCGGCTCGGAAGCGAAGCAAGAAGCCGCATGGGATGCCTTTGCGCTGGCGAATGACACAAGCGATCCAGAGCTTATGGCTCTGTTGAGTGCGGCAGATAACGAGGAATACGCAGGTACTTCGATGCCAGAATGGGCCCATGTTACCTGGGCCGATCGTCAACTTCTATTGGCGGGCCACGCATATTTGGCAGATCGCTCGGCGGCTCGCAGTCGCTTGAAAAAAGTCGAAGGCATCTATAGCACCTTGGCCGCCGGGGCCAGTGACAGCGAAGTCAAGAATCGCGCCCGATTTGGCTTAGCTCGCGTTTTTGAATTGCAAAACAAGTTGGACGAAGCCAAAGAACAATATGCGATGGTGCAGGGCGATCTGGAGTCGTTGGCTAGCGAGCGGGCCACACAGCTTGACCTGCCCGAAGTTCGAGAAGCCTGTGCTTGGCTGGCGACTGCCGATTTGCCACTTCCGGCCAGCAGTGGTGCTCATCAGGGGCAACCCAATTTCGATGTTGAGTTTCCTGCAACCGATAGCGGCGAGTTCAATACCAAGACGCTGGAAGATTTGCTAGAAAACCTCACAAAGCAAAGCGGGAAAACCGAAAAACGCTACAGCGAAGACGACGAAGAAAAGGCCACCGAAGAAGAAACTGCCGCACCGGAAGACTCGGCTGCCGCCGAGCAATCGCCAGCTGACGACAAGCCTGCCGAGCAAGAGGCGAAACCAGAAACCGAAGCCCCGGTTGAACCGGCGAGCGAAAAGCCTGCTGCGGAAGCGAGCGAGGCGGAAGCTACCGAGGCCTCAGCAGAAACAGCTGCTGAAGGGCAATGAGCGATCCGGCCCGTTGCTTCCAGGTGCAAGACGAGGACGAGGGGCAACGACTGGACGTATTTCTTGCCGCCCAGCATCCAGAAACTAGCCGCGTACAGATTCGACGCGGCATCGACGATGGCACCGCCAAGGTAGACCGGCGGAACCGGAAAGCGTCGTATCGAGTCCAGGCGGGGCAACTGGTCGAGTTCGCTCTGCCGGCCGAGCGGCCGAGTGGGCCGGAGCCAGAGCCAACGCCGCTTTCTTTGCTGTACGAAGACGACGCGATCGCGGTGGTCGATAAGCCAGCCGGCATGGTTGTCCACCCAGCAAAAGGACACTGGTCGGGCACGCTGGCCAGCGCGTTGGTTTATCATTTCAAACAATTGAGTACGTGCGGCGGCGAGTCACGTCCCGGAATTGTCCATCGACTCGATCGCGACACCAGCGGTGCGATTGTTGTGGCAAAAACCGACGTGGCCCACGCAAACCTTGCTGCCCAGTTTCACGACCGGACGGTTCACAAAGAGTATCTAGCCATTGTGCTAGGATGTCCTGATCGCGATCGGGATTTAATCGATCACCCGATTGGCGATCACCCCACCCACCGCGAAAAGAAGGCCCTACGTTCGGAGCACGCCAGTAGCCGCGAAGCGCAGACTTTTTACGACGTCGAAGAGCGTTTCCCGGGTTTCGCCTTGCTCAAAGCGAAGCCAAGAACGGGACGGACCCACCAGATTCGCTTGCATTTGGCCAGTATCCATTGCCCCGTTTTGTGCGACAAACTCTACGGTGGCCAATCCCGACTGACGGTTGCAGAAATCCGTATGCGGTGCCAGCAAAAAAACTTGGCCGCTGATCTCGACCCAGAACATACTCTGCTCGAACGTCAAGCGCTGCATGCCCATCGCTTGCAGTTTACGCACCCATCGTCTGGCGAGGAAATGACGTTCTCTGCCCCGCTTCCCTCAGACATGCAAAATGTACTAGTGGCCTTACAGCAACGGTAACAATTCTTTCGTCTGACAATTACTCTCTGGCAAGAGCACTTCGGGAGACGCCAACGGGGCATGAAGAATTGGAGACGAGAAACTCTATTTTCGACCAAAAACGTATCCGTGTTAATACATTCCAACTCGGATGCTCAGCATAAAGGCTTGATCGACAACGGGTTAGGTAAAGTGGAGGATAGCGGGCTCGAACCGCTGACCTTTTGGCTGCCAGACGCCTAGAAAACAAGGGGTTTTTTGATGTTTTCTGCTTTATTTAGGCACTCTAATGCAACCAACCAAAGAATGCAACCTGTTTCATTCAATTGCAATATTTTTCGAAGAATACGGGTAGTTTGAGAATTGCCAAAATCGCAAGCGGGTACAATACCCGCTTGGCCTAATAAGTGTTCACCCCAACTGCATGACGCAAACACGCCCAATCAATAACGCTAGCCGATTTGAAGCAGCCATGTTGCCCTCTGACTTACCCTAAACCCGTTCGATTCTGGGGGGGGATCCTAGGTTGGGTTGAATGCTCCGCGCTCGTTACAGCCCATCCTGTGGCTGCCATTGCAGGTGGAAACGTTTCCACCTGAGAATAGGTTGTGGCGAATTCGTCACAACCTTTTTCTGCGATCGCTAAACACCGACCGCCCCACTGCGAGACGGTCGGCTGTGTCGTTCCTAAACTCCGGTCAGCATCCGTTCTGAGAATACCGGCGGCTTCCAACCGCCGAGCCTTTCTTCATCCCAAGTCGATTGAATTTCCTTGCAGAGTTCTGCAATCTCTTCGAGCGTGGGCAAGTAGACGACCCGGCTGCCTCTGTTGCCCGGGGTGCGCCTACTAGATAGTCGTCCCTGATGTTGAGGGCATAACTATAATTATAACGACGTCTATCCAATACATACTGGACGCCCTGGGGGAAAGCATGTCAGCAATGTACAGCAACTTGGGAAAGAGGGCAAATTTTGCCAAACCACCTCGACTATTGGACCGAATGCGGCAAGTGTTACACACAAGACACTGCAAGACAAACCCGTAAAAGCTTGTTTTCTTGACACAATTTTTTGAAAGAAGCGAACCGCTAATCAACGCGGATAATCGCTAATCGCAGGTCGGTTTTTCACATTTCGTTCACCTATTAGCGTGTATTAGCGCTGATTAGCGGTCCCCTTTTTTTGTTGTTGAAATTGGGCCACCACTTCTGGGACAATAGCGGTCAGCTTTTAGCCGTTAGCCATCAGATTCCGTCATTCGTCATTCGGATTTCGACATTTCCCAGCGCCTAGCGCCCAGCAACTACCAACCCAAAAACGACAAAACCCCAACGTCATCCATCCACCCACATCCCAGCAAAGTACGGAATTTATAGAGCCAAAGACGAACCACGCCAAAAAAACGAAACGGGTTTTGTCCCGATCAATGCGTTTCTCGCCTTTTCGCGACAAAAACAACCACGCCAAAGACGCCTAAACACTGCAATAGAAGCAGCTAACGCTCAGAGGAGCAAAGAATTTTGTCCATTTTCGACCCAAAATCGGAGGAAAAACAGTCAAAATGAGGGGTAGCACTCAGCTTACAAATCAGCAATCAAAAATCAAACATTTCACATCACCCCGCCATCCGACGAACCTCAGAAACTTCCTCTTCGTCAATGGTCGGATGCACACGTAAGGTTACCTGCGGCGGGCTACGTCGCTCTTGCACAAACCCTCGCTGGCCTCCACTAAAGAACGTTGCATACTCAGCCGCCACTCCTACCGAGAATTGCGATTCCAAAGCGGTAACCATTTCCTTGAACGGCAACCCTTCGCGATAGATCAATCGATAAGCAGCCTTCAATTCAGCGACTTCCTTATGAAGAAAACCAGCACGACGCAAACCTACCTTGTTCAGCCCAACGATCATCGCGGTCGTTCCATCCGTAAGCAAAAACGGAGGCACATCGCGCACCAATTTTGTGCAGCCACCAATCATCGCTAAGCGTCCAATCCGAGTGAATTGATGCACTGCCACATTACCACCTAAGCAAGACCGATTCCCAACCTCGACATGGCCGCCCAACATAACCCCATTGGTAAGAATCACATGATTCCCGAGACGACAATCATGAGCCACATGCGAACCCACCATCAACATGCAATCGTCGCCAATCTCGGTCGTTGCGCTAGCCGTCATCGCTCGATGGATGGTCACATGCTCGCGTATCGAATTCCTGGCACCAACGACCAACGTGCCCGGATTGTCTGGAGCCTGAGTATGCTGAGGCAGACCCCCCAACACAGCACCCTCACAAACCGTAGTCTCTGGCCCAATGGTTGTCCCTTCGCAAATATTCACCTGAGCCGCCAAGCGACACCCATCACCAATCCGCACTCCCGACTCAACAATACAGTAAGGGCCAATCTCTACCGCCGAGCCAATTTCTGCCTGGGAACTTACAATCGCAGTCGGGTGGATAATCACGGTGGGTCCTCACGTGTCGGTAAGCTCAATGAGCAGCAGCACGCACCAGCTCGTCGGTAGAAGAGACCAATGCAAGCGTCGAATACTTCAGCGGGGCGGGAACTCCGCTAGCGATAGTATCGGTTACCCCGGTTGTGCCGTCTTAACGATTGGCTATCGAATTGTGCCAAATCGCCCTGCTTACTTCATTTAACACCTGCTAGCATTGCCGTTCTCGACAGAAAGTCGTTTGCCAGAAACCACTTACCTCGACCGTGCTACCCCCTGGGCGAACACGGCCAACGTGCGGTAGACTCGCCTTTCTGAACACTCAATCCGAACCAAACCCCCGAAAATCCCAGCGACCGATGCTCGCTGGCATATCCTAAGGAGCCTAGACCATGTCCGACGTAGTCACTCTGTACGACGAAGCCGACAAGCTAAAAGATGCTGGCAAACTTGAAGAGGCCGTTGCCAAACTTAATGAAGCACTCGCAATCGACGAAAACTATGCCTTGGCCCATTCAGCCCTAGCAGTCGTCCAGCAACGCCTGGAAAAGCACGAGGAAGCCGTCCAGCACGCACAGCGGGCCGCCGAACTCGAACCCGACGACCCGTTCAGCTTTACCGCCCTGAGCGTAACATTCCAACGTGCCTATGCTGGCACCAACAACATGGACTACATCCGCCTCGCCGAAGACGCCATGGAGCGCAGCCGCCAACTCAGCCAGGGCAGGGGGTAGCCTTCTTTAGGGTGGCGTTCTCGCGACCGCAGGCGAAGCCCTACGACTGCTGAGGCTTACCAATCACTCGCTTCTGCACATCGGTCTCGAGCACGCCAAATGCCTGCTCGTGCCGCTGCACCGAAAGATGCAAGGCATGCAGCATCCGCTTAGCTGTGAAGTAGTTTGTCACAATTCGTTGCGAAACACGAACCGGCTCTGTCGGAACGCCGAACGGTTGGGCGTTGAGTCCGAAATCGATGATTAACTCCTCAGGAGTGCCCGTCACTCGGCAAAAGTTTGCATAGGAACAAATCGCATCCGATTCATCAACCTTCACCCGATTCGCTTGTTGCTGGGCCTGCTGCCCCTGGTTCTCACCACTCGAACCCTCAGCACGTTTTTCCTCGTTCACTACTTCAGTCTTTTCGTCTGCCACGATATCTCTCCAATGTGATTTGCTTTTGAATGTCTAAGTAGTCTCAGGCGGTATTACGATGAGTCACCCAGTCTAGCTGACAACCGCGAAAAATTCCATCCGCCTAGCGATCTAAGACTACCCCGCTTCATCCTGTTTGCACACACTCAGGACGACACTCTCCGCATCATTCCCTAGCGTGGGATAAGTGGCGACTTTGCGTAGTTCCAGTCGGCTCAGTAGGCCACGATGCCTCGCTTCGCCCCGTTCTTCTACCCAGCGAGGGCCTTTAATCAGTAGTAGCCGATCGAACGCATCCCAGTGGGGTTGAACCCAATAAAGAATCTTCGACAGTACAGCAACCGCCCGAGCAACCAGGGTGCCAAAGGTCTTTAGTTCCAAAACCTCCTCAGCCCGACAGGCGAAGACCTGCACCGGTAGCTGCAACTCCTCGACTATTGCTTGCACAACCTTGGCCTTTTTCTGGGTCGATTCGCAGACACTCACTCGGAGGTCCGGACGGCAGATCGCCAAGATAAGCCCCGGCACGCCGCCCCCGGTGCCGATGTCCAGCACCCGCTCGCCAGGCTCCAGGAGCTTTGCCAGTTCCAGGCTGTCAGCCACATCGCGGCTGACAAACTTTTCCAACGTCGTATGACGAGTCAGGTTGAGTTGCTCGTTCCAACGCCATAGGGCCTCTCGATAGCGGTCGAGCAAAGCGATTTGCTCGTCGTCGAGTTCGGTTTTTCTATCGGTGAGTATCTCGTCCAACACGGTGCGAAGTGCTGCGGGGTCCACTCCGCTCGCTTGAGGGGTTCCGTCAGTAGCCAAGTAATCGGTCTTTCAATTGGGGGAGTAAATTAGGTTCATCCGCAGTATCGTGCAACCGTGGGGATATGCAAAGGGTGCAACTGCCCAGTACGCTATCGATTTCCGCTTTCCTGCCCACCACTTCCCAAGTTTGCTTCAGTTTTGCTTCCATGTTTGGCATCCTAAATATCAACAAACCAGCAGGTTGGACTTCGCGCGACGTGGTAAATCGCGTCCATCGGCTGGTAAAACCTGCCAAGGCAGGACATGCCGGGACTCTCGACCCGCTCGCCACCGGCGTGCTGGTGGTCTGCATTGGCCCAGCCACACGGCTAATCTCCTATGTGCAGGAAATGCAGAAGCAATATCAAGCCACCTTCTTGCTCGGACGCTCAAGCCCTAGCGACGATACCGAAACCGAAATCGTCGAACTTGCCTCGCCGCCAATACCAACGCTCGACGACATCAAGGCTCGACTCCCGCAGTTCACCGGTAGTATCCAACAAACGCCGCCGATTTACTCGGCTCTGAAGATCGGCGGCAAAAGGGCCTACCACCTAGCCCGCAGCGGCCAGCAGGTCGAGCTGAAGCCGCGGACAGTTCAAATTTACGAACTCGTGATCACTGCGTACGAGTACCCACGGCTAGAAATGACGATCCGCTGTGGCAGTGGCACCTACGTACGCAGCGTGGGGCGAGACCTCGCCGAGTCGCTAGGAACCGCCGCGGTAATGTCGGGCTTAACTCGAACTGCCATCGGGCATTTTCAGGTTCAAGATGGCCTTTCTCTCGATCAGCTAACCCAGGAAGAAGTAGCAGCCAAGCTGCAACCGGCCAGATGCGCGGTCGACCATCTGCCAACAATAACACTCACGCCACAGCAGCTCGAAGAAATCCGCAACGGTCGATTGATCGAAGTCGACACAGCGGCCCTCTTCGACTCGCCCTGTTCTGAAATCGCCGCCCTAGACAACGATGGCCGTCTTGTTGCTCTCATGCAAGAGAAACAGCCTGGAATCTTAGGGCCAATACGCAATTTCCCCTCACCCCCATGACCCGCATCACCGGCCTGTACGAACGTCTTTCCTGTTCGAACTTCCTGAACCCCAGCGAACAAACGACGGGCCGGTTCCGTCGAATAGATTTGGACTAGTGTTGCTCGTTCTAGACATAAAAACCTGTCGTGACGATTGTGCGTTGCAGGGTAGGTCGTGCGAATCGTCCGAGGCAGGTAAGGGTTGGCGCGCAATCCGGGCAGATTGAACCTAGGCGTAGCGATTGGTCGAAGCTGTAAACACGGTGCTTAACGTGCGCTCATTGTGCGCCCGTTCTGTGCAGACGATACACCCAGGACGGGTGACTTACGGAGAAGTTAATATCGGGCAAGGATGAGCCCTACGATCGGTTCGCAGGCTGCCACGAAGGCGGCGCGGACGAGTCAACGAGGTCGTGTTGAGCATCCATGTTCAAGAACCGCAATCTGAGATTTGATCTCTTCGCACTCGTGCTGTTGGTGGTCGCTGTCATGCTAGCGGTCTCGCTAGCAACCTACGACGCCAGCGACCCGCCCAGCACGCTCGTTTACCCTCCGCATACCGAGTACCACAACGCCTGTGGGCCAATCGGTGCGTATGTCACACACTTTCTGCTCGAAAGTGTTGGCATCGGCGCCTACTATCTCCTCGCCTCGCTGGCAGGCTTGTCGATTGCCTTGCTGTGGCGGGGCGAAGTCGACCAACCCGTACTACGTGCTGTGGGCTGGGTCGCCTCGCTCGTCGCCATTGCCACGCTAGCGACTTTGGCATTTCCAAACATGACCCCCGGCCCGGTAATCGGTGCGGGCGGATATCTGGGCGCAATGGGACAGGCGCTGTTAGAAACACACTTCGCCACAGCCGGTGCGTACATCCTAGCAATCAGCATCTTGCTGGCAGGGTTGCTGCTGTCGACCGACTATTTTGTTTTCCGCGCCATCGTTGCCACCACGGCCTTGTCAGGTCACGGCTTGATGTCGATGGGGCACTTCGGCCATTCTGTTCGTCGCCGAGATCGTCCGAAAACCGACTTGGAGGATGAGTTCGTCGAGGGAGAAGAGGACGAATACGAGTACGAAGAGGAGGAACTCGAAGAAGACGAAGAATGGGAGGAGGAAGAGGATGTCGAAGACGAAGCACCGACGCTCAAGGTCCGTACTCCAAATTCAAAGCAAGAAGATGAAGTCGAAGAGGAAGAGGAGCCCGAGCAGCCAGCCCCGGCCAAGCCGCTGAAGAGCAAGCTCACCTCTGCTCTCAGTATCAAACGCAAGAAAAAGCCAGAGAAGAGCGAGCGAGAGGAAATCATCGACCAACTGGAAGCCGCTGACCAATCGCACCCCAATGTTGATGCTGACTACGAGCTGCCCTCGCTCGATTTGCTGCTAGAGTCTGAGGATGTCTGCTACGAGGAGCACGAACGAGAGGTCCGTCGCAAGGCGAAAATACTCGAGAAAACCTTCCGCAACTTTGGCTTCAACGTAAAAGTAGTCGAAATCGAGACCGGCCCGGTAATCGCCCAATACGAGGTCCAGCTAGAAGCTGGCCTACGGTTGGCAAAGATCACCAACCTGTCGGACGATCTGGCCATCGCGTTGCGTGTGCCCAGCGTGCGCATCGTGGCTCCCATTCCCGGCAAAAACACGGTTGGCATCGAAGTGCCCAACGAGAACCGCCAGTTGGTCCGCATTCGTGACGTCATCGAACAAGCTGATGGGCGAGCCAAGCGGATGAAGATCCCCATCTACCTGGGCAAAGATGTCTCGGGAAACCCGATGGTCGTCGACCTTACCACGCTTCCTCACCTGTTGATCGCTGGTCGCACCGGTACGGGCAAGAGTGTTTGCTTGAACTCGATTATCGTTTCGATGCTGATGAGCAGCGGGCCGGACGAAGTGCGCATGTTGATGATCGATCCCAAGATGGTCGAACTCAGTGGCTACCGAAAACTGCCCCACCTGATGCATCCGGTCGTCACCGACATGAAAAAAGCCGAGGCCATTCTCTCCTGGGCCGTCGACAAGATGGAAGAGCGATACCAACTGCTCGCCCGGGCTGGGGTACGCCACATCAGCGTTTTCAACCAATTGGGCGAAGAAGAACTTCGAGATCGGATTCGGCCGAAAAGCGAAGCCGAATGGGAAACCATCCCCAAGCAGCTACCGTTTGTTGTCATCGTGGCCGACGAGATCGCCGACTTGATGATGACGGCTGGCAAAGACGTCGAACAGCATATCATTCGCCTCGCTCAAAAAAGCCGGGCCGTCGGCATCCACCTCATCCTGGCGACCCAGAAACCAACCGTCGATGTTATCACCGGATTGATTAAGTCGAACCTGCCTGCCCGTATCGCTTTCCAAGTTGCCAGCCGCACCGATAGCCGCGTGGTGCTTGATGAGATGGGGGCTGACAAACTGCTGGGCAACGGTGACATGCTATTCCTCTCGCCAGGAACCAGCCAACTGCTTCGCGGCCAAGGCACCTTCCTCTCGGACGACGAAATCACCCGGGTCGTCGATTTTGTAGGCACCGATGCGCCCCAGTTCGCTCAAGAATTGATCGAACTAAAAACCAAAGACGAAGAGGAAGAGACGACACCCGGCAAGTTAAAGAATCGCGACGAGTTGTACGAAGCAGCCGTCGACGTTGTCGTACGCGAACGACGTGGCAGTGTTTCGCTGCTCCAGCGCTGCCTAGGCATCGGTTACGGTCGAGCGGCAAGGCTGATCGACTTTATGGCCGAGGATGGCATCGTCGGCGAATACAATGGCTCGCAAGCCCGTGAAGTTGCCATCTCGGTCGAAGAATGGGAAGCCATGAGCAGCGAGGGCGAGGAATCCTCGGAACCAGCAACGGGCCCAGTCACCGTAGCTACGGTGCCAGCGAAACCACGACGTGCAAACAACAAAATCATTCCTGGCACCGATGAGCCTAGTGATCTCGAAGAGGACGAAGCAACAGCCACTGCGCCTTGGGAAGACGAGGAGGAGGCCGAACTCGAAGACGACGAAGAATGGGAAGAGGAGGACGAAGCCGAGGAAGGTGAAGTCGCCGAAGATGAAGAGGAGGAGTGGGAGGAAGAAAAAGACGAGGAAGAGGCCGAACTCGAAGACGACGAAGAATGGGAAGAAGAGGACGAAGCTGAGGAAGGCGAAGTCGCCGAAGATGACGAGGAGTGGGAGGACGAAGAGGAGGAAGCCGAACTCGAAGACGATGAAGAATGGGAAGAGGACGAGGAGGAATACGCCGACAGTGCGTAACCCCAAGTTAGCGCCGGCGGCCACACCGGCTCCTCACCATATCCCCACGTCCTGAACAAAACACACACCGATTTGCCGTTTTGGCCCCCTCGCGTACAATGGAAAAGCCGACACCGCGCCGGCTGACCGTTTTCCGAAGGAGACCCGTGCAATGTTTTACCGATTATTGATGCTCTCGCTCATCTGCCTAGGAAGCTTCGCTTGGCAGGCCCCTGCCGCCGAAGCGGGCTGGCGAAATGGCCGCCGGGCTACGCGAGGTCGCACATACTCCTCCCGCTCGACCCGATCGCGAACTCGATCCACATCGCGCTCCAAGCCGTACATGACGCAATCGCGTAGCGCAGTACTCGACGGGTTCTTCGGCCCCGGCCCCGGCATGCAAGGCAACGACCGCTCATGGTACGTCGGCAAGTAAGAGCGATCAGCCAAGCGGCGAAACCGTGGGGTGGGTACAGCGAAGCGAAACCCACCGCACCGTTTTATTCGTTAGCACTCTTCTGCGGCACATCTTGCACCATGTGGTTCAGCATCGTGCCAATCAGTGCGGTTGTTTCTCCGCTTTGGCCGCCGCCTTGCCCGATGACCATCACTCGTGGCGTGATCTCAATCCCACCATCGCCGACGATTTTCAGGATCTCGACCAATGCGGCGTTGCCGCTGCCGATTTGCTGGGCGATTTTCTCGTAAGCTTTCGCCTGGGCTTCGGCCTTTAGGGTCACAGCTTCGGCCTCAGCCTCGGCCTCGATGATGACCCTCTCGCGTTCCTTTTCGGCAATCTGAACCTGATAGGCGGCAGTAGCCAAGCGTTTTTCCTCTTCGGCCTCTTGCTCGGTCTTGGTCAGTTCCTTCATTTGCTCAGCCGCTCGCTGCTGTTCTTTGAATGTCTCTTGCTCTTGCAAGGCAATCTCGCGGTCGGTCTGGGTCTTGAGCAAAGCGCCAAGTGTTTCTTCATTACCTACGTCGCCAATACGCACACCGGTGATCGTGACGCCGATTTCCCCCATTTCTTCCGCAAGCATTTTCAGCGATTCCGATTCTTGTAGCGAACGCTGTTGAACATAGTCAAGCGCTTTGACGCCTTCGGCATTGTTGCGGAAAATTGCCCGTACCATCGAATTCATCACCGTCCGTAAGCCTTCTTCGTCGTCGCCTACCGTAGCAACTAGCAACGGGGCATCATTCGGCTGAATTTCAAACTCGACCCGAACGTCTACCGGAAAAGTAAAACCATCGGAGGTACGGACCATGATCTCGCTCTCTTCGCCAGTACCGCTGACATTCTGCTGGCCACTGGTGGCCGTATAACGCACGATGTGTTTACGGGTTGAAATGACAGTGACTTGATAGGCATTGGTGTGGCTATAGTCGTAGTACTGATCGGGGGCCAATGAAGTTTTCCAGATGCCACGTTGCCCCATCTCGACAAGCTTGCGCACGCCGGCTTCGGCTTCACCCGTGCCCACAGGAGGCATTTCGCCAACGTTCGACTTCACCACCCCAACCTCGGCTTTGTCGATCGTTAATATCTCAGCGATTTCCATCTTGAAGAGTTTGGGATTAAAACGATATTTACCCGGCTTAAGCACCGAAGTTTGTGGCCCTTTGTAACCGTTGCCCACGGTGAGAAAATATTCTGCATCCTGGGCCATCTCGGTTTCAGACCCTGGCTCCCAGAGAGGTGCATAGGTAGCCCCCAGCGGCAATGGTAGTCCGTCAGAAGCGGTGAGCATTCCCACCGTGCCCGGCTCGATTTCGAGTACATGTGTTTTCTCGATGCTGTAGATAAACGGCCAATACCAAGGATGCCAGCCGGGTGGCAGGATTGTAGCTTGCGGGCCTTTCTCGCCACTGGTCGCAATGATTTTCCCAGGCGGCAACGACTTGAGGCCAACGCTTTTCGATACCACTCCGGTTGCGTCTTCGCCAATATATTGAAACGAAGCCAGCGTAAAGAAGATCAGCATCACGACCACAGCCCCGCCGACAGCGGCCATCCTTAGCTTGAGCGACCGCACTTGGGCTGAGCTAGCAATGATCAGACCCGCCAAAACGACTCCGGCAAACAGAAAAATAGTAGACATCGGTAGGTTGACTCCCCAAGAATGTTTGTTGCTTATGTCCGCGGCGGCCAAGCCGAAAATCAGCCCGCCCCGCGTACTCGAAAGATTTGTCCTATTTAACCTCTCTTCAACGTAGCTCACTCAGGCGAGGCAGCGCCAAGAAGCGGTGCCAACAACGGCTTTCTCCGGCTTATTCGCCGCTCGCTGCCCATTATTGCCGATGGAATACGACCAACCGGGCCTTTGGGTAGCGGTTGTCTGCTAAGCCGCAAGCGGTTAGACTCGATGGATCGAGTTAACCGTTACAACCCTTTCCCCCTCGGTCCTGCTATGTCGGCTGCTTTGAAAATTGCGAAATCGATGCCCTTGGGCATCGCTATTATCGTGATTATCGTGGCTGGCATCGTCCCCTGCGGACGGCCTTAGGGTTGAGTACGGTTGAAACCGATACACACAAAAGCCCCAAGGCCAGCGAAGGCCTCAGGGCTTTTTTTCGTTGAGGGGGAGAAACCGAAAACAAACCACCAACCAGCGCAAATCCGAGGGGTCGCCTCCCCTCTGATTCCAGTCCCCCAACCCCTGACCTCTACAATGCCTCAGATCCAAACTTACGACACCACACTCCGCGATGGCGCTCAGGGCGAAGGCGTGAGCTTTTCGCTGGAAGACAAGCTTCTGATTGCCCGACGGTTGGACGACCTTGGCTTCGACTTTGTCGAGGGTGGCTATCCGTTGTCGAATCCCAAAGACGCCGAGTTCTTTCAGCGGCTGGCAGAAAAACCGTTGAAAAACAGCAAAGCGTGTGCGTTTGGCATGACACGCCGTCGCGGCACAAAGGCCGACGACGACATCGGCATGAAGTCGCTGCTCGATTCGCAAGCCCCGGTGATCACCATCGTCGGCAAGACGTCGGACTTCCACGCCACAAAGGTGTTGGGTGTCTCGCTCGAAGAGAATCTCGAAATGATCCGCGATACGGTCGCCTATCTCGTGGGCGAAGGCCGCGAGGTGATCTACGATGCCGAGCATTTCTTCGACGGCTGGAAGGCGAACCCCGAATATGCGGCTCAGACCATCCTCGCCGCAGCCGAGGCGGGGGCCTCGATCATCGTGATGTGCGATACCAATGGCGGCAGCTTGCCCGAAGAAGTGGCGACCATCACCAAAGAAGCAGCAGCCAAGGTCGCTTGTCCGCTGGGCATCCATACCCACAACGACTGCGAACTGGCGGTCGCCAACTCGCTCGCCTCGATCGATGCCGGGGCGGTCCACGTGCAGGGCACAATCAACGGGTTTGGCGAACGCTGTGGCAACGCCGACTTGATCTCGGTCATTGCCAACCTTGCGCTCAAAAAACAAGGCTACGAAGTGCTGGGCGCCTCCTCTTCAACCACGGGAGGGGTCGAACATCTGACCGAGCTTTCTCGTTATGTCTACGAAATCGCCAACATGCACCTGCACAGCGGCCAGCCGTTTGTGGGGCCGAGCGCGTTTGCCCACAAGGGCGGCATGCACGTCCACGCAGTGGCCAAAGCGGCCTCCAGCTACGAGCATATCGAACCTGCGGCTGTCGGAAACGAGCGGCGGGTGCTGGTTAGCGAGTTGTCGGGCCGTTCAAACATCATCGCCATGGCCACCAAGCACAACATCCAAAACGACAAGGAGCTGATGAACCGCATCCTCCGGCAGGTTGTCGATTTAGAAAACCAGGGCTATCAGTTTGAGGCAGCCGAGGCGTCTTTCGATCTCCTGGTCAAACGCATTGCCGGCACCTATCTGCCCCATTTTGAGTTGGTACAGTACCATAGCAGCGTTGTAAATCGTGGTGGACATCCAATAACCGAAGCAACCGTAAAATTGTTAGTCAACGATGAACTCCGCCACGAAGTGGCCGAAGGCGATGGTCCGATCAACGCCTTAGACGCGGCCTTACGAAAAGCGCTCAACGGGCATTTTCCGAGCTTGAACGACATGCAGCTTGTCGACTACAAGGTACGAGTGATCAACTCCGACGCCGCCACAGCCGCCAGCGTCCGCGTAGTAATCGAAAGCCGCGACGCCGCCGACACCTGGGGCACCGTAGGCGTCCACGAAAACATCATCGAAGCCAGTTGGGCAGCATTGGTCGACAGCATCGAGTATAAATTGTGTAAAGACGCTCACTAACGTGCGCGGCTCAACCATCAAATCAGAACCGCGACCGTCAGGGAGCGCAACCCAAAATCAACCATGCCAACCACCCCTCCCCCCGACCTCTCCACCCTCCCCTCCCAATACGACCACGCCGCTGCGCAAGCAAAGTGGTATCCCATCTGGGAAGAGCGAGGCTACTTCCACGCCGATCCCCATGATTCAATAGATGGGGCTAGCAAGCCGTCCTATTCAATCGTTATTCCGCCGCCCAACGTGACCGGTGCCTTGCACCTGGGCCACGCGCTGAACAACACGCTGCAAGATATCCTTTGCCGCATGAAACGGATGCAGGGGTTTAATGTCCTGTGGATGCCGGGCACCGACCACGCGGGCATCGCCACCCAAGCGGTCGTCGAGCGTCGGTTGCTCGAAGAAGAAAAACTCTCGCGCCACGACCTGGGCCGCGAGAAATTGGTCGAGCGAATTTGGGAGTGGAAAGAGCAATACGAAAAGCGGATTCTTGGCCAGCTCAAGCAGCTTGGCGCCAGTTGCGATTGGCAGCGCACCCGGTTTACGCTCGACGACCAGTGCGCCCGGGCCGTTCGCGAGACGTTTTTTAAGCTGTTCAAAGACAATAAAATCTACCGTGGCAAGCGCCTAGTAAACTGGGACACCTTTTTGCAAACAGCCGTGAGCGACGACGAAGTATTTCATGAAGTCAAGAAAGGCCACTTTTGGCACTTTAAGTATCCGGTCATCGATCCGCAGCCCGGCGAACCAACGCATGTGACTATTGCGACGACGCGCCCCGAAACCATGTTGGGCGACACGGCCGTAGCTGTGCATCCCGACCCGGCCGCGCAGCTCGACAAGGTCGAAGCCGACCTCAAAGAAAAACTGGCGGCTGCCCCCGGAAAAGAAAAAGAAGAAATCCAAGCACAAATCAAGTCCGTTATCGATCGACGCCAAGCGATCCTCCCCAAGTTAGTCCAGCTTCGCAACATGGCCCAGCGCGGCGTGAAATTAAAACTCCCGCTTACCGACCGCGAGATCCCGCTCATCGCCGA
The DNA here is from genome assembly GCA_013152205.1 of Planctomycetota bacterium. Taxonomy (GTDB): domain Bacteria; phylum Planctomycetota; class Planctomycetia; order Pirellulales; family Lacipirellulaceae; genus Bythopirellula. The sequence continues at coordinate 74,353 of JAADGV010000054.1, forward strand.
CATTTGGGCCAAGCCCGAACTCGGCTCCGGCTGCGTAAAAATCACCCCCGCGCACGACGCCAACGACTACGAAGTCTGGCAACGCAGTATTTCTGGAGACGGGCCAGACATCGGCGCGATCAACATCCTCAACACCGACGGAACGCTCAACGACAATGTGCCAGAGAAGTATCGCGGGTTGTCGATGAAGCAGGCGAGGAAAGAGGTCGTGGCCGACCTCGCTAACGACGGTTTTCACGATCCGGAAACCGATGTGGAGGATCGCGAAATCGACCTTGCCCACAGCGACCGAAGCAAAACGCCCATCGAGCCGTTCTTGGCCGACCAATGGTTCGTAAAAATGGACGAACTGGCCCAATCGGCCATGGACGCCGTCGCCGACGGTCGCGTAAAAATCATCCCCGACCGCTACGCCAAAGGTTATCAAGATTGGCTCAGCGAAAAACGCGATTGGCCGATCGGTCGGCAACTTTGGTGGGGGCATCGGATTCCGGTTTGGACGTTGACGCTGCACAATCGTTCATCTTCGGGAGAGGATCTAGCGGAAACACGTAATGCGTTCATGTCGGCATGGAAAGGTTTCATTGATGCTTTCGATATTGCAAATGATATCTCGATTACCCCCACCGATCACCTTGAAGTTTCATATTATGTGTGCATTCGTTCTAAGCAAGCAGAGGAGTCGTTCAATTGTCTATATGGTCATGCTGACAACACTGCCCTTGTAAACAGTCGTCCACAGTCGCAGCTAAATTTCTCACAAAGTCAAGCACGTGAAAACGTCTTGAGCCTTGCGCTTATTGGACCTCAAGAAGAAGACGTCCTCGACACCTGGTTCAGCTCTGCCCTATGGCCCCACTCCACCCTAGGCTGGCCCGAGAAAACGCCGGAGCTAGAAAAATTCTATCCCACAAGCACGCTTATCACGTCACGCGACATCATCACCCTCTGGGTCGCCCGGATGGTGCTGACCGGGCTTTATAATATGGACGAGGTGCCATTCTCCGAGGTTTATATCCATCCAAAAATCCTCGATGGCTACGGCGAGACGATGTCCAAATCGAAAGGAAACGGCGTCGATCCTTTGGATGTGATCGAAAAATTCGGGGCCGATGCGCTGCGGTTTGGTATCGCGTATCTGACGACCGAGACGCAAGACGTGCGGATGCCGGTTGAGTTTGAATGCCCGAACTGTCAGACGCAAATAAAACAGACCAAGAAAAACCGTGTGCTGCCTCGTATCGAATGCGACAAGTGCAAAAAACCCTTTAGCACGCAATGGGCCCGGTCGGACGATGACCTAGCCCTGCCTCGCGGGGCGGTGGTCAGCGAACGGTTCGAGCTTGGCCGAAACTTCTGCAACAAGCTCTGGAACGCCTCACGGTTTTCGTTGATGAATCTGGAAGGCTACGAAGCTGCCGAGGTGTCGGACGACGAGCTGCTGCTCGAAGACCGTTGGCTGCTAAGTCGGCTGGCGACCGTGACGGGCAAGGTCACCGAGGCCCTTGAGGAATATCGCTACGCCGATGCGGCCCGCGAGCTGTATCATTTTGCCTGGGACGACTTTTGCAGTTTTTATGTCGAGATGGTGAAAGCCCGATTTGCCATGCCCGAACAAAGGGCGGTTGCCCAACGGGTGCTGGCCCACGTACTCGACTCGTTACTACGGTTGCTGCACCCGATGATTCCGTTTCTCACCGAAGAAGTTTGGCACCTGCTCGGCAGCGTAGCCAACCGCCGAGGTTTAGCATCGCCGCCCACGGCAAGCGAATCGGTTTGCACCGCCCCGTGGCCAAAGGCCGACGCAGTCCGAATCGACACCGCCATCGAACAGCAGTTTGCCCAATTCCAAGCCGTGCTGGGCGCAGTTCGCGAAACCCGCATGGGCCAAAACATTCCGCCCAAGGAAGCCGTCAGTTTTTCGGTCAACTGCGACGCCGAAACGGCTGCGCGACTAGAACCCATGCAGCCCTACTTCCAATCGATGGCGAGAGCAACAGCCACGGCAATAGGCCCTGACGCTACAGCTCCCGAGCAAGCGGCCAGCAAACCACTGTCAGGCATGGAAGTCCACGTCGACATTAGCGACTTCTTCGACGCCGAGGCCGAAACCAAGCGACTCACAGCCGAGCGAGACAACCTCACCAAGTTCACCAAGTCGCTAGCTGGCAAGCTAAGCAACGAAAACTTCGTCAGCCGAGCCCCAGCCGAGGTGGTGCAATCCGAGCGAGACAAGCTAGCTGCCGCCGAAGAACAGTTAGCAGCCGTAGAAACAGCACTGGCGAAGCTGTAAATAGGGTGAAGAAACCGCTAATCAACGCTGAGAATCGCTGATCTCAAACCTGCTTTTTCGTCTGTTCTCACATAATTAGCGCTGATTAGCGGTTTCCTTTTTTGGGTTGTGCCCAAAGGCCACTCTAAGTTTATTCGTGTTCATCAGTGGTTAATTCCTGGCCCTTCTTATAAAATGGATTGGTTGCTGAAGACCGAGGCCTACAGCATTCAGGACACATTTTTGACAGAGGAAATAAACCATGCCAGTGGCGATGGAACTATCTCGGATTATCATCAGCGAGATTAATAGCGAGCAGGTGATTCATCTGAAAGAAATCGATGGCGATCGGATGTTCCCCATCCTGATCGGCATCTTCGAAGCAACCAGCATCCACCGACGGGTAAAGCACGATGAGGCTCCCCGACCGCTGACCCACGATCTGCTGGTCAGTACCGTCGAGGCGATGGGCGGCGAGTTTCAGGACGTCATTATCAGCGAACTGAAAAACCACACCTACTACGCCGTGCTGCGGGTGCGACACGAAGGCGAACTGATCGAGATCGACGCACGACCAAGTGATGCCATCGCCGTCGCCGTAACCTGCGATCCCGTGCTGCCCATCTACGTAAGCGAAGACGTGCTTAACGACGTGATAGGTGGGGGGGGGATGTAAAATGTGAGATTTATGATTGACGATCTTAAATCTTAAATCTTAAATCTCACATTCCCTCACCCTATCACATCAGCAAAAGCCTCTTCCAGCGCTGCCAAGCCGGTTTTGCCTTTGTCGGCTTCGATAACCACGTTGACCTTTACCTCGCTGGTGCTGACCAACTCGACGTTGATGCCTGCCTGCGAAAGGGCGCGGAACATGCGTAAGCCGACGCCCGTATGGCTGCGGATGCCGACGCCGGTGACTGATAGAATGGCAATATTGGCCTGAGACCCAACCGTCCCGCCCAGCTTTTCGATGACCGACTTGACCGCAGCGACCGCTTTTTCGTGGTCGCCCTGTGGCACGGTAAAGCTGACGTTCGTCTTGCCATCGGCACCGATGCCTTGAACGATCATGTCCACTACGATATCCGCCGCGGCAACCCCTTCGAACACGTCAGCCGAAATGCCGGGGCTGTTGGGAACAGACGTCAGTGTGATTAACGCCTGCGTGTCGTTGAGTTGCACGCCGTGAACCGTAAGGTCTTCCATCGACTGTAGCCGACTCACCACCGCGAGGGCGTCTGTATCTTTCGCTTTCTTAGCAGCCTTCAACGAGTCTTCAAACGTTGCCCGACCTTCGGGAGCGATGCCAAGTTCAAATTCAGAATGAACGGCACGCAACGCTTCGAGCCCCTGCTCGCGGGTTACCAAACAAGAAACCTTGATTTCGCTGGTCGTAATCGCTTCGATATTGATCTCACCTTCGGCAAGGGCGCGGAACATACGGTCGGCAACCCCCGTTTGAGTGGCCATACCCAAGCCAACGACCGAGACTTTCGAGACATTGGCCTCGTGAGAAACCTCCGTAGCACCAACCGCCGCGGCTGCGTCGTTAACCGCTTCTAAGGCCCGATCGAGTTCGCTTTCTAATACGGTAAACGAAATGTCAGCTTTCCCATCGGTCCCGGCGGTCTGCAAAATCATGTCGACCGCCACGTTCACTCCGGCAAGCCTTTCGAATATCGTGAGACTAACGCCCGGCTTGTCGGGAACACCGGTCACGGTAATACGTGCCTCTTCTTTAGTAAGAGCACAACCGCTGACGGCTCGCTTTTCGGACTCAGTAATCGGGCCGATGATCGAACCAGGTTCGTCCGTAAAAACGCCGCTGTTCCGGACATGAATCGGCACGTTGAACTTCTTGCCGAATTCAATCGATCGGCTATGCATCACCCCGGCACCCAGGCTGGCCAGTTCGAGCATTTCGTCGTGGCTGACGTTCGACATCTTCCGCGCCTCGGCCACCACACGAGGATCGGTCGTAAACACGCCATCCACGTCGGTGTAAATTTCGCACATGTCGGCCCCAAGCACAGCGGCCAAAGCCACAGCAGACGTATCGCTACCGCCTCGGCCCAGCGTGGTGATGTTCAAATCGTTATCAACCCCCTGGAAACCAGCAGCGATGACGATGTTGCCCTCGTCCAGCAGCCTACGCATACGGTCGGTCGAAATCGACTGAATACGAGCCTTCGTATGGCTAGAATCTGTGCGAACCCCAATCTGCCCCCCGGTGAGGCTCACGGCTTTGCCGCCGAGGTCGTGAATCGCCATCGCCACCAGGGCAACCGAAACTTGCTCGCCCGTGGAGAGGAGCATATCCATCTCGCGGGCTGGCGGGTCGTCGCAAACTTGGTTAGAAAGATCGACCAGCATATCGGTATTCTTGCCCATGGCACTCACAACCATCACTACCTGATGGCCCTGTTGCTGGGCACGATAAGCACGCCGCGCAGCGGCACGAATTTTCTCAGCATCGGCAACGCTAGTACCACCAAATTTTTGAACGATTAAACTCATTTTTTTGATTTCGGATTTTGGAACAGAAAGAAAAAACTAACCACAACGGCACGACGGACACGACGAAAGTGAAATACTCCTAACAAAATTTCGATCTATCACGTTGTGCTCGTAGTGGTCAAACTAACATTTATATTGTCTGGCTAATACTACTGCGCAAGGTTGAACCACGACGACACAACGAACACGACGAAAGAAGACTGGATTTCGGGTATTTTCCTCGATCCAGAGCCTATCGAAACGCCGCAGGTGTTGTTTCTTGTGATAATCTCTCTCGTTTGAATTGATTGGCGGACAGCTTCTATGTGTTACATGCTGTAGATTCACGTCGTGGTCGTTGTGGTTAACTTGACCCTGCGCTGTAGTACTAAAGTACAATTCGTTTGATGCCGTCCTTGAGCAATGTCACATTGAAATTAATCAATAGGCCAAGTCGTTGCTTTGTCATCTTCAAATAGGTCAAGGTCTGCGCCTCGAAAAGTGGTATTATCTTCTCCACTGCTTTTAGTTCGACGATAACACAGTCAGCAGCGAATACATCTATTCTCAGACCCGACTTTAATTTTTGTCCATCGTAGGTTATGGGCAACTCCGATTGTCTTTGAAACGAAACGCCCATTTTCGAAAGTTCGTGACATAAACACGTTTCATAGACCGATTCCAATAATCCTGGGCCAAGTGCCCGATGCACTCGAAATGCTGCCTCAATAACTAAACCAGCAATGCGTTCTGTTTCTTTTGGAATTGGCTCGTACATAAAAACTCGGTACGTTGTGCTCGTCGTGCCGTCGTGGTTAATTTACAGCGGTTTACTTACCTCCAATAAACCACCTCATCGCCTGCCAACCTGCTTCGAAGGCTAGCTTCGACTGGGCTGCGTTGGTATCGCTATACGACGTGAATTCGTCAGCCTCGATCCCGGTGCCAGCGATGGCGACCGGCACATTGCCATGTGAGTGCGTCTTGGTGCTTAGGAATGTGGGATGATCTGGCGAAATCATCATGCGCCAGTTGCCCGTTTGCTGAAGCGAACTCGCCAGGGGCGCTACGACGTGACGGTCGATCTCTTCGATCGCTTTCACCTTTGCAGCACAATCGCCCTCGTGCGAGGCTTCGTCGGGAGCCTCGACATGAACACAGATCAAATCGACCTCGTTGAGAGCCTTGATGGCGTAACGGCCTTTGGCGGCGTAGTCGGTGTCGGTATAGCCCGTCGCGCCGGGAACTTCGATCCGTTTCCAACCGACCAGCGAGGCGAGGCCACGAAGCAAGTCGACAGCTGTGATCATGGCACCTTGCGGGCCATAGGCTTCGGCAAACGGCTGCAACTTGGGTGCTCGACCGATGCCCCAGAGCCAAACGCTCGTGGCAGGAAGTTTGCCCTCCGCAATACGTTTTTTGTTGACGGCGTGATCTTTGAAAATTTCCGCCGTGGCTGCCATGAGTTCGTTCAGAACATCGCTCCCAGGCCCACGCGGAAAGTCGTCGAGAATCGATTGATCGGTGAGATCGTGTGGCGGAGTCGCACGCAGGTCCATGCTAAAAGGGGCCGGGCGCTGGGCACCTCGCCAGAGCAGCAGGTTGCGATAGCTGACCCCCGGCACAAACTCCAATCCCTCGCCGCCCAACTCCTCTTGGGCTGCGGCAAGCAGTTCGGTCGCTTCTTCGGTCGAAATGTGGTCGGCGGTGAAATCACGCATCGTTTGGTCTTCGACCGTGACCAAATTACAGCGGATGGCCCAATCTTCAGCGGCAAGCTCAATCCCCTGGGCAGCCGCTTCGATGGGAGCCCGTCCGGTGAAGTTCACGATCGGGTCGTAACCCAACAGGCTCATATTGCCGACTTCTGACCCGGCTGGCAGCGACGCGGGGGTGTGGCAGGCGCGGGCTACTACGCCCTCAGATGCTAAAGCATCCATCGCCGGGGTTTGTGCGGCTTCGAGCGGCGTTCGACCACCAAGCTCGTCCTGCGGCTCATCCGCAGCACCATCAGGAATAACAATCGCATATTTCATAAAAAGTTCCACAGCCGCAGTGCCACGCACTGCACGGCCCTCCAGCGTCAGTAAGTCAGTCTCGCACCCACATACGAACAGGATCCGCCTTAACACAATCAAGCTGGCTCATCGTATCGCAAGCTTTGCCCGCCGCACCGGCTGTGGTCTCATGGGTCATAATCACAAGCGGTACGGGCTGGCCATTCCCAGCCGGCTCGTGCTGCAATACCGATGCGATCGAGATGTCCTGGTCGCCAAGTGCCTGCGTAATCAGCGCAAGCACACCAGGGCTATCGTCGACCGTTACTCGCAAGTAAAACCGGCCACAGGCATGGGCATAGTCGGCGGGGGCAACCCGTGCTTGCCGATTCGACCATAGTTCGAGCGTGCTAAAAGTAATACCGGTGCGACCAACGGCTGTGTCTATCATGTCGGCAACCACAGCCGAAGCGGTTGGCATCTGCCCCGCTCCTGGGCCATAGAACAGCAACTCGCCCACCGCGTCGGCATCAACACGAATCGCATTGAAAGGCCCGCCCACTTCGGCCAAAGGTTGGCCCGCCTTGACGAGGGTAGGCGAAACGTGCAGTTCCAGCCCCTCGTCAACCAACTGGGCAACGGCCAGCAACTTGATTTTGTAGCCCATCTCCTCCGCATAGCGAATGTCGGCTGTCTCCAGCGTGTCGATACCCGAACGTGGTATGTCATCCCAATCAACGCGAGCACCAAACCCTAGATGGGCAAGGATTGCCAGTTTTTGTGCCGCGTCGGTGCCATCGACGTCCATCGCCGGGTCGGCCTCGGCGTAGCCCAGCCGTTGGGCTTCGGCGACCACTTCGTCGTAGGCCGAGCCGTCCTCGTGCATTTTGCTGAGGATAAAGTTGCTCGTCCCATTCAAAATGCCATGCAACGACTGAATCTGATTGGCTGACAAGCATTGGCCAATGTTCGCGATAATCGGAATGCCACCCGCGACCGAGGCTTCGAAAGCCACACTACGACCAAGTTCGCGAGCACGGTCGAAAATTTCGGGGCCATGCTCAGCTAGCAAGGCCTTGTTCGCCGTCACCACATCTTTGCCGCTCTCCAGCAACTGCAACATGATCGTGCGAGCCGGTTCAAGGCCACCAATAAGTTGGGCAACTACCTTAATCTCGGGATTATCGACCACCTCGGAGAGCTGATCGGTGAGTATGCCCTCAGGCAGATCGCAGTCGCGAGCTTTCTCAAGATCGCGAACAACCGCCTTCTCTAGCCAGAGCGTACGCCCTGCGTGCCGGGCAGTGCGATCGCCAAAATCGAGCAACAGGCGAGCAACGCCAGAACCGACGGTACCCAGTCCAATGATGGCAACTTTGGTTTTTTCCATGAATTTTGATTTGAGGGCGGGTTTGGCCTTACCATTCCGCCCTTCCCCTTATGCCGCAGATCGTTGGTTTGCGAACTTGTCACTTTACTTGGCCAGAGGCTACAAAGTCAACTGGTAGAGCGGTTTGCGCCGCGGCCCTGGGGCATTAGAATCGGTCGTTTGGCTCTGGGCCATGCGTTGCGTTGCAACGCGGCTGGCTTGAATTCCGCTTTCCGCAATCCGAATTCCGAAATCTCCTTATGCCTCGCTATAATCCCGCCACCATCGAACCCAAGTGGCAAGCCTACTGGGACGAGCACCGTACCTTCGAGTCCCCCCGTTTGCCGAGTGGCGAGAAGATTTATGTTCTCGATATGTTCCCCTACCCCAGCGGCAACGGCTTACACGTTGGGCACCCTGAGGGCTACACCGCCACCGATATCGTTTGCCGAGCCGCTCGCATGCAAGGCAAATCGGTCGTCCACCCAATGGGCTTCGATTCGTTTGGGCTGCCAGCCGAGGAGCACGCGATCAAGACGGGCGAGCATCCTCGTATCCAAACCGAACAGAACATCGACACATTCCGTCGCCAGTTGAAGATGCTGGGCTTCAGCTACGATTGGTCGCGAGAATTGGCCACTACCGACGTGGCCTACTTCCGCTGGACCCAGTGGATTTTCTTGCAACTGTTCGACACATGGTTCGACGACCAGCAGCAAAAGGGCCGCCCAATTAGCGAGTTGCCGATCCCAGACGACGTCGCCGCTGCTGGCGACGACGCCGTACAAGAATTCCGAGACGAGCATCGCTTGGCCTATCAAAGCGATGCACCCGTGAACTGGTGCCCTGCCCTCGGCACCGTCTTGGCTAACGAAGAGGTAATCAACGGCAAAAGCGAACGAGGCGACCATCCGGTCGAACGCCGCGCCTTGCGCCAGTGGATGCTGCGAATCACGGCCTACGCCAGCCGGCTGGAAGACGACCTAGAACCGCTTGATTGGTCGGAAAGCATCAAAGCACTGCAACGCAATTGGATCGGGCGCAGTACCGGTGCCGAAGTCGATTTCTATTTGGCTTCCGAAGAATCGTCCGCACAAGATTGGCAATCCGCACGCACAAAAAGTGGTTTCCCTCGCAAGCCGGGCGACAATGTTCTTCGCGTTTACACCACGCGCCCCGACACATTGTTTGGCGCGACTTACATGGTGATCGCTCCCGAGCATCCGTTTGTCGAACGACTTACGACCCCCGACAACACGGCTGCCGTAACCACCTATTGCGATCAGGCCGCCGCAAAAAGCGATTTAGATCGCACCGAGTTGGCCAAAGAAAAAACCGGCGTCTTCACCGGCTCCTACGCCACCAACCCCGTCAGCGGCGAGCCCATACCAATTTGGGTAGCCGACTACGTGCTAATCAGCTACGGCACCGGCGCCATCATGGCCGTCCCAGCACACGACGAGCGCGACTTCGAATTCGCCAAACAGTTCAACATCCCCATCAAATGCGTCATCCAGCCGGGTCGCCACGCGACCCAAGGCGAAGCAGAGAAAATCCTAGCCGGCAATCAGGTCTACACCGAGCCAGGCACTGCCATCAACTCCGGCAAATACAACGGCCTAAGCACCAACGATTTCAAAGAAAAAATCACCGAGTCATTGGCCGCTAGTGGCTTAGCCAAAAAAGCCACCAACTACAAACTCCGCGACTGGCTATTTTCTCGCCAACGCTTCTGGGGCGAACCGTTCCCAATCCTGCACGAACTCGACGACGCCGGCGAAAAGACGGGCCGAGTTCAAGCAGTCGACGCAGCCGATTTACCCGTCGATTTGCCACACCTCGAAGACTTCAAACCGCACGGCCGCCCCGAGCCGCCGCTCGACAAAGCCCCCGACGAGTGGCTCTACCCGGTGATCGACGGTGTACGCTACAAACGCGAGACCAACACGATGCCGCAATGGGCAGGCTCGTGTTGGTACTACCTGCGATTTCTTGACCCAAAAAACAGCGAGGCGCTGGTCGACCCCGAAGTCGAAAAAGCCTGGATGCCGATCGACCTGTACGTAGGCGGCGCGGAACACGCCGTGCTGCATCTGCTCTACGCCCGGTTCTGGCACAAGGTGTTGTTCGATCGCGGCGTGGTCAGCACGCCCGAGCCTTTTCAGAAGCTGGTAAACCAAGGCATGATTCTCGGCGAAAACAACGAGAAAATGTCGAAAAGCCGTGGCAATGTGATCAACCCCGACGATGTTGTCAACGAGTACGGCGCCGATTCGCTTCGGCTGTACGAGATGTTCATGGGCCCGTTGGAACAAACCAAACCGTGGAACACCGAAGGCGTGAATGGCGTCTATGGCTTCTTGAATCGCGTTTGGCGAATGATTCTTGATGAAAACGCCGAGCAGATTTCTATAAACCCGGCACTGTGCGACGAGGCTCCCACCGACGAGCAAAACCGCATCTTGCACAAAACCATCAAAGCGGTAACCGACGATATTGCCAAGATGTCGTTTAACACGGCGATTGCTCGCATGATGGAGTTCACCAACTTCTTCACCAAGCAAGATCGTCGTCCCCGATCAGCGATGGAGCAAATCCTATTGCTCGTAGCCCCATTCGCTCCGCATTTTGCCGAAGAACTCTGGCAAGCCTTGGGCCACAACGAATCTCTGGCCTACGAAGCATGGCCCACCTATGATGAATCGTTGCTCGTCGAAGATGAAATTGAAATCCCGGTACAGATCAAAGGCAAAGTGCGGGCAAAGATCACGGTGCCCGCCGATGCCGACCAGGCAAAGATGGAAGAACTTGCCCGTGCCGATTCGCGTATTGCGGAGTTGATTAAAGATAAGGAGATTATCAAGACCATCGTAGTCCCCGGAAAAATGGTTAGTTTTGTCGTGAAATAGAAATCCCCAATTAGCAGTCGTTAGCGGTGGCGGCCACGCCACCACCAACAGTGAAGACAATCCATCGCGGAAAAAGTACAAAACTCTAGACAATAAAAAGGTATCCCTATGCACAATGTCGTTGCTGTAGTACTTGGTGGCGGGCAAGGCTCGCGATTGATGCCACTCACAAAATACCGCTCGAAACCTGCGGTTCCGCTGGCAGGCAAATATCGACTGATCGATATCCCGCTGTCCAATTGCATTAACAGCGGATTGAAACGCATCTATGTGCTGACACAGTTTTTGTCGGTGAGCTTGCATCGGCATATCCGGCGCACCTATCGGTTTGATAACTTCAGCGGCGGGTTCGTCGAAATTTTGGCCGCTCAGCAAACCATCGCAGAAGGTACCGATTGGTATCAGGGTACTGCGGATGCAGTACGAAAAAATCTGCGATATTTAACTCAAACAGACATCGAACAAATTGTGATCTTGTCTGGCGATCAACTGTATCGCATGGATTTTTCTCAGATGCTCGATACACATCGCAAGTCGGGCGCCGATATCACCATCGCGGCCAAACCTGTGCATGGGCACGAGGCCGAAGGTTTGGGAGTCATGCGAGTCGACGACACCGGGCGAGTCATCAACTTTGTTGAAAAGCCAAAGACCGAAGAACAATTGAGTTCGGTAAAAATGGATCCTGCTTGGATCGACAGCTGTGGAGTTGAAAGCAATGGCCGCGATTGTCTCGCGAGCATGGGCATCTATATCTTCAACCGCCAAGTGCTCGCCCAAGCACTCGAAGACACCGGCCATCAAGACTTTGGCAAAGAAGTGTTTCCCCAGGCCATCGACCAGCGCAAGGTCCAGGTGCATCTTTTCGATGGCTATTGGGAAGACATCGGCACCATCCGTTCGTTTTACGATGCCAATCTGCAACTGGCCAGACCAGACGCACCCTTTCAGATGGCAACGTCGTTGTCGCCGATTTATTCGCGGCCCCGTTTTTTGCCGCCTACGCGTATTGACGGAGCTACGGTAAAAGGCAGCTTAGTAGCAGATGGTTGCATCATCGAACCTGGTGTGAAAATCGAAAACAGCGTGATCGGGCTACGCTGCCGCATCGGCCGAGACGTGACCATTCGCAACTCGATTATCATGGGTGCCGATTACTACGATTCGCCTAACGGCAGAAGCGGCAATGCCGAAAATAGGATTCCCCTGGGAATTGGCGATGGCTCCGTGGTCGAGGGAGCGATTGTCGACAAAAACTGCCGAATTGGCGCAGGCTCCCAGATTATCAATTCCCAGAATATCGTTGACGGGGCAATCAACGATTATTGTTCGATCCAAGACAAGATTCTCGTCGTAGAAAAAGACGCCCAGCTTTCGCCCGGTTGGCACGCCTAGCCCGAATAACCCACAGTTTCCGCCTGCGGCCACAACGGAGCGTGCAACTTTGCAATTCTCCTGCCACTACCGCTTGGTTGGTTGGCTTCGCTGTGGCATACTGGACGGTTCCCAATAATACTCCTCCAGCCGGTTTCAAGGCATTCCCAGAGCAACGTCCCGCCACCCGCTACAAGCTAGAGAGATTGAGACTCATGCGACTTCCCGACCTAATCGTCACTTGCCTCGCTCTAATGTTTATGGTCCCTGCGTTTAGCACATGCACATTAGCAGCCGAGGGCGAACAAATACTCCTCGACGAACCGATCGAAGAGCCTCCCGCACGCATTATTAAAGAGGAAACCGTAAAGAGCCAATACGAAGATGGCAAACTTCAAATAGAACGCGGTGTTGCCCTTCTATCCAACGAGTTGGTCTTAAATCATGGGAAATATACCGAGTATTACCACGATGGCAAAAAGTTTGTTGAAGGTAACTTTCAGCGCGGCATCCATTCTGGCGAGTGGCAGTATTGGCACCCCAATGAACAGCTTTGCAAAAAAATTGTTTTCAAAGACGGACGCCCGAACGGTCAATGGGAAACCTTTCGCGAGGATGGCACTCGAGAAGCCAAAAAACAATACCTCAACGGACTACGGCATGGCGAGTGGATTCGTTACTTTGCCGACGGCGAACAACCCAAGGTGAAAATGACTTACAATCATGGTAAAATCGAAGGTGACCGCCTTACCTATTTCGAAAATGGTCAGAAACATCAGCACATTATTTTTAAGAACGGACTGATGGATGGTACCTTGACCAATTGGAACGAAGCGGGCGAAAAAACATCCGAGTTAACCTTCAAGGAGGGGAAAGCGGTGGGCAAGGTTGTTCGATTTAAGCCCACCAAAGGCGACAACTAACCGCAGTTGATTCCAAGTGCCCCCTCACTTATTCGCTATTACCGAAACTTCTAATGCTAGCTCGCAGACCGCGTAGCTTGCATTGGTGTGGCGCTCTTTAATGACTAACGAAAAAAAACCAGCTGATCCCCCTCCAAAGCAACGACCGCCTGAACGCAGCCCCATGAGCTGGTTCATCGTGGTGTTGCTCGGATTCGTAACCGTACTTTTCGTTACGAATATGTTCGACACTCAACCACAGGTTTCTTATACCCAGTTGTTGAAAGAAGTCGAAGCAAACAATGTCGCTTGGGTTACCATTCTCGGCCTGCAAGTCACAGGCGAGTTCAAAAACGAAATTACCCTGAAAACGGATACGACCGAAGAAACTTCCAAAAAAGAAGATCAAAAGCCCATCAAACGCTTTGAATGCACGATTCCACCACAAGCGGGAGAAGCGTGGCTGGCAAAGCTTGAGGCCCAAGAGGTTGAAATCAAAGCCGAAATCCCCTCGGGCCCCGAAGATCTCTTCATTTTCATCTCACTGGCCGGCTTGGTGTTGCTCGTCTTTTTCGGATGGAGCATGTTCCGCCGATCACGCGATCAGATGATGGGCGGGGGCATGCTCGGGGGAGTCACCAAAAGCCCTGCTCGACGTTACGACGCCGACGAAAATCGAGTAGTGTTTGACGATGTTGCCGGACTCGAAGGGGTGAAGAAAGACCTGCAAGAGATAGTTCATTTTCTCAAAGACTCAGAAAAGTTTCAAAAACTCGGCGCCCGAGTACCCAAGGGGGTTCTGCTGATGGGCCCACCGGGCACGGGCAAGACGTTGCTCGCCAGGGCGATCGCGGGCGAGGCCAGTGTGCCTTTCTTTTCAATTAACGGTTCGGAATTCATCCAGCTTTTTGTCGGTGTTGGAGCGGGCCGTGTTCGCGATATGTTCAAAACCGCTCAAGATAATGCCCCCTCGATCTTGTTCATCGACGAAATCGACGCCGTCGGTCGACAACGCGGAGCGGGCCTGGGGGGTGGGCATGACGAACGCGAACAAACACTCAACCAAATCCTCAGCGAGATGGATGGGTTTAGCCCCGGGTCGACGGTGATTGTTCTAGCCGCAACCAATCGCCCCGATGTCCTCGACCCGGCACTGCTCCGACCTGGACGTTTTGATCGACATATCACCGTCGACAGGCCCTCGATTAAAGGACGCCGCGAACTTTTCGAGCTACATAGCCGCGATGTCCCCATCACCGAGAACGTCGATTTTGAAAAATTAGCCCGCGCCACGGTTGGCCTCACTGGCGCTGATATCCGCAATTTGGTGAATGAGGCCGCCCTCTGGGCTACTCGGCAGGAACACGACAAAGTCGACATGGACGACTTCGAACATGCTCGCGATCGGGTGCTGATGGGCGCCAAACGCGAGGAAGTCGTCACCGAAGAAGAAAAAGAAATCACCGCCTACCACGAAGCAGGGCACACCATCCTTGCTTGGCTGCTCCCCAATAGCGATCGAGTTCATAAGGTCACCATTATCCCGCGTGGACGAGCGCTGGGCGTTACGCAGTTGGTGCCTGAGGAAGATCGCCACAATATGCGGGAAAGCGAAATGCTTGCCCGATTGGCAATGATGCTGGGTGGGCGAACCGCCGAGAAAATACAGTTTGACGAATACAGCGCTGGTGCCGAAAACGATCTCCAACAAGCTACCGCACTGGTTCGACGTATGGTCACCCGCTGGGGAATGAGCGAACGGCTTGGCCCGGTGGCATACAGCCATAGCGAAGAGCAGCCGTTTCTTGGACGCGAGATGGCCCACGAACATCGCACCTTTAGCGAGCATACGGCGCAGATAATCGACGAGGAAATCACTCGAATACTCCACACTGCTTCTGAGCAAGCCGAGCAGCTTCTCGCCAAGCATCGCGATAAACTTGAGACCCTTTCGAAAGCCCTGCTCGAACGCGAAATACTCGACTACGACGAGATCGAAGAACTGATCGGTCCTTCGATTCACCAATCAAAAAAGTCTGGGAGCGGCGCTGTCGACGCCGCTACGATTCGCACAAACCGAGATCAACCATCGAATCAAAACTAACCTTTGTTTTGGTCATTTGATCTTCTGGTTTTGTATTTATTTCGGATTTCGACATTCGGATTTCGTATTTTTGAAGCAATAAACTTGAACCAGCTTAGTGCATAGGACTTCAATCGTGACCTCTACCGATTCCAACTCCCTGGCCCACGTAGTCTACTTCACTCTCAAAGATGGTTCCGACGAGGCCCAGGACTCCCTGGTTGCCGCATGTCGCGAATATTTGAACGACCATCCGGGCTTGGTCCATTTTAGCGTTGGCCGCCGTGCAAAAGCCTACCAGCGGGACGTCAACGATACTCGACACGAGGTAGGCATCGTATTGGTCTTTGCCACCGAAGCAGATCACGAACGCTATCAAACTTCGGACCGTCACGAAAAATTCATCAGCGAACAAAGCAGCAATTGGGCCGAAGTGCGAGTCTTCGACACCCTAGTTTAGAGCGACTCAACTCCATCGCCCGGCCATCCTGGCCGGAATACCAAACACAAACAGAATACGCCCTCCGCTTGATTTCAGATCGCAGCCCCTCATTTATCCCTAACGTCGCGGTTAGGTTATAATCGAAGGTAACGGCCTCTAAGACCGTCTGGAGGGGGGCGATTTGAAGAAATCGTCCTCCAGGTATCGACCCTGCGATTCTCAGCGAATCTACCCGCGATGGACAATCCACAGACATTCCTGCCCGAGCATTTTATCAACCGCGAGTTGAGTTGGCTGGAATTCAATGCGCGAGTATTGGAAGAGGCGCAAGACCCGACAAACCCACTGCTCGATCGGGCGAATTTTCTGTCGATCTTCAGCTCGAACTTGGATGAATTTTTCATGGTTCGGGTGGCCGGGTTGCGAGAGCAAGCGTTTGGGGGCGTGGCCGCCCAGGACGTTGCTGTCGACGGTTTTCGATCGCTGACGCAATTATTAAAAATCTCTCATCGCACTCGGCAGTTGGTCAAAGATCAATATCGCTGTTTCAACGACGACATCTTGCCGGCACTCGCAAAAGAAAAAATTTACATCCTCAGCGAGCAAGATTTAAGCAAGAGCCAACGAAAGATTGTCAGCGATTTCTTCCGTCAACGGGCGTTTCCAATCCTCACGCCGATGGCCATCGATCCTAGTCACCCGAGCCCGCGCTTCCACAACCGGGGTGTCTATTTAGTGGCCCTCTTGCATCGCACAAGTGGGCTAGGTCCAGCCGATCTGTTTGCCGTCGTTCAATTGCCACAGGTGCTGCCCCGTTTTGTTCATGTGGGCGAGCCGGGCGAGCATGTGTTTGTTCTTTTAGAAGACATATTGGCTTTGAAAATGCCCGAGCTATTTGGCGGCTACGAAATCAACCATCATGCGTCATTCCGAATCACCAGAGACATGGATGTCGATCTCTTAGAACAAGAATCCGACGACATGCTCCAGTCGATCGAGTCGCACCTTCGTGCTCGGCAGCACTCCGAAGCGGTTCGACTCGAAGTACAATCCGACATGGGACGCGATCTGTTAGCCATGTTGGTTAGCGAAGAGCACTTACACCACAGGCTTGGCGTCGACGACGAAACCTACAGCGAGGTTTACCACATCGATGGCATGCTCGACATGACCGGCCTACGAGAGCTTACGAGCTTGGCTAGCAAAGAGGAGCTGCACGAACCGCCATTTCAGCCACGTCGACCCCTAGGTTTACGTACGAACGACGATATCTTTGCCGAGATCGCCAACCGAGACATCTTGCTGCATCATCCGTTCGATTCGTTCGACCCCGTTGTAAAATTCATCGAGTCGGCTGCGGAAGACCCTCATGTACTTGCGATCAAACAGACACTCTATCGCACCAGCGGCGATAGCCCGATTATCCGTGCTTTGAGCCAAGCTGCCGAAAATGGCAAGCATGTCACTGCGTTGGTCGAACTAAAAGCCCGTTTCGACGAGGCAAACAATATCGTCTGGGCCCGACAAATGGAACGTGCCGGTGTGCATGTCGTGTATGGGTTCATGGACCTAAAAACACACTGCAAATTGGCCATGGTCGTACGACAAGAGGGAAAAAAAGTACGGCGGTACATACACCTTGGCACGGGCAATTACAATCCGACGACCGCCAAACTCTACACCGACATGGGGCTGTTCACGGCAAACAAAATGATGGCAGACGATGCCTCGGCACTATTCAACTTTCTGACAGGCTATTCGCAAGGCCATGAGTGGAAGAAACTGATCGTTGCGCCACAAGATTTACACCGCCGCACGATCGAGTTGATCGATACCCAAACCAAGCGGGCCCAAGAGGGGAAAAAGTCGCGAATCATTGCCAAGCTCAATTCGCTGGTCGACCGCGAAACCATCGAATCCCTTTATCGGGCTAGCCAGGCGGGAGTCCCAATCGATCTGATCGTCCGCGGAATCTGCTGCCTTCGACCGGGCCTCAAAGGCATTTCCGATAACATCCAGGTTCGCAGTATCGTGGATCGATTCCTGGAACATAGCCGCATTTTCGTATTCGGCGAAGGCTCGAAAAAACAGGTATTTCTCTCCAGCGCCGATTGGATGCCTCGCAACTTTGAGCGCCGAGTCGAAGTGATGTTCCCGGTCGACGCGCCCGACTTGCAACAACGCATTTGCGAAGAAGTCCTACCCATCTACCTGAGCGACAATACTCGAACTCGAATCCTATTGTCGGATGGCACCTACGATCGTATCCCCGCAAAACCGGGCGAAGCTGAACGACGCTCGCAACGCGATTTGCTTTACGCAACCAACGGCGACACCAATCGGGACGAAAACGATTCAAAGGACAACAAAACCAAGAAGTCTAGTCTCTAACGATTCAAAATTTTCGCTGCGCGCAAATTTTTTGTATGATTGACCTCGCAATTTAGACTCTCGCTGAGACAGCAGAGCTATAGCAATCCGATTTTCTCCGCTGTCTCTGCGCCTCTGCGAGACAATCCCTTTCTCGTCTTTCCTTTGCGACTTAGCGCCTTTGCGAGAAAATCCTACTTGTTTTCATTTTGAGTTACTCCGCGTTGGCCTGTCGCAACTTCTCTTGCCAGAAAGGCCGGGCCGCTTGGATGTCGGCAAGCACGGCTTCATTCCCCGGAAATTTCTCAGCCGCCTCGTCCAGCCAGTCAATGAAAAACTGCACGCTTTTTCGGCTTACACGCGGCTGATAGTTGGCTTCGACAAAATACGGCCCGGTGGTTGCGTACTGGTAATTTTGAGATTGACTGGTGACAGCCCGAACCAAAAACCAGCCGCTCTCCTCGAACTGAACCGGCGGCAAACGGCCTTTCTGCTGGGCAAGTTGCTCTAATCGCACCTCGTAAACCACACGGCCATTCTTGATGATTTCAAGATATTCGACCGGCGCTTTCTCGTAGAACGTAAGGCTCAAGCCGATATGAAATTCGCGTGATTCACCCGACTCTAGCCGAAAGGCGTGCCCTGGCAACTGGCCCTCGACCTTGGGGCGAAGCAGCGGTCCATTGGTCACGATTACCCGACCAGCACGAAGTCCCTCAAACCATTTTTCTGGGGTGAAATCCTCCTCGCAATAAACATAAACCCGATTGGTTCCCACCGGACTGGCATTGGCCCCAGAGCCGCTCCCCGCTGCCGGAGCAATACGCAGGCCGCAATTCAGAAGATGGTGATAGATTGTCTCACTCCACCGACCGTTGCCTGTCTTGCCCGGAAAAAACGCCTTATCGCGAGGCCGCCCCCACCCTTCGTTGTCGACAGCGCCATCTGCTAGTGCATGACGATGAATAATCTGAATCGCGTCGAGCTTACCCCCCGCAACCCATAGCGGCAGATCCCAACCAAACGGCGAGAGAGCCACGACTTCGGCATCGGCTTGGTCGGCTAACTCCAATAATCGAAGCGTCGAGCCTTTGGCTTTTTCGCGGCAAACGTCGCTCGCTTCGGGCGAGTCTCCCCAAGCAAACATCAACAAACCACCACCCCGTCGATAATCGAGCAATACCCGTGGATCGAACGTAGGCCCTTTCGCGGCTTTCGCCTTCCGGCATTTACCTCGCAGATTTTCGACTGCTATTGGAGATACAAAATCCACACCAGTCGCCCGCATCAGCAAAGCAACATCTTTGCCCCGTTGGTGAACATCAAGATCGCCGGCCCACCACCCTTCGGCTTGCATATCGACTTGCCGCTGAAGCACGATTTCGGTTTCGTCTTCCGCATGACGCTCAATCGTAAAATGCCCCGGCCGAGTGTGGTACTCAGGCCCTGCCTCAATAAGAAATTTATATGCACCTTTTCGCAATTCGAGAGTGACTTCGCCATCGAAAACAAAATAGTCGCCATGCGAAATAGCGCCCTTCGACTTGACTCGCACAGCCCGACCACGAGCATCACGCAGCTCCATGCGAACAGCGAGGCGTTGCCCTGTCTTCTCGTCAATCGCAATGATCGTTAGCTTCCCGTCATAGCGGGCAGCAACGGCCAGTTGAGCGGTTTGTAGCAAGAGCGCAACGCCAGCGGCGATAAAGAACAGTCGTCGAAACATCAGAAAAACACCCCCATAGCCCGGCCATCCTGGCCGGAAGATCCCGAAGAATACCCCTTCATAGGAAGTCTAGCCCCGAATTTCCCAGGATCATCCATTTTTCCATTTCGGGTAGGCTGTAACGGTGCTGTAACACTAGCCCGACGCGCTAGCGAGGGAAATCCCGGAAAAACCCCGTTCTTAGGCATATTTCGCTCGCTATTTCGATGCGGTAAGATAGTTGGCTGACACAAAATTCTAGGAGTTGATAGGACAGGGTAGTTTGCATGGCAGAAGATTATTACGAAACCTTAGGCGTCAATCGCGGAGCTTCGGCGGAAGATATTCAATCGGCCTACCGAAAATTGGCTCGTAAGTACCACCCCGACCTCAACCCTGACGACAAACGGGCCAAAGAACAGTTTCAAAAAGTTCAGAATGCGTTCGATGTGCTTAATGATTCCAAAAAGCGAGAGATGTACGATCGCTATGGCAGCGCCTACGAATCTGTAGGAGCAGCCGGCCCAGGCCCTCAGGCTTGGGGAGCCGGGGATGGGAGCCCTAACTTCGACATCAATCTGGACGATCTGTTCGGCGGAGGAGGCGGCGGTGGCGGGGGCTTTGCCGACCTATTCAAAAACCTAGGCCAACGTGGCCAACGACCCTCAAGGCCTGCAGCCCCACAACGGGGGGCGAACATCGAGCAAGCAATAACCGTCCCATTCACAACGGCAGTCCTGGGCGGTGAATACCAAGTTGGTATTCGCCGAAGTGATGGCACCGAGGAGACCTTGCACATAAAAATCCCCTCGGGGATCGAAGATGGAAAAAAAATCCGCTTGCGAGGCCAAGGAGAGCCTAGCCCCGACGGAGGCCCCAACGGCGATCTCCTCATCAAAGTTTCTGCCGCCCCGCACCCGCACTTCCGCCGCAAAGGCCGACGACTCGATGTGCAGCTACCCATCACCGTTGCCGAAGCCGTGAATGGTGCGAAAGTCGATGTCCCCACGCCCCACGGTACGATCTCGCTAACGGTGCCGCCCGGCACCTCCAGCGGTAGCAAGCTACGCGCAAAAGGGCAGGGCGTAAAAGGCACTAGCGGGGAGCCGGGAGATCTCTTTGCCGAGGTACAGATTGTTCTCCCCAAGAAGATCGAGGAATCCGACCGCAAAAAAATACAAGCGATCATGGAAAAGTACACCGACGATCCGCGAACGGGCCTAAAATGGTAGCGTCAGTCGTTCTAAATTGGGAACCCTTTTCAGGGGTCTTTGATTCTTAACAAACTCAAACTAAAAAGCACCCAACCACGAATCATACGAATAGCACAAATAATTAGGGCCTAGTCAGGCCCTAAATCAACCCAATTCAGACGCATCTGGGAGGGGATTTTAAGCTAAATTCCGTCCCTATTCGTGTAAATTCGTGTCATTCGTGGTTCAAATCCTTTTCACTTTGAGAAATTCCTACCTGTTTGGTTGTGGCTTTGCCATATTGGCTCTTGGTGGTGAGGAATCTGGGGCTAGGGCCGGGCAACCGCCGTTGCGGGGACGATAAGGACCGTGCCGTGACGCATCTGTTTTGCGGGTAGCGTCATCTCTTGTGAGCGGTTTGTCCAGGTTTTTAGATCGTTGCTCGTCGCGAGACAATACGAAAAATCGCTGCCAGGAGCATCCCAATACAGCATCCACTGACCGTCGTGTTTCAGCAGCGACGGGCCTTCGCCCATCGTGGCGACGATGTCTGTTCCTGCTCCGACAAGCGGCGGCCCCAGCGTGGTTTCAAACGGCCCCTGCATGTGTTTGCTGAACGAGAGTCGCAGATTTTTGCCACCTTGCTCAGGAGGCATCTCGTTTTTGATCACCATCACCCAGCGGTCATCGGAAGTATTGGTTGTGTTGCGATTGTCGTGGGCGATATACGGATCGATCACCCCGTACTCAGGATTTTTCGGACTGAAAAATAGGGTTGGTCGTGAGAACGTCTTGAAGTCCTTCGTTCTAGCCGCGTAGGTGCGATGGTCGTTGCCGTGCGGATCGGCGGACCCGTCTGCGTCGGCAAGCTCTGCCAGTGTTGTCGAACTCCAGAGGATCAGAAATTCGTGTTTTTCTGGATCCCAATGCAGTTCGGGCGCCCATGTGTTCTTCACGGCGGTGAACTCGCCCCAGATGTCGATTTTTGTTGGTTCGCTCCAACGGACGAGATCGTTTGAATGTGCGTAGCCGATGCTTAGGGAGTTCCAACTGGTTGTCCATACCATATGAAACACGCCTTCGTGATAAACGATCGAGGGATCGCGAGTGAGGCTTTCCTGTCCCCATTTTGGCGCTGGCAGAACGACCTTGCCATCGTTGAGCCATTGGAACTTCAGCCCGTCGTGGCTAGTTGCGAAGTAGATGCCGGTTTCGCCATTGCCCAAGAAATAGGGCAAAAGAAAAATATCGTCCGCCCGACTTGTACCGCCACCCAGGGCAAGCAGCGCTGCAATGCAAAGTAGCTGTTTTTTCATTCTTCTATCCATTACGACGCTGGTACTCGTTTGGGGCCGCGGGCTTACGCCTGCGGTTCTGTTTTATGATTCGTTTTGTGGCTTGTTATCCTGTAGCCAGTGGTCGGCTTGTTTTAGGGCTTGCTGGGGGGTGGTGATGTTGCCGAGTAGTTGCTCGTCGCGGATATGTTCGAGCAGGCGGCCAAACTGGGGGCTGGGCGTGATGCTGTGGGCGATTAAGTCTTTGCCTGAAAGTAGCGGTTCGGGATTTAGTTCTTCAGCTGGCAAGGCAAGGCGACGTCGGCATTCTTGTACGCAGGGGTGATCGTCGCCCCAAGTGGCGGCGGCCAAGGCGACAAGTTCCTCTGCGCCTTGGTGGACCAACAAGCGTTGCAGTTGGGGCCAAGGCATCTGGTCTGCCTTTTCGAGGCAAGATAAGGCCTGAACTAGCCACGTCGCGCGGTCGATTTCGTTATTGGTGAAACGGAACCGCCGTCCAATCTGGCCGACAATTTTGTTTTGTTCCAATTCAAATAGCATCGTCGCCAGCGCTGCCGCTAGTGATTCGCTTTGTAGGCGTTCGAGCCGGGTGAGCAATTGCTGCCACGCGGTTGGCTGCTGCTTGGGCCAGTCGGCAAGTTCGGGGAGCAAGGGTAGCAGCAAGCCACTGTCTTGCAGAAGTTGAATTCCCAAACGACGTTGGGGATGGGTTAGCATCCGTCGCAATTCGGCGCCAATTCGTTCGGCACTGACGATTTTTACTTCGGATGCCATGCTGCGGATGGCGTCGAATGTCTGCTCTTCAATTTGAAATTTCAGGGTCGTAGCAAATCGAACTGCCCGAAGCATGCGGAGCTTGTCTTCGGAGAATCTATCGCGCGGGTTGCCGATCGCACGGATTACGCCTTTTTGTAAGTCGGTCTGGCCATCGACATAGTCGATCACTTGTTCATCGATTGGATTGTAGAACAGGCCGTTGATGGTGAAGTCGCGTCGCTGGGCATCCTCCTCAGCGGTTGTATAGACGACCTCTTCGGGCCGTCGGCCATCAACGTAGGCGCCGTCGGATCGGAATGTTGCGACCTCGATTGGCGGTTGCTTGTGACGGCCTAGCACGGCAATCACTCCGAAGGCGGCGCCGATTGCTAGGGTACGCCGTTTGCCGAATAGATCTTGAACTTGTTCGGGTCGGGCGCTGGTTGCCACATCGTAATCTTGGGGTTCGCGGCCGAGCAGTTGATCGCGCACACACCCGCCTGCCCATAAGGCTTCGTATCCGGCCTCGCGTAGTTGGCTTAGTACCTGCAAGGCGAATTCACGTTGTGGGATTGGTTGGGGCACGGTTGGGTTTCGGCGTTTATGAGAGTTGGGATTGGATTGCGGTGTCGATATGGTTGGTCAGGGCGGTGCGTTGGTTATCGTTCCAGTTACATGTGACTTCGGCGCTGGGTCTTAGGAAGTGTAGGACGCACTCGACGGGGGTGACGCCTAGGGCTTGTTGGCAGGCTAGCGAGTAGACGAACATTTGCATGGTGTAGTTCTTGGCAGCCTTATGGACATCGTTTTCGGTGACGCGGTTCGACTTGTAGTCGAGGATATGCCAATTGCCAGCCGGGTCTTGGTAGAGGCAGTCGATAAATCCGTGGAGAAAGCAGCCCTCAAACTGCTGCTGGCTGCCGGGCCAGCCTAGGATGAACTCGACTTCGCGCCGGACGACTTTCGCTTGTGCTAACTCGGCTGCCCGTGGGCTTGCTTGGAATTTACTGAGCATGTCGCCGGCCTCTTTCGCTGCGGTTCGCCAGTCGCCTTCCACATGCTGGGGGGCTAGATGGAGGCAAAGTTCTTGGAGGTCGTCGTTTTTCTTTAAGTCGGCATGTTCCAGCACTGCGTGAACTAAGTTGCCAAGCCCCAGGGCTTCGGTTGCTGTGGTGGTCTCTGCGGTAGTTGGTTGTTGTTGGTGCTTGAGTTGTCCGGAAAGGCGCGAGAAAGAAAATCGTTTTCGTGCAGCCAGATCGGGCGGGATCGCTGCCACCGAGGGGGGCACTTCGCCCCGGCCCGCCTTGGCTAGTTGTCGGGTTTTTTCGAGAAGTTTTTCTAGGTCGACGCCTGACGATTTGCCGATGCTCTTGCGGCCGCTGTCGGGCTCCTCGATCGTGACGAGAATCGAAGGCGTCTGGATCCCGGTCGGCGGCGCTGTCAGGCATTGCCCGGTCTGCAAGTCAAAACGGTTGGCTAGGAATTTCAGCCAATCGCTTTTCGGTTTTTCGAGATCTTCGAGACTGCTGGAAAGGAGGAGATAATCGGCCGCTCGGGTGCAGGCGACGTAGAGCAGACGTTTGCGTTCTTCCTCTTCTTCTAATTGCTCGGCAAAGTGGTGGATGTCCCAGCCGACACGCGTTTTGCTATCTTTTGCCGGCACCAAGGGGCCAAGCTGCGTGTCGAAGAGCGGCAGCCTTTTGTTTGAGCGACTATTGCGCGATAGATCGGGGACGACGACCAACGGGAACTCTAGCCCTTTGGAATGGTGAATCGTCATGATGCGGATCACGTCGCCGTCGGATTGGGTTGTCGCGAGTGGTTCTTTGGGAGTACGTACGACGAACTCGGAGAGTTGGGTAATAAATCCGTTCAGGTCGCCAGGGCTGGTGCGATCGATGGCCCGTGCCTGCTCGATTAGTTTATGGACATTGGCCAATTTCCGTTGTCCCAGGAACTCGCACAGCAACGTCGCATCGTAGCCGGTCAGTGCGATGGCTTGTTTGAGCAGTTGGGCAACGAGTCGATGATCTTTTTGGCTGCGCAATTCGGTGAGTGTTGCTGCTGCGCGAGCGGTTTTTGCTCGTTCTTCGTCGGATAGTCGCGAGGGCAGGGCGTCGGCAAACAGGCCTGCGTTTAGCGAGCCATGCTGTTGGACGAGCCAAAAGAGGGTTTCGTCTTCGAGTGCGAACATCGGGCTGCGCAGCACTCCGGCAAGGCTCAAATCGTCTGCCGAGCTGGCGATCGCTCGCAACAAGTGCAGAATGTCGTAAATCTCTTGCTGTGCGTAAAAGGCATGGCCCCCGGCTAAGTAGTAGTCTAAGCCTTGTTCGCGCAGGGCTTCTTCGTAGATGGCAACGTCGCTCAGCGTCCGCAACAAAATGGCAACGTCTCCCAGCTTCAATGCGCGTGCGTTGGGTTTTCCGCCCGTATTTTCGTCAGGCTGATAGACGATCGGTTCGCCGGAATCTAATAGCTGGGCCAATCGACGTGCGATGAAGCGAGCCTCGCGCACCCTAGCCCGCTGTGCCTTGCCGAGGCGACGTGCGAATTCGTCGCTAGGCTCACTGCCATCGTCGAGCGCCCAGAGAAATTCGATCGAGCCGGGGGTTGCCACCTGGGGGCGACTTGGTCGTAGCGGCTCGTATTGTTCGCCAAACGCATCGTAAAACAGGGTGTTTACAAAGTCTAGTACGGCCGGTTGGCTGCGGAAGTTGGTGGTTAGCGAGAGGCGGCTTCGATCGGGGAGCGTCTTTCGTAGTTCGCTGGAGACGCGTGGTTCGGCACCGCGGAATCGGTAGATCGATTGTTTGAAATCGCCGACGACAAACAAGCCTTGCTGTGCCCAATCGTCTCCGCAAAATGCTTTGACGATCGATACCTGGAGCGGGTCGGTGTCTTGAAACTCGTCGACCATCAGTAGCCGGGTGCTCTTGGTAAGGCTCTCGCGTATTCCGGGATACCGCTCGTCGGTGAGCAACTGATGGGCTTGCAGCAAGAGGTCGTCGAACTCTAACACGTTGCGTGCTTGTTTTAGTCGTTGATAGTGCTGCGATACATCGCCCACAAGTTCCAGGAGATCGAGCCCGACCTGTGCGGCCTCTAACATCGGAGCGTGCTGCAATGGGTGCCGCAAAATGTTTTTGTCCAGGAGTTCGCGGACTGCTTTGTTCGCGTCGGAATACCGCTGATATTGCTCGACATCTTCCCAATCTTTTTTGGTGCATACACCTCGTACTTTCGCCAATTCCCGAAGCTGTATGATCGCCTGATGGGGTTCTTTTTGGTTTGGCAATTCGTCGAGCGTGCGAAGAATCTTGTCGAAGTGTTCATTCAAGCTTGCTTTAGAGACGTCGGCGGTTCGGCAAAACGTCTGCAATTGAAGGATGGGCTCTGCCGAGAGCAACGCTGCCATTACCATCGGCACAATCTGCTTGCAAAAGTGTTCTTGCCATGCGTCGACCAATTGCTCAGGGCTTGCTTTGCCCCATGCTGAGACGACCTGCTGGACATCTTCGCCAAGTAATCGGGCCACGTGGTCTCGTAGCCCTCGCAAAGTAAAGTGGGTGGCTAGCTGGAGCATTTTTTCGTTGCCGGCCAGCAGGAGTTGTCGCAAGCGATTGTCTACGGTTTGCAGACGCAAGAGTTCGGCAGCGGGCGGGTCGAGCGTTTCGAAACGCGGGTCGACCTCGGCTTCTGCCGCGTGGCTACGCAACAATGCCCCGCAAAAGGCGTGAATTGTGCTGATTCGGGCAGCGTCGAGCGTACGGATCAGCCGATTCCAGGCTTGCTTTTCGCCCGAGTTGGTCGCCTGTTCAAGTCGCCGGTAACAGCGTGAGCGTACCCTTTCGCGCATCTCGCGAGCAGCGGCATCGGTAAACGTGATTGCTACTAATTCGTGCAGGTCGGCTGAAGGCTCGACGACTTGGGGGTCGAGGTACGACAGAAACCGCTCGGTCAGCACAAAAGTTTTTCCGCAACCGGCGCCTGCGGCGAGCGAAACCGAGCGGCCGTGAGCAGCGAGCGCTTGGTGTTGCTCGGAAGTTAAGTTCAAAGGGTTTGAGTTTGCACTCATACGTTGGTGGGGGGCTTTGGTGGCACCCATTCCTTTTCTAGGCTGCGCAGGTGAGCCACGCGACAGATGGTTGCCAACGTACATGATCGAGTACAATTTTCATCGGCGTTGTAAACCGGAAACTGCCCTTCGCGGATGCCACGCACCAGTTCGCGAACCCGCTGGAGCAGTACCGGTTGCAACTCGTCCCACTGGGGCGAGGTCTGCAAGTCGCCGGATTCTAGTTGCCGTACTTCGAGTGCGCCGCCGCGTCCGGTTGGGAACCCTTTTCCGGCAACGCTCCAATAGCCGGTGGTTAGGGCCATGGCATTTTGGTCGGCGAGCAGTAGATGTTCGGCAGCCATCGCGTAGAGGGGTAATTGCAATTGCTGTCCCGATCGCACTTTCTCGACCTTCAGTTTGACTTCTTTGCCCGACTTGTAGTCGATGATGTTGAAAACGGTGATGCCGCCAACTCGTCCGACATCGACTCGGTCGATCTGTCCTGTGAGCAGGATTCGCTCTTCGCCCAAGTCTAACTCGAAGGGCAGGGCCGACGAACCGCTGTCGTCGGATTCGTCGCCTGTCCACGTTTTGGGGCCAAACCGAACCTCGAAGAATTGGGGCACGGGCGGTTGGTCGAGGTGCCCCCAGCGACCGCGGTAGTCGACTTCCTGCTGGGCGTACTGAGGGGCCAAGGCTTCGATTTCACGGCGTTCGATCTCGCGTAGCGCCTGTTGCAAGCCATAAAGGGGTGCTGCATCGATGGCTTGCTGAAGGGCGTGATGAAATCGTTGGGCCAGTTCGGTCGCAGGATCCTCGACCTCGTTTTTTTCGCCAGTCATGTCTTCGACATGCTGGTGGAGCGTTGCCAATACCTGATGCAGCAAGCTGCCTCGTCGCATCGCATCGCTACGCAGGGCTAGCTCTTCGGGAGCCTCGAGCGAAAGCAACTGTTCGCCAAAGAACCGAAACGGGCAAGTGGCGTAATTTTCTAGCTGACTAGCGCTCCAGAGATGCTCGCTATCGAACCGTTGAGTCAACACCTTGCGTGCCACATCTCCCAAGATCAGTCCTTCGTAAACGCCGAATTCCTCGCGTTTTCCTCGTTCTGCGATGCAATGAATACCACCGACGATTGCTTGGGCGACCGTCGCGCGGCTCGGTTCGCAGAGAAGTCCTGCTAGCCACTGGTGGTCGCCTTCCAATGCCCGAGCGATCGCCTGTTGTCGAAATGCAGTTTCGCTTTGTGGCTCGGTGTCGGTACGGACGAAATCGCCCAGCGACGATTTTTCTTCGTGGATGGCAACGCTGCCAAAGCAGCGCTTTAGTTCGACAAGCAACGGGCTTGCTGAGAGTGTTTGGCCTTTGGCGTCCATTGCCGCGTAGCTCAGCGTAAGCTGGTGGCTTGCGCGGGTTGCTAACTCGTAGAACAACTGCATCGACTCGCCGTTCAACGATTCTTGCCCGACTTCTGTGCCCCCCAGTCCTGCCGCTTGCCGGTCGAGACGCCGCACATCAAACAGGGGGTTGCCACTGGCCACGCTGGCAAACGATTGTTCGCCCAACCCGGCTAGGAATAGATATTTGGCAGAGATATGCCTGCCAGATTCCGAGGAAAGCACCCTGACTCGACCGGTGGGGTCGTATTCAGCCGACAACCGTTGATCGCGTGCGACCGTTTCTAGTATCTCGATGAAATCAAAAATAGTTAGCGAGGGCGTACTCGTTTTGATATGCACGTCGAGCGATTCGATGGCTCGCAGGCCGCGCTGAAGTACCTGCCATGTCGCTTGGGTAGCCCCATGTTTGTTAGGTTCCTGTTCGTCGGCCAAGGCTCCTAGCTCGACAAGCACTGCCTGAAGCTGTCTGATCCATTGCGATAGCGGGGCTTCTTGTGGCAGGCTGTCGAGTCGCTCTGCCAGACGCCGTAGATGCCAGAGGCTTACTCCCGCCTCGGCTGCTCGCCGAGAGGTAGCAGTCGAAGTCGATTTTTTGGCTTCGAGCCAGCGTTGTAGATGATCGAACAGTGCCTGCCGACCGCCGGGCAACTGGGCCGAGCGGATGCAGCGTTCGAGGGTTGCTCGCAGGTCGCTACTTTTTTCTTCGCCATCGTCGGGTGCATCGTCCAGCAGGTGGAACATTCGATTGCTGACTACCTCAAGCAAATGCCGAAAGGGCCAATCCTCGGCACGTAGACGCAGGAGCGAAAAAATACTGCGGAGCAACGGCGTCGCAATCAGCCGAGTTTGCGACTCGATTAGGTAGGGGATGCCGTGGTCGGCCAGCGTCTCGCAAATCCGCGGGCTTAGCTCCTCTAAGCTGCGAAATACGAGGGCGATTTCGTGCGGGCGGGCTTGTCCACTACGCAGCAACCCTTTGATTCGCTGGGAGACTTCGTCGAGTTCCTGCTCAGCACTACTTGCGGCGAGGATCTCGATTCCCGCAGAATCAATTCCCGTGGATGCAATCTCATGCGGCTCGCAGAACAGGTGTTTTGCTAGGTGTTGCAGCCCGGGGGAAGCAAAATGAGAAGTTCCCTCGATGCGAACTTGCATGTCCGGAAAAATTTGCCGCAGCCGCCGGAGTGTCTCGGCTGCTTTTGCAAACAGCAGCGAGCGTCCTGTTACTTGATCGGGGGACTCGACCTGCTCCAGGGTCAGCGAGATATGCAGCCCAGCCGATTTTTCAGCCAACTGACGCAAAATGTCGTACTGAGCAGACGTAAAATCGGTAAACCCATCAACGACCACTAGCGCATACTCGGGGTCGTTGCCAGAGAGCGTTTGCTTGGAGAGTAAATCGCGAGCTGCCCAAAATCGGCCCTCCGCATCGTACAGATCGTAGTCGAGCAGGTACTGTTGGTAGCGTTCGAAAATCGCGGCTAATTCATGCTCGCGTTGCTCTCGACAGCGGGGGGCGAGATCCTTGGGCCAAACATCCCGCCTCTTGAGTTCCGCGATTAGCTCGCTTGTTTGGGCCAGGAATCCGGGGGTTTTCGCAACTTGTGCATAGTGGGTGACTTGGCCTGCTGCGAGGGCTTGAGTGACCGCGGCTTGCAGTACCCGCCGTTTTTGAAGACGCGAAATGGGGCGAATCTGTCTCGCCCCGGCAGCTACGACCGACTCGGCATACCCGGCAAAGGTGAGGATATTTAGCCCCAAGTAGGCTTTCTCAGCCGAGGCTAACATCGAGTCTCGAACCCGAGCTACGGCATGGTGGTCTGGCCCGATCCAAAGACTCTCAGCGGATGCCGCGAGGGCCTTCTGGCTGAGCAGTGCCTGCCGGTACTGCGTTAGCAAAGAGTCGTTTTTTCGACTCCGAACAGGCCCCGCCAGCAGATTTACCTGGGCAGCCATGCAAGCTCCGTTTCGATGTAAAGCACCCCCGACCTTGCAAAATGTTACAAAATCTCTTCGATTTGCCAAGATACTAGTCCTCAGTGCCCGAGATTCCCTCCGGGAGAGTGAACCTATCACGAAAGGCACCCACCAGCGCTACAGCACAGAGTTCATTGAACCACGACGACGCGACGAGCACAACGAAAATACGAAGAAGATTTTACCACAGAGGACACAGAGGAAAAAGTTTAAGAGACTATTTTTCTTTTCTAAAACGTAACATTTTTGATTTTTCTGGAAAAACCGTGGCTAGCGCCAAAACGGCTAACCCCCAAATTAAGCTTTGACAAAACACTAGAGCTACGTTACAGCTTGCTAAAGAAGCGTTGCAACGAATTTTGCTTTGGCCTATGCGCAACCCTGGTCTTACGCGAACGATACAACTGGGCCAGCGTTTTGCCTTGCGGGGGGATGACAAAGAACTTCACGTCATCAACAACCCAAGGCGTTGACCAATTCTTGCCGTTCTCCCAATTCGCAACGTCAAAAAAGAAGTTGTCGAAGTACATCGCTTTCGAACCATACGGAAAGCTGGAATAGAGGTGATCTTCTTCGGTGAGGTCGTCGACGCCTTCGCTAGCGTAAAAATGCACCTGCCCGTCTGGGGTAAATGACATGCCAAACGTCCACCAGCCCGGCTCATAGATTTTTGGGCCCCCCAGGTCGCGGCCGTTGCGTTTGGCGCGAATGCTAATTTGGGCGAAATCTTCGTCAAACTTTTTGCTGGTTTCGCTACGGAACAGTATGAAAAAACCAGGCCAGTATGGCTCAACCGAACCATCGCGATCGCGCCCCCGCACGTCGGCGCGAATTCCAAACGAGGCACCCGTTCGGTTTTCCCAGCGGTCGAATTCTGGCAAGTAAACCCGCACGGTGCAGCTTGGTTGCCAACTGACAGGCACCGATTTGCCAATGCGAGAAGAGACCCCCATCAGCAAATCGTCTTGCATTTGTTTGCCAGAAATTTTGCCCGGAATACCAGACAACCGCGTTGCCATCAGCATCGAACCCTGGCTGCCCTCAATACCACCCGGCGGTGTTCGCACCCACTTCACCACATCGGGTTGTCCACGCAAAGCGCTCTCGTACCAGCGGCCATTGCGAGACTTTCCACCAGGCGCCCGTTGATTCTCGTCCTGTTCGTGGCTGGCCTTTTTGCCGTTCTTGATATAACCCCAATCGGGATCTTCAAAGTCGTCGCCAACCCGAGCGACCTTGACGCCCGTGCCGGGCACAAAAGGTTCGTCGGCAAACGAATGAGGGGCCGAGACAGCAGTGCTAAATAGAATTGTCCAAAAGCAAAGGCGAGGTGTCATCCTTGACGCTCCGTCTGAATGTTTTATTGATGGGTAATGTTTGATGTCGAAAAAACGAATCGACAATCACACATCCGTATCTATCGGCAAAGTTTGCGCAATCATTCAGTTTTACCAAGCGAAGTGCTAGCACGCGGGCCCGCTTTCAAGCGATTCGACGATCCGCTCGTCGATAACCTTCAGGAGTAGTTCGTGCAGCCCAAGCGGCGCCGTCACCAAATGCTGAATCCCCCCACAGGCCTCAGCCGCTTCAGCGGCAAGACGCGGAATATCCAAATCCCAGTGCCGCCCAGGCCCCAGGAAATAAGGAAATACAACCACCAATTCGGCACCACGCTTAGCACAAAGCTCAAACGCAGTTGCAATCGAAGGCTCAGACAACTCCATGTGCGCAGGCTCAACGATCGCCCAGTCCGACCGTTGCCGATAGGCCTCAGCTACCTCAAGCAGCAACTGATTGCTTTGCTCGCGCCGCGATCCGTGATCGACCAGGATGACCGCAACTTTTTCTGGCGCGATATTCCATTCGGAGAGGTCAGGGAGCATCTCGTTCGCCTCGACAGAAAAAGCGACTCGTGACAAGGCGTGGATATATTAACCGGCCAGAATGACCGGGCCATAGCCCGGCCATCCTGGCCGGAAGTATCAAAAAAACAGCAGCAATACGTTCGAAGGCGGACTTCTTAGTTCTTATAAACTTTATGCTGCGGCCGACCCGAGAGAATTTGCTCTTTTCCCCAGTTGGTCACCGCTCGAAAATCGTCGCTCTGGATGAACGAGGTAAATGCCTCTTCGTCCGACCACTCGCTGGTAATCAGGTACGAAGCGCCATCTGCCGTATCTTTCCACAAGGTCGAGCTTGTATGGCCTTCAGCCGCATTGAGGGCGTCGATCACCCCGGCGAACTTCTCCTCAAAATCTTGTTGCTTGCCTTCAATTACGTGATAGTTCATGCCAACAGTAATCATATTTTCTATTCTCTCCGGTTATGTTGTTAATTTGCAAGTAAAATTGAACACGAATTGTCGTATGTCGGAGCGCCCAAGTAAAGGACACCCCCACCACCCCATAGCCCGACCATCCTGGTCGGAAACAGATGCTCCAAAAAATACTACTCCTGCCGCGATTCGCGCAACTTGGCGCGAATCACCTCCAGCCGCTTGCCCAGTTCGGCCTCAAAACCGCGATCCACGGGCCGGTAGTATTCTCGTTCGACCCCCAAATAGTCTTGCGACGCCACGCCATCTTCCGCATTGTGGGCATACTCGTAACCCTCGCCGTGGCCGAGCCTCTTGGCTCCCGCATAGTGTTTGTCACGTAAATGTGTTGGCACCGGAACCGTTCGGCCTTCTCGCACATCGGCACGCGCTTCACCAATCGCAACGGTCGCAGCATTCGACTTTGGCGCACAAGCCAAATAGGCGACTGCCTGAGCCAAGCTCAGTTGACACTCGGGAAGGCCTACAAATTCACATGCCTGCATCGCCGCAACTGCGACCTGCAGCGCTCGCGGGTCGGCATTGCCAACATCCTCGCTGGCAAGAATCACTAATCGCCGCGTTAGGAATCGCACATCCTCGCCTCCCTCCAACATGCGGGCGAGCCAGTAAATCCCCGCGTCAGGGTCGCTTCCACGGATGCTTTTTATCAACGCACTGATGGCGTCGTAATGGGTATCGCCGTCGCGGTCGTACTGAACCGCCTTACGCTGCACCGACTCTGCCGCCAATTCAAAAGTAAAATTGACGGGCCGCTCGTCCGTCGAAAGAACGCCGATTTCCAGCGCACTCAGCGCCTGACGTGCATCGCCGTCGCAGGTGCTTGCCAGAAACGCCGCGGCATCGTCATGCAGATTCACCTCTTGGCTACCAAGCCCCCGCTCGCGATCGAGTAAAGTCCGTTGCAGCAGGGTCAGGATGTCGTCCTCACACAACGGCTGAAATTCAAACACCCGGCTTCGGCTCACCAACGCACTGTTTACCGCAAAGAATGGGTTCGAGGTCGTCGCACCCACCAGGACGACGGTGCCTTCTTCGACGTCAGGCAGCAAGGCATCTTGTTGCGATTTGTTGAACCGATGAATCTCGTCGATAAAAAGCAACGTCCGAGTACCCTCAGCTGACAGGATATCGCGGGCGTTATCAAGAACTGCACGCAGATCCTTCACGCCACTGGTCACGGCATTGAGTTGGCGAAA
Source organism: Planctomycetota bacterium (assembly GCA_013152205.1). Classification (GTDB taxonomy): domain Bacteria; phylum Planctomycetota; class Planctomycetia; order Pirellulales; family Lacipirellulaceae; genus Bythopirellula. The sequence goes on from JAADGV010000054.1 coordinate 108,487, forward strand.
TCTGCAACGTGTCTCGGTTGCCAACAGATGGGCCAACGTCGTCTTTCCGGTTCCGGGCGGGCCGTAGAAGAGCAGGGCGGTTAGCCGGTTGGCCTTAATCAATCGTCGCAACAGTTTCCCTTCGCCCAAAAAATGTTGCTGGCCAACAAATTCGCTGAGAGTGCGCGGACGCATCCGCATCGCCAAGGGCTGAGCATGGCGGCGATTTTCGGCTTCGGCAGCGGCGAACAAAGACATAGCAGGCGGGTGTGTTTTAGGATGGCAAGCCGAGGGAACTCGGGCGAGGGTCGTGAAATAGCAACAGCCCCTACAACCGTTGTACGCGAAGCGGTTTCGCTCGCCTACCCTACCGATAATTCCGGCAAACCTTCACAATCTCAAGCCCTCGCGATTGCAGTGTCGATGTTTTGAGGATGTTTTGAGTAAGCGATAACATTTAAGCCACCCGCAGTAAAGTAGAACGCGAAGGAACGCTGATCAGGCGGATTTTCACGGATACGAAGGGAAGTGATTTTCGAGGCTATAGAGCGATGGATCGAAACAGACGGTTGGCACAAAATAAGGTGTCTGTCTGGGACAGCAGACTGGAGTCGTACGATTGGGCCTCGAATCCACCATGCGTCCAAGAGGCCGGCCTAAGGAACTGACCTAAACAGCCAAAACGGCTAATCCCAAAATTAAGCTTTGACAAAGCACTAGAGCATTCCTCATTTGAGTGTTTCGCCCCACCGGGACGGTGGGACTATATAGCCCGACCCTCTGGGTCGAGAGTGCCAGAACCCAAAACTCAAATTGAAAAGAAGAATCACGCGGAAAAGACTTGCTGTGCGGAAGTGCGAGGACGAGCTATGCAAAACTCCAGTAGAGCGTAAGCATGAGTGCCACGAGCAGCAGGGCCAGCATTCTTGGATCCCAGATCGAACGCACCGGTTCTGTGGTTAAAGCAGCCAAAGGGTTGGGCCAGCATAGGCCGTCGACTTGCTCGGGCGCGGGGCGGGGCGTCATCAGGCTCACCACGACGAACAGACCGCAGCACAGGACGAATAGCCACCATGCTTGCAGCATGAAGGGGATACCCAGTTGATTTGAAATCAACATGAATCCAAAGGCAGGGAAGTCGACGATGAACACGACGATCCCCAGCAAGAAGCCGCCCAGGAGCGTGCAGAATGCCGCCTGACTCGTGCCGCGAGGCCAAAACACGCCCATCAGGAATACCGCCGTGATCGGCGGGGCCAAGCAGGCAATCATGTGGTTCAGCCCTGCGAAGATACCGCCGAAATGTTTGCCCTGCGTGCTCCACGCCATGGCGACTAGCATCGCGACCACTGCGGTGATCCGGCCGATTTTTACCAACTGAGCCTCCGAAGTATTCGGCCAAAGGCGTCCAACCAGATCAATCGAGACCAGGGTCGAAGCCGAATTGAGCGCTCCGGCAACCGTCGACATCAACGCAGCCAGCAAACCTGCGGCCAACAACCCCTTCAGGCCGGTGGGTACTAGCTGCTCGATCAACACCGGCAGTGTTTGATCCGGTTCGTCGCCGATCTGGTCGCGAAACAATACGTACGCCATCACTCCGGGGAACACCATAAGAAAGACTGGCAACACCTTGATGAAACCGGCAAACAAAGGGCCAAGCTGCGCGTCGCGTTGGGTGCGTGCGCCCAGCACTCGCTGCACGATCGTTTGGTCGGCGCACCAATACCAGATTCCCAGCACCGGGTAGCCCAACAGCATCGCATACCAAGCGTAATCGCCATCGGCGTGCAGCATGGAAAGCTGTCGTGGTTTGACTGCCTGCTCTAAGGCGGCATAGGTGGTGATGCCCTGATCGGCAAGCGCCGAAGCGCCGCAAACCGTAATGATGATCGCGCCAACGAGCAATAGGACCGTTTGCAGGGCTTCGGTCACAACAACAGCCAACAGCCCGCCCACGACGGTGTAGATCACCGTAGCGGTTGAGATAACCACGATCGAAAGAAGCGGATTTAGGCCGAAAAACCGCTCGATGATCGTGGCGCCTGCATAAAGCGAGACACCGATGTGGATGAACATCGCTCCGAAGATGGCCATCACGGCAACCACCATTCGTGAAGCCGCCGAGTAGCGACGTTCCAGGTATTCCGGAAGCGTAGCCACGCGGCTGCGAAAGTAAAAGGGCGCAAATACGATTCCCAAAAGAATCAGGCAGAACGTGGCCAGCCATTCGAAATTCCCAAAGACCAAACCGTCCTTGTATCCCGACGACGCCAGCCCCACCAAATGTACGGTCGAAATGTTTGTGGCGAACAGCGCCAGCCCAATCATCGGCCAGCGGAGCGATCGGCCAGCGAGAAAATAGTCGCTAGTTGTGTTTTTCTCGCGGCGAGAGGCAAACAGTCCCAGCGCAACGATGCCTACCAAGTAGGCAACAATGATCACCAGGTCGAGCGTCTCAATTCGCATGTTTTAATGTTCCTAGTCGTCCGCTCGATTTGCACGAGACGCATCGCCATCGGTGAGCGGCTCTTGTTTGTACTGTTGGGCACAGCGGTTCAGATTCTCAATCACGCCAAGGCCGAGCGGAATGCCATTGGCCAACCGCTCCTCGCGGCAGATGATTTCGGGTTCGCCCGGATAGAGAACGCGACCGTCCGGCTGCGATGGCGTCAAGCTGCCGACGCATCGCATCATCTGGTCGACTCGCTGGCGAAATGTGTCCTCCGGAATAAAACGTGAAACGTCGATTGCACCCACAAGACCTCCAAGATTTCTCTGTTGCGACAAATCGCCATACATTTTTGGGATGTCGGGGCCGTAGGGGCTTCCGCTCAACATGGCACATAAAACGTCGATCATGATTCCTAGTCCAGAGCCCTTATGACCGCCAAAAGGATGAACCGCCATGACTTGGGCTGGGTCGGTTGTTTCACAACCGTCCGAATCGACTGCCCAACCTGTGGGAATCGGCACGCCCTCGGTGATCGCATTTTGTACCGAGTTCCAGGGTGTGATGCTGGTCGCCATGTCGAGGCAGAGCGATTTGCCTTCTGCGCCGGGCGCGGTGATGCAAATAGGGTTGGTGCCGCAAAACGGCTTGGAAGAACCGTGAGGGACGACCATCGAATCGACGTGGGTGAAGGCAAAGCCGATCATTCCCGCCTCCGCAATTTTCAGCCCGTAGTAGGACAGAGCGCCGCAGTGGCTGGAGTTTTGCGCCGACACCCAACCGGCACCTGCCTGACGGGCTAAACGCACCGCCTCATCAGCAGCCTGCCACATGACGAGTTGTCCCAGGCCGTTTCCGCCATCGACCAACGAAGTTGCCGGCGCAAGTTCCCGCACGTCAATATCCGGACGCGGCTCAATGCTGCCGGCACGAATTCGAGACAAATAATGAGGAAGCCGAGCTAACCCGTGGGAATCGATTCCGCGGAGATTCGACTCGACAAGCGAATCGCTCACGAGCTGGGCTGCTGGCTCCTGAAGGCCGGCAGCTTTCAGCAATAGCGAACCAAACTGCTTCAGCCGAGAGTGGCTCAGCCGAATCGCGGGAGCTTGAATTTGTGGCAAGATTTTTTTCCTCTCCTGCTTGATCTGGGTACAATATTCTATATTATATAAAATATGGCAGATACGACAACAGGTCATACCGCTATTTTACCGCTGGCCCAGAACATCGGATTGCGCGATAGTGTTGCCGAGCGTTTGCTGGTCGCTGTTCTCGACGGCAGTTTACAAGCAGGCGACCGGCTTGTGGGGCAACGTCTGGCCGCGCAGCTTGGCGTGAGCGCGACGCCGGTACGCGAGGCATTGATCGAGTTGGCAACTCTAGGCTTTGTCGAACTGCTGCCCAACCGGGGCGCGGTCTGCTGTGAATTCGGTCCCACAGAACTCCGCGATATCTTTCAGGTCCGTCGTCTCCTTGAGGCGGAGGCCGCCTTCGGTGCTTGTGGGCGGGTGCCAGTCGAACAACTGCAAGAACTTCGTGGGCGGATGCTCAAACTTTTGGAGACCGTTGAGACCGATCCTGCGTGGTCCGATCATGCAATGGCTGCCGACCACAAGTTGCATAAAGTCATCCGACAACATTGCCCTAACCGGCGACTTGCCCACGAGATCGAGCGCGACAACGTCTTAATGCGGGCCATCCGCCGAGTGGCGGGCAATCTTTACAACGTTCAGTTGCGGGCTGTTTCTGAGCACTTACTGATCATCAAAGCCCTTTTGGCAGAGGACGCCGAATTGGCCCGTAAGCGGATGAGCAAACACGTTGAGAGTACTGCTCGGGGAATCGCCAAAGTGATGTTCCAACAGCGCGGGGAATAGCAAACATGAGCCCAACCGACAACACAGAAAGCCCTGCCTTAAAACTGGCCAATCGGGTTGCTGTCATTACCGGAGGCACCAAGGGTATCGGTTTGGGCTGCGCGAGTGTCTTCGGCCGGCATGGCGCGAGCGTTGTGATTGCGGCTCGCAATGAACAGTCGGGCCGTGAGGCAGAAGGACAATTGAAGGCCGCCGGTGTCGAAGCATTGTTCGTTTCTTGCGACGTTTGCAGCGAGCAGGACATGCAGCAATTGTTCGAGCAGGCTATCACTCGGTTCGGCCAGATCGATTGTCTGGTGAACAACGCTGGCTGGCATCCGCCGACCCAAAGCATCGAGGACGTGAGTGTCAAAGAGTTCGAGCAACTCGTGCGTTTGAACCTCACGAGCACTTTCATGGGTTGCAAATTTGCAATTCCCCACTTACGGAAGACGCAGGGCTCGATCATTAACATGTCGAGCGCCGTGGCAGCCGTAGGTCAAGCTGCGGCACCTGCATACGTCAGCACCAAGGCGGGGCAAATCGGGCTGACCAAGGCGTTGGCGCTCGATCTGGCCCCCGACGGCGTCCGGGTTAATGCGGTTTGCCCGGCAGGCGTGATGACACCCCTGATGCGAGATTGGGCCAACAGCGAATACAACGCCGAGGAGGCGCTAGCAATGGTTGATCGTTGGCACCCGCTGGGCCGCATGGCAACGGTGGAAGAAATCGGCGAAGTTTGCGCATTTCTCGCGAGCGCTGAAGCATCGTTCATAACCGGCCAAGAAATTTTTCCCGACGGTGGCGCCTCGCTAGGGTACGCAGAAAAGGCACCTGCGAAATAAGCAAGAAAACAGAAGACCAAGCGGAACGCGAAACTATTTTTCAACGAAATACTGCAACTCAGGCGATTGGGACGACAACTATGCAACGAATACTTCAAGTAGTTACACCCGCAATCATCCTGCTAGGCATCGCTTCCACCGCGTGGTGTCAGGCCCCAGCTAAAAGCCTCGGCGACAACGAGCCGAATTCCAAGAGGAACCAAGAAGCAGACAAGCCTTCCGCAGCAGTGTGGAAACATCCATTGACTAAAAAAGGAAAACTCCATTCGCCTCTTGTCGAGGTTACCCCGTTTGTCTTCAAAGATCGCCTGTATCTTTTAGAGAACTGGCAGAAGCAATGGGAGTTTGCTGATTCCTCGGATGGTGGCCGCACACAGGAAGATGAGATTCGTATTCGGTCGGTTATCTCCGATCGGATTGTTTCTACCCCGCTACTCGGCCATGGGCTAGGAATGGCGTTTGTCTGGGAAGATCGCGTCTATGTCTTTGCGGGCAACTGGGGCAAGGAAGAAAAATGGAACATCACCAAGATAGAAATGACCTCCTCCGCGGATTTGATTCACTGGACGGAGCCCGTTGTCGTCCTCAAGGCGGAGCCCCAGGAAAAATTCTTCAATGTTTCGGTTTGCCGAGGGAAAGATGTGTTTACTCTGCTCGTGGAAACGAATGATCCTGCTTGGCCGACCTTTACGTTCAAGTATTTTTCATCAAAGGACCTGAAAGAATGGACGAGGATTCCTGACGCTCTTTATGGCCGGAAAAAATATGTAGGTGGACCAGCGCTCTACTTTGAAGACGGTATTTACTACACGCTCTACTTGCAGTCGCTAGGCGGCGGGCGATATGAAACTCGCATTACACGCTCGACCGATCTGGTTCACTGGCAGGATGCACCGAAAGATCGTCCGTTTGTAACTTTCAATCCAAAAAACAAAGTCCATTCATTACGACCTGAGAACATCCGCGAGGTGAATGCTTCGGATGCTGAGGTGTGCCATTGGAAGGGGAAGACGTTGGTTTACTTCACCGGAGGCGACCAGCATTTTGCGGGGGACCTGCAACTGGCTGAATTCAAGGGGTCGCCTGCGGAGTTGTTCAAATATTTCTACGTCGACTCGCCTGTCGTTGCCCCTGAAGTCCAAAAAGGCAGGTAGGCGAACTGTTTAGGCGAGCAGCAGAATTGAACCACGATGACACGATGGGCAAGACGAAAAATACGAAGAAGGTTTTATCGCAAAGGATGATCTAGCGCGGCCTTTGGCCTCAACCCAAAAAGGAAACCGCTAATCAGCGCTAATACACGCTAATAGGAAAAACAGGCAAAAAAACAGGGTAACCGTTTACGGAATGAAAAAGGTTGAACCACGAAGGACACAAAGAGCACTAAGGGATTGGAAGACAAATCGCTTGCCCGCACTTGCAGCTTTGGCTTTGCCAGAAGGACTAAATTTACCCTGATGGATGACTATTGAATTCTATTCTTCGTGTCCTTAGTGATCTTTGTGGTTCAGTTTCTTCCATCCCGTGAACGGTTACAAAACAGGTTTGAGATCAGCGCGTATCAGCGCTGAATAGCGGTTTCTTCTCACAAAAAAATGTGTCAAGAAAACTTGCAGAGGTACGCCTTCCTCATGCTGAATTGCCCGACAAATAGATTCCAAAACTATATGGTAAGGAGTTGCAAAGATATGACGAACAATGTTAGTAGCGCACTGATTTTGGCTTTGGGTGTTGTGGCAAGTTGCACCTCCGCCTATGCGGCAGATGAGGTGGCGCCTGTGGCTACGGCGTCGCTGCCACGAATCGAAAAACTCGGCACGATCGATCTCGACTTGGTTGAATCTCAGCCGATTGTCTTTCGCGATCGGCTTTACCGTTTTGAATCAGTGAGAACCCGCTACCAAGGCAACCAGACCGGCAAGCCGTATTTCCGCTTCGTCGATCCGACCAATGGCGAAACAACCCCCAGCTTTGCCGAGGGGCACGATCTGGGTAGCGCACTGGTCGATGGCGACACGATGTATGTGTTCGGCACGCCCGGTTGGGGCTCGGCAGCAATTGATATGTTCTGGTCGAAAGATTTGAAGACTTGGAAGTCGAAGCGGATATTGGATTTGCCGGGGTGGAAATTGTACAACAGCAGCGTGTGTAAAGCTGGAGATCGGTACGTGATGGCCTTCGAGGTCGGCGGGCCACCGGAGATCGTTGGCGTCGGATTCACCAGCCGGTTTGCTGAGTCGAAGGACTTGCAAAGCTGGAAGTTGCTCGACGAGCCAGCTGTGTTCACAAAAAAGCGTTACTCGGCTTGCCCCACGATCCTCTACGTGGATGGGTGGTTTTACGTCGTCTATCTCAAGTCGACGGGTTACAAGTCGAAAGGCACCCAGAAGTACAACCCTGCGATTGTCCGATCGAAAGATTTGGCCCACTGGGAAGAAAGCCCGCTGGGCGCGCTCATGCACTTCGACGAAGCCGACAAACGCATCGCCAACCCTCGCCTCACCGACGCGCAGCAACAGGTGATTGCCAAGGCGCTGAACCGCAATAACTCCGACCTCGATTTCTGTGAACACAACGGTCGGGTGATTATCAACTATTCCTGGGGCGATCAGGTAGGCCATGAGTTTTTGGCCGAGGCATTTTATGCGGGCACGTTGAAGGGGTTACTCACCGGCTTTTTTCCCCAAGACTCCGGCAACCTGGCGGAGACGCCAGAGCAGCGCGACGCGCGTATGGCTTGGTTTCGCGACGCACGGTTCGGCATGTTCATCCATTGGGGTCTTTACAGCGCTGCCGCAGGAGAATGGGATGGTAAGCCGGTCATCAAGCTGAGTTCGTGGACGATGCGAAATGCGCAGATCCCGCTGGAAGGGTACATGAAGCTTCGAAAGGATTTCACGGCGGCAAAGTTCGATGCCGACGCCTACGCGAAACTCGCCCAAGACGCAGGGATGAAATACATCATTTTGGTGAGCAAGCATCACGAAGGCTTCTGTCTGTGGAACTCGAAAGCGACGGACTACGACATCACTTCAACACCCTACCCGGGCGATCTTGTAAAAGAACTGGCCGGGGCGTGCAAGCGGCGCGGCCTTCGCTTTGGTGTGTATTACTCGATCCTCGACTGGCACCATCCCGACTACACTCCGCGTTTGGCTTGGGACAAGCGCGAGCAGAAGCCTGAGTTTGGCAAGTACATCGGCTACATGAAGGCTCAGCTCAAGGAGTTAGTCGAAATTGCGCCGAACGTCGACGTCATGTGGTTCGATGGCGAATGGGACAAAAGTTGGACGCACGAACATGGCAAAGACCTGTACGCCTACGTTCGCTCGCTCAAGCCTTCGATTCTGGTTAACAACCGCGTGGACAAGGGGCGAGCAGGCATGAAAGGGCTAACCCGCGAAGGAGATTATGCCGGCGATTTTGGCACGCCCGAGCAGCAAATTCCGCCCATGGGCCTGCCGGGCGTGGATTGGGAAACGTGTATGACGATCAACGACACGTGGGGCTACAAACGCCAGGACTCCGCCTGGAAATCGACCGACGAGCTGCTGCACCAATTGATCGACTGTGCCAGCAAGGGCGGCAACTACCTGCTGAACATTGGCCCCACAGCCGACGGCACGATCCCGGCCCCTTGTCCGAAGCAATTACGCGAGATCGGTAACTGGCTCTCGCAAAATGGCGAGGCCATTTACGGCACGATGGCTAGCCCCTTCCCGGACCAACTGCCTTGGGGACGTTGTACGACCGGGAAGCCGCGCGATGGGGTGACGCCGATGTACTTGCACGTTTTTCAGTGGCCGGCCGACGGCAAGCTGACGGTTCCACCACTGAAAAACACCGTGCGAGGCGCCTATCTGCTGGCCGATAAAAAGCAGACAGCACTCGCCCTCGAGCGGCAAGATGGCAAGACGATCGTCACTCTGGGAGACAAACCCTCGAAAGATTCGGCGATAGTCGTTGTGCTTCAGATCGAAGGCAAACCGACGTTAGCCTCTGTCGCAGTGCCGACGCAAACCAACGTCTCGATAACGACAAAGCCGGTGACTCTGTATGTCTCGAAACTGGGCGACAACACCGACGGAACCAGTTGGCAGAAGGCGTTTCACACGGTCCAAGCTGCGCTGTCGGCTGTGCCCGACGACAAGGGAGGTCATCGCGTGATCGTCCGGCCCGATACGTACATGGAGGCCAACATGCTCCCGGCTCATCGGGGAGCAAAGGGCGCTTACAACGAATTGATCGGCGATTTCGATGGGAGCCTCGGATCGGGCACGACCGGCCATGTGGTTCTCGACGCAGGCGATCCGCACAAAGGTTTTAAGAGCTACGACTGGTGGGGAAACATCCGGGCCTACCAAAAAGGCTGGTCGGCTGAACATACCGAGGAAACGGTTTCGGCTATCAAGTGGGACCGCTGGATTCTTCGCCGTTTGTACGCCACCGGTGGCGATGGCGGCCTCTGTTTCGACTGTACTGACAAAATCGAACCCTTTACGGTAATCGTCGAAGACTGCATCAGCATCGGGCGCGCCTTCGGGTGCGGCGCGATGAGCTGCCTGTCTCGAAGCGACGAACCGATCACGTTTCGCCGTTGCAACATGTGGTCGCTAGACGAGTGGGGCGACACGGCTGCCGGGTATGTCCGCATCGAAAATAAATCGATGCCAGAAAAGCCTGACATCGTGTTCGAAGATTGCACGATGGTGAGTCCCCAATGTGCGCTGAAGGGCGGCAACTACGGTTTTCATACCTACACCCATGCGCTTGTGAAAAATTGCATTCTCGTCGCTCTCAACTTCTCGCAACCTCACGGCACGCCCACCGATGGCGTGGTTCAGAGTGTGCAAAACGGCAAGTATTTTCACGTTGACTTTGAAAACTGTGTCGTCATGGGGTTCAAGGTCTTTGGTGTGAAAGTCGACAAAGATTCTGCGGGCGACATAGGGTACTCGACCAAAGGGTCGGCGCTGGCCTATGTGCAATACACGCAACAAGTCCCCAAGGGTTTTCACACCCTCGACCGCTGGCCGGTTGAGGCCTTCGCGGCAATCGCGCCTCCTGCCCCCGTCAAGCCGACACCTGTGCTTGCCAATCGCGAACTTGTTGTGTCTGACATGTGCGAGGTCTCGCCATTTATTTGGAAAGGCCGCCTTTGCCGGATGGAATGCTACAGGCCCGGTCGCGGCGGTGCGAAAGAAGATTACTACCTGTTACTACGCGACGTGGAAACGGGCGACCAGATGGCCCGTTTCGCCGTGGGCTACGGATTGGCCTCTTGCCACGTCAAGGATGGGGTGTTCTATGGCTTCGCCTCCCGTTTCGAGGAGAACAATTGGAACGATGTGACCTTGTTCAAGTCCCGCGACCTAAAAACCTGGGAACAGAAGACCATTATCGAACAGGAAAACGAACACCTGTTTAACAGCTCGGTCTGCGAAGGGCCTGATGGGTTTGTGATGGCCTACGAATCGAACGACCCTGCTTATCCAGGATTCACAACCAAGTTTGCCCGGTCCGACGATCTCGATACCTGGACCAAACTGCCCGACGCTGCCTTTGGCACAAACCGCTACACCGCATGCCCCACCGTCCGTTACATCAATGGCTACTACTACGTACTCTACCTCGAACACCGACGGCCTTCACACGTCTACGAGACCTACGTGACCCGTTCCAAGGATTTGAAGACTTGGGAACTCAGTAGTGCTAATCCGGTGATCGCGCCCACGGGCCTGGACGAAGGCATCAACGCCTCGGACTCGGAAGTCGTGGAGTTCGACGGCAAGACTTTTGTGTACTACGCCGTCGGCGATCAACTCACCTGGATGAATGTTAAACGAGCAGAGTTCGAAGGCACTCTCCAGCAATTTTACGAACGGTGGTACGTCCAGCCAGGCATCCGCGACTACGCCCTCGCCCCATAGCCGGGTCATCCTGGCCCGAAATAGGGGGACCATTTGCAGCTGAGGCCAAGTAACGTTCCTGATGCACACATCAATAAATTCAAATGTCCAAAAAGCTTTGTGGTCGTTTGAGTTTTTTGACCTTACGCGATTTCTTAATCGCACCAAGCACTTTCCAACCGCTTTAAGCCCGTCGGGATTCTGGGTAATTGCGAGACGCAAAGTCGTCGGCCCCGTTTCGGTGTTTGACCGCGACTTCGTCGCCGACGATGTAGGCGATGGCGGTCTCTGCCGATACCGCAACTGGCTTCGGGGCGGGGGCATGTTCTTCTTGTGTCGACCACTCGTAGACGGTTTCTGTCGCGACCGGGGCCTCTACTTCTGGAAGCTCGACGACCGTCTCGATCACTTCTTCCTCGATCTTTTCTACGAACGGGTAGTCGTAGAATTCCATTGGTTCAGGTTCTTCGGCCACCACTTCGACGGGCTTCGGCTTGCGATGTTTCTTGGGTTTTTCTTCCGGAGCGGGTTCGGTAGTTTGCTCTTCCTCGACCGGCTCTGGCTCTACTAGTTCAGGAATTGGCGTTCCGCCGCGACTTGGCAGTTTTCGACAGTCGGCATCGAGTTTTTTGAACATCTGCCACATGTGCTCGTGGCATGTGAACACCAAGAGCTGATGTCCGCCCGCAGCAAATTCGCTGAGTACCTCAGCAGCCCGTTGGGTGCGAACAGCATCGAAATTTACCAGCACGTCGTCGAGCACCATGGGCAGCCGAATTCCACGGCGGGCAAAGTTTGCGACTAAGGCCAAACGCACGCTCAGGAACAACTGTTCTCGGGTACCGCGACTAAGTCGATCGACGGCAAGCGATTCGCCGGTGGATTTTTCGACCAACAGCACGTCGTTGGCAAGCGGTGTCCAAACTCGTTGGTACTGGCCATCGGTCAGTTTGGCCATGTATTGCGAAGCTTCTTCCAGCGTTTCGGGCTGACGGTTGGCTTCGTAATCCGATCGAATTCGCTCTAGTACGCGGTTCACTACGGCATGTTCACGCCAAGACTGTCGAGCGTCTTCTAACTGTTTTATCGTGATGCCCAATTCGAGTTGCCGTTCGGCCAGCGAGCGATCCTCGGCCATCGTCCGCTGCTCTTGGCTTTTTGCCCCTCGCTCGCCGACTAAGGCTTTTAGTTCTTCCTGTTTTTGTTCCAACAAAGACGACGCAGTTTCCCACAGGTCGTCTAGTTGTTCGATGCTTGCCGGGGTTAGCAGGTCGGCGAAGGTTTCTTCGGGGGCGTGGTTGCCAATCGCGGCGGCAATCTCTCGGGAAATCTCAGCCTGTTGTTTTTTTAGCTTGAATGATTGTTGCTGCTCTTCGGCCAGACGACGGTAGGCCGTTTCGTCGTCGCTGTTGGCGGCATGAAACAGCGCCTCACGACGTCGCCCATGGCCTACGATGGCCTTCCGATGTTTTGCTTCCTGGGCCTTCAAGGCTTTGGCCTTTTCCGACAATTCCTTACGTCGATCGATATCCGTCAGTTGGCGGCGACGTTCGTTGAGCAAGTGTTCGAGTTGGTCGAGCGTATTCACTTCAACTTCGTACTGTTCGCCGTCCTCGTCTTCTTCGATTTCATCAGAAACAAGCACGCAATCAATTTCTTGGGCCAGATCGGTAACCCGACGGGTGATGGTTTCGTGTTCTCGCTGACGTTGGGCCGCATCTTCGCGGCGCAACTTGGCCCGCTGCTCCAAATCGCTCAAGGCGGTAAATCGCTCGCTGACCGTTAAAAAACGCTCGGGGTCCAGTTTTTCAGAAAATCCAAGTCCGGCCAGCTTCGACCGCCAAGCCTTCATGGATTTGTTTAATTGCTCGCGGGCCTGAGTGACACAAGAGTCTGCGGAAGAGACTTCGTGGCCAGCTTGTTTGCGCTGTGCTTCGTAGGGCAAAATGTTTTCAAGCTCAGCTAAATGTCGCTCGGCGGCTTGCAATCGTAGCACCGCCGAACCGTCGGTCATCGACAACTGAGCATCAAGCTGCTTTTTCTCTTTCTCGGTTTCGCTTACCTGACGGGCCAGCATTTCAAGTTGCCGCTGACAGCCATCGAGCTTTTCGGCGACAGCATCTTCGGTGAAAAACTTGAAGCCAAAAGTGAGGCCAAGGGTCACCAAGGCGCCTACGGCAATCATCGCGCCGGCACTTCCCAACGGAGAACCGGGGATAAAGAGCCAAGTGCCCAGCAGCAGACCGCTTAGGACAATCGCTGCCAGCGACCAGTTGAACACCGAAAGGGGCATCACCTGATCGTCAAGCAAATCCTGGCTTTGCTGCTGCATCTCGACTTCGTGGCTGCGGGCTTGTTCCAAGCGTTGTTCGACTTGCAAGCGTTTACGCAACATGGCGACCAAATCGCTGGCCTCTCGCACATCCATTGGCAGGCCGTGTTGTTCGCCACCTACCACGGCGGTTTCGATTTTTACTTGCAACGACCGCTCGTTCTCGGTCACCGCGTCGAGGCCCTGCTGCGCCTCGTCGACCCGTTTTTGTGCAGCCCGAATTTCTTGCATCAACGGCTGCAAACCTTCGAGGTCGGCATTGCTGATTTCTTTCAGCGTGTTTCGATCGGCCAGTCCAAGTGCTGCCCCGAGCCGTTCTTGCTCGCCTTCGAGCCGTTGTTCGAGTTCTTCGGCCTCGGTTTCTAGATCCTCGGTTTGTCGTTCGAGCGATTGCAACCAATCACGCTGCTCGCCAAGTGCCTCGATCCGGCAAGAGGCTTTCACCAAGCGTTCGTTGATGCCGAGCCGTTCTGATTCTTCCTTTAGCTGGCGACGTTGCCCTTCGAGGATGGCAGCTTCGCGTTGATGCGATTCGATTTTCTTGGCCAGCTCGTCCAATCGTTCGATCGCGTCGTCTGGCAATTGGATTTGCCCGCTGAATTGTTCTAGTTGCGACGCGATTTTTTTTCGTTTCCGCCAATTTGGTTTCAGCCCAACTGCGATTTCGATCGTACGCGCGCGACGTTCACAGTCTCGTAGCTCCGCTTCCTTGGCAGCGATTTCGGCATCGAGTTCCTTGATTCGTACGGCTAATTGCGCCCAACCTCGGCTGCGCTGTGCCAATTGTTGGATTTCGCCCTGCAGGGCGTCGCGTCGGCCGATCAGTTGGGCGATTTTCGATTTGTGGTCTTTGCCCGACAGGAGGTCGTGTCGTGTTTGTCGCAAATTTTGGATGACGTCGTAGAGACTCACCCGGTCGACCCCGGAGGTCAGCCGATAAAGCCATTCGGCGGCTTGGCTATCTGAGAGCGTACCGAGTTCCTGGATTTCGCGGAGGCCGATGGCAAAGATATTGTTGAAGGTCGTCTCGTCGACTTCAGACAGCGCCTCTCGCAATAATCGATCGCCGCCGGTTTGGCCATCTTGGGTGGTAATCGTCGCTAGCCCCAGATCGTCAGGCCCGCGATCGGCGATTCGTGTTAATTCGAATCGGTTCTCGCCATCGACAATCCCTAAGATCCCGCCTGGCTTGCCGCCCGAGACCGGTGGCAGATAACGCTGACGTCGCTCGGGCGAGATGCCGTACATCACCGAGCGAATAAATTGCATCAGCGTTGTCTTGCCAGCCTCGTTAGCGCCATAAAAGACGGTTACTCGGCTAGACAGATTGGTCAGTTGCAGGTCGTGCCAAACACCGAACCCATCAATTTTTGTATCGGTTATTTTCATGGTTTGATAGCTCTGTAGTTTACAGGTCGTCCCCATCCATTAAATCGATGCCCAATTTGGATGCGGCCAATAGGAGGGCAGGGCGATCGTCGGCGTTTACCTCGGCCAACTCCGCCATCGGACCATCGCGGGAATCTTCTGGTAGAAAGTCGGTTAGTCCGAGCCGAATTTCGTCGTCGGCCTCAAGTTGCTGGAAATGACGTAGCAAATCGCCACGGATTGTTTCTTGGTCGTACCACTCGGCGGGCACTTCTAGCGGCGCGTCGCACTCAATGGCGACTGTCCACACCGCTGGCGACTCGGCCCCATGGCGGTCACGCAGTTGCTGGGTGATGCTGTCGCTCACTCCGCCGCGGCGAATGTGGTAGAGCAATGTCCCGTGGCCTGTGATTTGCCAGGTCACCAGCAAATTTCGCTCTTGGTGCTTATCTCGAAGTTTTGCAATCCGATCTAGCAACTGTTGATACAAAGCTTCGTGATCGGTACCGGCGGTGATTTCCACCATTTCGGTCACCCAGCGAATCTGGTCGGTCGCCACGAAGCGAGTTTTTACGTTTCCGGCCTCATCAACGGTTACCAGCGTACAACCTCGTGGGCCTGATTCTTCTGGCGTGCGTCCCTGGGGAGTGCCTGCGTAGTGGGCAATCCCAGGGGATTGGTCGACCGTTTGCCGGCGATGTTGACCCCCGAGAGCCATATAGTGGACCCGATCGCCTTCGGCTCCTGGCGAGGCGGCTGTGCCATACGAGATCCCGACGGTGAACAGGCCGTTAACGTCTCGGTGGAACCCCTCGTCGTCGAAGGCCATCGCGTGCTGGCGGCTGATACCCTGGATGAGTGCCACGGTTTCGTCACCGCGTTGGTGCGGGATACTCTCGACTCGGCCAACCGGGAAAATGTGGACATTCTCGGGCAGTTCGACACTGGCAGGCCAAGAATCGCTGGGATCGGCGTCTCCACAGGCCCAGTAAACGGCCACGCCATGCTGATTCAAACGCTGAAACTGCTCGGTAAGGAACACAATCGCTCGCGGGCCGACACGATCGAAATCGACCACATCACCGGAGAGCAGCAGCGCATCGGCCCCTTCGGCGAGAACCGTCTCGAAAACCTGCAAAGCAGCTAGAAATGGGGCTTCTAGAAATAATTCACGGAGATTTTCGGGGACTTCTGCGACACCACCTAGCGGGCACTCCAAGTGAAAATCACTGGCGTGAACAAAGCGAAGCGAGGGCTGAGAAGGGGCTTGAGACATTCTACGCCTCCTTGCGTGCGCACCAAACAGGGGCGGCAACGCAGTGTGCGGGGCTGCGTGCCTTGAAAAATCCATTCCTCGTCGCGGCAGTCTACCCTGGATTGCCCGACTGGCCAACTTCAGCTTTTGTCTTTGGAAACCAAAGAAGTGGGTCTCGCTCGAGGGAGGATCATGGTAAATTGGGGCGCTAGCGGCCAACCAGCTTGACAAAGTCTGCTAGGATAGGCCAAAATCCGCGCCTGCAACGAGTTTGTGCTGGTATTGTGCAGCAGTAGCCTACAGGAATTAAGGTAACTGCTAGCAGGTTTTCAATTCGAGTCGAGGTTAAAAGGTAGTGAAGATGGAGTACGGAAATACGGCGACAATCGAACCTCCCGAAGGCGAAATCGGTCAACCCTTGAAGAGAGGGGCCATCGCTTGGGCGTCAAACTCGATCTATGCCGAAGGCACCGAAGGCACCGAGGGCGACGATTCGTTTGACGACTTTGATGATGAGTTCGATGACGACTTTGATGATGATTTCGACGACGATTTCGAAGAAGACTGGGACGACGACCTCACTGAGGACGAAGAATTTCCAGACACTTTCGGCGGAGACAAAGACGGTGAAGACAAAGAAGATACCAAGGTAGATTCTCCTAAGTCGCCCTTCAAAAGCGATCCCGATTTCGACACCGCCTAGTGCTTTGTCACAAGCCTTTTTTCGGATAGCGATCTTGTTTCCTACCTGCAAATTCAGCTTGTACAAGATCACTACCCGAAAATTAGATGTTGTCAAAGCACTCGTGAAAAGTCGGACGTCCAGGGGCTAGAGTCCTGAGCCAAACGTGGGCTGACTCTTTTTGGCTATGGACTCTCGACTCTCTGCCCTGGACCCCAACATGTTTCCTGCCGTCGATAAGAGAGAAAGTTTTTCGCAACGTGAACTTGCCATCGGTGAATTCTGGAAGTCTCAGGGCATCTACAAAAAATCACTAGCGGCCCGAGCCGAGGCGCCGCCGTTCGTATTCTACGAAGGCCCCCCCACAGCCAACGGTATGCCTCACCCCGGGCATTGCCTAACCCGTGCAATTAAAGACGTCTTTCCCCGTTATCGCACGATGCGCGGATTTCGTTGCGAGCGCAAGGCGGGATGGGACACGCATGGGTTGCCGGTTGAAGTTGAGGTGTGCAAAGAGCTTGGCATCCATTCCAAAGAAGAGATCGAAGCCTACGGCATTGAACCGTTCATCCAAAAATGCCAACAGAGCGTCTGGCGGTACATGCAGGAATGGGAACGCCTGACCGAGCGGATTGGTTTTTGGGTCAACCTCGAAGAAGCCTACGTCACTTACCACCAAAGCTACGTGGAAAGCGTCTGGTGGTCGCTGAAAACGCTGTTCGACCGAGACTTGCTCTACCAAGGCCATAAAATCGTCTGGTGGTGGGCACAGGGCGGCACAGCCCTATCGGCCGGCGAGGTGGGGCAGGGCTACCGCGAGGTGGCCGACCCGAGTGTGTTCGTAAAATTCCCGCTGCTGGACGACGACGGCAACAAGACCGATACGTCGCTGCTGGTCTGGACCACGACGCCATGGACGCTGCCAAGTAACCAGTTTGTAGCTGTGCATCCTGATATCTTGTACGCGACCGTTATCGATGGCGAGACGGGCGATAAGCTGGTGATGGCCAAAGACTTGGTCGAGACAATCGCGGGAAAAATGAAACGCGAGCTTGAGGTTGTGGAAACGTGCAAAGGCGCAGAGCTTGTCGGCAAACGATATTTGCCGCCCTTTGATTGTTTCTATCGAAAGTATGGAAAAACCACTGCAAGTCTTCAGAGATTAGATTTCGGAGGCAGTGACTTAGAAGACCTTGCGGAAATGCAAGTCAGCAGGGGGCTGTCTCAGTCCGGCTTGGGGACCGAAACCGTCGGGAGAGTAATAAATCGATACAAAGAGTTATACGAACAATCGAATACGGCTTCGATCGCTTGGCGAATCGTTCCTGCTGGGTTTGTGACGACCGAAAGCGGTTCGGGTATCGTCCATCAGGCACCTGCATTTGGTGAAGTTGATTACGATGTACTTCGAGATCAGAAGGTCCGCTTTGAAGGTGATGGCCCGCAACTTATTAACTGCGTTGCCCCGACAGGAAAATTCACCGACGAGGCCCCTGAGTTCGTCCGTGGTCGTTGGGTAAAAGATTGCGACAAAGACATCAACCGCGATCTCAAACAACGTGGTCTGCTCTATCACCTTGAACAGTATCGCCACGACTATCCGTTCTGTTGGCGAGCCGAGGAAGATCCGCTTATTCAATATCCGCGCGAAAGCTGGTTCATCCGTACGACTTCGTACAAAGACCAGATGCTTGAGAACAACAGCAAGATCAATTGGCTGCCCGAGCATATCAAGGATGGGCGATTTGGTAAGTTCCTGGGGTCGAACGTCGATTGGGCGTTAAGCCGTGAGCGGTATTGGGGCACGCCGTTGCCAATTTGGGTTTGTCAGGAAACGGGCCAGAAGGAAGCCATCGGCAGCTACGAAGAGTTACTCGACAAACCGGGCATCACGGGAACGGAAGTCTGGGACGAAGCCAAAGCAGCGAACCCTGAATTGCCGGACGATCTTCGGGTTCATAAGCCGTATATCGATGCGGTGACCTACGATTCGCCATTTGCCAAGAGTGCGCGGATGGAGCGCGTCACCGAGGTGATCGACTGCTGGTACGATTCGGGAGCGATGCCATTCGCCCAATGGGGCTATCGGGGCCAAGAATCCGGCCCAGAACGCGAGCGTTTCGAGAGCCAATTCCCCGCCGACTTTATCAGCGAAGCGCTCGACCAAACTCGCGGGTGGTTTTATAGCCAGTTAGCGATTAGCACGTTGCTTTGGGGAAATGACGAAGCACGAATGACGAATGACGAACCAAAAAATTCGACATTCGACATTCGACATTCGTCATTCCCCTACCCTCATCCTTTCCGCAACTGCATCGTCCTCGGCCTTATGCTCGGCGAAGATGGGCAGAAGATGTCCAAGAGTAAGCGGAACTATCGCAACCCGAGCGAAATCTTTGACCTCTACGGTGCCGATGCCCTCCGCTGGTATCTGTTTGCCAATCAGCCGCCATGGACTTCCATCCGCTATAGCGAACAGTCGATCAAAGACAGCATTCCCGAGTTCCTACTTCGGCTTTGGAACGTCTACAGCTTTTTTACTATCTATGCCAATATCGATGAATTCGAACCTGGGGAAGAGGTCGGAGGTCAGAGGTCAGAGGTCGGTGAGTTGGACGCTGTGGAACTTTCTGCTGCAAAATCCTATCGTCCTGCCGCCGATCGGAGTGAGCTTGATCGTTGGATTCTCAGCGAACTGAATACCACCGTGGCGAAGGTGGTCGAGCGGATGGACGAGTACGACAACTACGTGGCCTGTCAGGCAATCACGGAGTTTGTCGACGCCCTTTCCAACTGGTATGTCCGCCGTAGTCGCGATCGGTTTTGGGCCAGCGACAAGCGATCGCCTGAAAAGTTGGACGCCTATTGGACGCTTTACGAATGTTTGCTTACCACCAGCAAGCTGATTGCACCGTTTGTACCGTTTTTGGCTGAAAGCCTTTGGCAAAAACTTGCCGTGTCGGTATTTGGCGACCGTGTTGCCGAGAGCGTTCACCTTTGCGATTATCCGACTAGCGACGCGACAGCAACTGACGAAGCCCTTTCGGCACGCATGAATTTGGTGCGGCACATTTCTTCGCTGGGCCGTCAGGCACGCAGCAGCGCCGAGCTTAAAGTTCGTCAACCTCTGGCGAGCGTGCAAGTTATTCTGGCTGATACTACCCACAAAGATTGGCTTATTGAACACGCCGCTGTGATCGCCGATGAACTTAACGTCAAGCAAGTGGAATATAGCGACGAGCCAGACAAGTACGTCCAACACGAAGTGCTACCCAACTTCAAGCTACTCGGCCCTAAGCTTGGCAAACTGATGCCCAAGCTCAAGCCGGCGCTGAACAAAGAAAACGCAGCCGAGCTTCTGGCTAATTTTCGCGACAACGGCAAGGTCAACGTCACGGTCGAAGGCCAAGAACTGGAGCTTCTGCCCGAGGAAGTAGAAGTGCGCATCAAAGCCCGCGAGGGCTGGACGGCGGCGAACGCCAAAGGAGTGGTGGTGGTACTGGCCACTGAGCTAACTGACGAACTAGTTGCCGAAGGCTGGATGCGAGATTTGGTTCGTGTTATCCAAGACCAGCGAAAAGAAATGGGCTGCGAATTCACAGACCGAATCGAAATCGGCATCGTCGCCGAGGCGGAGAAAGTCAAAAAAGCCATCGAGATGTTTAGCGACTACCTCGCTGAAGAGACCTTGGCAAATAGCGTTACTCAACAAACTATCGAAGGTGTCGCGGGGAGTAGCGTAAAGATTGGTGACCATGAGGCTACGCTGACCATTCGAGTAGCCCGATGAACGAGCGTGCCTCAAAGCAAGATCCCCTTCGCCTAGCAGTGCTCATCTCGGGCAGTGGGCGCACTCTAAAAAACTTCATTGATCTGGCCGCTGAGGGGCAGTTGCCCGTCGATATTCGCCTCGTGATTTCTAGCACTGCGAAGGCGACTGGGCTGCGTCATGCAGAACACGCTGCCATCCCGACCCAAGTTCACCTCAGCAGCAAGTACGAATCCGCAGAGGCCTACGGTGCTGCGATCTTCGACGCCTGCCGTGCTGCTGACGTTGATTATGTGGTCATGGCTGGCTTCCTTAAACTCGCGCCAGTGCCCGGTGATTTTGAGGGTCGGGTGATTAACATTCACCCCTCGCTCATCCCCGCCTTTTGCGGGCACGGCATGTACGGTCACCGCGTCCACCAAGCCGTTCTCGACTTAGGAGCCAAGGTCACTGGCTGCACCGTTCATTTTGTCGACAATCAGTACGATCATGGCCCAATCATTTGGCAGCAACCTGTTCCGGTATTCGAAGGCGATACGGCCGAGACGCTTGCCGATCGCGTTTTCGAAATCGAAGCAGAAGCCTATCCTCATGTTCTGCGGCTTTTGGCCGCTGGTAAGGTCGAACTCGACGAACGCAAAGTAACCGTTAACACCAGATAATTCTTTCGACTGGAGAGTCTAAGTGTCGAGCAAAGCAGACCAGCTTAAAGCCGAGATATGCGAAATTGGACTTCGACTCTACAGTCGCGGCTTGGTTGCCGGTAGCGATGGCAATATCACCGCCCGACTTAGCGAAACCGAAGTGCTTTGCACACCCACGATGCAATGCAAGGGCCGCCTAAGCCCAGACGATATCTGTCTTGTCGACATGGAAGGCAACCAGCTTGCTGGCGACAAAAAACGAACCAGCGAAGTATTGCTACATCTGGAAGTCATGAAAGCGCGGCCTGATGTCCACAGCGTTATCCATTGTCATGCTCCGCATGCAACGGCCTTCGCGGTCGCAGGAATTCCCGTTCCGCGTGCTGCGATGCCCGAAGCTGAATTTTTCTTTGGCGAAATACCAACAGCCCCTTACGAAACGCCGGGCACAGCCGCCTTTGCAGATACTATTTTGCCCTATGTTCAGCGTACCAACGTCTGCCTACTCGCCAACCATGGCACGGTCACTTATGGTGAAGACCTAGAGCAAGCGTACAACTTCACCGAAATACTCGATGCCTACTGTAGAATTCTTCTATTGGCGGCTCCTCTCGGCCCGATCAATTCGATTCCCGCAGACAAGTGCAAAGAACTTGCGGATCTTCAAGTGTCGTCAGGCCTAGCCCCACCGGCCTTGAGCAACAAACCATAAACTTTTGTACAACACGCAATAAAAATCCCCTCGACTTATATGCCTACACCGGACTACCCACAACTCGACGTGATTGCCGTCGGCGCCCATCCCGATGATGTTGAAATTGCTTGCGGAGGCACCCTGGCGCGCCTCTCCGAGCAAGGCTACAGGGTCGGGATTATCGACCTCACCGATGGCGAACCTACGCCCGGTTCGCCCGGCCCGGAAGTACGCTTGGCCGAGGCTCAAGCCGCAGCGGAGACCTTAGGGGTTCATGAGCGGATCACTCTCGATTTGCCCAATCGAAAGTTGTTCGATTCCTACGAAGCACGAGTAAAACTTGCCATCGAGTTCCGAAAATTCCGCCCACGCTTGGTGCTAGGATTCGGAGAAAAAACCCCGCTCGCCTCGCCCGACCATTGGCAGGCGATGCAGATTACCGATGCGGCCATCTTCTATGCTCGGCTCACCAAATGGGACGACGACTTCGAAGGCCTGCCGCCACACACCATTGCAGCTCAGCTTTACTACACCCTTTCGTTCTATTCCAACGAACCGCTGCCAGGCGCCGGGCATGTAGTTGTCGACATCAGCCGAACGCTGTCGACGAAGCTCGATTCGGTACGTTGCTACAAGACGCAGTTTCCGCCAGAGAAACAGCATATTTTCCCGCGTGTTGAATCCATTGCCCGACAACTGGGCCAAACTGCCGGATTTGCCGCCGGCGAGATGCTTGTCAGCCCGCGCAACCTAGGCACCCGGGACTTGATGAAAACCGTTTTTGGAAAATAGCGAACCGCCCACCCGAGTCCGTTGCGTTATCCACCAACTTCGATGTACAGCTGTTCATCCAAAAACCGTCACCAAGAGAAAAATGAGCCCGGCGGGATTCGAACCCACGACCCACGGATTAAAAGTCCGTTGCTCTACCAACTGAGCTACGGGCTCATTTTCTTTTGTTTTACGATTTCAGGAAGAAAAGCGTTTTTGGGGCAACTCAAACAGAGGCTACACCCGTTGCGACTCCCGATGGAATTAAGCTCGCCGAGCATCAGAGGATAACGCGACGTCTTTGACCGAGACGCATTCTACACGGCTCTGGAAGCTTGCGAAACCCTCCCCAGGAGACTTCCTGCGGTAGGGCAGTTTAAGGCCAAACGGCGAAAAATCGGCTTGATTTAGTGGCCAATGTCCAAGGCCTATCAATGAGTTACTGAGGTCGGCGTTTAGCTTTGGTTGCAGAGTTCTTGGAGGCGTTGCCAAGTGTAAAGGCCGGCGTTGTGGCCGTCAGACCATTGGATGCGGATAGCGTAGTTGCCAACGAGTTCCATTTTTTCGAGGGTGATATTTCCTGGCACCGAAGCGGGGTCGAGGATGCGCTCGCCTGTCCACTCGTTGACGCAGTGGGCACATTCGCATTGTCTGCGGAGGTAGACAAACGATAAATCAACGCTTTCGGCCCCCCAGGAAATTTGCAGTACGCCCTGGTCGCGGATAGCACGGATATCGGACGGGACCAATGTCATTTCACAGTCCTAGCGTAAGCGGCAGTGATTTTTTCCATCCGTTTTCGATTCGCTCCAAAATCGGAATGGCCTACCCGCGAGGCAGACCGAAAGTGGATAAGCTGCTCGGATTCGTTGGCGTAGAATTCGACATCGTCGACAAAGCGAAAAAACGTGCTGGTGAACTCAGCGTGTAAGTAGTCTGGCGTGCTGGTGACCATTTTTGCGTTTGAAAATTTAGAGATAACTTGCTGTAAACGAGAGATTGCCTCGGTTGCTGAGCCAGCAAGGGGGATCGGCTCCATTTTATGTTGCGAATCGGTGGCCTCCGAAGAAACCGCGTTGGGAGAGCTTGGACAAACGGCGAGATGGCCATCGTGGACGCCAAGGTTGTCTGGCTGGCGGGCTGAAAAGCTCATTATTGCTAGAGTAATTACGCCGATGAGGGGAATAGCGAGCGCGATTTTTAGGACAAACTTTTTTCTTCGGGTTGCCATCGAGGTTGCTGCTTTTGCTGACTTGAGTTACTGGCCGGCTATGGTACGGACGCCCAACAGAGGCTCTATTTTAGCAAGAAATGTGAGACCAGTTTTTTACCATTCTGAGCTTCGGGTTTCTAGGTCTACTGTTCGATATGGATTGATTGAATCGAAGTGATGGTGTATCAGAGACTTTCATCATAGCGAATTGTACGAAAGACGCTGAATGATTGAGCGTCGTTTGAGTTGCCTAAGGAGGCTTTTTTTGAGGAATGCCAGAGTGAGTCCTTCGGTCTTTCGTGGTGTCGAGGATCGAATTGAGCGGTTTGTCGAGCCCTTTGCCTGATGTCTGGTACGGACGGAACTACGGGAACATGTCATGACCATTGCCACAGAAAGTTGTTACCATTGAACTTCGAGAGAAGACAAATCCAGAACCGTAGAAATAGGCACGTACTTCATTTTTTTCTGCATCGATCAAGGAATCGTTGAATGCCCGGTCGTCCCTATGTATTGGCAGAAACCTCTTATAAAACCGTTCAGCAAACCGGCTACGAGGTCGCTGTTTTGCCGTGGGGCGCGACTGAGGCCCATAACTACCACTTGCCCTACGCCACCGACAATTTCGAGGCGGAATATACCGCCATCGAAGCCGCCCGTCGAGCTTGGGAGCGAGATGCCCGCGTGATCGTCTTGCCCACTCTGCCCTTCGGGGTCAACACTCAGCAGCTCGACATCCCGCTCACTATCAACATGAATCCGTCTACCCAGGCACACGTCCTGGCAGATGTGATCCAAAGTTTAGAGCCGCACAGCATCCGCAAGCTGGTGATCTTCAACTTTCATGGCGGCAACAACTTCCGGCAAATGATCCGCCAAGCTCAGGCGAACACCTCGCTCTTTCTCTGCGCCGTCGATGGCCACGCAGCCGTCCCGACAGCCGATTATTTCGACGAAGCAGGTGATCACGCCAACGAGATGGAGACCAGCCTGCTCTTGCACCTTACGCCCGACTTGGTCTTGCCACTCAGCGAAGCAGGCCCAGGCACCGCCAAACAATTCCGTGTTCCCGCATTTCGCGAAGGCTGGGCTTGGGCTCCTCGCCACTGGACACAAGTCACAGCCGACACCGGCATCGGCAACCCCTCAGCCGCAACAGCAGAAAAAGGCGAGCGATACTTCGACGCCGTCGCAGAAAAAATTGCCGACTTCTTCGTCGACCTGGCAGCAGCCGACCCAGAAAATATGTACCAGTGAGAGAGAAGGTCCGTGAATCTGGAATTCAGTACACTCTCCAAGCTTCGCGCTCCGCTCTTGACCATCGAGCCATACTGCTAGCACTTCCTAAGCGATCTTGACTCAAACGAGCGAATCGAAAAAATCAGGTCCTTCAGTAGTCCGTCAATCTGAATTGATGGGTGCCACTGTCTGGCTTGCCCAGCAGTGGAACCCTGGTACCCGCTTCACACTGCTGGACGAGCCAGCAGTGGCACCCAACGGAACTCCTCAATGCAACCTGACGAACCCTAGCGTTAGTTACACGCTGACCCGACAACGAAGTCGGCCCCGTATCTTGTTCTTACCCCGTGCAAATGGAGGTGCACATCATGAAACGCGACCTAGATCTAGCGCGGCAACTGCTACTCAATATCGAAAACCGTGGCACAGACTGCTCGGTGAGTGTTCTACGTTCTGGCCCCGAACATGAAACCGACGAGCGTATCCGCCACCACCTGCGTCTACTCATCGATGCTGGTCTTCTTAAAGAAATCGATCGTACCAGTTCCGGTATCCCCTGTGTTCGCATGACTCATGACGGACACGAGTTAATTGAACTCGCTCGCCACGAAACTCGTTGGCGCGAAGCCAAATGGATTTGCCAAGATCGGATCGGCGGGCTCTCGCTCTCGGTGATTCGTGGCATTCTCCTACGCTGGGCGATCGGTGGTGCCCCTCGCGCCCGCCATGCTTACGCGGCGCGTTCGCTTCGTTACGCTCCCGAGCGTTATGCGCCAGAACCCCACCGCGAAGGTGCTGCCTATCGAATCGATCGATTCGAGGACTACGATGTCATCAACAACGATCGCACACGGTATGTACGCGTCGAACCGGTCGTCGACCAACCGAGCGATCGTTGGGGACGCGATGGGATCGATTTGGACGGCGATGGAATCGTCGATCTTGAATACGACTCCTCGCTACCGTCCCATCTGATCTAGTGCAAAGATGCATCAACGGTTGGCTGCCTGCGAGAGCCAACACTTCAAGGGCGCTGTTCCTTCCAGAGCAGCGCCCTTTTTAAGGTTCTCCAACTAAAAGGAAAGGAGCCTCACGATGCGATTACTAACGAGCCCAACGCTTCCCCCGTGTTGGCAACAATCTACGGCCTGCAAAATCGCTTTCCTGCTTTTATCCGTCTGCTTTGGTTCGGTCGCTTACTCAGCCGAGCCAACTCCCTCGGCCCCACAAGACGCGACCTATCCGACGCCCCCGCCGGGCATTGCACAAGAAATTGCTGATATCCAACGACGACTCGGCGGATCGATTGTCGAAGGTCGGCAACTACTTGCGCCGTCTCCTCCATTCGTTCCGCATGTTTCAGAACCACGGTTTCATGCAGGCAGGCACATGCCGACAATTGAAGCCCCACTTGCTCCTCCCCTCGATGCTTCGGGAGAAAAAAAGTCGCCCGCCGAACAAAAAGTTGAACTATTGCGGACTGCCGCCGCCCAACTCGACGTTACCGCATCGCAACTAGAGTCGACCGACCTTTACACACAGGCAGACGCCCTTCGCAAAACGGCCCAAGACTTTCGGCTAGAAGCAAGAAAGCTACGCTCGCAACAAGCAGAGGCCCCTACTCAGTAGCCCCAGAAACTGCCGAGAAAACGGCAAATCACACCCGCATGGGTGCCGGACGATTGCCAAGTCACTGGTTTTTGTAATAGCCGCAGGCGGAAGCCGCGGTTTTTTCAGGCTCGACCAAAGCTTCAGCTGCGGCAAATAACATGACTTTGCAATCCTTCTGTGCATGGGTGGGCATCTTGCACTAGCCTAGCTATTATGGAGGTAAGGCTGGGCGTGCCCCGTAGCCAATCAGGAGCAAGGGGGCTCTGGCAAGCCACCTGCCTCACCCTCTTCGGTATCCAGCCTCGTCCACACGGAACACCGCACTTTTTCAGAGAACAACTGCGAACAGAGAAAACAGCCCCTATGGCCAACCTCGGTAATTATCTCATCAAATCGGGAGTCCTCGGTCCTGAGCAACTTCAGGAAGCCGAGACCGTAGCCTCGTCGCGCAAACTCCCGCTGCAAGACGCCATCATACAACTCGAATACGCCTCGGCTGAGCAGATATGGCGGGCCATGGCAAAGCTGCATGGCTACGAATATTACGACCTCGATAATGTTCCGATCCCGCCAGAAGTTGTTGAGTTGGTTCCCGAGTCGGTCGCGCGCGAAAATGCGGTGATCCCTTTTGCCGAAGAAGATGGTCGGCTCAAGGTCGTTGTCAGCGACCCCAACGATTTTGAAACCTTCGACAAGCTGAAGTTCATTCTCAACCGCGACATCGAAGTCTGCGTTTCAACCAAAGAGAAAATTCTCGAAGCGATTAACCGTAATTACGGCCAAACGGAGGGTGAAAGTGCCGACTCGATGTTGCAAGAGTTCACTGACACTGCCATCGATTTCACCGAAACCGAAGACGATGGCGGTTCGGACGACGACGAAGTTGTCGACGAAAGCAGCGCCCCCATTGTTCGGCTTATTCAACTCATGATCACCGAGGCCGTTCAACTCCGGGCCTCAGATATCCACGTCGAACCTTTCGAAGACCGTGTACGAATCCGTTACCGCATTGATGGTGTGCTGATCGAACGCGATAGCCCGCCACGTCGCCTACTGTCCGCCTTGCTCTCGCGTATCAAAATTCTCGCCAAGATGGATATCGCCGAGCGACGCCGTACCCAGGACGGTCGTATCAAAATCACGGCAGGGGGCAAAGAACTTGACCTACGTGTCAACATGCTGCCCACCAGCCACGGCCAGTCGTGCGTCATGCGACTGCTGGACAAAGACAACATCAAAGTAGGTGTCCGACAACTGGGGCTCTCCGAAGGCGATTTCCGAACCTTTCGCAACCTGATCCGTCGCCCCAATGGTATTCTGCTGGTGACAGGCCCCACAGGCTCCGGCAAGACGACTACCCTCTACGCCGCTCTCAACGAGCTAAACCGCCCAGATCGCAAGATTATTACTGCCGAAGACCCCGTCGAATACTATCTGCCAGGCATCAACCAAGTAGAAGTTCGCCACAGCATTGGCCTCGATTTCTCGAAAATCATCAAGGCAATGCTTCGCCAAGCCCCCAATATCATCCTGGTTGGCGAAATGCGCGACCACGAAACCGCCTCGATGGGTATTCAAGCTTCGCTCACAGGGCATCTGGTTTTTAGCACTCTCCACACCAACGATGCCCCTGGCGCTGTCACCCGAATGGTCGATATGGGCGTGCCCGCCTATTTAGTGGCCGGTAGCGTCATCGGAATTATGGCCCAACGCCTCGTTCGGGTGATTTGTACCAAATGTAAACAGCCATTTACGCCCACCGATGCCCAGATCGAAACCGCCCAAATTACGCCTGAACAAGTAGCTGAAGCCACATTTATGAAAGGTGCGGGCTGCTCGCATTGTGGAAATAGCGGTTATCGCGGCCGATTAGGCATCTTCGAGCTCATGACCATGACCGCCAAAGTCCGAGAGTTAGCCTTTGCCGGAGCCTCAACCCAGGATCTCCGCAAAGCGGCCATAAAGAATGGTATGACAACACTTTACGACGATGGCATCCGGAAAGTCCTCCAGGGAATCACAACCCTAGACGAAGTCTTCCGGGTCTCCAAAATTTCGGAGTAAACCGCCCTTCTGCGGCTAGTCGTCTCTCATTTTTCCGAAAGTTGTGATTAGAATTGGAGAAGGCGTGCGAAATATCTCGCTGGGCCGCCGGGATAGACTCCACAAGACACCCGTCGTGGGCGATTTATCTCGTTAGAATGGTTGAGTTTAGTACACTTATCGGGAATAATTTCACCGGCGGGAACTGCCTACGATCGGTCTCCAACAAACAGCGACTAGTTCCGAACCGGCAACAGTTGATCGGGCGGTTTGCTTTTCTTGGAGCGAGGTTGGTACAAGTTGTCACTTTGGGAACATTCCACATGCGTCGTCTGGAACTGCGACGTGTCGCCCCAAGGTTTTTTTGTACCGACGAATTGTTGCCAAATGCAACAACAGGCGATCAAGGACGAGCTACCGCTGGCTAACGATTGGATTACGTGAGAAATACCTTCAGACTCCTTTACCCTTTCGTGTAAGTCAGTCCGTTGGCAATCGTTAGGAAGATAGGAATAAGGAAGAGGCAATCATGGGTACCATACTTATCGATAAACTGCTTGCTGCTCAGGTAAAGCAGAACGCAAGCGATTTGCATATCACGGTCGGCCAACCGCCCGTGTTGCGGCTCCACGGGCGCATGCAAAAGCTCAAGACCAAAGTCCTTGAGGCTTCTGACACCATGGGCCTGATGAAAAGCATCACGCCCGACCGTTGCCAGCAAGAATTCCAAGAAACCGGTAGTACCGACTTCGGATTCGCCTTTGGCGACCAAGCGCGTTTTCGTGTCTCGGTCTTTCGCCAACGCGGCAATGTTGCTCTCGTCTTGCGGCAAATCCCGGTCGACTTGATGTCAATGGAACAACTCTCCGTCCCGACGATCTTCAAAGACCTTATCATGCGTCCTCGAGGGCTAATCCTGGTCACCGGGCCTACCGGTTCCGGCAAATCCACCTCGCTCGCCGCAATGGTCGACTATATCAACGATACGGTTGATCACCACATCATCACCATCGAAGACCCCATCGAGTTCTACCACAACCACAAGAAATCGACGATCAACCAACGCGAAGTTGGCACCGATGTCACCTCGTTTGCCGAAGCCATTCGGCGTGCCCTTCGACAAGACCCCGACGTCATCCTCGTTGGCGAGATGCGCGACCTCGAAACCATCGAAGCGGCTATCACCGCCGCTGAAACAGGTCACGTTGTTTTCGGCACGCTGCATACGTCGAGCGCCGCCGGTACGATCAACCGCGTGATCGATGTTTTCCCCACCAACCAGCAAGACCAGATTCGCACCCAATTGGCGACTTCGATTATTGGCATCCTAGCCCAACAGCTTTGCCCACGTATCGGAGGGGGCCGTATTGCTGCGTTCGAAACGTTGGTCGTCACTCCCGGTATCGCCAACTTGATTCGCGAAAACAAAATCTTCCGTATTACCTCGGCAATCCAAACCGGTTCGAAGCACGGCATGCAGTTGCTCGACGACCACCTTTTCTCGCACTGGAAAGACGAACTCGTCACCAAAGAAGATGTACTCGCCAAAGCCAATACCCCCGACGAATTAGCAAAACGAATTGCCGCAGCTGAGCGCGGGGCATTCGAAGAAGACCCCGACGCGATGGAATAGCCGTCGCCCCCGGCGACTTCGCCCTTCAATACACACACCTAAAACCTAAAGATAGCAGACAACCATGGCCTTACGTCGAATTGGTCAAATCCTGGTCGACCTCGGATACGTCTCCGACGAGCAACTCGAATTATTGCTCGATGAGCAAAAAGAACGCCCTGGCCAAATGCTCGGTCAAGTGGCCATGGACATGGGCCTCATCACCGACGACCAACTTGCCCAAGCCCTGGGCGAGCAAATGTCGCTGCGTACCGTCGGCCTCGGCGACCTTACCATCAAGCCCGAGGTTCTCGAAAAAGTCACCGAGCCGATGGCGCAAATGTATCGCATCGTCCCCATCGAATTCGAGGACGATACACTCACCGTTGCCATGTGCGACCCACAAAACCTCGGCGTACAAGACGAGCTTCGCACCTTCCTCGGTTTCAATATCGCTGTTGTGGTCGCAACCGAGCCGGCCGTTATTGCTGCCCTCGACCGATACTACGGCGAAAACACCGAAAGCGTCGAAAGCATTGTTTCCGACCTGGAAGCCGACACCGACCTGGCCGCCGCAGTTGCTGCTGCCGAAAGTGGCGCGGTCGACCTCACCAGTGTCGAAGCGCTCGCCGACAGTGCCCCCGTGCGAAAACTGCTCAACATGGTCCTCTTGCTGGCCATCAAAGATCACGCCAGCGATTTACACTTCGAACCTTTCGAAGACGAGTTCCGAATTCGTATCAAAGCCGACGGCGTCTTGTACGAAATGGTGCCCCCGCCGCGCCACTTGGCTTTTGCCATCACCACGCGCATCAAAGTCATGGCCGACCTCGACATTGCCGAACGCCGACTCCCCCAAGACGGACGGATCGAACTCAATGTCGGCGGACACCCGGTCGACCTTCGCGTTAGCGTTCTCCCCACCATGTTCGGCGAAAGCGTCGTCATGCGGGTACTCGACCGTTCCGTCGTTTCGCTCGACCTGGGCAACGTCGGCATGGACGACGACATGATGGCCATCTTCCGCGATGTCATCTCCAAGCCCAATGGTATTGTCCTTGTCACTGGCCCTACCGGATCGGGAAAAACCACGACGCTTTACTCCGCGCTCAACGAACTCAATTGCATCGAAGACAAACTCATCACCACCGAAGATCCGGTGGAGTACGACATGGATGGCATCATCCAAGTGCCCATCGATGCTTCGATCGGCAATACCTTTGCCGTTTGCCTACGGGCAATTCTCCGCCAAGACCCCGACAAAATCTTGGTGGGCGAAATCCGCGATATCGAAACGGCCGAAATTGCTATCCAAGCTTCGCTTACCGGCCACATCGTATTCAGCACGCTGCATACCAACGACGCCCCAAGCACCATCACACGTCTCAAAGACATGGGCGTGCCGACGTTCCTCCTCACGGCAACGGTCGAAGCGATCCTTGCCCAACGTCTGGTACGCCGCGTTTGTACGAAGTGTCGCGAAGAATATGCCCCCTCGCGCGAGATACTCGACGACCTCGAGCTTACCCCCAAAGACCTCAAAGGCAAGAAATTCTACCGCGGCGGGGGCTGCGAAAACTGCAATAGTACCGGCTACAAAGGTCGCGTCGGCCTATTCGAACTGATGATTATGAACAACGCGCTTCGCGAATTGATTATGCAAAATGCCTCGACCGACGAACTCCGCAAAGTTGCCCAAAAAAGCGGTATGATTACCCTACGAGATGCCGGCATGGCCGCCGCCTATCAAGGTATTACAACGCCCGAAGAAGTCATCCGAGAAACCATCGTCGATGCGTAGGTAGGGGAGGGGAGAGGTCAGAGAAATTTATCAATAGTTATTTTTCAATCGTCATTGGTCATTGGAAATGGGAAAGAAGGATGAGAGGGAAACAGATGGCCAATGAAAAATGAGAATTAACAAATGACAAATGCTTTACGCCAACTTCCTGGGCGAAACTAATTCCCTAAACAACCCCCAACCCCGCTCCCCCCTGCTATGCCCACTTTTCAATTTGAAGCGATGGATTCGACCGGCGCTGAGATCAAAGATGTGATCGATGCGGCCACCGAAGAAGATGCGCAGGCAACCATTCGGCAGATGGGCTACTTCGTCACGAAGATCTCTGTCAAAAAAGCCCGCAAACAAGCGACCGCGGCAAAAGGCGGAAAAAAACGCGGCTTCGTCTTTGGGGGCGTCAGCTCAAAGGATCTCACCGCTTTCACCCGACAGCTTTCGATCCTTCAAGATGCAGGCTTGCCCATCCTCCGCAGCCTCCGAATTCTGGGCGAACAAGCCAAGCCAGGACGCCTCAAATACTCGGTCGAAGACACCTGTGAAGCCATTGAAAGCGGCGACACCCTCTCCGAAGGATTGGCCAAGTGCCCCAAAGCCTTCGATCGACTCTACGTCAACATGATCAAAGCCGGCGAAGCGGGCGGTGCTCTCGAACTGATCCTCCAACGTCTCGCCGACTTCAAAGAACGGTCCGAATCGCTCAAGCGGAAAGTAAAGGGCGCGATGATCTACCCGATCGTCGTTATCTCGGTCGCCGTCGGTATCCTTACCTTCATCATGATCAGCGTGGTTCCTTCTTTTGTCGAAATCTTTGCCGATTTCGATCTCGAACTACCGCCCATGACGATCGCCCTCATGGCTTTCTCCAATTGGTGTGTCAACTATTGGTATCTCATACCCGGCGTACCGATTACCGTTTGGCTTACCATCAAACTCATTCGCAAGTTCAAAGCGGGACGCGCTGGCTGGGACCAATTCATTATCAAAGTTCCCATCTTTGGAAACTTGATCGAAAAAAATATCATGGCCCGTACGTCGCGGACCCTCGGCACACTCATTGCCAGCGGCGTTCCTATTCTCGAAGCTCTCAACATTACCCGCGAAACCAGCGGCAACGCTGTCTTCGAAAAACTATACGCCCGTGTCAGCGAACGCATCCGAGAGGGCGATTCCATTGCCCAACCCTTGAAAGAGTATTCACGACTCTCTTTTCATCCGGTCGCTCTGTTTTTCTGGATCTGCTTCATCGGCGGACCGATCGGCATATTGATCTACATGATGAAATACCGCCAGCGAGTGGTCGACGATATCGTGGTCAACATGGTCGACGTCGGCGAAGAAACGGGCGAACTCGATACCATGCTCTACAAAGTCGCAGACACCTACGACGAAGAAGTCGCCGTACTTACCGACGGGCTCACCAAACTGATGGAGCCGTTGCTCATCCTGTTCCTCGGTGGTGCAGTCGGTTTTATCGTGATCGCGCTGTTTGTCCCACTCGTATCACTCATCGAGGGCCTGGCCTAAAAAGAGCGGCCCGAAGCTGCTGGAACCACAAAATAATAAATTGAACCACAGAGGACGCGGAGGAACACGGAGTGCTTGAAAAAAACTTTTCTCTGCGTCCCTCCGCGCCCTCTGTGGTGATCCTTTTTTCCTAAACTTTGGTAGATTCGCCCTACTATTTTTTGAAAGAAGAAACCGCCAATAATCACAAATCTGTTTTTTCGCCTGCTTTCACTTATTAGCGTGTATTAGCGCTGATTAGCGGTTCCCCCTTTTTGTTTGCGGCCAAAGGCCGCGCTGTGAACTCTGTGGCTACACAATTGAAGGAACTGCTCTAAACACGACCGATCGCAATTTGAGAGGCCCCCCGCCAGTGGAGGCAGAAACCAACGCTCGGGTGTTCGATTGTGCTACAACCGGGCCCCCTCGGGCGGTTTACAGAAAAAAACCACGCTTGACGCAGAATTCCCTCACCAGGGACAATAAAAGACTAATGCCCTCAATTTCAAGGGGTTTGGTTACTATTTCCATCGCTAAAATCGCATCTCGAGGGCTTGCCGGCCGACTTGCATAACTGATTGCGCACGGAATTTGCGTATCTATCGCTCAAAACACTAGGAGGAGATCTACCCATGGCTTCAAATCAAAATGAGACAAGCCAATTCAGAATGCCGAATGCGGAATGTAGCCGCGATCTTACAGATCGCCGGAGGCTCCCGCGCTGCATCGCATCGCCGCTACAGGCAACCCGAAATCCAAAATCCGCATTCACCCTGACCGAGCTTCTGGTGGTGATCACCATCATCGCCGTCTTGGCCAGTCTCATCACCGTCGCCGTCGGCAACGCCCTCCGCAAAGCCAAACAAGCCGCCATCACACTCGAAATCCAACAACTCAGCGGCTCCTTCGAGGATTTTAAGAACGAATACGGAGCCTACCCGCCTAATGGGATGAATCCAGGCACTGGCATCAACAACCTCCTGGGAAACGAGATTTCTCCCATCGTGTTGAGTGATTTTAGACGCATGTTTAGAAAGGCGTTTCCACGTCACCAGGAAGATCAAGCCTTGCTTGACCGTTTAGCAGGCATAGGTGCATCGCCATTACCCGGAGGTATGACAGCCGCTGAGGCAATGGTCTTCTGGCTGGGCGGTTTTAGTAGCGACCCACAGTTTCCGCTTTCCGGCCCTGGCGGCCCTTCGTTTGCAGATCGCACTACAGACGCTGACAATCTCTTGCTACGTGACGACGAAATATTAGAAGGCCGCAATCGCCGCTATGACTTTGACCTAGGCCGACTCGGGCCTCGCAATGCGGATGGTGTTTTTCATGACGCGGATAATGGCGGCGAGGGAAGGTATATTATCTATACCATCGGTGGTGTTGATCGCCGTATTAACTTCTGGCAATACGCTCCCAATGCTTTCGAGCAGCCGTTGGTGTACATCGATGTCTCGCGGCATACGCCCGAAGCATACGACATGCCTGCCCTGGGACCGATGGGAACCATGCCTATGGTCCACGCCCTTGAAAAATTGAGGGAAGGTGTTTCGGCACCTATTAATCGCAGTGATTTGGTATTCGTAAACCAGGGGAAATTCCAAATTCTTCACGCTGGCATCGACGACGCTTGGGGGACTTTTAGGCAAATGAGCCTCTCCATGCAGGTTGCTGACGGTAATGACTATCTCCAGGTGATTAGGTTCCCCGATGGCCCGTTCATCGGCGACATTGCCGACACCGTGGGGAATTTTGGAATCGGAACTTTGGCGGACGAGCAAGAATGAATACCCAAAGCGGAAAGACGAAAGTGGAAAGCCGATTTAGCCGCGATGCTACGCATCGCCGGCGATGCGTAGCATCGCGGCTACAAACACTCCACACTCCACGCTCTCCCTTCCGCATTCCGCATTCCGACTTCCGACTTGGCCTAACCCTCATCGAGTTGCTCGTCACCATCACCATCATTGCCACACTCAGCGCCGCCTTCCTCGGCGCCAGCCAAAGCGCAATGGAAGCCGCCCGAGCAGCAAGAACAAAAACCACCATCGGAAAAATACACGGCCTACTCATGGAACAATGGGCTTCGTATGCCACCCGTCGCGTGGATGTGGATACGAGCGCTTTTGCCAATCTCACCGGCCAACAATTGGCTGAGATCCGATTAGCAGCCACTAGAAGCTTAATGAAGCTTGAAATGCCTGACCGATGGAGCGATCTACTTGGTGGTAGCACTGCAATTAGTGGCGCAGTTAATAATGCCCTCCCTGGGTCACCTGCTGCATTGCCTCCACAAGTTAAACCCCTAGGACTGCCGTTTCCAGGACTTCCGGCCCCATTATTGTCGGCCACTCAATTTGGTAATTTACGAGTCACTTATCCATCACTCGCAAAAGCGTATTTACGCCGCTACAACAACCTTACACCCCCGGATACAAGTGACATCACGAAAAATCAAGGCGCCGAGTGCCT
Source organism: Planctomycetota bacterium (assembly GCA_013152205.1). Classification (GTDB taxonomy): domain Bacteria; phylum Planctomycetota; class Planctomycetia; order Pirellulales; family Lacipirellulaceae; genus Bythopirellula. Next base: position 144,540 of record JAADGV010000054.1, read on the forward strand.
TTACATGATTATCATGTTAGCCACCGGTGATGGCGAGGCACGCACATTTTTCGGCCCGCAAGACATAGGCGACACCGACGGCGATGGTGCCCCTGAGTTCCTTGATGGATGGGGGCAGCCGATTCAATTTATCCGCTGGCCAGCGGGTTTCGCACTTAGCTCATTGATGTCTGGTGACCCTGACACGGATCACGATTCGTTTGACCATTTTAGACGCGACCTTAGTGCATACAGGCTTGTCCCGCTGATTTACTCCGCGGGTCCAGATGCCGTTAGCGATCTGGTTGAAGGTGAGAATGCCGAAGTTGGTTTGGCCCCCTATCTTTTTGCATATGGTACAGCGAATCTCCAAATGGGCACTCCGTATGATGACAACTCAGATGGCGACGAAAACTGGCACGACAACATTCACAACCACTTGCAAGACAACCGGTAGGGATGTTTGATGTTTAATGTGAAATGGTTAATGTTTGAAAGCAGAGGTTGCCCGCGGTCGCAGTGCGCGCCTCGCACATCAACAATCAAACATCAAACATCAAACATCAAACGCCCCGCGTTGACCCTCATCGAATTGCTAGTCGTTATCATCATCCTCACAACGCTGGTGGCCGGGGTGATTCCGGTTTTGTCGCCGAACAACGATGCCCGAAAAATCCGCGAAGCCTCGCGCGGCTTGCAAAGCTACATCATGCTAGCCCAATCCAAAGCCGCCCAAACCGGCCGCCCCCACGGCATCGCCTTCCGAGAATCGGCCCCCGGCGTCGCCCTCGACGTCTTTCAGTTGGAAGTCCCACCACCCTTTGCGGGGTTTAGTAGTGCATCAGCGGCACGAATCATTCGAGAAGAGTTTCCAGCCGGTTCAGGCACTTTTAGGTACTACGTGCAGTTTATTTTGGCTGATACGGCAACAGGGATTCCCCCCGTCGCTTTTCCGCCGATTCTAGACTATCAACGCGATCCGGTCCCTCCCCGTTTTGTGCGCTACAAAGACGAAGTCACCATAGCTGGCACCAGATACCGATTGATTGATAAAGATTTTGACGGGAATGGAACACAGGAAACCATTATCCCCGACGATGGTTTCTATAACATCGATATTACAATTAACAATCATAGAGAGTGGACTTTTCTTTGTGAGCCGGTCAACAACTCCGATCAAACATTGGCTTATGTTTATTCATACCTATCTGGCGGAAACACTTACAGCCTGACGGCCCCCAAACAGCACCAAATCATCCGTCAACCGGTTAACTCACCCGAATCGCCCTACCAGCTACCAGCCGGCGTTGCGATTGATATGCAAGGCTCGGTCACCGAAGGGAGCAGCGTCCCCGGTCGATTTCCTACGAACAGTTCTTTATTCGTACCCGGGGGAACACTCGACACCGTCGGCATCATGTTTTCGCCTACGGGTAGTGTGAGCAGCGTTTATCTCAACGGCACTTTGCTAACCAGCGTCTCGCGGCTCGTGCTGTTGATGGGCCGCGTCGAAAACGGGGGGCTCATTGGCGGCCCCACAGGCCCACCCGCTTACAATAACGCCGAATGGACTATTGCTTCGGGCGCTTCGAACGACGTACTTTCAGAACTGCAAGAAAAAATCAACTGGCTAAATCTCGACACTCGTTGGCTTTCGATAGCCGCCAGCTCGGGCCGCGTCGTTGTTACCGAAAATGCTTTTGTAGACGCAAGGGCTTTTGGAGGCGATCCTGCCCTCTTGCAAGTCGAACGACAACTCGAAGCGGCCCACCAGTTTGCTCATGAGATGAAGACAGGGGGCGGAGGATGATCGTGCGAATGCAGAATGCAAAATGCGAAATGCGGAATGCAAATAACCGCCGCGACCGTACAGCCAATAACCGCGATCTTACAGATCGCCGGAGAAACACCACACTGCGCCAACTTCCGCAATCCGCCCCTTTCCCACTGGAGACAGGGCGCAATCCGAATTCACCGCGAAACGCAATCTCGCTGGTCGAAATCCTCGTCTCGCTGTTCGTCCTACTGTTCGGCCTAATGGGCGTCGCCGCCATCTTCCCGGTCGGCAACCACTATGTGGTCGAAGGCGAAAAGTTCGACCTGGGCAGCAACCTCTCGCAAAACGCCTTCGAAGAACTCGGCTGCCGCGGCATGTTACGGCCCGAATTTTGGTGGTATGCCGATCAACTTAACGCCGCTACGCCTGGGGCTCCGATGATGACCGCTGGGAGATTTCCCACCAACGACCCGGGGCATGCATTTGTGATTGACCCGCTTGGCGGAGCCGAAACATCGGTGATACCTGCAGAGCGGACTCATTTTCCTTGGTTTGCAAATGCTGGGGTAAATTCTTGGCCAGGGCCAGGGCCAGGTACTTTGACATACCCAACTACCACAGGAATTCCTCTCCCAACAACACTCTGGCCTGTACGACGGCTCACATTGCTGCAAGCCGGGGGCCTGCCTTTCACTACTCAAGTCGCCGAGACCATCTTCCGGCTTCGCGACGATTTAGTTGTCGCTCAGCCCGAAGAAGACGATCGGCCCAGTATTCAAACGTGGGATATCAATAATAATGGTACGGCCAACGACACAACCGATGACACCCTGCTGCGTCGTCAGTACAAGGGCGACTACACCTGGCTCGCCACCGTGGTGCCGACCACCCCACAAGCTCTTGCTGCCTTGCAACCCACCGACCCGGGCAACGCCTATGCCAACTACCGATACGACGTCTCGGTAGTCGTCTTCCGCAAACGCGACGTCACGCCCTCCCTGGCAAGCGAACGGCTGATTAAGGCTGAAATTGAGAGCGATGGCAACCTTATCCTTTTCAGCGACACAGGTGATGCTCAAGTAGATATTCAAAATGTCGACGCAGCGGTCGAAGACGTTCGCCCCGGCAATTGGATCGCCCTGGCCGGCGTCAACCAAGTCACCGGCGCTTTTATGATGAAATGGTATCGCCTGCTGTCGCTCGATAAAGATACCAGCAGCATAATAGTGCCAAGTTTCGGTACAGGCTCCCCGCAACAAGGCCGTTTCGCCATGCTCGACGGCCCTGAATGGCCCAGTAATTCATATATCAATCTCCGAGCCATCATTTTGCCCGGAGCCATCAGCGTCACCACCCAAGAGCTAACCATGGAGGGCGGCTCGCTACGAAGTTTTGAATGAGATGTTTGATGTGAGATTTAAGAATTAAGATCGAGAAAATCTTCGATCATAAATCTCAAATCAAACATCAAAAGAGGGGCAAAGAGTCCGGCAGAGTCGCCGGCAGAGTCGCGCCCGTAAGGAAGCGACCAAAGAAAGCAAAACCATGAATAAAAAACAAAAAATAGGCGCTAGACATAAGTCGCTAGGCGCTAGTTTTTTCAGGTCACGCAGCAGCGCTCAACACACAGCTAGCGCCCAGCGCCCAGCATCTAGCGCCGCTCCTGCCTCTTCTCGCCGCGGCATCCTCCTGCTAGTCGTGCTGAGCATGCTCACGCTGTTTCTGATGATCGGCACCGCATACATCGTCACGTCCAACCAATACCGTCGCGCCCAAAAAACCTACGCCCGCGCAACCCAGGCAGCCAACGCTCCGGGCAAGCAGGGCCACCTCCTCAGCGAGGTGATGAACCAACTGCTACGCGACACCAACAACGAATTCAGCAACCTACGCTACCACAGCCTGCTACGCGACGTGTATGGCAACGATGGGTTCACAGGCGAGGTTAGCAACGCCGCTTGGGCGCCAAACACAGGCCAGCAAATTCTGCAATTTAAGCTTCCCGGGCTAACCGATCAGTTCGGCAATCTGGCAACGCTCAGTTCGATTAACAATGTGTTTAACGGCTTGGTGTTAACATTCCTCGATGGCTCTTCCCGTGGCCAAAGCACTCGCATCGTTGGCTATTTCGACGATGGCGTTGATAAAGTCTTTCGCGTGATAAGCGTACCACTCGCCAACGGTCAAACGCTGGCAACCCCGGGCAATCTCGACGGCTCACGCATCCTCATCAACGGCCGACCGTTCAACGGCACTGGCGTGGGATACAACCCAGACCCGACTGCGCCAGTAGGGTCGGCTCGACTAAATGCAGTTGAATCGATAACGGTTGACGGGTCTCCGGTCGACGTACCAATCGCGTTGATGCCCAATGCGACATTCTTTGATTTTTCGAACGTTTCTACGGCTGGCTACCTTCCGAGCAATAACTCTTGGGTTGGCCAAGGCGGCAGCGACGAATCGTACGACATTCCCGATTTCCAAAACATGGCACTGGCAATGCTGCCGTTGAATCCCGGTGAAAGAGCTGACTCAACCGGACAGGTCTTAGTCGAGGTGGATCCTGGGCCAGACGGAATGCTTGGGACAACAGACGACATCCAGCGACCGTTAATTATCCCATCGTTCCACCGCCCAGCGTTGTTGAACTATTGGCGGCAGCAACTACTTACGGCCGGTAGTACGTCATTAGAAGTCGAACCCAGTTTACTTCGCAAGGTACTGTTGCGACCAAACTGGTGGGACCATCCTAATTTCACTGGCAGCAATCCCGATCTGGCCAATACGGCTCAGTTGTTTGCTACTGCCTTGCGGAACAACAACACAACCGAGATAGCAAATCAGTCGGACATTTTGCTTAACTCGATGATCTACGGCCCATGGGATGTCGACAACGACAACGATGGCATTCGCGACAGCGTCTGGGTAGATTTTGGCGCCTCGGTGATGAAAGGCCCCGATGGCCGAATGGTAAAACCGCTAGCCGCCATCCTAGTGCTCGACATGGGCGGACGGTTGAATCTCAATGCCCACGGGACGCTTGAGATGGTGAAAGCGGCTGGCAACTTACCCATAGCCAAAAGCCTAGCAGGCGGAACCCTAAGTGACGCACTAGCACGAGGCCAAGGCTGGGGCCCGGCGGAAATTAGTTTGCAGTCTGTGGTAGACAATCGTTTTGAAGTATTGCTTCAAGGCGTCGACACGACCATTTCCAAATTTGGTGGTGGCGCCCCATTTTACGACCAAGCTTACGCTGGGAGATACGGGCTAATAAACACCATCACCAACAGAGTGCCTGGCATAAGCGGTCAATTCGGCCTTCAAGCCCAACTAAAAACGCAAGGCATTCCGAGAACTGCGAATGGAATGCTTGCCGGCAACACCATTTTGGGTAACTACGCCTCGCCACCCGACCTGTTGGGCCGGTATGCGTTGGGACTAAACAACTTCGGTCAGCCCGCTTATGAAGTGATCGACGACACGGGAACATTCGATGGTGTCGCACTCGATCGCAATTCGCCCTACGAGCTAAATCTATCGACCAACGGACCGCGAGGGAGCAGCACCACAACCAACGACGGTGCGTTTTCGATAGCCGAGATGGAACGCCTCTTACGAGCCTACGACGTCGACGCCGGAACCTTGCCGCCGCGAATCTGGGAACTGGCCAATGGATTTTTCCCAAATGCAACGGCAACGACGCCTGACACCACCGAGCTAAACCAATGGCGCACGTTGCTCACCACCGACAGCTACGACATGCCGGTGCCAAACGCGGTGTTGCCCGAATGGGTGAGAAATGGCCCCGACGGTATTGCCAACAATGCCGACGATTTTCTGCGAGTCATGGGCAGACCCCCAGTCCGCGCATCGTTTGCTGATCTTCTGGATTACCGACTGCGGGTAGGACTAGGTGCCGCTGATTCAGCCTTCCTCAATCCAGTCACATTCAACGCACGTCCCGCCTCTGATCCTAAGAAGAGACTGCTCCGTAGCGAAATGTCAAAACTCCTCGCCCCCGACCTCGCCGATGGCCTACGGCTCGATATCAACCGAGCAATCGGCAACGGTCGCGACGATAACAATCCCGGCGACCCCGGCTACGGCGTAGTCGACGAACCGGGCGAGAACGAAGGCGCTTTTTGGATACTTGATAGCACGAGCCCCACGCCAGTTGGTACGTCTGCATTTGTGATGCCAGCAAACGGTCAGATTCGCGACGACATCGACCGCGATGGCCTAGACGCTACGGACAATGGAACACCAAATGACATTGAACCTTGGGAACGTGGCGACCTCGACGGCTCAGGCTCTATCGACACACTGGACGAACGCGTTGCCGTTCACAACTACCGTCGCCAGCTTTTGGCCCGGCATCTTTACGTGATGGCCATGGCGCTGGTCGATCCGCCGCCTGCCGCAATGACAGACGCCGACAAAAACAAGCGGGCACGTCGCCTGGCCCAATGGGCGATCAACATCGTCGACTTCCGCGACCCCGACAACTGCATGACGGCGTTCGAGTATGATTCCGACCCGTTCGATGGATGGGATATTGCAATCGATGGCATCCCCGATGCCGCCTATCTTGCTGCCAATCAGAGGCAATTAGTCTGGGGCTGCGAACGGCCTGAGCTACTCATCACCGAGACACTCGCTTGGCACGATCGCCGTACGACCGACGAAACCACCGGGATTGAATCGTCGAGCTTCGTCAATGGCCAAGCCCAACCGGCGGCTTTAGTCACCGACCCAATAAATACCCCGCCCGACCAAGATTACGATCAACTCTATCGCCCCCGCGGCGCAGCCTTCATCGAAATTCACGCCCCTTATCCCGCGAACCCAGCCGCCAACGCGGATACGCACGACAAGACGGGCGGTATCGACCAGGGCATCAATATTTCGGCTATTGCAGGCACCTCGCCCGTCTGGCGAATTGCCGTCCACCAACGCCCAGCAAACGTAACACCCCTTGAATGTGCGGACTGGGATCCCGACGCACCAGACAAAGCCGACCAACCGTTGACTACGATGGACCGCTGCATTTACATGGCGCCCATGCCTGACATCACCACAGCAGCCGCTTCATTGCAGGCTATCAACGCCAGCGAAGACGCCACAGCGCCGGTCATCGAATATTTCACCACGCTACCAGTGCCCACCATACGTCCAGGCCGATTTTTGGTGATTGGTTCTGGCGAAAAACAAGACGGAATGGGCAACAAGATAACACCTCAAACAGGCCCTGGCATCTATGCATCGGAGATTGGTAGCTTAAACCCAATGGCTGGTGGCACCATACGCCGCCGCATTGAACTCAATACCAACAACCTAATGACACCCGTCAAATACGTCGAGCCAAATGATCAAACTCCTCTAAAAGGCAACGAAATTGCTTTTGTAGACCCAGGTCCCGATGGTATTGCTGGAACGGCTGATGACCTCACTCGCGCCATTTGCGACGCGGCGGTCATTACCCACGCCGTGGTCCGAGATCCCAACACTGGCAATCCCACTTCGTATCAGCGTCGTTTTACCTTTACCGAGCCAGCCAGAGGCTACCCCGGCGACCCGAGTGTTCCTATCACAGGGCCATCCTATGTCGCCGACCCCCCTCCTGCTTCTACTATTAATGGGGAAGGCCGGTATGGTAATGTTGCGACTGCAGCCGCCTACGACACGCCACACGACGATGCCCGCGTGAACGAGGTTCGCCTACAGTCTGGTGCCCTCGTCGACGAAATTCGTCTACGACTCCCCAACAATCCAAGCGCTCAGCGGATTGTCGAATCCTACAGCATGGTCTACCTGCAACGGCTGGCCAATCCACTCTTGCCGTTCAATAACCTCACCAATCCTTATCGCACGGTCGATACGATGTCGGTGAATGTGACCGTGTTCAACGGGGCTCCCGGCGACGCCGGTCAGGCCCCCGGCGAAAAACGGTTTAATGGCGCTCAAGTGGTTCAATATCCCAATACGAATGCCACCCAGCATTTTGCCAGCCTACAGCGCGGCCTCGTAGCGACTAGCCTCAATGGAGTTGAAGCCAATCTCTTCGGCAACGAACCTCCATCAGCCTTAGTTGGACAACCTACCGCTTCTCAAGCACCTCCACCCATCGGAGTCTACGACCGTGGCTTTGCCCCGACTGGTCATACAATCAACGTTATTCCCGACTTCACTCTTGGGGCAATCAACCATACTTTCTTATCAACTGCGGATCAAACAGCCTTACTTTCACGAAATGACGCCAACATGGCTACTCTCGATGGAATAACCCCCACGCAACCCTACCCTTGGCTCACCTGGAACAACCGCCCCTACATTAGCGGAAATGAACTGATGCTGGTCCCTCGAAGCCGTTCGTCACAATTGTTGCGCGAGTTTTCGGGAGAAGCGAACCAGATCAACCTTTATGCCGCAGCGAATGTACCAATCAAAAACCGAACGGTTGACAACCGTCCGGCCTATGTCCCACAAAGCAAACAGGGAACATTCGGCCACTTGCCAAATATGTACCTCTCAGAAAATCCCTCCGCAAACAAGCTACCCGACGTAGTTGCTGGCCTGTCGCGGGTGCTGGAATACATCCAAGTCCCCAGCCGGTTTGTCGGCACCGAAACCTGGCTCAACCCGGCTATGTTTGGCCAACAAATTAGCGACGCCACGGATGCCCGCATGAATCGCCAGCCGCCATTTAACCGCATCTCCAGCTACCGCGAGCCGGGGCGTGTGAATCTTAATACGATCGTACATCCTGATGTTTGGGATGGGGGGATTTTGCACCGGACGTTGCTATCTCCCAATAACTATGATCCGTTGACTGGTCATAGTGGCCCACTGTTTGTCGACACGGTTAACGGTAAACAAGGCATCCTCGAAAGCCGGCGAGGTTACGCTGGTGTGGATCTAACCACGGGAGCGGTCGATGCATTCCTAGACAACAGCATGCTACCGTTAGACCCCAACGTCCCCACTTTCTTTGCCAATCCGTTCCGGTCACCCGATGCGGGAAATTTAGTTCCGCTTCCCCAGTTACGGAGGCAAGGTACCGACTGTCAGTTGCAGCGCAGTGAAAAACTGCCTCAGATTACTCAGGCAGGGGGGATGCTAGACCCGACACTCACAGACGCAACGCCTTCGGAACTCAAACCAGGCGGGTCGCCGCTTATGGGCGGGGTTAGGGCAACCGCCTATAACAGCACGGTCCGCAACCCCTACTTCCGCCTCCAACCGATGACCCGGCTATCAAATCTCACCACGACACGCTCAAACGTGTACGCCATCTGGGTGACGGTTGGGTTTTTTGAAGTGGAAGAATCGCCAAATGAAAATGATTTTATTACAAACAATGGTTTGACCGCAGGCCCTGCAGCAACTGCCCTTTACAAAAAAGTCTATCCCGAGGGCTACACCCTCGGCCAAGAAGCAGGCAGCGAGACGGGCGACATTCGCCGGATTCGTGAGTTTGCTATTATCGACCGAACGATCCCCGTGGGATTTGAACCAGGAAAGAACCACAACGTCGAACGGGCGGTCCGTTTGCGAAGGCGAATTGAGTGAGAAGGCATGAGAAGCGCTAGTTGCTGTGTGGATTGACGGGTGCCACTGTCTGGCTTGCCCAGCAGTGCGAAGCGGAGACTAAGGCTACACTGCTGGGCAAGCCAGACCGTGGCACCCATAGAAACAAGTTTATTGAGACGCTAGTTACCGCGTGAATCGCCAAAACCAGCGCCTAACAACCAGCGCCTAGCGCCTATTTCCGTCCGCAGGACGGAAAATCGTTGACAAAACCCGCGTTTCGTGGGAATGATAGAGTGGTGTCAGTAGTGCAATTAACAAGGGGTTCACGACCGTTACAGGGGTCGTGTTGAGGTTGGAACAAACGAGAGGCAATTCAATGCAGAGTCTAAAACCAGCGGGATGGTTCTATAATTACCGTCCCCAATTTCCAGGCACACTTCTGTTGGCCATGCTGACCACAGGGGTTTTCCTTTTTGGCGCACAGCCTCGGGCCAATGCTGCGGTGTTTGCCTCAGGCGATGTCTTGCCTCAACAGGAATTCACCAATGTCAACATCGGCGGGCAGATGGTAACCCTTTGGGTGCCCAACCTTCCCAGTGCTGGTGGACAAGTTACCGACGATGGTACACCAACAGGCACAGCGGCCGACCTCATCGTGGGTGGCACAGGCATGTTCTCGGGTACCATACTCGAAAACGGCACACCGGTCAGCACGACCATGGGCATCGTCACCATCAACAGCCCCACCAACACTCTGCCCTTGATTGCTCCCAATATCAACATCGGCCAAAATAGTAACGGCATCGGCCGTGTCAGCCTTAACGACTTTGGCACTACGATGATCGCAGAGACGCTGCTCACCATTGGTGACGAAGGCCAAGGCGAATTACGCATCACCAACGGCTCGCGCGTCAACGTCGGCACCTACGACCCAATTGATTTCCGTTACGAGAATGGCGAAACCATTATCGGCAGCCAAACAGATACCACAGGTACCAACCAGTACATCTCTGAAGGCATCGTCGTCATGGATGGGTTTGGTTCCCTTCTGGAAACGGACACGCTTATGGTCGCCGACGAGGGCTTAGGCACCATCGAGCTTTCTGGCCAAGCCAATCTTGTGACTCTCGATTCCACCCTGGGCGACACGGCTGGCTCTCTGGGCCGGGTGACTCTCACAGGCCTAGGCACCCGTTGGAACAATGTTGAATTCGACTCAGGCGGCGGTAGCAATGCCGGTAAAATCATCATTGGCAACAACGGTTCGGGAATCGTAGACATCAACGATCAGGCACTTGTGGTCGCTGACATCGTCGAAATCAACCCAACCAGCTTCGTCAATCTGGCTGGTGGGACGCTCTTCACGAACAACGCCATCATTAACAGCGGGGTTATCCGCGGTAGCGGACGTATCGAAAGCGATTTGACCCTCAATGGCACCGGCGATCTTCGCAATACAGCTGACGTGAACAACGTTCGCGAATACCTTTACGTGACCGGTATCGTCACCAACGACGGGACCATCGAATCGATCGGTGGCGAAATGGAATTCGAGTCCGCCGTAACCAATAACCTCGAAATCATTGCTCGCGACGCCATCATGCGATTCAATGGCGGACTCGTCAATAACGGATCGCTCTCGGTAGGTGGTAACACGATCATACATGGCAGTATCACCGGGACAAGCGGTATCACGGTGTTGACCGACAGCGCGGTTACGCTCGTGGGAGACATCACATTCTCGTCCGGTAGTATCCTTAGCTTGGCAATCGGCGCTGCACCGGGAACTCTCGATATCACGGGCTCGGCTGACCTAACCGGTGCACTGTTCGACTTGAATTACTCGGCGGGCGTGATGTCGCAACCAGGCGACTCATACCAAATCTTTCAGGCAAACGGCGGGATTCTCGGGTTCATTGGCGCTGTGGCAACGGCGGATAGTCGCATTTGGGATATCACACAAAGCGGCAACACGCTGATCGCAACAGCAACCGGCGCGATTGCAATGCCCGTGGGCGCTGACTTCAATGGCGACGGGATCGTCAATGGACTGGATCTAAGCATCTGGGAAGCAAACCTCGGCACCATCGGTGGCGTCCCGCCAGTACCCGGCGATGCTGATGGCGATGGCGACGTTGACGGAGCAGATTTCATGAGAATCCAAATGGATTTAGGCGGACCACCAACACCCGCCATCGCGGCAGGAGGCGCAGCCGTGGTGCCCGAACCCTCCTCGGCCCTGCTCCTCGTCCTCGGCAGCCTGTTGGTTGGTACGGGTTCACTCGGCCGCAGACGCCGCTAACTTTCGTTCATGTGACTACAAAAAAAATGGCCCAAAAATGACCAACGTCGAACCACGGCAGGGAGTTAGCCGAGGCGAGACCTTTGCGCTCGCTGGCTTGGCAATAGTTGCCGCTTTTCTGCTCTGGCCCAAGAGCCAGGGCGGCCCTGTCCCGTCGGACGATCGCGTCCCGTTACCTCCGCTGATGGCCCAAGGTTGGCTCAATTCCGACGGCCCGGTATCAAAAGAGTCGCTAGCAGGAAAAATCGTGGTCATCGATTTCTGGGCCACTTGGTGCCCACCCTGCCGTGCAGCGATGCCCGAATTGGCCAAGCTCTACGCCCAATACAAACCAATGGGCGTCGAGTTCGTCGGCCTGACCCCAGAACGCGAAGAAGACCGCGAATCCATCGAAGCCTTCATCGCCACAGTCGACGGCTTCGACTGGCCGGTAGGCTATGGCGCGAACCCTACCTTCGATATGCTCTCGATTCAAGCGCTGCCCACCGTCTACGTTTTCGGCCCTGATGGCGGCTCGATTTGGATGGGTAATCATCTGGATGGAATAGCCGAAATCCTCGACCAAACCCTCGCCACCATGCCAGCCAAGTAATACTTCAGCGGACGGAGGCAAGGTGGCATTGCTGGCGCCTGTTTTGCTACCACGCTCGCTAAAAAAGCGAGGGAAGTGGCTTCCTGTCCCAATAATTTGCTATCGCGGGCAACATTTCTTCACAATTTGTTATCGAAAGCTTGACGGACTGGTAGGAACTACTACACTGGGGGTATACGACTAATGGCCGTATTCGCCTTGTGGCGGTGGCCTACTACAACCAAGGATTCGATCTAATCAAGTTCGTCCGATAATTTCGCAGTTTTTTGCAGGTAACGCTAATTAGAGCGATTTTCAGAGTCTTTTTTCTCCCGTCCGTGGTGGATGGTGGGTAGAAAGGTTCTGAAAGTCGCTTTTTTTGTGTCCTTTGTGCGGAAATATCAAATAACAAAACTGAAAACAGGTAACGCTAATTACAGAGAGCGACTCAAAGAACTTTCCCTTCGCGCCCCCAAAAATGGAGGTGCGTCGAGAGTTCGTTGAGCCGCTCTTTTTTGTTAGACCGAGAAGGACGGACGCCGTGTGCGGCGAGGGTTCTTGTCGGAAAACGAAAAGTTTGAGTTGGAAAAGGAAACGCTAATTAACTAAACGACGCTAGAAATTTCACGACCGGCAGTTCGCCATGCGCGATCCGCCCGACGAGGAATTTTCATGCGTCGTTTTTTTGTGGATTAGCGAGTTGGAGAGACCCGGAAAACCTTGGAAAGCCAGACGAACGCTGGTGGGTTTCCCGGAGTAAATCGGGGGTTGTTGTACTAACTTGGAGATGTATGCTCATGTTGACGAAAAAGAATAGTTTTATGTTTCACAATCGGGCGATTGTGTTGGTGTTGGTTTCCGGAATGATCTGCGCGGGGCCGCTGGCCGCCAGTACCATTGAGATTCAGTTTACCGGCTTAGATATCGAATACGTTGACGACGCCATCATAAATGTAGATCCTGGGCTAGGCGACCCTGACCCACTCAATACCGTGACCTTCCTCTTAGACGGAGTCGTGGTAGGAAGTCTTATGACGGACATCTCGATAGAGCTAAGCATACCTAGCGTAGTTGATATCGATATTGCGGGAGATACCGTAGCAAGTGCAACCGGCGGGATCATGGATTTCGATTTTGGGGGCGGCGACTTCCTGGACTTAGATTTAGGCAGCGTTAGCGTGACCTATGTCGACATCCTAGGCATCTTTCAGTTTGCCTTTGGTGGCTCTGCCGCCGATGTGGTTGGTCAATCGCTTCCCTTTGGCCTTAGTTTGGACGGTGACGTATCCGTTTCGTTCTCGACCCAGATCAGTCCTGGGAGCTTAATCGATGACGGTACGTTTATCACCGAATTCGCTGCCTCTGGCACTGGCGAAATAGAAGGTATCGGTATCCCAGAACCAACAACGCTGGCCCTGGCGATGCTTGGACTGATTTCTATCTCGCGAAGCTCGCTTTCAGGAAAAAATTCCTTAAGGTAGCTATTTCGCCAATTCAAGGCGAACTCCCAAAAAAATACTCATGCAGGCTGGAGTCCCAATCTCCGGCCTGCATTTTTTTGGCTCTCCAGGCCGCGGTAAGGTCACAAGTTCCGTTGTTCTAGCCGCAAGCGGAAGCTGCCGTTGATCCCGAAAAACCGCCGCTTCCGCCCGCGGATAGTATGACTTTGCGATGCCACGGCTATCAGGGTAGAATCAGGCCGAGCATAATGATTTCAATGCCGTCTGCCGCCTCCTCGGCAGAACGAGTTTCTTACGACCGTTTAACTGGAGTTTGCTGAAATGAACCGAATTTGTCGCCTTGCTTTGCCTCAACTGTCCCTGCTTGCCGCTTGCCTCATCGTCTCGCCTCTTTCGGCTGGCGCTCCTCAGGCAGAACAAGACAAAGACGGCGTGACGATCACCATCGATGGCAAAATGTTCACTCGTTACCTCTACAAATCGGGGGCCAAGCCAATTTTGTGGCCGATTGTCGGCCCGACCGGCAAAGAAATGACTCGCGGCTACCCCATGCGAGACGTAATCGCCTCCGAAAAAAAAGATCACATCCATCATCGCTCGTTTTGGTTTACCCACGGAGATGTCAACGGAATCAGCTTCTGGCACGAGCAAGGCGAAAATGGCAACATTGTTCAACGTGATATTAACGTCGAACAGGACGATCAGGGGGTAGTGATCTCAACCACGAACGATTGGATGGGCCCCAAAGGCAAGAAACAATGCGAAGACGCTCGCGTACTCCGGTTCCGATCCGATGAAAAGCAGCGATGGATTGATGTCGAACTCACCGTTACGGCCAGCGCTGGCCCAGTTGAATTTGGGGATACCAAAGAGGGTTGCTTCGGAGTGCGGGTAGCCGGCACGATGCGAACCGAACAGAAAGGCGGCGGAAAGATTACCAATAGCGAGGGCCAAACCAACGTCGCCGCCTGGGGCAAGCCAGCCGCCTGGGTCGATTACACTGGCCCGGTCGATGGCGAAACCGTCGGCATCGCCATCTTCAACCATCCCAGCAGCTTCCGATTTCCCTCCTACTGGCACGTACGCACCTACGGCCTCTTCACCGCCAACCCCTTTGGCTTACACGATTTCAAAGGCGAAGAATTCGACAGTTCCTATAGCATGAAGCCGGGCGAATCCTTTACGCTACGCTACCGTGTACTGTTCCATTCCGGCGACACCAAGCAAGCCCATATTGCCGAAGAGTACGAAAAGTACGCCACAAAAAAGGCCGAATAACCTATTTGAAAAAGGTTGAACCACAAAGGACACGAAGAGCACTATGGGGTTGGAGGACTATTGAATTCTATTCTTTGTGTCCTTGGTGATCTTTGTGGTTCATTTTCGGTTCATCACCTGCAACGGTTACAATTTTTTTGTAACTCCCCCCGACTAGCCAACCAACTCGCCAAAGCGTAAGTTACCGGCTCTCACGTTTCTCAAACAAACGACTGATTAAAGACGCTTGCCAATGGGACGATCAGCGGTTCAAACTCCTGTCAAAATTGGCGTGGTCGGCCTAGGAAACTTCGGCCAACAACACGCCAAAACGCTTGCCGGCTTAGCCGAAGCCGAGCTAGTCGCTGTGGTTGACAAGAACGCTGGTTTACTTCAAGCCGCACAGCGCCAGTTCCCAAACGCCACCTCAAGTTCAGACCTAGAGCAAACACTCACAGATTCCGATGCCGAGGCCTGGGTAGTTGCCACCTCCACAGCAGCCCATGTGCCAATCACCAAGCAACTGCTCGCTGCCGGCAAGCCGGTACTGCTCGAAAAACCTGTCGCAGAAAGCTTAGCCGAAGCTGAGGCACTTGCACCGCTCGTTCAACCGAATTCAGGCAACCTGATGCTGGGGCATATCCTGCTCTTCAGCACCGAGTTCCTCCAGCTTCAGCAAGAGGTCGACCAGCGAGGCCCAATCGCCTACCTCGACTTTGTTCGCCATCGCCCGACGACAACACTCCAAAACTTTCCCGGCGAAAGCCCCTTTCACCTCACCATGGTCCACGACCTCTACATGGCCCAAGTGCTGTTGAAGCGAGCAGAACCCGAAATTTTTCAGGCCCAAATACATCGCAACCAGACTGGCGACTGCGACTTGGCCTCCGCTCAACTGCAATGGCCCAACGGTACACTGGCATCGTTCACCGCTTCGTTTATGACTCCCGCCGGAATGCCGAGCGATGGTTTTGATCGGCTAGAAGTGTTTGGCGAAGGTTGGGCCTCGCGAATGCGAGCCAACCCCCGTCCACTGACGGTTTGGGACGAAAAAACAACTTCACCGCTTGGCCTAGAAATCTACGCAGATCAGCAACTCCCTTCGGGCATGTTGGCCGAACAGTTACGCTGCTTTTGCCGAGTCGTCCGCGGCGAACACGAAGTCCCCGCCGGCGCCACGTATCAAGACGCACTCCAAGTGCTCAGTTGGTTGGAAAAATTGGAAGCTCAAATCGCGACGTCCGCTTGATGGATCCCCAATAACATGCTGACTGAAAGTTCCCGCCAACAAGATTTCCCTTCTCTCGCAGGAAAGGTCTATCTCAACACCGCCGCCGAAGGAATTCCTCCGCGGCAAGTCATTGATGCGCTGAGTCAGTATGCTGGCGATAAAACACTAGGAATGGACGGGCGAGCGCTGCACGAAGCTCGCTGGAGGTCGGTCAGAGAACGCACCGCGATTGCCTATGGGCTCTCGCCCGAGGAAATCGGCATCTGCTCCTGTTCCTCCGAGGCCTACAACTTGGCCGCACTGGCCTTGCAACTACGCGAAGGCGACGAAGTTGTTATCAACGATCTCGATTTCCCCGCAGGCGCCACTCCCTGGCTACAACCATCGTGTCCTGCAACGGTAAAAATATGGCGCAGCCGCGAGGGCGCACTGCGTGTGGACGATTTGATTCCGCTGCTAAGCCCCAAAACCCGCTTGGTTACCGTCTCTTTGGTCAGTTTTTTCAACGGCTACAAAATTCCGCTCCCTGCGATCACCGAAGCCATACGTAAACATTCCTCCTCGCTCATCGCACTGGATGTCACCCAAGCCTTGGGACGTATCCCGCTTGACCTGACCGACGTCGATCTAATTGTCAGCTCAACCCACAAGTGGATTCTCGCTAGCCACGGCGGCGGGTTGGTTGGCGTGCCTGCCAGGGTAAACGAAAAATGGACCGTACCTGCCGGCGGCTGGTTCAACCTAGAAAACGCCTTTGAAGCCGATCGCTTCGAGCAGACCAAGACAAAGCCTGGCGCTGCAAGTTTCTCGGTCGGCATGCCGAACTACCCGGCCATCTATGCCATCGACGCTGGCTTGAAATACAATCAGGCGGTGGGAGTTGAAGCCATCGACGAACATTGCCGTCCGATGATCCAATTCTTGCTGGACGAATTACAGCAAATGCCCGTCGAAATGCTAACCCCCACCGAGCCAGAAAGCTTGGCCGGAATCGTCGCTTGGCGGCATCCTAAGGCCGAATTCCTGTACAACACGCTGCACGAGCAGAATATCCATGTCATGTATCATTCAGGTCGTCTCCGCGTAGCCGTTCATGGCTACAATACCGAGCAAGACATCCGGCGGCTTGTGCAGTCGTTGCATGACGCACTGAAGCAAATTTGAACTAACAATTAGACGAGTTGCCAAAGGCGAGACAATTCCATGGACGAACCGATTCATTTTATTTCCAACTTTTCTACCCTCGACTGGGTAATTGTTTCTGCCTATCTCGCAGGAACAGTCGCAATTGGCCTCTATGCCAACCGGTATATCAAAGATATGGCCGACTACATCGTGGCAGGTCGTTCGCTCAATTCCTACATCTCGGTCGCCTCGATGCTCGGTTCAGAGATCGGCTTGGTCACCGTCATGTACACAGCCCAAAAAGGATACACGGGCGGGTTTGCCGCCTTCCATATCGGCTTGGTCGCGGGCGTGTCATGCTTTCTGATTGGTCTGACCGGCTTCATTGTCGTCCCGCTTCGCCGAACGGGAGTGATGACCATCCCCGAATTCTACGGCAAACGATTTGGTACCGGCGTCCGCGTCTACGGGGGCATCATACTTGCCCTAGCGGGTATCTTGAACATGGGCGTCTACTTGAAGGCAGGCGGGATATTCGTCACCTCGCTCACCGGAATGACCGATCCCAACGCAGTGAACATCGTGATGACCATTCTCATCTCGTTGGTGTTAGCCTACACCATCCTCGGGGGAATGGTTTCGGTGGTGATCACCGATTACATTCAGTTTGTCGTTCTTTCGTTCGGCATGATCTTTATGTGCCTGTTCTGTGTAACCCATTTTGGCTGGGAGAACATTGTGGAAACCGTCAAACAAATCCACGGCCCTGCTGGCTTCGATCCACTCCATCAATCCGGGTTTGGCTTGTCCTACGTGGTCTGGATGATTCTTACTTTTGGGTTAATCTCGTGCGCCGTTTGGCCAACCGCCATCATGCGTGTCTGTTCTGCAAAAGATACACAAGTCGTCAAGAAACTCTACCGTTGGTCGTCGATTGGATTCATGACTCGTTTTATCATTCCTCAATTTTTGGGCATCTGTGCGCTCACCTTCCTTTGGCAACAAGCGGGCGCAGGCAGCGCCTACTTCACGGCGGATGGCGCGTTGATCGACAACCCCGAAGAAACTTTGCGTGCCATGCCGATTTTGTTGAGTCAGATTCTTCCCACGGGGCTGATCGGCCTTGTCGCGGCAGGAATGCTGGCTGCCTTCATGTCGACCCACGATAGCTATCTACTCTGTTGGGCGTCAGTGATTGTCGAAGATGTGGTAAACCCCGTAGCAGGAGGCAACCTCTCAACAAAGGTAAGGCTGATACTCGCCCGATCTTTTATCTTTCTCACCGGAGCTTTCTTGCTCGTCTGGAGTATCTGGTATCCAATGGGCCAAGATATGCTCGACTACCTCGCGGTCACTGGGGCCGTGTACTTTACCGGAGCCTTTGCCGTGCTACTGTTTGGCCTCTATTGGCGCAAGGCAAGTCGAATAGGGGCTTATGCGGCGTTGACGGCAGGTGTTGCTGCGCTGACTGGCTTAACTCCGGTTCGAGACGCTTTGTACCTCACTGAAGAAAATCTCGGTTTCGAACTTACTGGAACGCATGTCGGTCTGACAACGACCGTGCTCGCACTCGTCTTAATGGTTGTCTGCTCGTTGCTGTTTCCCGACGGGGGAAACGAACCATCTAATAAAGCCAATAGCGAAGGGAATTGAATATGGATGCTTGGGTAACTTTCTGGGGCTGGGTACTCGTTATCGTCTTGCTGGTATATGCCGGCTTGGCCGTGGCGATCACGATTGGCGGATTTTTTGACGTCAAAGAAATGCTAACCGCCATCGACGAACAACATCATACCGACGATCACGAAGAGGAATAATCAGGCAAGCTGTTCAGTCACACGGGTTAAATAAAGTGTCAATAATAAACAAAACGCCAACATCGCCCATTGCCGATACTCCGATCACACGCCGAAACTGGCTGGCAAATGCGGCAGGCACCGCAGCTGCCACGACGTTAATGAGTTCCGTACCACTTTCCCAAACCAAAGGTGCCAAGCCCGATATGGACAAACACCCCTGGATCGACGCGCATAGCCATGTCTGGACGCACGAAGTCGACAAGTATCCGCTGGCCAATGGTTACACAGTTAAAGATCTCCAACCACCGTTTACCGAGAAAGAACTACTCGAAGTTGCGAATGCAAGCGGTGTCGGCCGCGTGGTCCTGATTCACCACCACCCGTTTTATGGATGGGACAGCTCCTATATGCTCGACGTCGCTGCACGGATGCCAGAGACTTTTCGTGTAGTTGGTACGGTCGACAATCTGACCGAAAATCCAGGCGAGCAAATGCGCAGCTTGCTCAAGCAGCATGTCACCGGCTTCCGCATCACCTCAGGCATTCACAAGAAGAAATGGCTAGCCGGTGGGATGGACGAAATGTGGCGTATGGCTGCTGAGACCCGCCAGAGCATCTGCTGTTTGATCAATCCCGACGAAATTGAACAGATCGACGCCATGTGCGTCAAACATCCCGAGACGCCCGTGGTCATCGACCACTTCGCCCGTGTTGGCGTCGATGGCCAGTTTCGCGATGCCGACGTCCAGGCCCTTTGTGGGCTCGCGCGGCACAAACACATGGTGCTAAAAATCTCGGCTTACTACGCGCTAGGAAAAAAGAAACCACCGTATACCGATCTGGTGCCGAGGATCCGCCAAGCATTCGACGCCTACGGTCCAGAGCGGCTCATGTGGGCCAGCGATTCGCCTTATCAACTCGGCGGCGATAATACCTACGAAGACTCGATTGCCCTGGTGCGAGACCGTATTGATTTCCTATCCGACAGCGACCGCGAATGGCTGTTGCGGAAAACCGCTGAAAGAGTCTTCTTTTATGTTTAGGATAGTAGCCGCAAGCGGAAGCTGCGGTCGAGCCTGAAAAACCGCGGCTTCCACCTGCAACTACTGAGAAAAAACTGTTGCTTACAAACTAAGCCCAAGGTAGCATCAGTCGACTAGAGTTGTAACATCCTGCATCCATATCTCGGCATTTGCCGACCGAATCAATAATTTCTGATCGTTCACTCGGAGGCTATCGACGATGAAAACGCGACGCGAGTTCCTCAAACATTCAGCCACAACTGGGGCTTTGATTTCCACGCCATATATCTGGACGAGTTCCTACGCCCGAGCACACGACCTCAATAGCAAACTGAAGGTCGCAGCCATCGGTGTTGGTGGAAGCCGAGGCCGCTACAACCAAGGTGGCCATATTGCCCGTCGAGCCGCCGAGTTGGGCACAATGGTTGCCGTCTGCGATGTCGACGATCTACACACCGCCGAATTCAATAACGACCTTGGCGGCAAGCTCAACATGTATCGCGACTATCGCGAACTGCTAGAGAAAGAAAAGCCCGAGGTTGTGACCGTTGGTACTCCAGACCATTGGCATGTGCCAATTTCGATTGCTGCCTTGCGTGCCGGTGCCGATGTCTATTGCGAAAAACCGCTGACGCTGACCATCCAAGAAGGCATCGACATCAGCAAAGTTGTCGAAGAGACGGGCCGCGTTTTCCAGGTGGGTACTCAGCAACGTAGCAGCAATGAGAATCGTTTCCTCAAAGCAATCGCCATCGTTCAAAGCGGTCGCCTAGGTAAAAACGTCAACGCCTATGTCGCTATCGGTGGTGCGCCCGGCGAAGGGCCATTCCAGTCAACGGCGGTTCCTGAAGGACTCGATTGGGAAATGTGGGTTGGCCCAGCTCCGGCAGCTGAATACTCAGAGGAGCGCCGCAAGATGTTCCGGTGGTGGTACGAGTATTCCGGCGGCAAGATGACCGACTGGGGGGCCCATCACATCGATATCGCCCAATGGGCCCTTGGTCACGATCACTCCGGCCCCGTTGAGGTTTCTGCCTCCGGCAAGTTTCCACCCATCGTGCCAGACCACTTCAATTGGGACGCCTACCTTGACGGAGATATCTCGTTGCCCAGTGGCTATAACACTGTCACCGAGTTCAGTATCGACCTCAAGTATGAGAATGGTGCCGTCATGAGTGTCAACAGCCACTACAAACGTGAAGGCGGCATTGACTTTGAAAACGGAATCTTATTCGAGGGCGACGCGGGCCGAATCTTTGTCAACCGAGGCAAACTCGAAGGTAAGCCCGTAGATAACCTTAGCGAAAAAGACAACGCCGAACTCGAAACGCGGATTACCAAACTCTACAAAGGCAAAAAACCAGGCCACCACATGCGGAACTTTTTCGAGTGTATCGAAGACCGCGAGCAGCCGATTTCCGATGTTTTTACCCACCATCGAACAATGACATCCTGTCACCTGTGCAATATCGCACTGATGTTAGGACGCGATCTGAAATGGGATCCAAAGCAGCAAACCTTTGTCGGCGACGACCAAGCCAATGCGCTGAAGTCTCGCAAGAGCCGCGAGGTAAAGGCCTAGTCACTGTTAGGGGAGAGAAACTGAATACCCCTTTTTTATGGTTCTTCAGGAATTTTAGTGGCTGAACATTCATCGAAGCAGCAAAGCTGCTTCTGCCCCAACGGGGCAAAACATCATAGCCTAGGGCAAGGCAAGCGAGCGTAGCGAGGCTTGCCGCCGCCCTAGGTATAAGTTTGTCTATAAGTCTTCGGCCGAGTTTGTAGCTCAGCCGATCAACGGCACGTAGCCGAGGCCGAAATTCATCCGCGGATTGATTTCGGCCTCGGCTACGCTCCGTTATTAAATTACGCCGTCCTCTCGGACGATTGTTTGGTTGCTTACTGCCCCGGGCGACGCCAACCTTTGCTGCGCTTCGGTTGGCTTTGCCCTGGGCTAACATATTTTGCCCCTTTCAGGGCATTTGTGGGTTCACCTGGCCACTAAAATGCCTGAATACCCCTTTTTTATTGATGTGTGCATCAGAAACTTTACTTGGTCCAAGCATTCACTCGCTAAATCCGGCACTCCCGTTGGTCGGCCTGTCGTTTTCTGGCGCATACATCAATAGTTCAGTGCATTCGTGGTACTCGCCGTTGATCTTTGAAATGTAGCTGCTTGATACCAGCCGGGGCTTGCTTCGCGTCGGCAATGCGGTCGTGGAGTTGCTTAGCCAATTTTTCTTTGACCGCCGCATGATCGGGGTTGTTTGCCAGATTTATCAATTCTTGGCTATCCGATTGATGATCGTAAAGCTCGGCACCGTCTGCCCCTTTCTCTCCCCACTCAGTATACCGGTAGCGTGGGGTGCGAATGCTGTAGCCAGGAGCAAATTGTACACATTGTGTAAAGGCCGACGTGCGGAGCGTAACCAGCGGGTCCTTTAAGGCGGGGGCCAGGCTGACCCCGGAGAGATACTCTGGAGCAGTCAAACCACACAATTCAGCAAGTGTGGGATAGAAGTCGACCATCTCTGCCGGAGTTTTCGCCACTTGATTCAATGCGGTGGTCCCTGGCCCGGCGATGATCAACGGCACACGAGCCGCATTCTCAAACAGCGTTAGCTTTTGCCAATGCCCATGCTCTCCCATGTGATAACCGTGGTCTGAGGTAAACACGACAATCGTATTTTTTGCGAGGCCTGTTTCGTCAAGCGCATCGAGAATTCTTCCCAGTTGTGCATCGGCAAAAGTAATCGAAGCATAGTAAGCCTGAATTGTTTGCCGAGCTAAATCCTCGGATAAATTAACCTGGTCTTTTCGGCTGACCGATGTCCGCGCCGGTTTAGGCAACGTTTCGCGATATCCAGCAGGAATTTTTGGAATAACCAGCTTTTCTCGCGGGTACATATCGAAATATTTCTTCGGCGCAACGTACGGTGTATGCGGCCGAAAGAGACCAACGGCTAGAAAGAACGGCTTATCCTTTTTCGCATCATGTTGCTTGAGTAGCTCGACAGCCTCGGTTGCCGCAATACCGTCGGTTTGCTCTCGATCCGTTCCTTCCGCTGCTAGCCAACTTAGCGTCCCCCCAAAGTATCCTGGTCTGAGGGAAAAGATTAAGTGCTCTTCATCCTTGTCTCGTCCGCGAGGGTTAATCGTGTGGTCCCAAGAATAGGGATCATCATGCCCGCCCGTGCCAATACGTCTGGGAACATCGTAGTGATAGACTTTTCCGATCCGGGTTGCAAAGTACCCCTGCTTACGAAACATCTGCGACATGGTCAAAACATTGGGCGTGTGCTCCCGGATATAAACTCGATTGGTCTGAACCAATGTTTGGTCTGGATAGAGACCGGTCATAAACGACGCTCGACTAGGCCCACACAACGGATACTGGCAGCAGGCATTCTCGAAACGCACGCCACGCCGTGCCAACCGATCGATATTTGGCGATTGAACAAGCGGATGGCCGTAGCAAGCCAGGTCGCAGTTCAAGTCGTCACAGATTAGAAACAGCACATTGGGTTTCGCCTGAGCAGCTTCCTCGCCGCAGGCATCGTTGCTAAGCCAAACGCTAAGCAAACTGATAATCAACACTAGATGAATACGTATCATGCTAACTCCCCTGCGGTGCGAACGAGTCATACTAGCCCGACGAGCTAGTGCTGGTTTTGAAACAAGCCTAATATCTCTAGATCAGGTTGTCGCCTGCTTCCGGGTAGTTTACAAGAGGCAGGCAAACAACATCAAGTTGCAACTAGGCATCATTGTGCGTGATGATGTCGTACTGAAAATACGTTTGTCGACTGCTTGCAACAAGTAGCCTCTTCGTTGAGCGACTTAAAAAAAATATTCCCTCAGTCGTGGATGAAACGTTTGACATTCGGTGGTCGTGACATAGGTTTCATGTGGAGTCGGAACGACAGGTAGTCAGACGGCCCCAACGGTGAGCGCTGCAGGCGCCTACCAGCTAAGCTTCTCTTCTCCTTGATCAGTTCTGATTTCTCACGGATGTCCTAGGTGAGAGCGGTGAAGCACCAATGAGCCTGCTGCGTCATCATCCTCGATAAAGGCAAACCGATCGTCAGGTCGGGGCGCAAAGCTTGGGGACGGCGACTTAAACATCGACGTTCGCCCGGTTGCCGAAAGGATGCACGATTCGCGACGCAGCGAACCGCGGCCTTACGAGGTGATACGCACTTTTCGTGTTAGTTTTTCAGGTTTGAGTATTGCAACTTGCAGGTTCGTTCAGACGACTAGTCTGGGCCGTAATGCTTAAACCAAATACCGGGAGCAACACTTTTTCGCTCCTGACAACCTTGTAGGGTGTCGGCCCCTTGTGGGCGGACGCCGAGAACCGGAGGATTTCTATGAAGAATCTCACTAAGAAGGTACAACGTTTCCTCGTCTCGGAAGATGGTCCCACCGCGGTGGAATACGCCGTTATGTTGGCGTTGATCGTGATTGTGTGTTTGACTGCGGTCCGTGCTATCGGCACGAACGCTGCCGTCAAGTTCCAAGAGGCTGCTACTGCCCTGGAATAAACCACCGCTGGTATAAGTTGACACCCTATTTGGTTCTAGGGCCATCGGGCCATCAGACGGCTGGTCCCGCCCTAAAGCAAAGAATAGATGCGACTTTTGATCCTCTCGGGGCACTTGCCCCGAGAGGATTTTTTTGGTGACGCTTGTAGGGATTAACGTGTTTGGACGATCGGCGAGAACCACGCGAGTTCTCGACTTGCTTCTGTAAAACGTAAGCTATGCTTCGTTAGTTGAGCCGAAGTACGGACTTAAATAACCGTTGTTGAAACGCTGAAAAGAAAGGCAAGAACCATGCTAAACATGATTCCTGAGGAGCTATTTGCTACGGCCTTTCAATTGGCAGCCTTCTGCATCACGGCTTTTACTGCTTTGGTCGCGTGTCTGTTTGTGCCGCGTGGCTAAACGGCTTGGCATCCACCTATACACACGTATTTCTTCCAGTCACCCAAATGCAGCGAGATGACAACCATGCCCGAATATAGTGAAACCCTTAGCTGGTTTGCCGAGACATGGCACGTTTGGTTAGTAACCGTTATCCTCATTGTCGCAGCCGTTATCGACGGGCTACAACTTCGAGTTCCCAACTGGCTCACCTTTCCGATGATTATCAGTGGCTGGGTCTACAGCGTCGTTTTGTCGCCCTACCCTGGCTGGGAAGGCCTTTGGTATAGCCTCATTGGTACCGTGGTTGGTTTGGCCGTGTTGCTACCGGCTTACGCGATTGGCGGGATGGGAGCCGGAGACGTCAAGCTAATGGCTGGCATCGGCGCCTGGATGTGGGGAACCGTTACTTTGTTTGCCTTCGCTGCCTCTGCTATCGTTGGCGGCGTTATCGCTGTCGCGATGATCTTATGGAGAGGAGCTTGGGGTAAGCACCAAGCGCAGTTCTTCTATATCCTCGACGAAATTACCACCGTAAAAGATCCCGAAAAACTGGCGGAGATTGCCGCCGAGCGTAAATCCCAAATGTTCCTGCTGCCCTACGGTATTCCCATGGCAATAGGCACCATTGCCTACTTCGCCTGGAACGGAATGCAGCTCTGAACCTGCTAGCAAAACGTGGCAATCGAACGACGAAGTACCCATTCTGCTCGATTAGTCTGGATGGTTTATATCAAACGTGCCGAAGAAAACGACAAGCTAGATAGCCAATCTCCGAAAGAGGGCTGTGCCCTTGCGAGATGTCCGCGGTTATCGCACAGCAGATTGAAATGAAGAAAGGTTGGTTTTGCTGCGACTGGTTTACCAGAGAATGGCAAGCCTAGCAGTGGATTCGTGCGAATCGATTGATTCGCGGCAAAATAGTGTGGCGGCATCGCTACACGCTATGGCAGATAAAATCTGACCTCATGCCGGGGGGGTATGATGCGTCCAAAATCGTTAATCTTATTGGCTCTTGCGCTAGGCTGCGGCCTGGTTGCTTCGATTGGCATTAGCCAAATTCTCGATGGCAAAAGCAAGGCTGTCGTCGAAACAGTGCCTATCTACGTTGCGCTACAAAACATCAACTTAGGCGACCCTGTGGACGATAGCATGGTCTCTCTCCAGGAATGGCCCAAGGACAAAGTTCCGCTTGGCGCTATCACCGAGTGGGAAGAGATCGAAGATCGTCGGCCTCGGGCGGTTATCTTCGATGGCGAGCCACTGCTCGACGGTAAGTTTTTGCCCAAGGGGCAATCTCACGATCCGATTTCTGGCATTCCTTCAGGCATGAGGTTGAAGACCGTATCGGTCGATGCTCGAAAGAGTGCTGCCGGCCTGCTTAGCCCTGGCGACCGGGTTGACCTCCAACTATTCGTTGAACGTAACGAGCGAAAGAGTATCCCTCTTTCCGTTACTAAAATCATCCTACAAAACATTCGTGTTTTTGCCGTTGATCAAGCGGTACAACGCTCTGCTGATGGGGCCGAAGCTCGTACGGTTGCCAAGACGGTTTCTTTGATCGTCACTCCGCAGCAGGCAAACCGAATTACCACAGCCGAGAATCTTGGCGAAATTAGCTTGATTCCTCGACATCCCGACGATGATAAAATCGTAGACGATTGGGAACAATCAATCGACGATCTCCTAGCTCGAAGCGATGCCAATAGTCGCAAACGCGAACAAGGCGCCAAGGAAGAAAAAGAAACACCTGCCCCCGGGTTGATGGGTATGATCCAAGGGGCACTCCAGCAAACTGATCCACCCTTCAAAATGACCGTGATCTACCCCGATGAGGTCCGTGAGTTGCAGTTCTCTAACGAGACCGGCGAACCCATAAACCCAGAGAGCAATAGTGCTGCTGGGCAGGATTTTGGAGCGGCAGCAGGGACAGTCGGAACTGGGGCAGAGCCGAGTTCTCCGCCTGACAGCCAGCCCGATGCCGATGCAGACGACAACGATTTTCCCATTGATTTGAAACAAAAGTAATTAAAGTAATTTAACGACTATTCCAGGTTCGGGGCAGGGACGTCTCTAACCTACACGGTTAGCCAGTTTACCCTCACAAGGTGTTGGTAGCTGGCCCGTCGGTTTCAACGCGAAGGAAGTACAAGGATGTACGTCAACAATTCTCCGCGCACGCCTAGCAATTTCAGGTCCGCGCTAATTCGATTGACCTATGGACTAGTTGGCATACTAGCCCTCTCCGATAGCACCGTCTTCGCCCAATCGAATGTGATACGTAATATCACGGGCAGCACCGAGCGCATGGAGATGACGGTTAACTCAAGCCGAATCCTCACGCTCGAAAAGCGCATTCCCCGCATGGTGGTCAACAACCCCGACCTCGTGACCGTTACCGCGATCAGTGCCAATCAAATCCAGCTAGCAGCCCGCAAGCCTGGTGTTACCCAGGTCAACCTGTGGGATGAAGATGGCAATGTCTTTACCGTGGACGTCACAATCTATGGTGATGTCCGCGAACTACAGCTTGCACTCAAGCGGTTGTTCCCCCAATCGTCGGTCAACGTAGTTCGTCTAACCAACAGCCTGGTGCTGGAAGGTTTTGTCGAACGCCCCGAGGCCGTCAGCCCGATCATCCGACTCGCAGAAGATTACGCACCGAAAGTCATCAACAACATCACCGTAGGCGGCGTCCAACAGGTGCTTTTGAAAGTAAAGGTAATGGAGGTCTCGCGGACCAAGCTGCGAAATCTAGGCGTCGACTGGGCACAGATCAGCGGCTCTAGCTTTGTTTCCTCAAGTATCTCAGGTCTAATTTCTTCGGTCTCCTCATCTAACACTGGAGTTTCCGTTAGCGCAAGCGGTGATACAATGCGGTTTGGAGTGGTTAACGGCAACAATTCGTTTTTCGCTTTCCTCGAAGCTTTAGAGCAAAACAACGTCGCCAAGATCCTTGCCGATCCAACAATCGTCGCGATCAGTGGCCGTCCAGCACACTTCAATGTTGGTGGCGAATTGCCGATCGTTATCCCGTCGGGGCTTGGTCAAGCAACAGTCGAGTACAAAGCGTTCGGCACGCAGGTCGACTTCCTGCCCATCGTGCTAGGCAACGGAAATATTCGCCTCGAAGTACGGCCGCGAGTAAGCGAAATCGATGATACTCGAAGCATTGAAGTCCAAGGGTTTACCGTTCCTGCGTTGAAAGTTCGCGAAGTCGATACCGGCGTCGAGCTAAAAGCTGGGCAAACCTTGGCCTTAGCTGGTCTAGTACAAACTCGTGTCGATGCCTTGGAACGTAGCGTGCCCTATCTTGGTAATCTACCCTATATCGGGGCTGCCTTTCGGTCGGTAAAAGAACAAGTCAACGAGATCGAACTGTTGATTCTCGTCACCCCCGAATTCGTGGATGGCATGGAGCCACACCAAGTACCGACCTGTGGCCCCGGGATGGAATCAATTTCGCCTACCAATAAACAGCTTTACTTCGGGGGGCATCTTGAAGTTCCTGCCAACGGACCATGTGGACCTGGTGGCGGTTGCAACATCCATGGTGGTTTTGGCAGCGAGTGTTCCAATGCACCTGTTGGTATGTCCGTGTTAGCCAGCGACGGGCGGACTGGACAAGTCGTCGAATCATACAGCGAGCCTGTCGAGGTTCAAACGCCTATCCCGATGCCAGCACTGCCTGAGCAACCGGCGATCGAAGCTCCTCCTGTCTTGCAGCCTGCAGCTCCAAGACTAGAGGCCCCAGCTATTCCGCAACCGCTGAAACCTGACCCAAATGCGATGAAACAACCGACACCCAGGTTTCGAAACCAAGTGCCTGCTCAATTTAGTCGCGAAAAATTGCCGCACCGAAGCGCTCAACGTCAACCAACAACCGGTACAACAACCCCAGGGCTTATTGGCCCTCTTGGATACGACGTCGAATAGTAGACCACGTTAGCACGAAGAAAAGAAAAGCCTTTATCAAGGCAGTTCGTAGGGTGGGAGGTTCTGTCGGCAGATTGAGCTTACCATTCCGAGTTATTTTAACGCCGACAGGTTCACCCACCTTTTTTTCGGTACCCAGAAGGTGAGGGTTTCATATCCACTGTACAGGAAATAAATTCACCGGCACAAACCAGTACAAGACGAAAGTCAAATATGCGAATAAACAAGCATTTTCGCGTCTATTCGCGTGATTCGCGGGCTCCTTTTTACGGCATACGCTGATATTTAGAATCACTACCGCGACTCTGGCTCCTGAGAATCCCAAGCGAAATTATGGCTAACGCACTCCGTATTGCAATTGTTGATCCCAACGACGTTACCAGGGAAAGCCTGAAGGGTGCCCTATTGGGCTTAGACTCCGTATGGCTTGAAGCAGAATGCTCGCGATACGAATTCTTTATTGATGTTATCGAGCAGACCAAGGCAGATATTGGCCTCATCGCAATGGATAGCGACCCGGCACGGGCGATTCAGCTTGTGTCCGAGGTAGCCGACCAAGCACCGACGTGTACACTCCTCGTTTCCAGTGGCTCAACAGATGGCCGACTAATTTTGGAATCGATGCGAGCCGGGGCAAAGGAATTTCTGACCGAACCGCTGAAAGCAGAAGACCTTTCCGCAGCACTACAACGAGTCAATCGTCAAAGTTCGATTGGCAATGAGACCCGTGACCAAGGGTGCAAGGTAATTTCGGTTGCTGGGGCAACAGGGGGCGTTGGAACATCCAGTATTGCAGTCAACCTTGCCTGTTCATTAGCTGCCGACCCAGACAATTCAGTAGTATTGATCGATCTAGACATCGCCTTAGGAGATGCCGACGTTTTTCTCGACACCATCCCCGAGTATACACTGGCAGACGTTGCTCAGAATGTCGAACGTCTAGATCTGACCCTGCTCAAAAAATCGCTCACAAAGCACTCTTCAGGGCTACACTTGCTACCACGCCCGGTTCAATTAGAAGACGCAAGGCTCATCACTCCCGATAGCCTGCAACGTGTCATTGGTCTGCTCAAGACCTCGTTTACCCATTTGGTTCTTGATGCGTCGAAAAGCTATAGCGAACTCGACATGCAAGCATTTCACATGTCGGATGATACGCTGATGGTAACTCAGCTCGATTTGCCATGCTTGCGAAATGTGGTGCGTTTGATGATGACCTTCGACGACGACCCTGAATTACGCGATAAAGTAAAAATCGTGGTCAATCGGGTTGGTCAGGAAAGCGGACAGATCAGTCTGAAAAAAGCCCAAGAAACCATCGGACGCGATATCTATTGGCAGGTGCCAAACGACTACAAAGTCATGGTCGAAGTTCGCAATAACGGTGTCCCGTTATTGCAACAAGCCCCCAAAGCAGCGATTACCAGCTCGATCTGCCAACTTGGCGACGCGCTTTGTAATAAACAACCTAGCGACGAGGACGCCCGCGATTCAAAAAGCCGGCGCTGGCTCAGTCTATGGCCTGCGAAGGGGTAATTCAAAAAAAACTTCGGCATTTCCCCTCGGGCAGGAAAACCAAATCCGTTAGCGATGTCGGCCACGACATCCCCCGCCAAAACACTCTTGCCAACAGAAAAAGGGTTCGTCAGGATTTTAGTGGCCGAACATTGCACCGAAGCAGCAAAGCTGCTTCTGCCCTGAAGGGGCAAAACTATGTCAGCCTAGGGCAAGGCAAGCGAGCATCGCGAGCCTTGCCGCCGCCCTAGGTTTAATTTGCCTGGGATCCTCGACCGAGTTTCTCGCTCAGCCAATCAACGGTACACAGCCGAGGCCGAAACTCACCCGCATCTTGATTTCGTCCTCGGCAACGCTCTGTGGTTAAATTACGCCGTCTTCTCGAACGATTGTTTGATTGCTTACTAACCCAGGACGTGAAAACCCTATCGGGTTGGGTAGCTTTGCCAAGTTCCGCTTCGGCTAAGCTGCAACGGTAAATCTCTCTATACCAGTGCCGCTAAAATCCGCACAGGCCCTACATTCCTTTTGGGATACTTCTTTGCCTTTACCCGGCGATCGATCTGGCAGTGATCGTGTCAGGGATGAGCTATGTTTGCATGACGCAGACTTTTTCAATAGGCGAAAGGTTACCGGACCGACATCGACTTTATCAAAGCCGCTTAGGTTCCCTTTTAATACAAGCTGTTGGCTAGCCAAAGTCACTTTCGACGGTCAAGGATATCCGTTCGAGAGTCAGACACATTGCGAATTAGCGGACTAAGGACATAAACGATGACCAAACTCAACACCACCATGCCCTCCATGGCTTCCCAGGACAAGGAAGCCGAGTTCGAGAAGCTCAAGCAGAGCATCCACTCAAAGTTAGTCGATAAGCTCGACCTGACTCACGTCGGCGAGTTGGAAGGCGATGTGCTGCGGCGAGAGATACGCCTGGTCGTCGAACACCTTTGCGATACCGAAAATACATTCCTCAATCGAACCGAACGCGATCGACTCATTGACGAGGTACTCGACGAGACTTTTGGCCTCGGTCCGTTAGAGATGCTCCTGAATGATCCGGCGATCAGCGAAATTATGATCAATGGCCCGAAAGCGGTCTTTGTCGAAAGTGGTGGCAACTTACAGAAATCAAATGTTACATTTCGAGATGACAAACACCTGATGCAGATTATCGACCGTATCGTGTCGAAGGTCGGTCGTCGAGTCGACGAAGTCTGCCCGATGGTCGACGCTCGTTTGCCAGACGGTTCTCGTGTGAATGCGATCATTCCACCCCTTGCGCTGGACGGCCCTAGCGTGACCATCCGACGTTTCGGCTCCAATCCATTGAAGCTGGAAGATCTGCTCAATTACAAAAGCGTGACGCCCGAGATGGTTATGCTACTCGAAGGTGCCATGAAAGCACACTTGAATATCATCATCTCCGGCGGTACTGGCTCTGGTAAAACCACGCTGCTCAATACCTTGTCGAGTTTTATCTCGAACGATGAGCGTATTGTGACCATCGAGGATGCCGCGGAATTGCAGCTACAACAAACACATATTGTTCGCCTGGAAACCCGCCCGCCGAATATCGAGGGCAAGGGGCGGATCACAGCAACCGACTTAGTACGCAACTGCCTGCGTATGCGGCCCGATCGAATCATCATTGGGGAATGTCGTGGTGCTGAAACGCTCGACATGCTTCAGGCGATGAACACCGGCCACGATGGCTCGCTAACCACTTGCCATGCCAATACACCTCGCGACGCGATTGCCCGACTAGAAACCATGATCATGATGGGCGGTTTCGACATGCCTCTTCGCGCAATGCGAACTCAAATTGCCAGTGCCGTAAATTTGATTGTCCAGGTAAACCGCCTCTCAGGCGGCCCACGAAAAGTGACCGCAATCACCGAAATTTTGGGCATGGAGCAAGAGACGATTGTCATGCAAGACATCTTCAAATACGAGCAAGAAGGCGTCGACGAGAATGGTCGAGCCGTAGGCTACTTCATGTCGACCGGCATTCGGCCAACCTTTATTTCACGCCTCGAAGCAAACGGAGTGCGGCTACCGGCCAGTGCTTTCCGCGAACGGGTAATGCTTCGCGACTAAAGCAGAATATCGCCTGTCGGGGGAATTCAGAGGGGGCCCCTGGCAGGTTTTTATTATACCAGTCTTATTCTTTCCTAAAACGATTAAGATTCAACTAACATTCTTTTTTGTGAGTCGATCATGCTTCCTAGCATTCTGATCATCGGAGCAGTTTTCGTAGGAGTGGTTACGCTAATTGTTGGCGCTGCAATGATATGGCGTGATAAGTCGGTCTTGCAAATGGAAGATCGGCTGAGCAGCCTAACAAACAAAGGCGACCTGGTAGACCCTGCCAATCTCTCCCAAATTGCTCAATTAGTTTCTAAAAACAACGGAACGAAATCCGGAATTGAGGCCGTACTGTCCAACTGGCTTAACCTGAGCCGGTTGTTTCAGCAAGCTGAAGTCGATATGTCGGTTGCCAAATTCGCTGGGATCTGCCTAGGAATTGGTACCGCCGCAGCCAGTCTGAGCGGTTATGCAGGACTGCATCTCGGCATTGCTCCG
This sequence comes from Planctomycetota bacterium, assembly GCA_013152205.1. Classification (GTDB taxonomy): domain Bacteria; phylum Planctomycetota; class Planctomycetia; order Pirellulales; family Lacipirellulaceae; genus Bythopirellula. Next base: position 177,555 of record JAADGV010000054.1, read on the forward strand.
GTTGTTGGTCTTTCTTTTGGCACACTACCACTGCTGTGGTTGCTACATCGCCGCAAGAGGCGTTTTAAGAGATTTGCTGCCCAACTATCTGATGCACTCGAACTGATCGCCCGCGCCTTGCGAGCTGGACACAGCTTAGCAGCAGGCTTTCATTTGGTATGCCAAGAAAGCTCCGACCCGATTGCCAAAGAGTTCGGGCAGGTCTTCGAAGAACAAAACCTGGGCATCCCGTTTGAAGAGGCACTGGAAAATCTGACCGAGCGAATACCTAATCTCGATCTCAAATTCTTTGCCACAGCAATCATTCTACAGCGACAGACGGGTGGCGATCTTGCAGAAATTTTAGACAAAATTGGCCGGCTGATTCGCGAACGCTTTCAGATTCGAGGGCAAGTGCAAGCCCTGACTGGCGAAGGCCGCTTGTCGGGTGTGGTGCTTCTGGCCCTTCCACCGGTGCTGTTCGTTACCGTATATCGCATGAACCCTGAGTACCTGATGCTGCTCTTCACCGACGAACTTGGCAAAAAAATGCTAGTTGGCGGGATCGTGATGCAAGTCATTGGGGCACTAGTGATTCGTAAAATCGTCAACATCCGAGTATGACATGCCTATTATCCTAGCAGAACTTATTTCTTCGTCTCTGATGACCCGCCTGGCCGTTTTCGGTGCGGCGGCTGCTGGCGTGTGGTGGTTGCTTGATTTTCTCGCTACCCGAAAACCTCGTGCGGAGCAACGCCTCGACGACATTCGCGAACCCAATGCGCGGAAGTCCGACCTCCTAGGCGGTAGCCTCGGCGCAGGAGCGATGGCAAAGGTCTTAGAGAAAGCTTCGCCAGCACTGGCCAAACCGTTGTTGCCGAAAACTAGCGAAGAAGTCAGTAAGGCGAAGAACAAGCTCGATCAGGCAGGCTTTCGGACCGAGAATGCGACCGAAATCTATTGGTCGCTGAAAATGGTCGGCCTAGTGGTTGGCTTTTTTATTGGCGGCGGTGCCGTCGTGCTAACTCGCGGGCTCAACACAGATTCGTTGACCTACGCAGGCATCATTGCTGGCGTTGCTTTCTTCCTACCCGAAGTGATCCTCTGGCTGATCACGAGAAGCCGCAAGGACAACATTTTCTACGGCTTGCCCGACGCACTCGACCTGATGGTTGTCTGCGTGGAATCGGGGCTAGGTCTCGACCAAGCAATGCGCAAGGTCGCTGAGGAAATGAAGAAGACCTATCGGATCATTGCCGACGAGTTCAGCTTGTGCAATCTACAATTGCAGATGGGGCGAGCCCGTAACGAGGTCTTACACGACCTGGGAGTCCGAACCGGTGTCGACGATCTGAAATCGCTAGCAGCAATTCTGATTCAGGCAGACAAGTTTGGCTCAAGTATTGCCCAGGCCCTGCGTGTCCAGAGCGACTCCATGCGTACGCGCCGCAGCCAACTGGCGGAAGAAAAAGCAGCTAAAACAGCGGTAAAGTTGATCTTCCCGCTAGTTCTTTTCATCTTCCCCGCGATTTTCATCGTCCTCGTCGGGCCAGCTGCTATCACCATGATCAACGAGCTGCTGTAAGATTGGCCCATATCGGGGATTGGGTAAACCGCGTAGAAAAGTCTGGTTCGACCAGAAGTAACGCAGGGCCAATCTCCATTCTGACGATACTAACGGTGGATGCGATATGTCCGTTGGTACGGCTGGCTTGGAATACCCCAAGCTACCCGCAGTTGTAGCAACGGTTTTGCTGCACACAGATTCTGTGTGAAACTGCACAGCATCTTTTCACTCCGCGTCATAGGACCCAGAAGACATGAGACTTTTAAGCCTTTCTGCGATCGCAATGTTGGCAATCGCTTGCACCTCATTCAACGCAAATGCACAGTGTGGTGATACCTGCAACCAATGCGGCAGCACACCGATAATGGATGAATTCTGTGCGGTCTACCATGCCAATGTGAATTGGCCAGCCCAATACATACCGCCGGCACGACGTTCGGTGCTTAGCGCCTACGATTCGATGATAAACAATGGTTGGCGTCGGCAAAATCTGTTAGGCACCTACCATTTCGACCCCGGAACCAACGAGCTGACCGATGCTGGTAGACTCAAAGTCAATTGGATTCTATCCCAGACGCCACCTCACCGCCGCAGTATCTTTGTGCAACGTGGAGCCAGAGAATCGCAGACGGCAACGCGTGTAGCTTCGGTCCATAGCTGGGCTAGCAATATGAGCCCTGCGATTGGGACCGTTGATGTTAACGATACACACATCGTTGCTGAAGGACGCTCTGCTGGGGCGGTCGACAACATATTTGTCGGTTTTCGAGCCAATCAGCGGCCGCCAGTTCTGCCCGTCAGCAGTGGTGGAACACAGGCGAATTCAACTGCCCAGTGAACACCTCATTGGAAGCACGCCTCAAGGGGGCCTGACGATTTCGGCCTGATGCCGAATTCGACAAAAATTATCGCCAGGGAGGGTGATAACATGCGCAGCTATTGGTATTTTTTCTTGACCTATGTCGCCGTGACGACTGGATGCACTAGTGGTGGTTTTCCTGGGGGATCTACAGTCGCCCAGCAGAGTTTCCGCCAGCAGGCACCGATGGCCTCAATGCAGACGGCTGGTCCAAAAACGCCAGGGTTCACGCAGCGAGTGGCTTCGTCCATCTCGTCGGTGATCCCAGGGATGGGCACTAAAGCCGAAACGCCGGAGCCTCCCTCGACAAAGCTCGACCCGATCTCGCTAGGCTTTGCCTCGGGGCCGCCGAATGCTGAACTCTACATGTCGATGGCCGAGTTGAGCGATCGGGGGGGCAATGCTGACCACGCTCGGAGCATGTATCAAAAATCGCTCTCGATCGAGCCCAACCATCGTGACGCGCTACTAGGATTGGCTCGACTCGAAGATCGACAGGGCCGAATGAACGACGCCTTGCGAATCTATCAACAAGCAGCCGTGGCACATCCTCGCGACGCGAAGGTGTTAAACGACCTAGCGCTGTGCTACGCACGGACGGGCCAGTTTGCTGCTTCCGCCGAGTTGTTGAATCAGGCTTCTCTGATTCAACCTCAGAAAAAACTGTATCGAAACAACTTTGCCAAAGTTTTGATCGAGATGAATCGGGTCGACGAAGCGATTTCGCAATTAGCGGTAGTCCATCCCCCAGCGATCGTGCAGTACAACGTGGGGGTCTTGCTGAACGAACGGGGACGAACGGGCGAAGCAGTCCGTTTTCTGACCGCTGCAACCCACATCGACCCGCAGTTACAGGCGGCGAGTACTTTGTTGGCGCAGATCAGTGGCAGTGCAAATCAATTGGCCCAAACTCCGAACCCCGCAGCTAACGACAATATTCTGCCGACGCCAATGATGCCAGCAACCCAGACGGCTACTCTGCCCTACCCCACCACCAACGCCCCTGCCCAGCCAGCCTACCAGGCAATGCCAGCCGAGACAGCGCAAGTGCCCGTTAGCGAAATGCCAGTCTTGCTACCACCCGTAAGATGAACGATTGAGCCAATAAAATACAAAACGGATTCGTTAGCGGTGTCGGCAACGACATCCACCCACAGAAAATTCATACGAGCAGAAAAAGTAAAACGCACTAGCCGCGTCGTCCCCGACCGCAGCCACAACCCAAGCATCATACTTCCGAATTCCAAATTCCGAATTCAATTCTCATCGCCACATGTCGTCGTCGGCAAACGGATTCACCCCGCCGGCCTTCGGCTTGGGAAGCACTTTTAGAACCTGCTCGGCCAGCCGCAGGTCGTCTCGCGTGGTGATCTTGAGGTTCAGCGGCGACCCCTCGACAACGGTCACTTGCTGCCCAAGCTGTTCCACCAGTGCCGCATCGTCGGTAGCGGGGCTACTCCCCCGCGCAGCGTAAGCTTGGGCAAGCAGTTCCCGGCGAAATACCTGCGGAGTTTGAGCCTGCCAGAGCCCCGCGCGGCTAACGGTCTCGGTAATCAATTTGTCGCTGCCAACACGTTTGAGTGTAGCGACCTCGGGGATGGCCAAAATAGCGGCCCCATTTTTCTCGGCAGCCGAAAAAACGGCATCGATCCATTTGTCAGCCAGACAGGGTCGAGCGGCATCGTGAACAGCAACCAAATCGATGTCGTCTTTGACTAACGCCAAGGCGTTCTGTATCGAGTCCGCCCGTTCGGTCCCGCCACTGCATATCTCCAGACCAAGGATCGCGATATTTGCACCAAACTTGCGGTTGAACTCCTCGCGATCATCGTCAGCCACGGCGACGATCAATTGCTTTACATCTTTACGAGCCAAAAACCTTTCAGCCGAGTGCAACCAAACGGCCCGACCTGCCAAGGGCGCAAACGGCTTCTTATAGTTCTTGTCATAAAAACGCCGACTAGCACCAGCAGCAGGCAATATCACAGCATAAGACGACATTTTTCGATGCCCTCAATCAAGAAAACCAAACCAAAGCACCTTCGTTAGCGTTGTCGGCCACGACATCCACCACCAAAACACACTTGCAAACAAAAAAAGCAAGACACCCTAACAGCATAGCAGACAGCAGAATCTCCCAGCACGGCAAAGTTGCAAGCAAGTTAGCATACAGCGCAGGGTCAAGTTAACCACAACGACACAACGGGCACGACGTGAATCTAGCAAGTAACATTGAAGTCGTCCCCAAATCAATTCAAAAATGAGAGAGATTTTCACAAGAAACAACACCTTCCGTATTTTGGCAGGTTCCGAACCGTGGAAAATACCTGAAATCTAGTCTTCTTTCGTCGTGTTCGTTGTGTCGTCGTGGTTCAACCTTTTGCAGTGGTATTTAGATAGGATTTTCTTGGCCAATTTTTCCAGCGCCGATAAGGCTTACCGCGGTCAGTCATACCGTTTGTGCAGAAACTGCCGTATCGTGTTCTACCTTATTCAGCAGTATCCCGCCGAAGCGATTGTAGCAGGTTCTCAACCAGCGACTGCTGTAATGGTTCTAAGAGGTCGGATCAGAACGATCATGCCGTCTCGACGGCTCGACCCGTAACGATCGTAGCAGCCAGTGAACCGTGCGGGATGATAATGGCCATCAAGCCAACCACGGATATAGGCCCCCCACTCGTCGATGATCTCTACACGACCACGACACCAAAACCCTCGACATCAAAACTACGACACCAAAACATAGCGAGCCCGAAAGGATTTAGGTTTGCACCCGAGGCTACCAACGATCCCTCAACACCTTGCCCACGGAGGTGGCACTATGAACATCGCATACCGCTCGACTGCTGTACTCGCCCTAACATGCTGTCTATTCCCCGCTGTCGTAAATGCCCAGCAATTGCAACAACCCGCCTCGGTGCTTCCGCTGAAAAGCCTGAAGCCTCTCCCTACGCGCGGGATTGTAGCCCCTCAAGCTGACGAAGTGCCAACTTGGCTTCTGAAGGCTTCACCATTGATGGCGAGAAAATCAACCAATACAACTAGAGTTGCCAGAAAATCAGCTCGCCCTGAAGCACTTCCAAGGGTTGAAACAGAAAACTTTTCCATGCTTGGCGAGATCCGGTTAAGCTATCCCCGACACGACGGAGTAGCAGCAACAAAGAGAACTCGCTCTTCGAGAACCTCATCAGACCCATCGATTGAAGTCCCCAACGCTGCCCATGCACGCAACCAAATCGACAGGATTTTCTCACAAAGGCGCTAAAGAAAGCAAGCCGAGACGCCACATTTTTTCTTGCGAGGGCGTAACTCGATCCCAAAGTAAATTCGTTAGCGGTGTCGGCCACGACATCCTCCCCCCGCAAAACACTCGACGCGAACAGAAAAAGGCGATGCCGCTCCATAGTTACTGCTAATTCAACATTCAACATTCGTCATTCGGATTTCGTCATTCCACCCCCCCGTAGCTGCTCCTCGGGAAACCATACGGGAGTAATGGCGTAGCAGCGAAGTCCTTTGCCTTCATCTTCACGTTTGCCAGTGGTAGGGGCGATCAGCAGTGTTTGACCGGGCTTTAGTAAGTAGGGTGCGTGGTCTTTGAAAAAAACGGTGCGTTTGTTTCGTGGCTTCAACAAAGAGATGGTGTTAACGCCCCGATGCCATGTAACGCACCAGATTTGGCAACGCACACGCACCCTACCGACTTGTACGAAGCTATCGTATTCATGGAGCGACGGTAGTTGAACCTGTTTCTGTTCAACCGTCGCATCTTGGCAGAATATACCACCATACTGGGCCTCCGTCTGGTGTATCCATAAGCATCCAAGCAGTAAGCCAAGGAACCAACCCCATACAAGAATATGGGGCAGGCTCCGTTTACTCTATCAGAGAATAAGCCCGATTATTTTGGCTTCTTCCTACCCAAGTCCCTGCCATTGAACCCGCGGAACTTTTTTGGAAGCTGACTAGATTTGCGTAGGTTTTCGAGTCGATGATTCAGATCCTCTTGCTCAAAGCGTTGATCGTTCGGCAATCGCCGATTGACGCGTTGGAGCAAGAGGTCTGACAACTCTGGGTTGCGGATAATTGCTTCTGATGATTTGTCCGGAATCTTTTCGTACTCATCAATGAGGATGTTGTCTCTCGACTTTGGTATTTGCATCTGATAAACTCCCTCGTGTGACCCTCCTTGTAGTTGACGGTCAAAGCCGGACGAGGGTCTGTCATCCGGTGGCCGTCTCCAAAAACAAGCCGCTCAGGTCCATTTGCCCGGTTCTGAGCGGCTTTGTTATTTCTATATGTCGTCAAAGGTGCTTTTCTTCGCCTCCGGTTCGACGCTTGGTTCATCTACGGCGGATCCTAGTTTGAAGTACAAGAAACCAGATTGATCGTCTCGCTTTAACTCGTATCGGTGTGATTCGGTATAGTCGATTCCGTATTTATCGAGAAAATTCTTGGCTGTTAAATAAGTATTTGATGGCTTCTGCTTAATCTGCATCGATCCTTCGACCTTTTCTTTCGCCGGTTCTATCCCCACCACTTTGCTCTCAGCGTCAAAGTAAAGTACGTAAAATTCGTAATTTTGCAATGAAAATAAGTTAATGGCACCAGAACTAAACCCTATCTGACCAGTCCTCTGCCGAATGGTTACACGAGCCGTGAAAGAGGCATCTACGTCGGTAAATTTCTCAAAGTTGAATTGCATGCAGTGATATCCTACGTGGTTTGTTCTTTAATTCTATTAGATTTCTTCAAAAAAACAACCAATTGCAACGGAATTTATGAAAAATTTACAGTTTCCTTGCCTTGATATCATCCTTCGTTTCTCGACAACTCAATCGTGAGGCCAAGAAATCGTCTATTTTGGACTATACAGATACGACCGAAAGAAGTCCCCGGCGACTTAGTTGGGTGTAATCTCATATCAGTCAACGAGTTCGGTTCTTTTCGCCGCTGACGGGGCAGTGGAGGTGGATAGACTCAAGGCATTGCCACAAAAAGAGTTGTGTCCGCCATGCGTTTTACGAGCGATCCGGGACAAAAGTGGCTGTTCGACGTCTTCGAAACCCTCCTGCACCCCACCGCCTACAGCCGCATCCGCAGTCCGTAGGGTGCGTGATCGTAGAAAAAACAGTACGTTCGTTTCGCTGTTTTAAGGTTGGTGCCGGTGTTAACGCATCATGCCCTTGTAACGCACCTTTCAGGCCACGCATTAGGTTGGGTTTCGCTTCGCTGCACACAGGCTACAGGCTGGGCAAGCCAAACAGGGGCGCCCAAAAATTTGAAACTACTCTCAAAGTCAGTAGTTCCAAATTTGGTGTGCAAACAGCATAGGACGTAAGTCCTTACGCCGAAGGCGTTTCACACCATAGCCCAGGGTCGCCGCGCAGCGGCGCACCCTGGGTTGCGAGTCTCCAAAATACCTCAACCCTGAAAGGGTTGCACAATCCTCGTGCTATCAAAGAATCACCTAGAAAACAGGATGTTTCGAGTTGTAGAACCCTTTCAGGGTTCTCTTGTTCTCAATCCATGGTTACCCAGGGTGGCGCAGCTACGCCGCTTACCCTGGGCTACGATGTGAAACCCCTTCGGGGTACTCGACTTACAGCAAGCCTTCTGATTGACCCAAATTTGGAACTACTGAATCTGGTATTCCAGATGAAAACGCTAGCAGCCATCATGGGTTTCCATTAGTTCTCCCGATGACGGAGAACAAACGATCTACATCGGGCCGTTGCCGAGTTGCAAATACGCTGGAAAACAAACGGTTTGAAAAGGGTTAACGGCGTTGAGTGTCGCCCATCAATTCAGGTTTTATGGACCAATAGCCTGTCACCACATCATACCGGCCAAACCAAAAACCTATCCCGTAAATCCTGTCAAAAAAATAGTTTGCCTACGGCTACACCAACCGTGTCAACGACATTTATTGGCCATTACCCAAAAAGGGGAACCGCTAATGAACACTGAAACACGCTAATAGGTGAAGCAGGCGAAAAAACAGGTTTGAGATCAGCGCGTATCAGCGTTCATAAGCGGTTTCTTTTTCAAAAAACTCTGCTGTCTCCGCCGTCTCTGCGAGAAACACCCCCGGCCAAATTTAACAGTTGAAATTGGGCCACCACATCTGGGACAATAGCGATCAGCTTTTAGCCGTTAGCGATCAGATTTTTCGTCATTCGTCATTCAGATTTCGTCATTTCCCAGCGCCTAACGCCCAACAACTACCAACCCAAAATGGACAAAACCCCAGTCCCAAACCCCTATTTCCCTAGTCCCCAACCCTCAATATTGTCCACCTCAATGGAATTTCCAGCAATTCGTGCCAAAACTAAACCACTAAACACTTCTATTGCAGCACCAAGCAACACAATTTTGTCCATTATGTCATCTCAAACCCGGCCACAATTACTCGACCGCAATAAACTGCAGGGCGTCTGCGATCACGTACCCGTCGGTGTCGGTGTTGCCGATCGTCACGATCGCTTCGCCGGCCTCGAAGGCGTAGGTGCCGAGAGTTCCAAATGCACCCTCAGGGGGCTTGCGGCGTTGGTTGACATAAACCGTGGTGGTCTCCCCTCCGTGTCGAATCGTGACCGGCACGTTGCTCGCTCGGTTAGTGCTTGCCGACCACGCCAGTCGAACTTCATACTTGCCCGCTTCGAGAAGCTTAACGCGATAGATCGCCGCCTGTTGCCCTTTCGCCTGATTGCTATCGTGCCGGTAGCCAACGCCAATAAAGGGGGCGGTTGCGCGGCTGAAACTGTCGAACCCTTCGTGATCGATAACGACATCGTCGACCACAATGCCCTTGAGCGTCTCGGGATTGATACCGACGATGGTCGTCCGTTTCGGACCAGTCCATACAAGAACTTGCCGGTCTTTGAGCAGCCGCTCTTCCAGTTTGCCAAAGTCGATATCCTGCACCGCAACGTCCGATTCAACCGCAAGAACAGCAGCCGTGGCCGCCGATTGACCCAGCACCATAAACACCGGCTCCATCCGAATCGAGCCAAATGCCATGTGTGAAGCACTCAAACAAACCGGCACGAAAAGATTAGTACACTCCGATTTTTTAGGAATGATCGAGCCATAATCAATGGGATAAGGAGAAAAACCACCGACCTGCACATCGCCTTCATTTTTCACATAGCCATCGGCATCCACATACCGCTGGACATTGTGCGAATCCATCGTGTAAGCAGCAAGACTGATTGGCCGCTTGGCGATTTCTTGGCCTTGGCAATGGCGTTGAGTCATCACGTAGTCGCCAACCATGCGTCGAGCTTCGCGAATGTAAAGCTGTTGTTGCCAACCATTTTCACGCTCAAACTCATCCTTGCAGGTACCCCAACGCGAAATTTCGTCCCGTACATGCTTGGGCACACGAGGGTGATTCGCAAAAGTCCAGATCAAACCACGTTGATAGGAAAGGTGGCGAGCAACGATCTTCTCACGATCGTCGTAGCTTGCTTCGGGATAATCGTAATTCTGGCCAATGAAATCGGTCGAGAAACCTCGGTTGTTGTTCACGTCCGTCTTGCGATTAGGCATGAAAGTATTCGACCAGGGGATAACCTTTGCCCCCGCCTCGAAATTGCGAAACAATAGTTCATACAATTCCGGTTCGTAGTCAGCCGGCTTTTCGAAGGGAATGCGATTCTCAGGATGATCGGTAAGACACATGCGAAAACAATAAGTTTGCACGCGTTTGTCCCCGGCTCCTTCCTTGCCTGGACCATTGGGGTCGATGCCCGGTAGCAACCCGCTTTTGGGATCGCCGGGCGTTACGTAGGGATCAACCCTAGGGCGAAATTGGTGATGCAACGCGTTACGGGTTTGTACACCACTGAGGGTTTCACCGTAGATCGAGTTGTCTTCGCGGCCCACGACATAAGACACACCAGCACCGGCCAACAGATCGCCTTCGTAGGTAGCGTCGATGAAAACACGCCCCCGATACTGCGTACCAGATTCGGTCGTGATCGCAACGATTCGACCATCCTTCAACGAAATCCCTTCGACTCGTGCCTCGCCTTCGGCGAGCGGCGTACGGTCGAGTCGAGCGTTATAAACCACCGGAATGTCATGCTCAGAAACAAAGCTTTCCATCACCGAAAGAGCCACAGACGGCTCGAAGGTCCACATCGCATCTTCGCCCTTTTGTGTGCGACTGTGACCGCTGCTCTGGTATTGTTTGCGTTCCTGCCATTTCCAGTTGGCTGAATCCGCGTAGTGTTTGTGAATCCGCTGATAAAACTCACGAGAGATACCGCCAATAGCCGTTTTATTACCGATGTCGGTTGCCCCCAGACCGCCCGTCGTTAAGCCGCCAATTCGCGAGGTAGGTTCAAGCACTACGACCGAATGCCCCATCCGTTTTACTTGCACAGCAGCGGCGATACCACCAGAGGTTCCCCCAAAGACAACAACATCATAGGAACGCTTCGCGCCATCAGCAGCGAAAAGCCAGCAAGGAGAGAGGGAATTTGCCGCCAAAAACAGAACGGCAAATAGCTTGATCGATAGTAGGAAAGAATAAATCTTCATTGCGGTACCTATAAAAAATGCCATTTCCGTAGGGTCCGCTATGCGGACCACTTGCAAGAGTTATCAATGAATTCGGTCCGCACAGCGGACCCTACATAACTACCCCTCTCCTCAGTGACTTCCGTGCCCCCGTGGTAAAACCCAACGCCAAATTACTTCACCGCCTCGGCAGGCTTGATCGATTTGATAAACGCAATCACATCAGCCATGTTTTGCTGCGAGAGATCTTTTTCCAGCCCCTCAGGCATCAGCGAAACGCCGGTTGAAATCAATTCGTCGATGTTGCTACGCAAGACAACATCTTCTTTCGCTTCAGCACGCCGCAACGTAATGCTATTGGCCGTCTCCGAAGCAATGATCCCATTGTAGCTGCGCCCCCCATCGGTCAATACCGTGTACGTATTATAGTTGGGTTGGGCCTCCCGATTCGGATCGAGAATAGCAATCAAAAGATCCCCCGCCGACTTGTTTTGCACCGAAACCAGATCAGGCGCAACACGATGACCGACCGTGCCAACTTGATGGCAGACAGAGCAGTTTTTCTTGAACACTTCTAGCCCGCGTGCGACATCACCTTCGAGATTCAAGACTTCTTGGTTGTCTTGCACGACTTTCGCACGACTTTCGTTTGTAGCGCCGCCAAACAATTCGCGGCTTCTCGACTGAATGTCTTTCTTGGGATGACTCAATAACAACTGTTTCTTGTCTCGTTCGATGTCATGCGGCCGTACCGTTTCAGCCTCAACGGCATCTAGCAACGCCCGAATTCTCGTTGCCCGCGACAGCAACGCATCAATCACATCCCGACGAATCTGCGGACCATAAGTCGACCAACCATCTAACAATGTGGTTACCACCTCATCAGAATCTTGCTGAGCCAGTGCATGGACAGCACTTCGTTGCAACGATTGGGGCGTCCACGGCGTCAACAATTCCGAGAGGTTCGCGGTCGCGGTCTCGTAGTCGGCAAAAGCAAGCAATTGGATAGCCACATTGCGTTTTGCAACCGAAGTTTCTTCGTCGGTAGCTACCTTGGCAGCACGCTCAAATAGCTTAGAAACTTGGCCGCGAACCTCATCCGAGGTTGCTTCGCTAGCCAAGATCGCGCTAACCGAAGACTCACGACGATTCAAACCCTGGCCAAGCCCAGTTAGCACCACCCGCTGGATTGTGGGAGGGCAATCTGCCGAGGTCGCTGCCGAGAGCAGACGCAGCGAAGGCTCCGGGTTCGGATTGGCACCAACGATCAGCGCTAACTGCGAGAGGATCGCGGTTGCGTGCGGCTGCCTAAGAAACTCGGCATCGGCAAGCAACGCCACGGCAACACGATCGGCCGTCTTGCCCACCGACGACAGCAACGCAATGCGTACTTCATTGCTATTGTTCGGGCTTTTTGCAATTCGCGTCAGGCCTTCGACGGCTCGCGGGTCTTCGCTCTCGCCAAGCGAGAAAGCCAATTGAAATCGTACAAACTCGCTCTTGTCATCACACAGCAAGAGCAAGTCTTCGATCAACACAGGGGTCTCGCCCAATAATTTTTCAGACAACTTGACCGCATGGGCACGGATTCGAGGGTGGCTGTCTTTCAAACCTAGACGGACAAGTGCAGGCGTCAAAGCATCGAGACCATCGAGCGTGTACAGGGCATGGAGCCGGCCTAGAGGATTGTCAGCCGAAGCCAGCAACTCTTCAAGCTTTGGTACCACACTACGATCTTGCCGTTCCCAAAGCAGACGCTGCGCAGTTTCCCGGTTCCAGCCGTTGTCTGAGCCCAGCTCCGCGACCAACTCCGCAGCAGAAAGCTTGCCGAGGATCGTCGGCTTGATTCGCTTCATGTTCGGGCTAACGAGCCGGTAAATTCGGCCACGGTCAGAACCGCTTGTTAGGTATAGGTAACGCTTGATTTCGTCGGGTATCGAGAAAGGATGCTCAATCGTTTCTCGGTACATGTCCAGAATCATTAACGAACCATCAGGTGCATTCACAAAACTCACGGGGCGGCACCAATTGTCCGACGAACTGAGCAGCTCTTGCCCAGTGTCGGCCCGTTTTGCCTGATAGACCACCTGATCGGTAGTCACCGTTTTCCGGTGAACCAAGTTGCCACCAACATCGCCAATGAATGCGTTACCGCGGTATTCCTCGGGGTAGGCATTGCCGCGGTAGATCGTTATCCCCGTTGCAGAGGTGAAATTTCCGGTCGGCGTTTCGGTGGGGACGACCCCCGCTTTCTTCGAGGGGTCGAGTGGAATGAAATCCCACCCACCCTTTTCGTTAAACACAAGCTTGTACCCTTTGTCAGCGGCTCGCCACTTCTGCCGAACAATCCGCCACGGCTCGGGCGGGCTGGTGCGAAAGACTTGCGAAGCGGGGCCTTCGACCGCGATATTGCGAATGGCCCCAGAGGCGGCAAGAAAAGGATTGCGATCGAGGTAGTGCCGCGGGAAAATTACCTGCTGGATGTGGTTGCTGTTGCTACAGACAAAACGCGTGCCCCAGTCGCCCAACGAGTGGCCAAACTGTTGCCCGCCCGTGGTCCGTTCGAATTTCTCGGTTTTAGGATCAAAACGCAGATCGCTGCCGCTGACAGAAAACAACGGTTCGCCCCGATGAGTTAGCCTGTTGGGATTCCGACCACCGGCAAGGTAAATTTTGTTATCCAACCCCCACTTCATGCCGTTCACAACGGCTTGAACATTCCCACGACCAAAGCCGGCGAGAACCTCTTCTCGGATGTCCGCTTGGTTGTCTCCGTCCGTATCCTTGAAATAGTACAGATACGGCGGAGCAGTCACAAACACACCACCGTTGTAGCAACAGACCGAAGTCGGCCAACTGATCTTGTCCGCAAACACAACGCTCTTGTCCATCCGACCATCGCCATTGGTGTCCTCCAACAGCCGAATAATTCCAGCGTCGAGTTTACCACCCCCCTTCGGGTTCAGCTTGGTAGGCTCATGCGAAAAAGGATAACCGTGCATTTCGGCGACATACATTCTGCCGAATTCGTCGAAACTAGCATCCACCGGGTCTGAGACGAGTGGCTCTGCGGCGACTAGCTCAAGCTGAAATCCCCCGCCCATTCGAAACGTACGCAGTGCGTCGGCAGGGTCGGTATGCGGAATTCGAGGAAGATCTTTCTCCGTAACCTGACGGCTAACACTTTCTTCTTTCGCGAAGCTGAAATTTACGGAGAATAAAAATGGCAGAAACAAAATGCCGGAGAGAAGCATAGGTACGGTTTTACGTGCTTGATATTTCATTGCGGTCGATTCAAAGGATAGATGATTGTGCCAAGGAATCTCATAGTGAGCAAAAGCGAGGCCTCTGGTGACTCACTATCTCCGACTCCCCAGGCCCAGTCAATCAGATTTTTGAACCCGACGACAGCAAAGGGTTTTGCGGGTTTCCCCTCGCTGCAGGGCCATTCAGTTTTTCAAGCTAGCCAAGGAGCATGTCACACTAGTGTTCTGCCGCAGTTCAATTTTCGGATTAGCCGCTTGGGCGCTAGCCCCGGTTAAGGCGAGAAAAACCGTGGCTAGCGCCAAAGCGGCTAATTTGCTCAACTCGAAAATCAAGCTGCGGTGCAATACTAGCCCGACGCGCTAGCGAGGGATTTCGCGTATATTCCCTCGCTAGCGCGTCGGGCTAGTGAATTCACTATGCTTCGCATTATGAAAAACTGATTGGCCGTGCTCCCGCCTTCGGCTAGCATGACTTGGCAAGCCTCCTGGGGTAGAATTGCTACGAGCCAATTCCTGATACGAATGTTTACCTTACCCTGACCGAATGCCATTGTGTGCCATCCTGCTCAATTACCTGTGGATCGCTTACTTCAAGATTGTGAGCTGCGACGCACGCGCCGCTCAGGCCCCGGTGGGCAACATCGCAACAAAGTCGAAACGGCGGTGGTTGTCGAACATTTGCCAAGCGGCCTACGTGGCGAAGCGAGCGAAAGACGCAGCCAGGAGCAAAATCGCAAAGTGGCAGTTCATCGCCTGAGGATGAAGTTGGCATTCTCGGTCCGACAACAGCCAACCAAAAACCTTAGTGCCCTCTGGTTGCAGCGAGTCCAGGGTGGTCGCATCGCGATTAGCTCCCAGCACGACGACCTTCCGGCAATCCTGGCTGAGGCCCTCGATGTTCTCAATTCCCAAGCGTTCAAGATCCCCAACGCTGCCGAGCAACTGCGGCTGACCTCGTCGCAACTCATCAAACTCTTAAAGGTCGACGGCAACGCGCTAACACTGGTAAATCAGGAACGACAGAAATTGGGCGAATCGCCGCTGCATTGACTGTTGCTAATCTAAATCAACCGACTACTCGCCAGAACCCTGCGTACCTTTTACAATGGGCCTCTCAGGAGAGTCAATTGTTTTTGGTTCCAAGAATTAGGAATATGAATGTATAGCGTCTTATTCGATATTGATGGCACATTGGTTCAAACTGGCGGAGCAGGTAAGAATGCATTCGCTGCGGCGTTCGCCCAGTTGTTTGATGTGGTTGAAATCTCAAACAACGTCCAGTTTGCTGGCCGAAGCGATCGAGCCATTGCTCTCGACTTAATGGGCCTACATGGCGTCGAACCCTCCGTTGAGAACTGGCAACGCTTTGTCGATTGTTATCTCGAACAACTGGAGATCTCGCTGCCGAAGTGCGAAGGAGAGGTTCTAACTGGCGTGGTCGACCTGCTTGATGCCTTGCAGGGAATCGAGCAAGTTCAGCTCGGGCTTCTTACCGGCAACGTAAAATCTGGTGCCGCTCACAAATTGGGACATTATAATTTAGCCGACCGTTTCGCCTTTGGCGGCTTTGGTGACGAAGAAACAGATCGCAACGCAATTGCACGAGTTGCTAAAGCACAGGCACAAGCTCATGCCGAAGGCGATCTCGCTCGTACGATGGTGATTGGAGATACGGTGCATGACGTGGTTTGCGCCCAATCAATCGGCGCCTTTGCCGTCGCCGTTGCAACGGGTGGGGCAACGATCGAAGAGCTTGCTAAAACTGGTCCTGATTTACTTTTAGAAGATCTAACCGATACTGAGGCTCTACTGACTGAAGTTATGGCTAGTGACCGTCGTGAAGTAAAATTTTCCTGACCCCATGCAGTACGATGCCTTCCTTGAAGCAAATCGCCATTTATCCAATCAAGTCGCTCGATGGCTTTGAGCTATCTAGTGTCACAGTGCTCCCAAGCGGTGCGTTGGCGGGTGATCGGCGTTACGCCTTGATCGATGGCGATGGGAAATTTCTTAACGGAAAACGCTTTGCCGCGATACATCGTATTCGAGCGAAATATGACGACGACTTAGAAAGTGTTACGCTGAGTACAACGGATGATGAAAAGCGTTTTTCACTCCAAAATGAACGTGATGCGATCGCCAATTGGTGCGGAAAAATTTTGGGCGTGCCTTGCCAACTGATGGAGAATACCGACAACGGGTTCCCTGACGACCGCGATGCTTTGGGGCCAACGCTAATCTCCAACTCAACACTTGCCGAGATCAGCTCGTGGTTCGAGGGACTAGAAATCGAGGAGATGAGGCGACGGCTTCGCGCGAACCTAGAAATCGAGGCCGAACCAGCGTTTTGGGAAGATCGACTGGTAAGTGGAACAAACCAGGCTAAGCAATTTCGCGTCGGAAAAACTTCTTGGCTAGGCTGTGGAATTAGTAAACGCTGCGCAGTGCCAACCCGCGATTCTCAAGATGGAACAGCGATTGAAGGATTTGCCCGCGAGTTCTCTCGACGCAGGCAACAGTCACTACCTGAGTGGTCGCCAAAAGAACGCTTCGACCATTTTTACCGAGCGGCGATCAATACTTCGCTTGAATCGTTGGAAGACGGTAACGTCATCCGTATCGGGGATTCTGTCGAACTCACTTAGTTCGACTTTCGCGTGTTTCGCGGGCTTTATCACGCCTACGTTTTCACTTTGGGTTATCAATCGCGGTTAGAGATTCTCCAATCCCTGGTGGCAGCACAATCCGCACAGCTTACCCCATCGGAGTGTGCGGAAAAACTCTGGTAACTGCTGCGGGCAGCACATTGCGCACACGATAAGTACATCATTGAGCGCGCTTGAATCACCTGGATTGGTTATCATGTTTCTAAGGCTATTTGCTATCACTCTGCTTATGCCGCTAGTAGCGGTCTTGGGTGGCTGCGCTTGTCCTTCTTCTTGTCGAGTCCCCTACACTCCCAGTGCGCCATGCCCCAGCGAGCCTACCGTCGCTGAAGGAGAGGCCCCAGACCTTGCTGCCTTACAGTGCGAAGACTGTGAGTTGCTGCCCCTGCCGGTGCCGACAGAGACATTCCAACTACTCGATGAATCCACATGCCAATGCAATGCAGCCACAAATGCCAATTTGGCCAACATGATTGAGCTAGAACGCCATTGGGCAAAGGTCGTGATCGAATGCGATAGCAAAAACGTCCGAAAGAACCTCTGCTTAGATCGAGATTTGCTAGCGCTTCATGCCTATGGTATACGCAACACGGCTGCCGCTTCTGCGTTAGAGACTTTTTATCAGTTGGCGGGACTCGAAGCACATAAGTTTTACCTAGGCCAGGGAATCGAGGAAACCGAGCAGACCCTAGAGCGAGTGAACCAATTTCGCTTGAAGGGGATTTCTTTGCCGGACGGCATCGACCGCAGCGCTCTCGTCGCTCGACTTAGCGAACTTACAGATCAACAATTGCAATTAGACTTCTTGCGAATTCAGCTCAACGGACAGTTGCAAAAACTCGTGGGTTGCCCACTCGACGAAAACGCCTTTTACTGGCCGAACATCGAGTGGACACCCAACCTAAAACCACTGGACGTCGAAGTAGAGCTTGCCGACGGTTTAGCCAGTCGTTCAGACCTGCGTGGGTTGTCGCTGGTGATCGGTAACCTGGAAAAGCCGACACTGCCCATCGCACGGGGAGTGCTCAAGCTTGCCGATTCCACCATCGGATCGGTCGAACCCATTGATGGATTGATGCATACGATACGTTGCTTCCGTTGCAATCAACACGAGGTGCCGGTCCGTTGCCGGCAATTGGCTATGTTCTACAGTGAAACCGAAAAACTAGCGACAGCCGATATCAAAAGTGCGGTCTACAAGGTAACCCTTCAACAACAGAGAGTGGCGTTGGCACAAGATACGGTTTTGGAGCTTCGAAAGAGCCTGCGTGAACTCACGGAAACTCGCGATGCCAACGATGTGACCGTCTTCGAGATAAGCAAATTGCGAGGCTTGGTCTACGAAGCTGAGTCTAAATTAGTTGAACAAATCGTCGCCTTGAAAGTAGCTTCGGTCGGTTTGCGAAAAGCACAAGGGACGCTTCCGATGGAATGCGGCATGACGCTAGCCTTATGCTGCGAGGGCCCCAGCACCGGCGATTGTATGCAAACCGCGACGAATACGTGCCAAAAAGAAAACGCAAAATGCTGCAAGTAGTTTCCCCCGCAGGTGTCTACTGCCGATTGAACAAGGCTTGGCGTAATTCTTCTTCAAACGTGGCACTAGTGGCCAGTACCGCTTGGAATTCTTCTTTGTCGAGAGCGTAAAAGACCGATTTTTCTTTTGCAACCACTGTTGCGTTCCGTGGCTCGTCCGTAATCAAAGCCGCCTCGCCAAAATATTGCCCCTGCTTCAATTCGGCGACTTTCTTTCGTTGTTGCCCGTCGTCAATCAAAACATCAACGCTGCCGCTACGTATCAAGTAGAACAAGTCGCCAGCATCGCCCTGGCGAATCACCTCGTCGCCTGCGACTGCTTCGTGGACCATCATCTGGTCAGCAATTTCGGCCAAAGTCGTGGGTGAAAGATCGGAGAACAGCGGGAATCCTTTCAAGAATTCGCAAATCACCGACGTTTCTTGAACGGCTACGTCCGACTTAATACGCCCATCGACCATGTTCACAATCCGGTCGGCAACATCCAAAATTCGATTGTCATGGGTCACCATGATGATCGTGCAACCCTCGTCGCGAGCAAGTTCTTGGAAAAGGGTCACCACCTCTCGGCCAGACTTCTCGTCCAACGCCGCGGTTGGTTCATCGGCTAAAATCAATTTCGGCTTGTGGACAAGTCCACGCGCGATGGCTACTCGCTGCTTCTGGCCACCCGACAGCGAATTCGGCTTGTAGTGAATACGGTCAGCAAGCCCCAATCGAGTCAGCAGCGACTTAATGCGACCTTCGGTGATCATCGGGTCGAGCCCCACCAATTCTGCCGCCATGTTCACATTCTGGTAAGCGGTAAGCGATTCGAAAAGATTATGCGCCTGGAAAATAAAACCCATTTCGCGACGAAGTTGAACGATCAAGTCGCGATCTGCCCCGCACAACTCATTGCCAAGCACGCGTAGACTGCCCTCTTGTACCGACCGTAGCGAACCAATGAGTGTCAACAATGTAGTTTTTCCCGAGCCAGACGGCCCGGTCATGATAACGATCTCTCCGCGACGGACTTCGAGGTTGTTCGTATACAGCGCTTGCTTGCGCAGTTCGCCTTGCCCGAAGAAGTGGTTTAGGTTCTCCACCTTGACCGTCTTCGGCAAGTGCATGCCTTCAGCAAAAGCACCACTCGTTGCGGGAATCGTTGTTTGAGATGTCATAGTAATTACTGGTGGTTAGTAATCGATCGATTAGTCAATACACGCTAAAACAAGGTGGCAGGATCGGCTGCAAGTAGCTTTCGCACGGCAAGCATTCCTGACGCGACACACATGACTACGGTAGAAGCATAGACAAACGCCACGCCACTGACGGTCATCGACATCAAAAGCCCCGTTTGGCCAGATAGCCAACCATACAGTACGCGACTCGCGATAGCACCAGGCACAAACCCGACTAGCGAAAGCAGCAAGGCTTCGACAATAATCAGCCTGATAAAATAGCGTGTAGGATAGCCCATCGCTTTTAGCGTAGCAAACTCCGGCATATGATCCGCGATATCAGAAAATATTACTTGATAGCAAATCACCATGCCCACAATAAAACCAATCAATTTACCGGCCAAAAAAATGGTTCCGATCGGCGTGCTCTTATCCCAAAACTTAATTTCAACGGCCCGGAACTCTTCGCGAGTTAAGATATGCACGTCCTTCTCTAATGTCTTAGTCAGCATATTTTTTACCTCGCCGATCTCAAATCCATCCCTCAGATGAACAATCCCGATGTCAACGATACTCAACGGATCGCCAAAGCGTTTTCGGTGCGGGAAAAACTTAGCGAAGTTTTCCGAACTCATAATTAAATTGCCATCATGAGCAAAATCAGTCCCCAACGAAAACGTCCCCACTAGCGAGACCTTCTTGCCCGAGAGTTCCAGGGCCTGACGAGCTAGCGAAAGATCGTCCTTTTTCGGAAAGTCGAAACGCTTCGCCTTGCTTTTTCGATCAAACAACGCAGTACCTGGCGCACGGAGCCGGTTGACTTGCCGTTGTATTTCTGGCGACTTGAATATCGGGTCATCCAAAAAGAACCCTAGCGAGCGGATAGGATAACCCCGATTGCCTTTCCCTTGGGTCATTTCTCGTAGTACCGAGGTCGTCAATTCAGAATAGACCGGGTAGGCGCCGCTCACTCCCATGCAAGATCGCGCCTGATGAACGCGTGAAATAGAAAATCGCTTCTCCGCAGCCAGGGTATACTTGGCCCTGCTCACTAAGAAAATATCGCCTTGCAGGTCGTCAATAACTTTAACTTGGCTGTCGAACAACGCATTCTGAAAACCGACCTGAGTGAACATCAGCAGCACCGCAAAGGCAATACCTGCCGTCGCAGCAGCCAGCTTACGCCAGTCGTGCGTCAGGTTCTTCCAAGCCAGTGGTGTTCGACGACTAAACATGATTGAAGTTACAACGGCCTAAAAAGGGTGGTGCGGTGGTGCATTGCCGTATTGGTTACGATCAAAATAAATCGGCAGGGTCAGCTTGAAACAGTTTCCGAAGCGCTCCCAGGCCAGAAACAACACAAATGACGATTGCCAACAGAAAAACAGTTAGCATGATTTCTACGGTCATAAACATCGGCATACCCGACTCAGATTCAACGAGCTGGTAGAGCAACCAAGAGATTGCCAACGAGGGCACATACCCAACGATCGCCAACAGCACGGATTGTTGCAGAACAACAATCGTCAAATATTTATTACTGTAGCCCATCGCTTTGAGTGTGGCGTATTCACCCATCATACTAGCGATGTCGCTAGACAACACTTGGTAGACTATGGCAACCCCCACAAACACTGCAACCCAAACACCAAGCTGAAAAATCTGCCCTAGGGGCGTATCGACTACCCAGCGATACTCCTCATGTTTGTTGACTTCAGCTCGGGTTAAAATCTCAACATCCGCGTTCGTTAGCAAAGCCGCATCAAGCTGTTGTTGAGATTCCGCATTGCTTACCGAGGCTGGAATCCCAAAAATCGCTTGAAGCTGCGATTTTACCGCTTCAGCTTGGCTAGGGTCATGGAGCTTGATGAGCCCAAAGTTCACCTCATCAATGGCTTGCCAAGGGCAAGCGCGCACATAGCCCTCGGGGCTCGTCAAGCAAGCTCCATTCGAAGCCATGCCGGTGCCAAGCTTAAATAGTCCAACAATACGAACTCGGTTCGGCCCAAGCGCCGTGGTCACACCAATATCGGCTTGGCTAAATTCGTCTCCCTGGACCGGCCCATATTCTGGCTTGGATTCGGAATCAATTAACACAAATCGCGGATCCGAAAGCTGTCGAGCCTGTTGACGAATATCTTCCCGGCTAAATCCAGGATCACTCGGGTCGGTCCCCATCGTAATGATGCCGCGCCATTGGCCTGAAAGATTGTCAGGGTCTGATGCCTTGCTACCTAGCGGAGCATTGCTTGTAATCGGCACCTGCCATTCACTCAGGCCTAGGTAAAATGGTCGCGAGTGCGAAACCTCAGGCAACGAGGCGGCCTGATATACCCGTGCTCGAGCGAAAGAGCGTGGCTCGGTCAAATGCAGATAGGCAGGCGAACGCAACAGAAGATCGAATTCAAGTGCGTCGTAGATCTGGGTCGCCGTTTTCTTGATCGCGCCGAGGAAACCTAATTGCATGAAGATCAGAATGACGGCAAAACCCACCCCAGCAACGCCAATCGACGTGCGGACTTTGTTATGCGTTAAATTCTTCCATGCCAGCGGAGTGCTCATCGCGTTGCATTGCCATCGTTTCCAAACAGGCCAAAAAAGCACTCCCTTATGAAGAGGTGCAGTTATTAATTGTTAGATGCTTTCTCGTCGAATTCCACGGTCACTTGCAAACCAACATGTTTAGCAGCGTGTTCAGTCGGTGTTTCCGTTTGGACGCCGCTGCTGCCTTGCTCAGTCGAAGTGCGAGCGACTTCTGATTCATCAATTTCGATACGCACTTCAACCACGCTTCGGTCAGCTGGCGCCAAAGGGTTTCGGTTCGATAGGCCTGGAGGGGCAATCAGTCGCCCGATGCGAACCACACGCCCTCGGATACCGCCACTACGTTTGTGAGTTTCCAAAGAGACTTTGCCATCCGCATAAGCACCCCAAAACGCGGGGCTGCGTATTGTAACCATCTGACCTTCTTCAAGTTCCTTGACGTCCGCCTCGTAGACTTCGGCAATGCAAACCATTTTTCGCAGATCACCTAGTTGCATGATGGGTGCCTGAGTTACCACTTCGCCAGAACGCAAAAAAACTTTCAAGACCATGTATTCGGACTGCGACTGCGGTGCTTCCTCTGAGACTTCAGGGGCGTTTTCAAGTCGCAAACCCTCAAGGTCTTTGTTAAGCAGTTTTTTCAATGCGATGGATGAGGCGTTGGGGGCAAGCAATATCGAACGTTTCAGCACTTCTTGCGCAATTTCGATTTCTTGCTCGATAACAAGCTTCTCGTAATTTTTGTCTGCTTGCTCTACCGATTTCGTGGCGACCTTAATATTTGCTTCTGCTGCAACGACGGCTAAATCTGCCGCCGCAGACGCCGAAATCAAACCATCGCGAGCAATTAAGTAATCCTGGTTTGCCAGGTCCAACCGATTCTTTTGCTTCTTCAACTGATGGGGGGTGACCAAGTCGGGGTCAGACGATTGCAGTTGCTCCAACTCGCGATACTCAACGGCAGCAAGGTCGCGAGCTACCTTCAACGCTTTGAGCTTTCCTTGTTGAAGTTGGAGTTCCTTCTGTTTGGCTTCCGCTTGAGCTTTCGAGGCATTGGCTTGGGCAAGTTGGGCTTCGGCAAGTGGGACTTGCTGCAAATGTTTCTGGACGGCGAGGTCTCTCTTTTTGACCAGTGAGTTCAGTTGAGCTTTGCCCATGTCGTAGCTCGACAGGGTGCCCAGGATACCGTCCTTAGGAGCAAGTTCATTTTCAACAATACCGTACAGCTCCTGAAGACGATCGCCGGGGGTCGCCCGAATATCAATAAGACCGGTCGCTGGCTCAAGACGCCCAAGCGCATAGACCGTACGCAGTTCATCGCCTTCACTGGCCGACGGCCGAGAGGACGATAGCTGCTCGCAGCCAGGCAAAACAACGCAAATTGCTATGACCAGCGCAATAGAAGTCTGGAATGGTTGGCAGGTTACAGAGAGCATAAGGGGTCGTTTCTAGTGGGCCGTCCGAAAAGCAAACACGGAGAGAATCCTGCAAACGTACTGCGCTTTTAGGCGATAAGTAGACAAATAAGCAAGCATTACAGGATGGACACCCTGACAAGGGATGTCAAGAAAGCCCCGTGGCCGCCATTTGCCCCTTATTCGTTCTCATCATTATAACCGAACCCCCGCACGTTTTGCGGTCTCAACAAGAGTATTCGCCGTAAAATCGGCTGAAGGTCCTATCGTCCTGATATCACTCAACTCAGAGAACCGCCTTGCGTTGTAAGCCGAAGCACCGGTAAATTGCCAATTCCTACTCTTGGTCTTCTCGCTGATTCTGTAGTAGCCGCGGGCGGAAGCCGCGGTTTTTTCAGGCTCGACCGTGGCTTCCACCTGTGGCTAGCATGACTTTGTAATCGTCCTACGACCAACGGGAGTGCCGAATTTAGCGAGTGAATGCTGAGGACAAGTAAAGTTTCTGAGGCACACATCAATAAGCGTTTGGAGTGGCAATATGCGTCGTCTAATGACTTTTTTCCTGGGCATGGTGACCGGCGGGGCCTTGCTCTACGGATCTTTGAATTTCCATGTGATTCGGGCCAACGACGGTGTGCATCTCGTACCGAAAATTGAACCCAAAATTGCTGCGACTTACGTCGATATCCGCAACTTTACCTTTGCCGATTGGAAGCAACACACTGAGATAGCCGCGGCGTTAGTGCGCGCCGAAAAATCAGACCTATTGCAAAATACAGCCTCAGACGCCCTGCAACAAGGTCTTGATAAATGGCTCGACTCTGGCGAAAAACAGAAGTAACAGTCGTTTCAAGTTTGGCGTTTAGCTCGGTGATTAAAGCATTTCCGATTCGCGCGTTACATCTTGCCAGGGACAACAAGGCTATAGCCCGGCTATCCTGGCCGGGGAAAACAAGAACACTCAACAGTGATACGCTCTAGAAAATCGGTTGAATATGAGAGGAGCAAGGATCTGGGGCCTAGGCAGTGAAACGACCTACTCTCCCTGGCCCCGAACCATACGGTGACACATCTGGTCCTTTCTTCACTGTGTATTGATGTTATCTTTTTGTCCTTGGTGGTAAACTCCTGGTGAGAAAGGCGGACTAGCTGTCCGCCCCCAGCCCCCACCCCTACCCTCAGCCTCTTATGACCTTGCTTACTGATCTCCGCTGGCGCGGCCTTATTCATCAAACTACCGACGACGAGGGCATGGACGCCTGGCTGCAGGAGAAACCGCGTACCGTCTATGCTGGCTTCGATCCGACTGCCGACAGCTTGCATGTTGGAAGCTTGCTGGGCTTAGTCGTGCTGCGGCGATTTCAGCAGGCTGGGCATAAGCCGATCGCTGTGGTTGGCGGGGCCACCGGGATGATCGGTGACCCTAGCGGCAAGAGCGACGAGCGAAATTTGCTCTCGAAAGAAGCGCTTGCCGAAAATGTTGCCGGGTTGGGCCAGCAAATGCGCCGGTTCTTGGATTTCGATTACGGCAGTTGTTCTGCTGAGTTGCTGAACAACCACGATTGGACCGGCCAGTGGACCTACTTAGAATTTCTTCGCGACATTGGCAAGAATTTTCCCGTTAACGTGATGTTGGCAAAAGATTCGGTGAAAAGCCGATTGGGACGGGGCGAAGACGCCCAGAGCGGCGGTATGAGCTACACCGAGTTCAGCTACATGCTGTTGCAAGCGTATGATTTTGTTCATCTCAACGAAAAGTTTGCCTGCGAATTGCAAGCCGGAGGGAGCGACCAGTGGGGCAACATCACCGCGGGCATTGACTTGGCTCGTCGCATGCGAGGTGTCCAATTGCGCGGACTCACCTGGCCCCTACTGACCAAGTCGGACGGCACCAAGATGGGGAAAACCGAGACCGGCACCGTTTGGCTCTCGGCTGAGCGGACCAGTCCCTACCAGTTTTTCCAATACTGGTTCAACGTCGACGATGCCGACGTCGGCGGTTGTTTGCGCATGCTTACCGAGCTGAGCCACGAAGAAATCGAAGCTCTCGATGCTGCCCGAGAAAAAGATGCCGGCAAACGCGAAAGCCAGCGCCGTTTGGCGGAAGAGATTACTTGCCTAGTTCACGGCCAAGAAGGTTTGTCGGTAGCAAAAAAAGCGACCGAGATTTTCTTTGGTGCCGAGATCAGCGACCTTAGCGATTCTCAACTAAGCCAGATTTTTGCCGATGTGCCAAGCAAGGAGCTTCCACGCTCTCGTCTTGATGAAGATGGCCTTGCCATTGTCGACGCACTAGTCGAATCGGGTCTGGCCAAGAGCAAAGGCGATGCGCGGCGAACGGTGCAGCAAGGAGGGGCCTACGTGAACAATCGCCGCGTCGACCAAACCGACGCAGTGTTGACGACCGAGCATCTGGCAAGCGAAACTGTGTTGGTACTTCGCAGCGGCAAGAAAAAGTACGCGTTGCTGCGGTTCAGGTGATGTTTGATGTGGGATGTTTGATTTTTAATCGGCCAGCGAGACGATTTCCTCGCCTGCGCGGGTGGCCATCGCACGCCAGATGATCAAGTCGATGTCTCCGTTGACCGATTCGATGGAGCCGTCCATTCTAGCGACATTGACTACGTTGCCGCTGTGGTAGCTGCGGGAAGTTACCGCGGCGTAGGTTACCGCTGTGGTGCTCATACCTACACGCATGTTGTTCCAATCGACATCGTATAGTTCGCCGTTTTCGTCGCAGAGAGCCTTGGTGTTGGGAGTGAATGTCGCAGTAAAACCCGACTGATGTGTTCGGCCATCAACCCATTCGGTGTGACCCGATTCGGTTTTGAAATCGCCACCCAAGGAACCTAGTGGTGAGGAACCTGCTGAACAAATTTCGCCTGGAACATTGGTCGGTACTGCGGTGCCACTGTCGCCATCGCGATAGTAGGGAGTCCAGCCTTTGACTTCAGCGAGCATGAGCGTGTTGCTAAGACCATCGGTAAAGCTTCGCGTTCCTAAGCCGGAGTTTGGGAAGAACGCACCCGATCCGCCGCTTTGGTCATTAGGATCGTAAACTTTCCAGACGCCACAATTGATGCTGTAGTTCAGCGGGTAATGGTAGGGGTTGCCGTCTTTGAGACGCATTTCGTCGCGAGCCTCTGAAGGACAGAGCAGCGTAGACACACGCAGCGAAGAGAGCCTTTGTCCGTTGAGAAGAACGTCGGCATAGGGTTGGTTGAAATCGACGCTGGCAAACATGCTTCCCTGTTCGATGTACGGAAGAATGCGGGCCTGGGCAGACCACAGTTGAGGCGAGTCGATCATGATCTGTGGCGGAAACTTTTTGTTGGACGACTCGTAGTTGTGCATCGCCAGGGCGAGTTGTCGGATGTTGTTCGAGCAACTCATCCGCCGAGCCGCCTCTCTTGCAGCCTGGATGGCCGGCAATAACAACGCCACCAATACGCCAATGATGGCAATCACCACCAAAAGCTCGACCAGAGTAAAACCGCGTAGGGGCCTGGACGGGCCGATCCGCAGGGGTTTTTCGTTGAAGTTCCGCATTGCTAAGGGCTCCATTTCAGACTTTTCTTGCAGAGGGAGCGAAAACTTATGTTGCTTACGAGACTCAGTATCATTTACGGTTTTCATTGTCGTACATCAAGCTGGGGTACGCAATAGGTGTTCTCGGAGATTTTTGAGATTTAGTATCAGCTAGCCAATTTCTCTTGCTACAAACTGCCCAACTCGCTCAATAAGCAGGATTTCTTGCAAAGGTGCTAAGCCGCAAAGGAAAACAAGGAAAGGGATTGTCTCGCGGAGACGCAGAGACAGCGGAGAAAATTGGAATGTCGTAGCTCTGCCGTCTCAGTGCCTCTGCGAGATCCAATTACCGGCGCATGAGAAGCTTGTGAGGCTGCATTTTCTCCGTGGTAGTCGGTCAGATTTCAACGGGGTATGATGAGTGGTTCGAGTGAAGAGATTTGTTTGCTAACCGATTGGTCGCGCGCCACTGCGTGATGAGATGAGAGAGGAGTTGCACCATGCCAAGAGTTGTTCGCGGTGCATTAATTCAAGCTACGTTATGCGAGCCTGCGACCTCGCCCCTTGAGAAGATTAAGCGGGCGATGATCGACAAGAATGTCGATATGCTGGAGCAAGCGGCCGCGCAAGGTGCCCAGGTCGCCTGTTTGCAGGAACTGTTTTATGGCCCTTATTTTTGTGCCGAACAGGACGCAAAGTGGTATGGGCTGGCCGAGTCGGTGCCCGAGGGCCCTACGATCAAACTGATGCAAGGGCTGGCAAAAAAACTTCGCATGGTGTTGGTTGTACCTGTGTTCGAAGAAGATTTGCCAGGCGTCTATTACAACACGGCTGCGGTAATCGATGCCGACGGTAGCTATCTGGGCAAGTTTCGCAAAATGCATCTCCCGCATTGCGAGCCGGGCTTTTGGGAAAAGTTTTATTTCCGTCCAGGCAACTTGGGATACCCGGTGTTTGATACCCAAGTAGGGAAAATTGGCGTTTACCTTTGCTACGATCGCCACTTCCCCGAAGGTGCCCGTTGTTTGGGCCTCAACGGTGCCGAGATTGTTTTTAACCCCTCGGCCACCGTGGCGGGGCTTAGCGAATATCTGTGGAAAATTGAGCAACCGGCGCATGCGGTCGCAAATCAGTATTTTGTTGGTGCACTGAATCGACCGGGTGTCGAAGAACCCTGGTGTATCGGCGAGTTCTATGGACAAAGCTATTTTTGCGATCCCCGAGGCCAAATCCTTGCCGAAGCGTCTCGCGATCAGGACGAGATTGTCGTTGTCGACATGGACTTAGACCTCATCCGCGAAGTTCGCAAAACTTGGCAATTCTTCCGCGACCGTCGGCCTGAAACGTATGGCAAGACGGTAGAATTATAGGCCCGAAAAATGCCCTCACTTGAAACGATTGTTGACGGCTTGAAGCTGCCCAACCCTTTTGTGATTGCCTCTGGCCCGCCGGGCACTAATGGCAACGTCATTGGCAAGGCGTTTGACGAAGGTTGGGGCGCAGTTGTCTGTAAAACGATCAGCCTCGATGCTTCAAAAGTTGTTAATGTGCAGCCCCGTTATGCGCGGCTTCGGGCGAAAGATTCTAAGGAGATCATCGGCTGGGAGAATATCGAACTCATTAGCGATCGTAGCTTTGACGTTTGGGTCGACGAACTCAAAGCGGTTAAAGATAAGTATCCCGATCGGATTCTTATTGCCTCGATCATGGAGGAATACAACAAGGACGCCTGGTTCGAAATCGTCCAGCGCTGTCAGGAACTGGGCGTCGATGCCCTGGAGCTAAACTTCTCGTGTCCCCACGGGTTGCCCGAACGCAAAATGGGGTCGGCCATGGGCGAGGACCCCGAACTCTTGGAGGAGGTCGCTGGTTGGGTGCACGAGGCGGCAACTATCCCGGTCTGGGCCAAGATGACGCCCAATGTGACGCACATCGAAGATCCCACCCGAGCAGCCTTACGCGCTGGGTGCCAGGGGATCAGCGCGATCAATACCATCCGCAGCATCTTAGGCGTGGACTTAGAAACTCTTCGACCAGAACCCACGGTGGAAGGTTATTCCACGGCAGGCGGTTATTCTAGCCGAGCGATTTTGCCCATCGCGCTCCGGATGGTGATGGAAATCGCTCAAGTCATTCGTGATGAGTTTCCTGGACGAACCCTGAGCGGAATCGGTGGAATTGAATCGGGCAGCGATGCGGCTCAATTTCTTCTGCTAGGGGCCGATACCGTCCAGGTCTGCACGGGCGTAATGAAGTTCGGCTATGGCATGGTTCAGCCAATGATCGACGACCTGTTGGCCTTCATGGAAAAGCATGGCTTCGACACACTCGACGATTTCAAAGGCCATAGTTTGCAGTATTTTTCGTCCCACACCGAATTGGTGGAACGTCAGGCCGAAGTGAAAGCAAAACGTGGCGAAAAATCGGGCGGGAAAATGGTTGACGCCGACGATCAATGGCGAGGCGATGATTTTGTCCAGCAAAGTGATTCGCTAGCCCGCGGCTAACCAATGAGTTCTGGCCGTCAAAAATGGCTCGGTTCGCGTGTGAGCATCTGGCCGTGACCTAGTTCGCCGACAAACTGCCCTTCGCGGGCCTGGATTTTCCCTCGCACGGTCACTAGGCTTGGCCGGCCTTCGATTTCCCAGCCTTCGAATGCGCTGTAGTCGACGTTCATTTGTTGCATCTCGGCCGATATTTTTCCCCGATACGCCGGATCGTAGACAACCAAATCGGCGTCGCTGCCTACTTGCACCGTACCCTTGCGAGGATAAAGCCCAAACAACTTTGCAGCTTGGGTGCTTGCGGCGTCGACAAACGTGTTGAGGTCGATGCGACCCCGGCACACGCCATGGGTGTAGAGCAAATTCACGCGGTCTTCGATCGAGGGGATGCCGTTCGGAATCTTGGTAAAGTCGCCTGCGCCCATGTCCTTCTGCCCAACAAAATCGAACGGGGCGTGATCCGTAGCCACGGTACTAATCAGCCGCGATCGAACAGCGGCCCATAGCGTGGGTTGTTCGATCGGGTCGCGTAGTGGTGGGGACATCACATATTTTGCACCTTCAAAATCTGGACGTTCGGCATAAGTCTTGTCCAGCGTCAGGTAAGGAATCACCGTTTCGACCCATGCCCGTACACCTCGTAGACGAGCTGCCTGAACTGTTTCTAACGCCTGTTGGCAAGAAGTATGAACGCAGTATACGTGAGCGCCGGTTAGCTCGGCAAAGGTCATCAGGTGGTGAACGCCTTCGGCTTCTACGCGAGTTGGTCGCGAGGGTTCGTGCCATTCCGGGCCCTTTTTCCCCTCGGCTAGCAATTGCTTTTGCAAAGCGTCGACGAGGCTTTCGTTTTCGCAATGCGCGGTTACGATGACGCCAAGTTCTTTGGCGAGCGTTAGCGTGTTAAACAGCTCCTCGTCGGTGACTCCAAAAGCTCCTTTGTAAGCCAAAAAAACTTTAAACGAGGCAATACCTTGTTTTACGATCTCTCGCAGTTGAGCTTGGCACGAGCTGTCGAAGCGAGAGACTCCCATGTGAAACGAGTAGTCGCAAGCTGATTTTTCTGCCTTCGATTTCCAAAGTTCAAACGCCTCGATAGGCTCATCGGTTCGATCGGGACAGCACATTTCGAGAAGCGTGGTCGTGCCACCCACCAACGCTGCGCGGCTCGCTGTTTCGTAGGTGTCTTTGGCGTAGGTGCCCATGAACGGCAGGTAAATATGGACATGCGGGTCAATAAATCCCGGGAATACGTATTTGCCTGCGGCATCGATCACCTCAGCATCAGTGGGGGCGTCGATGGCCGTGTCGATGCGCGTGACGACTTCGCCTTCGCACAGGATATCGGCCACGTAGTCGTCGTTGGCCGTGATGATTCGGCCATTTTTAATCAGTATTGCCATGGATAAGTTCGGAAGAAGGCCATGAGTTTTCAGGGTGGCATACTTCGGCGGTAGTTCCGTCGAGCATTAGTTGCCGATTGTGACGTACGTCGTAATCAGGTCAAGCCGGTTGTAACAAGTATCCCGGTAGGGGCAATTGGACTCCGTAAGTTGCAACAAGAACGACTGCTATAGTAGATCGCCCGCGGCTTAGGCCAAGCTATTGTTTGATATTACCTTCTGGGCATCTGGCAAGACAACTGCTCGTTTGGTGCTTTTATTGGGGAGGCGTGGATGCCATAGGCGGGCGATCCATGAATATTTCTGGGATAGATCTTTGATGTGGAATAAAAGTCGCTGTTTCTTGGTTGCTTTGCTCGTTGCCACTCAGGCTGCCTGTCTGGGTTTTGGCGTGGCGTGGGCCACCGGTTGGCTTTGGGGTGCCTTTGAACAAGCCGTTCATTCCACGGCGGCGTCACAGGGCAGGGCCTTGGCACATGAGCTAGCCCTCAAAACTTCCGAGATGTCGCTTGAAAACATCCAACCTGGCTCATCAGGCTGGGAGCAAGTTCAAGCCCTCTGCGAAGAGACACTCATCCCCTACGAGGGTTTCGTTAGTGTCATGCGATACGACAATGGGGCGATGCTCTGTCATCCAGACATAAGCAGCGACCCAGGGCTCTTGAAGCTGTTTCCCGGAAGCTCGCTTTTGCTGGACGATCATACCTCGGTTTCGATAACTTCAGCAATGCACGATGCCGAAGCTAACAACCAGACCGTAATTCAAGGCAAGGTGGAACTCGATGGGGAGGTTCACTTTGTAACGGCCTACAGCCTAAAACGTCTTAATGCGGTCCTCGCCGTCTACCAATCCGATATGGCGATTAACCTATTTGTCATTTCTACGATCCGGCCTGTCATGCAAGTTGGTTATGCTCTGACGGCATCCATCGTAGGAGTCGCTGCGATTCTCACGCTGCTTTTAATTAAACGCTACGAAGCTAGCTTGGCCGAGGCGGCAGCAAAGCTAGAGCAAGGGGTCGAACAACGAACGCATGACCTCGCCAAAAATCGCAATGCGGTTGTCTTTGGCTTGGCCAAGTTGACCGAGTCGCGAGACCGCGACACGAGTATCCACTTAGAGCGTATGCGTTCTTACGTAACTATTCTCGCCGCAGAAATGGCAAAGTCGAATTCGGACATTGATCAATACTATGTTTCCGACCTGGCCGTTGCTTCGTCGCTGCACGATATCGGTAAGATTGGCATTCCGGATAGCGTGTTATTAAAAGAAGGCCCACTTTCGCCGTCTGAGAGAAGCGCCATGGAAATGCACACCGTCCTCGGTGGCGAGTGCTTGCGTGCCATTCGTGCCCAGACCGATGAAAATGACTTCGTCGAATTTGCCCAGGAAATTGCGGTTGCGCACCATGAAAACTGGGATGGCAGTGGATATCCCCATGGTCTTCAAGGAAAGGACATTCCACTTTCAGCCCGTATTGTTGCGCTCGCCGATGTCTACGACGCGCTGACATCAACCCGCCCCTACAAAGGACCAAGCACGCACGAGGAAGCCCGAGACTGGATCGCTACTTCGTATGCAGAGAAGTTCGATCCCGTTGTGGTGGAAGCCTTTATTGCTCGCGAGAAAGATTTCAAGCGAGTACTCGATAGCCTTCCTGCAAAGCCGTATGACAATCCCACGGTAGTTCAGGGGCATGCAGAGCTAGAGCCGATGCAACTGCTTGAGCGATAATCGGCGCTCGGCTTGCCGACTGCGTGCTTTTAGGTGAGCATGGTAGTCATGAAGGTTTCGAAGACACGTTTGCAAATTGCCTGGGAAGCGGCTCGCCTGATCCGCGAACGTCCCGATCTTCGCCACTCCGACGCGCGTCGCATGGCGGTCAAACGGCTATGTCCGACGGGGGTGCGACCGCGCGACATCCCCACCGACGCTGAAGTTGGCGAACAATTGCAAGCGATCAGCAAGGCTGAAACAGCGCCCGTCTGGGAACTTCGATTCGATCGCTATGCCGCGTTGCTCCGCCCGCTGGAGTTTGTCACTCAAGATCCCATTCGCCACCCCGAGGGGGATGTCCTATACCACAGTTTGCAGGTTTACACGTTGGTTGGCGAGCACTTTCCCTACGACGAAGAACTGCTAACGGCCGCGCTCTTGCACGACGTAGGCAAGGCGGTGAACCGCCGCGACTCCATCGCCGTGGGGTTAGCGGCATTAACCGGGATCATCACCCCACGCACCGTCTGGTTTATCGAAAACTTGCCAGTTGCTCGAACCCTTGTGGACGGGACATTAGGTGTTCGCGCCATAAACCGCCTCAAGGCCTCGCCAGATTTCGATGAGCTTACTGTTTTCATCGATAGCGATCTCGCCGGACGCCGTTGCGGGGTCGTCGTACCCGACATCGAGGAAGCAATCGACCAGCTCTCCGATCTTAGCCAGCTACATGGTGAGGATGAGAACCCGGGTAGTGGGGCAGTTTGAGGCCAAGCGGCTAAAACTGTCTGTCAGAATGCCCAAATGACCAATCATGAGGCAAGTCATTCCCATTGGTCATTTCACTACCAGCTTTTAGACTTCCCCTTCCCACCTACTCTATTTCCTCCGCAAATTCCTCGGCGTCGTGCAGCATTCGATCAACACTTTTTCTTGCCGAGAGATAGTAACCGGCACCTATCGCAGCAACCACATAGGTCATCATTCGATAGACTAGCGCGATCAGCGTACCGTCTCCTTTTCCTGCGCCTACCAAGACAAAAAGATATTCAAGCCCCGCCTCTAGCGTACCCAGGCCTCCGGGGGTGAGTGGCAACGTGCCGAGCACCAATCCAATCGGCACAACAGAAGCGTTCTCTGAAAATGATGGCGAGTAGACAGGCAGTCCATGACTGATGAGCCAAAATGCCGAGATCACCAGGTTATGGGTAACCAGGGCAAGACAAAACGCGCCGACCAGATATCGTTTACGACGATGATAGACTTCAGTCGCGTCTAACAGACGATGAAGGGTATGCCCCATCACCGGCACACGATCGGCCAACTTACGGACACGATCTCCCACAGCGAGCGGACTCATTGCCCCAAAAACCCCCACGGTTGAAATTGCGGCAATCGACCACACCACGGTTTGCAGGGTCTGCATGACTTCACTTAGTGTGGTCACGCTGCCAACTAACATCAAGCCTAGGCTAGCGACGAGTATCATGGCATATAGGCCGATAGCCCGGTCGATCAATACCGTAGTCACAGCCTCGGTACGTTTTCCGGGTTGCTCTTTAGCGATGAACACCGCCTTCAGTAGGTCGCCCCCTACGCTACCCGGCGAAACCTGATTGAACATGAATCCCAAAGAACCCAATCGAAACGCATCCCGCAAATGGAATCCCAACTCAAGCCCCCGCACCAACAGAAACCAACGTACAAAGCTCAGAGAAAAACCGACCAGGATTAGAAGCTGGGCAAGAATCAACGCGCCCCAATCCTTAGGGTCGCTGATCAAACGCTCAAACCCCGAGTGGCTACTGATGCGAAGAAAGAGGAAAACCAAAATCCCAACGGCCAGCAATAACTTAATCGCAGCGAGGATAACCTTATATTTTTTTGTGTGATGCGGCATAGATAATCGATCGGGACGTTGACAAACTGACGGAGGAGTGATAGTCTCCCAGCTTGTCGAGAAGTTGGCCAGATGGATCATTTCCACGGCCAATTACCCAAGACGACCTAGCCGGGGGATTAGCTCAGTTGGGAGAGCATTTGGCTGGCAGCCAAAAGGTCACCGGTTCGAGCCCGGTATCCTCCACTACTCCTAAGTCATTGCCGAATAAGAGTTTCTGTTACCTGCCGATGGTCGGCAGTGCGGCGTTTCCCGAGTGAATAAACCGGTAATTACCGGTTTATTCGCACGAATCCAGGGAAAACACCGTATCATGGCACGTTCCACCGGCCAATCTATTCCGAAGTACCGCAAGCGGTTTGCACAATTGCGTGCAGGGATTACTACCTTGGCCCCCACAATTCCAAGGCCAGCAAGATCGAATATGATCGGCTGATTTTGGAATGGCTAGTAGCTGGTAGGCCCAATGCGACTATCGAAGACACTGAGCTATCCGTCAACGAACTGATTGCTCGATTCTGGAAGCAAGCTCAGAAACGGTATCGCAAGAATGGAAAACCGACTAGTGAATTGCATTTGATCCAATTGGTGATGCGACATGTGCGTAAACTTTATGGCTGCAGGCCTGTCTCTGAGTTTGGTCCTCTCGCACTGAAAGCAGTTCGGTTGAAGCTGATTGAAAAAGATTGGGCACGTAAGACGATCAATGATGCAACGAAAAGAATTGTGAGGATGTTCCGCTGGGGAGTAGCAGAACAACTTGTCGAATCCAATATTCTAGATGAGGTGGTCCTGAATTGACGGACAGGCGATTCTCTTAGTTTGGTGGCTGGTTGAGGTTTTCGAATTGGGTGGGTGTGAGATATCCGAGGGCGGAGTGTTTTCTTTCGAGATTGTAGTAGGCGAGGTAGG
>JAADGV010000036.1 GCA_013152205.1 Planctomycetota bacterium
TAGAACAGTCAACGATAGTGTGTTGGGCTCGGGCACGACCAAGAGGTCAGCCACTGTCGCACCGTAAAATACCGTGGCCACATTTGGGTCTACTGCATCAAATGCGAGCGAGAGTGAACGGAAGGAATCAAGGTTGTTCCAAAGGTTAATGCTTCCAGGAATCTCGGTAGACTCCAATACCGACGGGTCTCCGAAGAGCCTTAACTCTAGGGATATGCGAAATAATCCGGCACCTAGCACATCGATTATTTCTGGTTGACATCCAGCAGGAAGACTGGGTGAGCAACCGAGCCTGATGCCATCGAAGTCCTCATATACTGGCGGCATGCCGGGTGATCCGATGGTTAACGAATCATCGAACACCTCTATGGAAAACGAATCTGTTGATATCTCAATATCTTTCAGCTTGATTTGCAATTCAGTCATGTAAACCGTGACGGCTGGATTGTCGTTCGAAATCACGGGAGTATCAGGATCGAACAAAAAACTGCCCTTTACAATATCACCCGCGCCAATAGGAATGGGTGGTACGGAACCTGTGGCTGGATCTACAAACTCTAACTCGATCTCCGCCTCGAACGCAAACGTCACCGGCGCAGCCTCAAGCGTGGAGGACGCGCCGAACACCAGCACCGCCACCGCAGCACAAACTCGAAAAAGAAAATCATTCATCGCTCGGTTCTCCTTGGCCGTTAACATAGAGGGGGGGCAGCTTGGGTCAAGCCTTCGTCTTTGTTTTGCATTTTAATCTACCAGCACGCATTCTCGAACCTCATTGTTGCATCGGGCCAAGATTTGGCCAAGCAAGTTGCCAACTTCAAGTCGTATACCGCACGGCAGCTCATCGACCTGCTGAAAAGTAAAAATGCCGAAACGCTACTGGAACAGCTTTCTTTCTGCAAAGCAGCGCACAAGATCGACCGTGACTATCAGCTTTGGCAAGAGGGAAGCAAGCCGAAACAGATATCGAGCGATGAGATAATGGTGCAAAAGGTCGAATATATTCCTCTTAACCCAGTTAAACGTGGGTATGTCGACGACCCGGTCCATTGGCGCTATTCGAATGCTAGGAACTACGAAAGTCCGTAGAGTGCGTGCAGCGATAGCGTAACGCACCTTTGGTATCACGTTGGATTTCGTTTCGCTGCACTCACCTTGCTTGCGTCCAAATTCACCTTATGGCTTGGTAGCATCGCGCCAAATTTCTTCGTTGCAGAATGTGCCGTTTCAAGAGATAATGCGCTCACTGATAAATCGGTTTCCGCTCTTTGAAAAATTGGAGAAAAAGGCTGTCGGCCGTCGACTGAGCGTGGCGGGCGTTTGCTTGCATCTATTTCTGGCTGACTGCCGAAAGCTGACAGCCAGTTGTTCGCAAAAATCCAGCGAGTTCTGCACACGACGTTTTGCGTTTTGCCTAGCCGGCAAGCATCATCGAGCAATCGGCGGCGTGAAACTACCGAGTTTTGCACCCAGAATGTGGGGCCCCCGGAGATTCGGTGCAAAACTCGTGGTGCTCGCACTACGCCACAAGCACTTTTAATCATCGTTTTGCACTGCAAGGTTTTTGCGCGATGCAAAACCACCGTCGCAGAATTCCTGTAACCGTTCACGGCCCAAATATTTTGAACCGCTAGTAAACGTTGATTTCAAAAGAAATCTCAGTAGTTCCAAATTGCTGATCCACCGGCGTGAGCCCAATGCCACTTACTTTGAGCGGATTGGCGCTAGCCTAATGGCACTCACTTTAGAAAAACCGGTGGCCCCACCTGGGTTTGGCACGGCATTTGCGCATTGGTACTACTTTAGTACCAGAGGTGCCAAATTGTCATGGTGGACAAACACAATTCCATTGAATTCACGGGATTGCAAGCAGGCGATTTCGACAAGGCATTCGAACTCCTGGCTGGGTTGATCGACATCCGCCACGCGAATGAGCTGCATCCGAAGCGCAAGAACGCGGTGTATACGTCGTGTGTAGTGCTGTGGATGTTGATTTATCAGCGACTCAAACCGGATGCGTCGCTGGAAACGGCAGTCAAACACTTGCTGGAAACCCGGCCGGATTATTTGCCTGAAAACAAACGCGTGAGCGAAGGAACACTCTCAACTTCAACGGCCGGATACAGTCAATCTCGCAGTGATCTGCCGCTAGAAGTTGTAGAATGGTTTTCCAACGAAGTAAGTCATGCCATTGTGGCAGAGTCCCAACCGTTGCTAGACGATCGCAAAATCTTCTTGGTGGACGGCACGACGATGGCGTTGGCTCCTGAGAAAGAATTGCAGATCGCGTTCCCGCCCGCTTCCAACCAATTTGGCGAAGGTGTTTGGCCCATTGCTTTGCTGACGGTATTTCATGAACTGGCCAGCGGCTGCGCGATGCTGCCTGAAATCGGAGCGATGTATGGTCCCAACGCCGTTTCGGAAACAGAACTAGCTCGCAAGGGCATGGCGAAACTTCCGGCCGACTCGATTATCATGACCGATGCCGGCTTCGGGCTATTTGGCGTTGCCTACGAAGCCAAACGTTACGACCACGATTTCCTTTTGCGAATGAAGAAGTCGAACTTCGAATCACTTCGTAAAAAAGGCACGCTTGCCTCGGAAACTCGAAATAGCCAAACTTACTCGCTCAAGTGGATTCCCACTGCGAGTAATCGCAAAACGCAGCCTGGCCTGCCGGACGAGGCGGCGCTCGACATCATCTTGCATGAAGTGACCGTCAGCGATCAGCTCACATTGTACCTGGTGACCAACCTGGAACAGGAGGCCAACACGCTTGCGGAGTTGTATAAGCATCGGGTTCAAGTTGAGTTTGATATTCGCAACTTGAAGGTAGTTCTGAACACCGAGAACATTCGAGCCAAGAGCGTCGACATGTTCAAGAAAGAACTCTACACGTCGGTGGTTGCTTACAATCTAGTTGGTCAGTTTCGGCGGCAGGCGGCAGAGATCAACGACGTACCTCCACGACGGATGAGCTTCAAGAGAACGTGGACGACGTTTCAAACGTTTCTGCTTCGCCACATGCATACCGATCCACAAAGTTGGCGTGAAGCGTTTCGAACGGCGTTGTTTTACGCGACCAAAGACAAGCTCCCCAACCGACCTAGAAGAACTGCAAAACGCGAGGCCTACAGGAAAAGACCAAA
>JAADGV010000014.1 GCA_013152205.1 Planctomycetota bacterium
CTCCAAGGCTAGGAGAATTACGATAATATAATGGGAAAGATGGGAGGGCCAAATAGAATGCGCGCTACTTCAGATTAGAATGCGTATAACTACATTGTTTCCGCCGGTAACCAGCAACTCGCCGTCACCGGTACCGAGATGCGCGGCCACATAGAGATCGCTGATCGCAGCCCCCGCGGGAAGAGTGGTACTAAGCACGGCCCTATCAGCAACACCAGCTAGATGGATTTGGTAATCATTGTCAGCAGCAAAAGGACTATTCCAGTTAGCATTATTTGCGAAATCGTTGTCCCCCCCACCATTCGTCCAGGTGAGAACGGCTGCTGACGCATTGGAGGCCGACACGGCCACCACGAGTACAGCGAACATAGAAATTATCTTCTTCATTAGTCTTTCCCCTTAAAAACATAGTTGGAGATGCCAGAACAGCATCGTAAAAAAGCCTACTTACTCATTTCTCCCGCCGGCGTACGGGCCTCCCACCCTGCACAGCAACCGTCCGACTCGGTAGTCCGACATTTTCAAATTAGGATGGGCCTAAAACCGCTCCAGGCACCAGATCTGAAAAAACATCCCTGAATGAATGCGCCTGTCCTATTCCAGACGACGACGTAAACCGACTAAGGCCAACCCAGCTAACCCACCGAGCAAGCAAGTGCTTGGCTCAGGAATCGCTCCGATGTTGGCATTCGTAAATCCAGGAAGAATATCGTCGATTGAATCACCGTAACGGAGTTCGTCATACTCCGTGGTGAACGTATCGCCGAGGATCGCTGCTCGATCCTTGTACAACTTCAACATGGCGAGTACGTTGCCAGTATTCACCATGGTTACATCGGTCCCTCCATGAAGTGCCGTATTGATTTGCACTGCTTCGTCGTACAACGTACTCCCAGCCGCGACCGCGTCGTAGCCAGCAGCATCCAGAACCCACAACTGAGCAGCGCGGTTGATCCCGATATCAGGACCAACGCCCGTTTCGCCTAAATTCTGAAAACGTGCAACGAACAGGAAAGTATCGCCATCGTTGATGAGAGGGTTTTCGAGCGTCTCGCCTTGCGAGTGAGATTCGTATCGAAGCTAAAGGCCATCGACATTCTGCCGTTTCGGGCGAATTCGCAACTCGAAGTTTGTGGAATTCACAAAATCGTCTTGAATCCCGTCTCCAACGTTGTTGACCGTATCGAAACCGTTAAAAGTATTGTCAATGCGTTTATACAAGAAACTCTGCCACATCTCGCCGCCAACAACGCCAACGTCAACACCGGCTGGTCGAGCAAAAGTCACATAATCGCTAGATGCCGGAGCCGCTGAACCACCACTTGCGCTGGATCGAATTCGGTTCCCCGAAGTGGCGTAGGTGCCAAGAACCAAGCTTCCCGGCTCGACCGTAACACTACCCGTATTGATTAACGGATCGACAGCGACGTTCCATTGGGTGTTCCAGCCAATTTTGCCGGCACCACTTCTGCCCAACAGAGACAGCCCGTCGCCAACGTAATTAAACGGCTCCGAAATAATGGGGACCGCCCAGGCATTAGCTGCAACCGAGAACGAAACAAGCATCGCTCACAGCGCCATTCGCCTAGCTTGATAAGGAATAATTGATGTCAGATTCATTAGACTCCTCCAAAACAAAAAAAGACCATGCGTCGCATCAAGCAGTCGCTTGTTCGACGCGGGTTAGTCAACTAAACAAACTTTTTTCCGACTCCCGCCTACACATAACAATACGGCCAAACCGGCCAAAATCAGTGACGATGGTTCTGGAATAAGCAGCACCACGTCCACTAAGGAATCGCCATAGCGAAGCTCGTCGTAGTCGAAGATGGACGTCCCATAATACGGGGCGCCGAATTCATCAACCGAAAACATGACCCCGTTCACCCAACGCATCGAATTGCCTGGACTAATCTTCTGGGGAGCGAAGCCCGCCGTGGAATCCACGGCCCTGAGATAGTTGTTCGCATCAAGCTCCGCCGGACTGATTGTCCCATCGGCTGTGATAATATCGTAGTCGGCCTCGCTAATGGCCCACATCCCCCTTCATCCGAGCCCACAGTCTGAGCGATAACCAGCTCTTCTGTCGGCTCATAATTTGAAGGAGTATCTAGGATGTCACGAGGTAAGAAGTACGCAGCGGAACAGATTATTTGCAAGCTCCGCGAAGCGGAGGTTGCTATTTCTCATGGTCAGATGGCTGCATTGGCCGCAAAGTCGATTGGCGTGACCTATCAGACGTATTGCCGTTGGCGTAAGGAGTACGGTGGGCTACGCACAGTTCACTAGGCTACCAACCACCTGCGTCTGAAGCGATCCAGCCCCGCTTGCTCGTTTCGGCTACGCCTCAGCAAGCAAGCGGGGCTGGCCTAGATGAACTGCAGACCGTAACTTAAACACTGGAGTCACACATTGGGGCAGGTCACTCCCCTGAACACTAGCCCGACGCGCTAGCGAGGGATTTTTCAGGGCAGTTCGTCGCCACCCGTCGAGTTACTTCACCCCGGCCATCGATTCGGCCACGTTCAACGTGTGATCGCTCACCCGACGGTAAGAATTAAGCGTCGAAGTAAACGCAACATTCACATGCGGGGCGATCTTCGTCTCGGTCAACCGCTGGAGATGCTCGTCCCGCAGCGTTCGCACTCGGTGCTCAATCTCCGATCCCATCGACTTCGCTTTAGTGATCACCTCAGATTCGCGACGTTCGTAGCCGCCGCTCACTAGCCGCAAATAGTCCGTAGTGATTTGGTGCAGATCGTCGAGTTGCTTTCGCATACTGGGCGTAAAGGTATGCCCCTGGTTACGTAGTTTGAGATCGAATTTTAAGATCGAGGCGATATAGTCGCTAACCGATTCGAATTCGTCGGCCATGCGAAGTTGGCAACGGCCTTTATCAATCACATCGTGGGGTAAATTGGCTGCCAACAGATCGGAGAGAAACGCCACTAGCTCGTCCTGGACCGTATCGAGCACTTCTTCGCGATGAAACACTTTTTGAACCAACTTCTGATCGGGTTCGTCTTGTTTCACTAGTTCAGCCAGCCAATCCATCATCTTGTTACAGCCCACTGCCATACGCAACACTTCGATTCGCGACTGCTCGATGGCAATCACCGGCGTCTCGAGCATACGAATGTCGAGGCTCGTCAGATGCGGTTTTTCCTTATGGTCCTTTTGAGGCACAAGACGCTCGAGCATCGACCCTAGCATGCCCGCGAACGGAAAGAAAAGGGCCGTGTTAATTACGTTGAAGCAAGTATGCACCGTGGCAATCTTCACCGTGACGCCAATGGCTTCGCCCGCTTCCACATCAATGTCTGCCAACCAACGAATGAAGTCGAGATCCAACAAAACGTTGATGTACTCAATATATGTCTGAAAGATGATCGTGATCCAGGCAACCCCCAACAGGTTGAACAGAACATGAAAATAGGCCGCTCGCCGGGCGTTAGTCGTGGCCCCCAAAGACGCGAGCCAAGCGGTAATCGTCGTGCCGACATTCTCGCCCAAGACCAAGGCCGCTGCGGTTTCAAACGGAATCACACCCGTCATCGCCAAGCTAATCGTGATGCCCAGCGTCGCTGACGAGGATTGAACGATGAACGTCAGTACGCAGCCCACAGCCGCACACTTGAGCACTCCGGTATAGGTACTCGCATCAAACCGGGCGAACCAAGCATCGAAAGCCGGTAAATCTTTGACCATCGAAAAACCGTTTTTCATCAACTCGAGGCCAAAGAAGACCATGCCTAATCCCAAGATGGCTAAAGCCAGGTAGCGAACTCGATCTTTGCGGGAAAACAGATAGACAAACGCCCCGACACCAAGCATCGGCAGACCGTATTTTCCGATCTTTAGCGCCAAGATCCAGCCCGTGATTGTTGTGCCGATGTTTGCGCCCATGATCACCCCAATGGCCTGGGCAAGATTCATGAACCCACTATTCACAAAGCCAACCACCATCACCGTTGTGATCGAACTCGATTGCACCAACGTCGTGACAATGGCACCAACCGAAACAGCCATGAGCCGGTTGTTGGTGACAAGGCTAATCATCCGCCGCAAACCACCCCCGGCAACGGCTTGTAGCCCCTCAGACAAATTTTTCATCCCCAGCAAAAATATGCCTAACCCGCCAACCACCGTCATTGCCAGCGACCAATAATCAGGATGCCAAACGGTCGCCTTGAAACGAACGTCAACCATGTTTTGGGTGGCAGGGTTTTTTGCGCGAATGGTGATCTCAGTTTTGCCAACCTTACCCCATTCAAGTATCAGCTGGCCCTCTTCGATCGTAGCCTGGGCCACCTTTTCTTTGGTGTTATGGACGACCGACATCTCTAGCGGCTCGCCCGTATCGACCGGAGTACCGGTGAAGATCCTTTTGAGATCGAAGAGCGTGGCCGGAGTGCCAGAAAACGCCTTGCAGTCGGGAATCAGCTTTTCGCTGGTACGATTGCCCTTGTCAGGTGCCCCGGCTTCATCAGCTCCGAAGCACGGGGCAGGGGCCTGCATCAGAGCAGCCGCAAGTGCGGCCCAAGCAATTAAGTGGCCAAGGTGCCCAACCCCGAGGTGCCTAAACAGGGTGGGAAGGGAGCAAATCGTCCGTTCGTTCATCAATTCCTACACGTTCCGGAGCAACTCCGAAATGAATAATAAATTCAGGCCAGCGATACAATTAACCGCAAAACACCAACGATTTGTCTATTGCCACCGCCTCGCGGATGTTTCTGCTATACAATCTTGCGCGTCATCATAGGCGACGTCCGCAACATCGCCTAGGGGCGAGAAAATCGAGCGTTTATCGGCCCCAAAAAGTCCCCAAAATCCCTGGATTCCAGTGTCAGCGCTGCTAGAGTGACTTACCAATGGACGTTCCCGAGAGTTACTTGATCCCAAAGTAGATTCGTTAGCGGTGTCGGCCACGACATCCTCCCACAAAACACTTTTACGAACAGAAAAAGGCGAAGACGCCGCTAGAGCATTTCTTATAAAAGCATAGCCACAGAGCACACCGAGGTCTCAGAGAAAATATTGACGTGAGTAACCTTATCTCGGCGTTCTCTGTGAACTCTGTGGCTACACAATTGAAGGAACTGCTCTAGTATCAGACGAAACCCCTATACCTCAATTCATTGGCTTTTGTGAGGCCGCAAGTGGCCAGAAAAGTCGTTAAAACGGAGAACCTCGAAATGCGAAAATGCTATCTCCTTATTATTTTGCTCGGAGCAACACTGGCGAACCCAGTCGGACCGCTGAATCTAGCCGCAGCCGAACCAGAGCCGGTCGGTTTACGAAAAGTCAAAGACCTCGTCATTTATCAACAGGACCGATTCTATGCCGCGTTCCCCTCGATTGTGACCCGTCCTTCCGGCGAACTGATCGTGGCATTTCGTCGGGCGCCGGAACATGCTTTTGTGAAGGACGGCCGCGGATCGCATGCCGATACAAAGAGCCACCTCGTACTTGTGCGGTCGAAAGACAACGCCGAGACATGGACCGCCGATCCCGAGTTAATCTACGCACATCCGTGGGGCGGCTCGCAAGACCCTTGCATGGTCCAGCTACGCGACGGGTCGATCGTC
The DNA here is from genome assembly GCA_013152205.1 of Planctomycetota bacterium. Taxonomy (GTDB): domain Bacteria; phylum Planctomycetota; class Planctomycetia; order Pirellulales; family Lacipirellulaceae; genus Bythopirellula. Next base: position 5,589 of record JAADGV010000014.1, read on the forward strand.
TGTTCGAGCTACGCTTGGTATCTGCAGTCGACCAAGGGATTTGTCGATCCGCCCGAAACAATACGAACCGGTGCCTACCTTTTTATGGGAGGCTTCCTAATGCGTTCAGCTGATGGTGGGCATTTGTGGGATGGGCCGATCATCCCGCCGCCGGTGCCAGGGATTAAAACAAAAACCGTGTTCAACGAACTCTGCCCAGCATACAACCGCGGAGCCATGTGCGAGGGAAAAGACGGACGACTCTATTGGGCGGTTGCAGCCAAAGGCACCACGGCACCTTTCCGAACAGAAAATCATTTGATGGTATCGCAAGACGGTGGCCGCAACTGGGAATACCGCTGCCTGATTGCGCGAGACCCAGACGTCACTTTCAACGAAACGTCGCTCATCGAAACACCCTCAGGGCATTTGGTAGCCTTCCTACGAACCGCCCAGTTCGACGACCACACGGCCATAGCACGTTCGACCGACGGGGGAAAAAGTTTTCTGCCTTGGAAAGACGCTGGATTCCAGGGACACCCACACTATGCCTTGAAACTTCCAGACAATCGGGTATTGCTGATCTACGGCTACCGCCATAAGCCTTACGGCATTCGAGCCAGAATTCTCGATCCCGAATGCCGCAATAGTGCAACAGCCCCAGAGATCGTCTTGCGAGACGATGGCGGAACGAGCGACTTGGGCTACCCATGGGCAAGTATCATGGCCGATGGTCGAATTCTTGTCGTCTACTACTTCAACAAAGACGATGGACTCCGCCACATCGCAGGAACGATTCTAGAAATCGAACCCAGCAAATAGAGCGTATCGCGGTTTTGTGTTCCGACACCCCTACTGCCGTATACCCACCCGCACTTGCCCGAGTGCAGGTGCGACTCATGCGTCAGGCAGAGTTTGGTTCCTTCTTATGAGCAGCAAATCGCGGATCTTCGATGCCCCAACGAATTTTCCACTCCTGCACGGCGCAATAAAGCGTGGGGACAAGAAACATGCTCATAATCACGATCGTCATTCCGCCGAAGCTCGGGATGGCCATCGGGACCATAATGTCCGAGCCGCGACCACTGGACGTCAGTACGGGGATCAATGCCAAGATCGTCGTCGCAGAAGTCATCAAACATGGCCGGCATCTGCGTCTCCCAGCTTCCACGGTAGCATCTCGCGCTTCTTGCACGGTGGTAATTTTGTGGCGCAAAAAGCTCTGGTCCAAATAGGTCGCAATCACCACCCCATCGTCCGAGGCGATGCCAAACAGGGCCAAAAACCCCACCCAAACGGCGATGCTCAGATTGATCGGATGGATCTGGAAAAACGCTTGCATGTCGGTTCCCAGTACCGAAAAATTGAGAAACCACGGCTGAGCGTAAAGCCAAACCATCAGGAAACCGCCCGACCACGCAACCAGGATGCCGCTAAATACTAACGACGTCGTGATCACCGAGCGGAACTGAAAGTAGAGAATCAGGAAAATGACAAAGAGCGCTACAGGCAATACCACCATAAGCGTTTTCTGCGAGCGGATCTGGTTTTCGTAGTTTCCAGCAAACACGTAGCTGATACCGTTGGGTAAATTGAATTCGCCGCTGTCGATTTTCTCCTTGAGATATCGTTGACAGTCCTCCACCACGTCGACTTCGGCGTTGCCAGCTTTCATGTCGAAGAGCACATAACCAACCAAAAAAGTGTCTTCACTCTTCACCACCTGCGGGCCACGGACGTAGTTGAGGTGCGCAACTTGGGAGAGTGGGACGTGAGCGCCGTCTCGAGTAGGAACCAGGATTTTTTCGATTGTCTCGATCTCATTACGAAGCTCGCGGTGGTAACGCACGCGTACCGGAAACCGTTCTCGACCTTCGACGGTTGTCGTGATGCGCTTTCCACCGATAGCCACCTCGACGACATCTTGCACGTCGCGGACAGTCAACCCGTACCGAGCAATCTGCGCGCGGTCAAACTCGATTTCCAGATAGGGTTTGCCGACAATTCGATCGGCGATCGTGGCAGAAGCTTCGACGCTGGGAACCTGTTTTAAGAAAGTTTCGATTTGGAGACACACACGCTCGATCGTTTCCAGATCGGGGCCTTTTACTTTGACGCCCATGGGTGCCCTCATGCCGCTTTGGAGCATCACGATCCGCGCAGCGATTGGTTGGAGTTTGGGCGCGGAGGTTGTGCCGGGCACTTTCGCGGCTTCGGTGATTTCCTTCCAAATGTCGTCTACCGATCGGATGTGATCTCGCCACTGGCGAAACGGCAGCCCATCCTCGTCGGGAATGAGATCTCCCTGCTCGTCACGGGCGAACTCTTTCTTCTCCCTGGAATAGCGAAACTTGACCCGGTGGCCGTTCTTGTCGGTCACATATTCCGGGCGGTAGTTGATCACCGTTTCGATCATCGAGATCGGGGCGGGATCGAGTGGGCTTTCGACTCGGCCCAATTTGCCCACGGCCAACTCGACTTCGGGGATTCCCATCAGGGCCTTGTCTTGGTATTGCAAGACGTCCATCACTTCGCCAATTGACGCATGGGGCATGGTGGTCGGCATGTAAAGGTACGATCCTTCGTCCAACGGCGGCATAAACTCTTTGCCCAGGCCAGGGAAGAGGTCAGCGGTCGTTTGCCAAGCCACCGTGTTCCGGACAGGTTTGGCCAATGGACCAAGCAGCGAGCCAAAAATATTGTCGAACCCAAGCCAGACACAACCGCCCAGCATGACGATGAACATTGGAATGGATAAAAACAACAGCTTATTCCGCAAGCACCATCGCAAAATCGGCGTGTATAGGTAACGCTCGAAGATCAGAAAGAATGCGAGCAGCCCGCCTAGCAACAAGACGACAAAAGCCAAATTGCCGGACATGCCCTTTTCTGGACCCAACGGCAACCAGTGTTCAGTCAACAATGTTCCCACCAACACGATAGCTGCTCCGCTGGCGACCAGCGGGGTCATGCGACGAATATGGGCAGGTAGACTTTCTTCCGCCAGATAATACACGCCCAACGCGACCGCGATTGCGCCTATCCACCACGATACCCAAACACTCACCACCAATCCGATCGCCACGAACATGGTAAGCAGGGCGCGGCGAAACCGGCTGCTAATCTCGGCAGTAAACAGCAAATGAGCCGCTGGGGGGATGATCGTCAACGCAACAATCACCGAGGCCAGCAGCGCAAAAGTCTTGGTAAAAGCGAGCGGTTTGAACAATTTGCCTTCGGCACCGATCATGGTGAACACTGGCAAAAAGCTGATGATGGTTGTCGAAACGGCAGTAAGAACCGCGCCCCCCACCTCCTTCGACGCGCGAAAGATGACCTCTTTGCGGTCTTCTTCAGGCCCAGCCTCTTCCAAGTGTTTGAGTATGTTCTCGCAGAGGATAATGCCCATATCGACCATCGTGCCGATGGCGATCGCAATGCCAGAAAGGGCGACGATGTTGGCATCGACGCCAAAAGTCTTCATGCCGATAAAGCACATCAGCACTGCCAGTGGCAACAACATGCTGATCAGAATCGAACTGCGCAAGTGCAGCACGAAGACAAGGATCACGATGATCGTCACCAGGATTTCTTCGATGAGTGCCGTATTGAGCGTACCAAGCGTTTCGTAGATCAGGCCGGTTCGATCGTAGAAGGGCACCACCGTAACTTGGCTGGTAGTCGCCCAGTCGGGCCAATCCTCGCGTGGTGTGCTACGCAAATGCTTTACCCAAGCGTCATGATTTAGATCGGCTCCTTGAAAACCCTCGAAGTCGTGCTCGGCGGCGTAGGCAACCACTTCTGGGCGCTTTACCCGCTTGTAGTCGATCACAACTTTGGTGGCCAAGCCGGGGGCAAATTCTTCGATCTTTTTCTTGACGTTCTTGATCGATTCCAACGGGTTGAAGCCATAGCGTACGACCACCACGCCACCAACGGCCTCAGCACCGCCTTTGTCCAGCGCGCCGCGGCGAATAGCAGGACCAAGCGTCACCTTGGCCACGTCTTTGATATAAATAGGCACGTCGTCGTTAACCGATACCACGCTCTCTTCAATATCGCTCACGTCCTCGATAAATCCGAGGCCACGAATAAAGTATTCGACCTTATTGATTTCGATACTACGGGCGCCGACGTCGATGTTCGACTTGCGTACGGCCATAAAGATATCTTCTAGGTCGACGCGGGCAGCGCGCATGGCATCGGGGTCGACATCGATCTGGTACTCCTGCACAAAACCGCCAATCGAAGCAACTTCGCTAATGCCTTCGGCTGCCAGCAAGTAGTACCGAACGTACCAATCTTGAATCGTGCGCAGCTCGTGCAGATCCCAGCCCCCGACCGGATTGCCATCGGGGTCGCGGCCTTCGAGCGTGTACCAGTAGATTTGCCCCAGGGGGGTAGAGTCGGGCCCCAGGGCTGGTTGCACCCCTTCGGGCAGCGTTCCGGCCTGCAGACTGTTGAGTTTTTCGAGAACGCGGGTACGCGACCAATAAAACTCGATATCATCTTTGAAAATCACATAGATCGAGGAAAAACCAAAAAACGAATAGCTTCGAATGGTTTTGACGCCAGGCACGCCCAATAGGGCGACTGTCAGCGGATAACTAATCTGGTCTTCGACATCCTCAGGCGAACGCCCCATCCACTCAGAGAAGATGATTTGTTGATTTTCGCCAATGTCGGGAATGGCGTCGGTCGGCACAGGACTGCGCGGCAAGCCGCCTAGCTGCCAATCGAACGGCGCGACCATCGCTCCCCAGGCCACGATAACGACAACCAACAACGCAACAACCAGTTTGTTGTCCATACAAAATCGCATGATTTTGTCTAGCAGAGACAAACGTTCGTCGACTGGTAAACTCGAAGTATCGTTGGTGTCACTCATTGCGTTGGTGTCCCTCGTGAGCTTTCATGCTGTTCTCGTCCTGTGTCGTGGGCGAAATCAATTCCACTCGGTCCGTACACCCTAGCATGGCTGACCCATAATACGGGTTCTTCGCTTCGTCATGGTTCTGAAACCAAATCGCGCCACTGCCACCGAGTGCCATCGGGCAATGCAACTGATAGATGTTGCCGACTTGACCGAATCCAAAGGATTTTGCGAACACGCCAATTTCATCCGAAAATGCTGCAAAAGAGTCACGCAACGTCTCAATATCTGGAGCTGCACGCAGGGTGTCGAGTAGCTTGGTCATGTTCGCTTGCTCTTTGCCCCAGACGTTTTGCTGCCCATCGGCAAGCGAACTGTCGTCAATGGCGGCAAAGACTTTTTGGAAATTTCCAATTGCTTGAGTCGCTTGATCAAAGTTGTCTTCAGCCAGCGACTGTTGCAATGGTAAGTACGCTTGCCAGAGTTGGGCCAACTCGGCCTGGAACTCGGCCCCTACCTGAACTTGCTTGACCGTACGCTCCTTCTTCTCCTGAATGCCCAGCTTTCCGCGCATCCGGCGCATGTGCCCCTTCAGCATGACGTAGACGCGGTCTGCATCTCGCATTTGGTTCACGTCGCGGCCCTCCGCCACATCGTTACCCAACAACATTGCGAATTCATTCCACAACATCTTCGAGTGTCCTGTCAAAAGGTTTCGGTCGACCTCATCCAACGCGTCGCCGAACTGAGCAAACGTGGAGTTAATCTGTGAGATGTCCGACGCTTCAACCGCACCGATAACCTGTTGGTAAGCGGCGCCCAGTTTTTCTATCTGTTGATAAAACTCCGCAGGCAGGGTCATTTTCATTCCCCCACTTTTACCGCCGTTCTTCTTTTTGCCTCCCCCGCCATGATCATGGCCACCTCCTCCGCCGCCCCCTTCGGGCGTCATCATGCTTGGCTTGGCTTGGATTTGAATTTCCGAGTCGATCTTAAAGTTGCCCCGTGCCGCAACAAGCTCGCCCGCCTGCAACCCGTGCTTAACGATGTAGTAGTCACCGGCCCGCGTACCCAGAACGATTTCTCGGCCTTCAAATGTAGTTTCATTCGGGGGCGAGAATTGCTCGCTCAGTTCGCTCATCGTTTGCTGAAGACTTGCAAATACCTGCTCAGCGTCCTCGACCCGCTGCACCCTTTGCCCTCGAAGCGAGTCTTGGCTCAACCGATCGGCAAAATCGTTCCAGAGCTTGCGGGCGAAATCGGTGGCGGGCTGATCATAGGGGCGGTCTAAGAACTGACTAAAATTCGCGAACGCTTTGCCAATATTGGCGGCTTTGCCCTCTTTCACCGCCTGGGCAACCGCCTTGAAAGCCGCGTCGAGACCTGACGGAGCGGCGGGCAATTCTACGTAGACAACGGCTCGTGTGCCGGTCACCAACGCAGCCGAGTAGGGAATCACGATGGGAGGTGCAGACTCTTCGGTCGTTGCAGAAACGTACCCAAGCGATTCGGCACGTACCAATGGCATACCACAGACATCACATTCGCCTGGCTGGTCCTTCACAATTTCAGGATGCATCGGACTGATCCACTTGCCTGCCAAACTGGGATCCATCACCCGTCCTCCCATGGCAACCCGCGGCCGCACCACACCATGAACAAACATTTCGGGTTTTAATTTGCCATCGGGGTTGGGGACGTTGACGCGCACCTTGACCGTTCGCGTTCTGTCGTTGAGGACCGGCTGGATGAAGGCGATCCGCCCATGAAACTCTTCGCCCGGATACGCTTCGGTCGTGATCGTGACATCCTGTCCGTAGCGAATCCAAGGTAGGTCTGCCTCATACGCATCAAGATGAACCCACAGCAAACTCAAGTCGGCGACCGTGTAAATCCGTTCGCCTAGCCGCACACGTTCGCCTTCCTGCTTCAGCTTTTCAATCACCACGCCGCTTACCGGCGAGTAGATGGTCAAGTGGCTCGAGGGACGCTTTTTCTCTTCAATCTGTTTGATTTGATTTTCGGTCAGCCCGAGTAAACGCAACTTTTCACGGGTCGATTCAACTAGGTCGATATTTCCGATACCCTGTCGCGTGGGGCTGCTTGGAGCCTGACGCGCGTACTTCAGGGCTTGCAAAAGTTCCTCCTGAGCGGCGTACAACTGCTCGCTGTAGATGTAGACCATGTGGTCGCCCTTATTGACCTCGACCCCCGTAAAGTCGACGTAAAGCTGGTCGAGCCGACCGGCGACCCAAGCGGTGATGTAGCCCAGCTTGGTTTCGTCGAAATCAAGCTTACCCACCATACGAACCTCGGTCGCCACGTATTCGCGCTCGACCGAAACCGTTTCGATGTTCATCAACGCACGCGCTTCAGGGCTGATGGTCAACGTACGCAAGCCACCCGTCGCTTTCGTTTGCACAGGCACCAGTTCCATGCCGCATATTGGGCACTTGCCCGGTTTGCTGCTGCGAATCTGTGGATGCATCGCGCAGGTCCACATGGTTGTTTGCCCCTCGTGTCCAGAGTGCGCCGATTCGGTGTCGCCCGAGGGTTGCGCAAGAGACCCGTTGCTTTTCCTGACCATCTGACCCAAGAGTATGCCGAGAAAAAGAATGGAAATGGCAGCAAGGATGGGGCGTTTTGCTATGCGAGATCGCGCAGCGACAAGCGTTTCGTTAAACCTCATATTCTAAACTCCATGAAGTTACTTTCTCATTTGAAATCAATGTCTCGGGTATCGCCCGCCGACCAGTACACGTTTCATTGTCGTATTTCGTTCTCGGCGATTATAGACCATTCGCTGAGAACGCAAGCCGGCATCACTTCGCCCCACCTGCCTATACCTCGCGAATTCTTTAACGCTTGGCTTTTACATACTATTTGGATGCGACAAGTACCCGGTTTCTTCACTCGCCATGGAGAAACAATTAGCGTGCATTAGCGCTGATTAGCGGTTTTCCTTTTTTTGATTGCGGCCAAAGGCCGCGCTGTGTACAGCTGGGTTATCTTTGGGCATGTCAAAACATCTGACTCACGACAGGGCCACAACGAACGATTTGATTTGTCCGTAGAATGAGATGGATACGAACAGACATCGGCCCTAGCTAGCGCTTGTTCCCTTGAAGTGGGCAACAAACTCCGTCACCTCGTCGAGATCAGTTGCCCCAATAATCGTGATGTGTCGCTTGCCCTCTTTCCACGTAGCTGCAAGTCGGTCGCCGACCCGCACGACGTTGGTGGGCATCTCGTCGCAAACACACTTATCCACGGGCCGATCGCCAAACCAGACTGGTTGGTCCATGGCATGTTCGAAAATGGCAATCGATTGACCTGCCTCGTTCGTGCAGATGACTTGCGCACAAGTACAGCACGGCATCGTAAGTAGATGAACCTCTTTCACAGAATAGCCGGCTGGCAAGCCTTTGGCGGCGGCTGGCTTATATCCGAGAACATTCTCAGCCTCTGCCAGCGTCGTCGGTCGACCATCGTAATTGGCTAGAAAAATCTTCTGTGTCGCAACCGGCTGTTCCGGAAAATTCTCCAGGTACCGGGCAAAGTTCACGGCAAGTTGATCGTGCCCATGCGAAAACCAAGCTTGATACCCGGCTGATCCAAGTCCGACGGCGATCAGAATCGTTGCAGCAAGGGCCAGTCTTCGCGTCAAAACATGGTTCCGAATGTCCCACCCAGGAACAGCCTCACGTTCTACGGGTTGGTTGAGCTTCGATTGCAACTCGTCCCATAGATGAGCAGGAGCCTGTGGGTCGGTCATCTGTTGCGACAATCCAGAAAGCTGTTCAAAAGAGGCAAGCTCTTCCGCACAAGGCGAGCAGTCGGCCACGTGTGCTGCCACGCGCGCAACCTCATCTTGCGACAATCGGTTGTCGTAAAACAAGGAAAGACGTTTTTGCACTTCCAAGCAGTTCACCTTACGGCTCCCAACCAAGTTCAACAAGATACTGTTTCAGTTCCCGGCGAGCCCGATTCAAACGCGAACCGACCGTGCCCTCCGGAATCTCCAATGCGTCGGCGATTGCGTCATACGACAAACCATCGACCTCACGCAGCAGGAACGTCGATCGCAAATCGGGTTCCAGCCGTGCGAGTGCCTGCTCAAGCAATTCTTTATTGTCTATATTCTTATGATCGTCAGGCGAACGATCCATCGTTTCCTGTTCTAATACCTGCATCTGCGACCGCTTCGATTTTCGAAGGTGTTGTAGAGATTCATTGACGGCCACTCGATAGATCCAGGTGCCAAATTGTGACCGCCCTGAAAACTGATCGATCTTACGAAACGTCTGAAGAAAAACTTGCTGGGTGACATCCGCCGCATCTTGCAGACCGACCATTCGTACCACCAACCGATACACATTTTGATGAGACGCATCGTACAAGCGACGTTGCGCAGCCGGATCGCCTCTCTTACAAGCCTCGACGATCTCGGCGGTCTCTTCGGCGGTCCATTCCAGTGCCTCGACGCCATCACTGGCCCCTACGCCACTATTAGATGCGGCAAGAGGCGAGGTTCTTCGTGATGAGGCAGATTTCATGAGGAATTGCCGCCCGAAGTCGGTACGTCATAAGGTCTTAGGGAATTTCAGCCACCAGCCACGCAACAGGCCAGCTAGCGAGCCGGTTTCTCCCAGTGTACCTTCCTACGTCGCTCGAAAGTAGGTGGGACTGCCCAGCAAGGGGCCAAAGCCATGAAGAAACCGCCCAAAGGCAACATCCAAGAGTGTATGTGCTAGTGATCGCGATATGATCGGCAAGCCCAGCACCAGCTCATTTGGCCTAAAAACGTGTTTTACAGTTACTTACCAATTTACGTTCTATAACCCCGATGCGGATTTGTTAGCGGTGTCGGCCACGACATCCTCCCGTAGAACACCTTTTGCGAACAGAAAAAGGTAAGTTGCTCCAGAATTCCCGCGCACCGTATAGTTTGAACCTGAGAGGAGCAGGGAGCGAAACGACCCGTTTCCCCAGTCCCTAACCCCCAGCCCCTAACCCCTTTTTTTCAATTTCAAAACACATTCTAAGCCCGGTGCAGACAACCCATATCCCCTGTTCTCACGCGAGAAAAACTATGAAAAACACAATTGCCTATTCCGCAGCTATTGCCCTATCGCTAGGGATTTTTTCACTAGCCCTCTCCGGCTGCGGAGCGCCAGCCGACTCCGATTCGACGACCCCACCCGCAACTGCCGAGGGCAGTGGCGGACATGGCGATCACGATCACGGTGCCCACGACCACGGCAAGAGCGACAAAGACGACGGCATGACCGACATGCAGAAAATGAAGGCCGAACTAGCGAAACTCTCGCCCGAAGACGCAGCCTCGGCATTGAAGCAACATATCTGCCCAGTCTCTGGCGACATGCTTGGTACGACCGGCGCTCCGATAAAAGTTGACGTCGAGGGAAAGCAGGTGTGGATCTGCTGCGAAGATTGCCAAGAGCAACTGCTTGAAGACCCAGAAGAGTTCTTAGCCAAGTTGAAAAACTGAGCCGTAACGCGGCCTACCCGCTTGCCTGTTCAATTTTCAAGAGCGCCTCTTTCGTCGGCAGGCCACCGCCGAAACCGGTCAGCTTGCCGCTAGAGCCAATCACTCGGTGGCAAGGGATAATCACCGGGATCGGATTTCGACCGTTTGCTGCGCCGACGGCGCGCATCGCCTGAGGCTTGCCCAATCGCACGGCGATTTCTTGGTACGAGACCGTCTCGCCATAGGGAATCTTCTTGAGCTGGTCGAGCACGCTCAATTGAAACGGCGTCCCGCTAGGCTCAAGCGACAACGAAAATTCCTGGAGCCCCCCAGCAAAGTATTGAGTGAGCTGAGCCTTGGCTTCTGCAAAAATCTCGTCGCGCAGTTCCCAGTGTGGTTCCGCGCGGCGACGTTTAGGACCGTCAGGAAAACCAAGTTCGCGCAGTACGTGCCGGTCACCCGCCAACAGCAGCTCACCGATCGGTGTGTCGAGATAGGTATAGTCCATAGAATCTCAAATGGTAAACGCAACGAACTGCAAGCCGCTCATCGCAGTCTAACAGTGCAAAGCCACAGATCCTGTTATAGCCGCAGGCGGAAGCCGCGGTTTTGTCAGACACGACCACGCATTCCGCCCGCGTCTAGCATGACTTTGCAATCCTCCTGGCCAAATGGGTGAAAGAGTTGCTTCGGGACCAGCCGCTTGATACGATTCACTCACGCGATTCCGTTCGCAAGCGGGAGAGTGGACTCATGTATACCATGCTAATTTACCCCATGTCAAGGGTTTATTGTCCTTGCGATGGGTATAAAACCCTCGCCTTTAGGCGAAACCTTTAGGATCTTATACTGGGGGGATGGAAAACTATCGAACG
>JAADGV010000006.1 GCA_013152205.1 Planctomycetota bacterium
TTGTGCAAAGAAAGCATGGACCATAACGCTCAGTCGCATCAAGATTTGTTTTTTACCGAATAAAAAGGGTTAACGGCGTTGGGTGGCACCCCACCAACCCCTCAATAACAGGTCTGACAAAGCACAGGTGTGAAAAACTGAAAGGCCCTGTGCTGTTCGGCTGCGCAGTTGCCAGAGGCGCACTCGGCAATTAGACTTGATGAATTGCCCGCCCCCTCCCCTCCTCCTGCTTGCGATTGCGTACCCCCCTCGATGCTTACCGGAAAAATTCTCTCGTTGGTCGCTGACAAAGGTTTTGGGTTCATCAAACCCTCAGCTGGTGGCGACGATTTGTTTTTCCATTGCTCGGCAGTCGATGTGCTGTTCAGCTCGCTTACCGTCGACCAAGAGGTGCAATACGAGATCGACTCGTCGGCTGAAAAACCTCGCGCCAAAACCGTGAAAGCCGGAACAGGAAGCCCCCATCGCCGCCCGACGACCTACGCCAAGAGTAACTATTCTCGCGAGAGCCGCCCCCCGGCGCCGCCCAGAGTGCCCTACGAGTACGGCTTTGTCGTCAAAATCCACCGCCGCGATATGCGAGGGACGATCTCTTCGGTCAAAGGAGGGCCCGAGTACTGGTTCGACTCGGTGGATGTGATTGGCGACAAAAAATTCCTGCGACTAGCCATGGGCGAGTACGTGCAGTTTGTGCCCTGCAAAAATGCAGACGATCCAAAGAAGCCCCAGGCCAAGTCGGTCAAGGCAACCAAGCGGTTCAACTCGCCGCAAGAAAACCGGCTACCACGGCAAGCACGAGCCAGGGGCAAGAAGCCAACGTGGCGTTCCTAGCGATCAAAAAATTGCTTGATCATTGAAACTGTCGTCTGGCGACCAGCGCGGGCTATCGAAGTGGTCAGCGGAATCTCTTTGGGGCAAACCGCGACACAATTCTGGGCATTGCCACAGGCCTGGATACCGCCAGAACCCATCAGGGCGTCCAACCGCTCGTTGGCGTTCATCTGCCCAGTAGGGTGAGCGTTGAACAACATCGTTTGGCTAATCGCAGCCGCACCGACAAACGATTCGTCGTAGGCCTGCCGCTCTCGCTTAGCGAAATCTTCGTCCGTTTCGCCCGTGTGTTGCAAGAGTTCTACCTTGCCAAACTGAGGGCATGCCTCGACACAACAGCCACAGGTCATGCACTCCGACAGCGGATAACGAACCCCTTGACTCTCTTGCGATTCGCGAGGCCCCGATCCCCGCTCGCCATAACCATCCACGGGTATCCAAGCATGAACTCGCTGCAAAGCGCGAAACATCCGGCTACGGTCGACCAGGAGATCGCGAACCACCGGAAACTTGCTCATCGGCTGCAGCTCGATGCCGCCGGGACTCTCTTCCAACAAACGATCAACCAAGGCCGAACAGGCCTGCCGGGTCCGACCGTTGACGAGCATCGTGCAAGCACCGCACACTTCTTCAAGGCAATTGCAGTCCCAGGCAACAGGCGTGGTGGTCTTGCCATCCGAGGTGGTGGCCTGAGCCGCCACCTTCTGCAGGACGCTGATTACGTTGAGATTCGGTTCGTAAGTAATCCGATGGCGTTCCCACCGATTTGGCGACGCAGGCGCGTCCTGCCGCAGGATACGGACCTCAAACGACGATGGCTTAGTAGGGTGAGCAGTCATAACGCTTATAATATCCCATTCCGCTCGCTTGGCCAGAGCATTCCCCAAAGACTCGATTCACTGCCGATTTTCCTGCTCCCGGACGCTGGTGAGTGCCGAGGCCAAAATGCCAGCAGGTACGGCGACAATCCCTAAGCCAATCAGCAACAACACAAATGTGAATAGTCGACCACCGACAGTAATCGGATAGACATCACCGTAGCCAACAGTGGTTAATGTACAAATGGCCCACCAAAGACCATCAAAAATCGAACGAAACTTCTCCGGCTGAGCATTATGTTCACAGTGATAAATCCCCGCAGCAGCGAGAAAAATAAGCAGAAAAGCAATGAACATAAACAGCAGCATCTCTTCCTTGGCAATAGCGATAGCCTTGGCGAAACGCTGCATTGCGGCGCTGTAGCGAGCCAACTTGAGAACCCGCACTAGGCGAACCATCCGGAATGCACGTAGCGAACGAAGATCTAATCCCGTAGTGAGATAAAATGGCAGTATCGCCAGCAAATCAATGATCCCGAAGAAGCTGAAGACAAAGGCCCTCTTTCTGCTAGCCACCAAGACTCGCAAGCAATACTCCACCGTAAAAAGGGCCACTGTGACCATTTCTGCTATGTGCAGCCAGTAACGCTCAGCCTCTGCAAGACCGGGCATTGTTTCTAGCGAGAAAGTAATGAGCGACAGAACAATTAATAATTGAATAGCCAGATCGAAAGCCTGACCAGCTCGCGTGTCTGTATCTTCAATAATCTGTTTCAGCGGTATCAACATTACTCTCCTACGGAATTAACCCTCTGGCTCAGGCAAACTTGTCTTGACATTGAATAGTCGTCCCTGATAAATGTACTGCCGGCGTGGATTTTCGCTTTTATCGGTGTTTGCTGGATGCGAGTCAGGCGAGCGTGGTTCGGTTCGAGGCGTTTCGGGGGGCGATATGGATGGCCAGCACCGTCTTCAACCGCCCGATCACGCCCAGAAAGAGCGAAAAAACAAGCCAGCGCAGCAGCTTCCGAAGATTGTATCCGGCGGCGGCCAACAAGGGGTTGATTTGGTCGCCCGTTTTACCCGTTCGATGATTGCGACTCAGCCGGTTGTCGCTCTTGAGCTTTCCGCTCGATATCGCGAACCACCCGGCCCAGAATGGTTTTCAACTTGCGGGTCATCTTGCCGGCACGACGCATCTGTCGGGCGTGCGCGTAGCGACCTTGCTTAAACAGCGCCTTTTTCCCGACGAAACGGTAGCTTTGCCAAAAAGATATGTTCAGTTGCTTCGCTTTGCGTATCAAGACGACCCGCATTTTCTGGTACAATCTTGCACGGTCGTGTCGACGTTCACTTTTTCAAGTTCCTGCGGCTTGAGCGCCTTCATGGCAATCGCCGTGTGGATGGTTGCTTCCAGAAGTTTTTCTAATCGTTTGACACCAACTC
>JAADGV010000005.1:0-3095 GCA_013152205.1 Planctomycetota bacterium
TCCCACTGGCCACTTTTGAGTTGCGAGTCAAACAGCCCGGCAAGTTGGGCGGCATTACCTTTTTCTTCAGGGAAATTTTCGTACACCCGGACATGGACTTCGCGAATCACTTCCTTCGAAAGTTGCAAAATCTGACGAGCCGCAGCAAGCTGGCCTGCCGCCAGTTCAAGCGAATCGGATTTCTGGGCCGCATTCGATTGCAGCAACGATTCGACAACGCCTTCGATCGCTGCATCTCCCAGCCCAAACAGATCGCTAAAAATCGATCGACTCAAATCCACCTCGACCGTGGCAGGCGGAAGATCAGCCACAGCAAAATCAATCTGCCCCGTCGGACGATTTTCATTGCTAGCCGCAGTCTGAGCCCCAGCAGTAGCTGCCCCCAACAATAGAATGAGCGAAAGAGCAGAGACGCCAGCCAAACGACCAGCCCTCGACGAAAACGTCAAAAACATGATTCTTCCCCTTTTGCCAGATAGAAATGTGAATTTTGCACGATGGATCAACGAAAGTCGCTGAACACGGAGTACTTCGCCGGGCGAAGCCCGCTCTTGGCAGAGATGGAGATTTTATATAGAAATTTTCCTCAGGAATTATTAGGCACTCTGCGATCACGAAGTTGAGCTTCCACCCTCTTTGGAAGATTTATCCATCAATTCAATCGATTTGAGGATACGTTCGAAATTGCGTTCCGTATGGCAGGATAGAGCAAATATGAACAGCGCGAGAGGAATGTAGATTGTGGCAGCTGCCAGCACGATCAGACGCTGAGTTGGGTCGGAGAAGTCAGTAAACCAGATCAATGCGATCCCTAGTCCCAACTCACATACGGCGGCTAAGCCAATCATGTTTTTGGTTGTTTTGTCCCAAAAGTCGTAATTCTTTAAGGCGTTGCGGCGCAAGTCATCAAGAGCTTCTTCGGTCGCCATGGTTTTCTCCAATATTCTGTTGGATTTGCTAGCAAATAAAACGATTACTTTTCTTGATTTGGGTTGCCGGATTTCCACTCTTTTCGAAGGATAGATAGGCCGAAAGAAAGCCTAGATTTTACAGTGCCTAGTGCGATTCCAAGAATTGCTGATACTTCGTTTAGTGTAATTCCTTGTTGATAATGTAGGACCAGCACCGAGCGTATCGGTGGTGAGAGGCGGTCCAAGGATGCGAATAGTTCGTTAACCTCCAGCGAATCCAATTCCTTGATCGGACTGGCCACACGATCACAATCGACAGTCGCCGACTCGTTACCGAATCGATCTCGCCACCGTCTTGCGTGCTTGGATGCCTTAAAAACCTGCCGACTAGCAATCCTATAGACCCAAGCTTGAAAGAATTCGGGCGTTCGCAGCGTCTTTATTTTTCGACATACAATAATCATGACGTCCTGCAACACATCTTCCGCCAACGTATCTTCGCCCAACATCTTGCGAATGTAGCCGTAAAGCGGCCCTTGGATCGATTTAAGTAGCGAGTCGAGGGCACTCCGATTACCGGCTTGTGACCGTAATACCCAGTAGATCTGTTCTCTGCGATCCAATACTTGCTCCTCCGTTACTCCTATAGAGTCTTCAAACAGCTTAGCTGTTCGATGCAATTTGGAGAAATCTGCAAGTATTTGGTGAATGTCAGATCGAGTGGAGGAGCGAGATAGGGAGAGCCCTGACCCAAGACAAATCCCTGCGAGGTTCTGCAATGGCATTCCAAAGGGTAACAGAAAGGAAAACTAATCTTGCAACACATTTAATCGCATGCGATCAAAAAAATTGCAGTCTCTCACGGTCATCGACCCCGAGTGCGACTTGATGGCGATTGATCTGCGGCAAGAGGGTAGTGGTATTTCAGACCTGGAAACCTCATGAAATCGCGGTCAGCGGTGTGGATAGTTGCGTTATGAGCGATGGTTGTGGCTGCGATTTGAGCGTCAACCACAAGATTGCCGCCGGAAGAGCCCGCAGCGGTGAGTAACTCGACAACGGCACTCAAATGGTGTTGGCTTTCCGAAAGTAGCCGAACGACTTTTCGATCGAGCCAGCTTTCGATTAGTTGTGCTGAATGCGCAAGAGTCAGTGGCCTAAGAAACGCGCGCGGGTTTGTGCTAACACGTAGAAACGAAAAAATAACAGGATTGACTAAGCCGACGGGCTCATCATTCGACAGCAAGCTTTCCCACCAATCCCGGGCCGCCTCTTGTTCTGGAGATGCCGTGTTGTACGCGTAGAGAATCAAGCTGGAATCTGGCACGATCACAATGCTGATCCATCAGGAGTCGTGGATTGTGAGTTATTTCGCTCCTGTTCTAGCTTGCGAGTACCCTCTAAGTAGGCTTCCACCTCCAGTTCGGTTTCTAGATCGTGAATGTTTGCAATGTCGACCCCAGGCTGGACGCCCATGTCCTGCGCTTCGACGACGAACGGCTCTTCAACGCCCTGCGGCACGGTGTCGGCTAGCCCACGCCGGATCGCACGGTTGAGCGCAACTTTAAAGCTCTCACCAGTCTGCTGCATCGCCTGCCGGAGAAGTTGCTCAGCGTCGTGATCTAGGGTAACGGTAGTCCTCATATTGCAATCATTGCATCAAAAAGAAGTGCTGTCAAGATGTAATGCTGCGTTGACTGGCAAAGTTGGGTCTCATCCGCAGTACCTTTCACGGGGGAAAGGTCAATACAAAGAAACTTGAAAGTCACTCCCTCTCAAATCGCGTAAAAAAACCCCGCGCGGGACGAATCCCGGCGGGGTTTTGGCATTTGACTTTAGTAAGACCAAGGTCTTAAGAAAGAAAAATAAATCTGGCAATACCTACTTTCGCGAGTGCTCTCACTATCATCGGCCCGGAGTGCTTAACTACTGTGTTCGGAATGGGGACAGGTGTTTCCACTACGGTATGGTCGCCAGAAGAAGACCAGGACACTGCTAAGCATCCTGGGCTTGTTTGATTTGGTGATTAACGAAGCAAGAGTGGATCAAGTGTGAAACGTAGAATCCGATTGTGAATCAGAAAAACTGATTCACAAGTTATGGGTTCTCGATCACACATCCTTTGCCTTTTGATCGGAATCAAAAGCGTTGGATAAATGTGGCCAAGTGTTCGTCCATTAGTAC
>JAADGV010000005.1:3188-3463 GCA_013152205.1 Planctomycetota bacterium
ATCTTGGAGAGGGCTTCACGCTTATATGCTTTCAGCGTTTATCCTTTCCGACCTTAGCTACCCTGCCATGCCGCTAGCGCGACAACAGGAACACCAGAGGGTCGTCCTTCTAAATCCTCTCGTACTAAAGAAGAACCTCCTCAAGTTTCGTGCGCCCACAGTAGATAGGGACCGACCTGTCTCTCGACGGTCTGAACCCAGCTCACGTACCACTTTCATTGGCGAACAGCCAAACCCTTGGGAGCTTCTTCACCCCCAGGATGTGATGAGCCGAC
>JAADGV010000066.1 GCA_013152205.1 Planctomycetota bacterium
CCCGTGTCGCCTTCTTGAACTTGACACTCCACGCCGCGAGGCCAAACCGCATGAGGGCCGACCATGTGATAAATGACACCCGTATCACGCATGACTTCCGTCCGGGGCGCAAACTTCTTCTCGCCCCACTTGTACTCAAAACGAAGATGGAAATGAGAGTATTCTTTTTGAGTCGAGAAATAGCCAAACGGCACTTTGGAACCTTGAGGCGTGTCGCGATAGACGTGGACCATTCCATCATGCACTGTCACGATGTTTTCCGTGTCTTCGTTGAGCCGATCTTCAGTATACATCCCCAGGAAGGTATCGAAGCCGTCCAGATTTTTCCCGTTGAACAAGGGCGTCCAAGCGGTTTCGGCTATCGCTTCTTGAGTTGCCGTTTCTTTGGCATCGCAAGCGGGAGCGATAGCGAAGGAAATCGACAGCAAAAGGCAAATGGTAACTGCAAACTTCATGGGGTGTCTCCCTAAGAAAACGGTTCTATCGAGCAGATCTCGCCCGAGTTATCTGGAAATCAAAGCGATTTTCACTTTCTTCGCTTACGGTTACTTGTAGCGTTTTTTCTTCTTGAAACCGGACCAGAGCGGTCTCGGGGACTTTGCCGAACTGAGGGTCCACAACCATACGGCCAGTCTCTTCAAACGCCTGGATGATTACGTTGTAGTCGCCCGGAAAAAGTCCTTGATTGGCGGAAATTTTGAAGTTTCCGTCTTCGAGTCCGGCGCCGGCGCTGCTGGAAGGGTTGCCCGGCACGGGCCGGAAATTGATGATCGCCCGCGAAAGGGTCTTGCCGTCGAGTGCGACCGAGCCGGTCACGGCCAGACGCCGATCCGCTTGGCCACAGCCGATCGTTACGACGACGCAAACGCAATAAAAGATGCCTGGGCCGACGTTATTTCGGTTCATGGTATTTAACATTATTGGATAGGAAAGGGTTCTGTAATGAATCGGAACTAAAACGAGTCGGAGAGGGTCTCTTCGCCTGCTGGAGTGCCGAGCGCTTGCCAAACTAGTAGCGAAATCGAGTCTCCAACAAATCGCACGCTGCCATCCGCGAGAGCGACCGTCACGCCGCCTGGGTGCAAGCTGCGGGAAGTATGGACGACCATGTCTAGTTGGTTACCCAAAATACCCCCACCAAAAGTGCCGCCACCAGGAGCACAAGGCGATGGCCCTTGGTTGGCATCTTCCGGATCGCACCAGCGAACCAGATCGGGCGTAGGATCATTGGGAGTGTAGTCTTGCATGAACACAGGCCCCTCATCGTAACTGTGAGTAGCTCTGAATGTGCAACCACCTCCTGCGATCAACTCCGATAGTAGCAACGTGTTCGACGAACCGTCTTGGATATGCTTAAAGCTTGCCCCTCTGTACTCGCCGAAGATCCCCTCCACGCGATCCAGAGCCTCCATCTGCCCTTGGCCAAAATTGCCTGCGTAGGAAATCCTTCCATACTCTTTCAAGGAACTCCAACACACACTACCCACGTTAAATCGCACAAGGGCCCCAGGATCCGAGGGGCAGAGAAAATTGGCAATCTGCGGCTGCGTAACCTGCTGCTGAAGGGGCGTTGAGGCAGTGCTGCCAATGTGATCCTCAAAATCTATCAAGTCGAAAATTGCCTGCTGTTCTACGTACGGAAAGATACGGGGCACCCACGGCCACTCGGTATTAAAACCGCTGATTTTGTTGGGTAACCCATAACCGGGCGGAAACGCCCCGTGATCGCCATGATAGCCATGAAGCGCCAACGCAATTTGCTTTGTGTTGTTGCTGCATTGCATCCGTCGAGCTGCTTCGCGAGCCGCTTGCACGGCGGGCAACAGCAGCGCCACCAAAACACCAATGATCGCAATCACAACCAATAGCTCTACGAGGGTGAAACCATGTAGGGACTTTTCTTTCATTTTTTTTGATCCGCCATCAAACATTATACCAATCCTCATTGAGGTATTTCACCGACACTGAGGCATTCTTATTGCACGTCCCAAAACTGTTTGGTTTTTCTGATTTCCCTGGCCGCTGGATGCCTCCAAGCAGGTTCCGGGATAGGCTCTTAGCCTTGATTAAGCAGTAATTTTTCCGGATTCCAGTGGCAACATGCGTTGCCTCATGAGCGATTGCCTTTTCGTTTGCTCCTGCTTGTTGGCAGCTAAGCCACTAGCGACTAACTACTTCTTCCCCGCTTTGCGAACCCATTGCGCGCCAGACAAGGATGTCGACCGAATCACCAATGAAATGGGTCGACCCGTCCAGGAATGTCACATGCACGCCGCCGGGATGGTTACTCCGCGCGGCAAAGTAGCCCAACATCGAGTAGACTTCCGGCTCTTGATTCGAGGTAAGCGGATCGTTCGGCGCGATTCGCGTGGTAAACGTCCACTCTTGGTTGCGAGCAGCAAAGAGCCACCACTGGCCACGACCGCCGGTGCCGACATTGCTGTCAACATCGGGTTCCGTGCCGGCCAAAATACTTTCCGCCAGGGCTGGATTTCCTGTGCGTACGACCCATGGCCTCCCAATAAGGCATTCGGAAACCGCGGTCGTTGAACTGGTTCCGTCGGTAACTTGCCGCATTTTGACTTGACTGGCGATGTACATCACCCCGTCGGGCGGTGCTCCAGGACTATGTTCTATTGTCGAGATCGCACAGCCCCAGGGCAAGGTGCAGCCGGTATTCCCGATGCTGGCCACATAATTGGTAGGGGCTAGGTCTGGGGTCTCTCTTTCGGCGTCGCCGTCACTAGGACAGCGGGCCAGCGAAAGATCAATGCCGCCAATGTCTCGATTGGTATTTGTGGTACCCACAAACGGGGCATGACCGCCGGCTGAATTATTAAAATCGAGCTGATCGGACATCGTTTGTTGTTCGATATAGGGCAAAAGCTGTGCTAACCAAGAGTGGTGAGTCACCCATTGCCCATCGCCCGAGTTGTAGTGCCCAGGTCTGGTCGCCAATTCTCGCCGCGCAGGCCACTCAGCAAATATGTGTGGTCTTTTCATCATAAGCAAGAAAGCCGGCGGGAAATTGGCCCCGCGCACCATGGTGGTTTTGCAAGGCGAGCCCGAATTGGCGCATGTTGTTCTGGCACTGAGTCCGGCGAGCAGCCTCCCGGGCAGCTTGAACCGCAGGCAGCAATAGGGCTACTAATACACCGATGATCGCGATCACGACCAAAAGCTCTACCAAAGTGAAACCGCGAGGGAAATTTAGGTTTGCAATGTGCCTTGTTTTCATGCCATTCCTCATTTCATACACTCTGCTTCCAATAGGCTTTGTCTCGCCCGTAACGATAAGGTCTATCTTAAAACTGAGCTGAACGTGCTAGCTTCGGGGAACTCGTGGGAAAACCAGTGGAATTAGTCAACAAGGCCGTACAACACTAACGTTCCAAGATTAAGTCGTGGGCGTTCTCACCCGGCTGAAGCTCTGCCTCCAATTGGGTCTGCATGTTGTAACGGTTCGGAATGTACATCTGGGAGTGCTCGACCATACCCTCCCCATCGGGGTGCGGGAACATCTTGCCCGTTTTGCGACTAGCCACAACAGTAATACGATAACCGCCAGCCACTAGTCTTCTTTTCTCAGCCATCTCGATCGTGATTTCGTAGTGACCATCAATGATTTTTGCGCCAGCTCCACTGCCGGGCGTTCCCTCGGTGGGGAAAAATCGTAATGCGCCCTCCGAAACCTCTTCGCCCGCATAGGTTACCTTGCCCGAGACCCAGGCCACTTCGCTTGAACCGCAGCCAGCGGTAAACAACAAGGTTCCGAAAACAAAGATCCATTCCATTCGCATCGTATTAACACCCTCCTCTGCACTCGCGATTGGCATCCCGACCGCATGGCGAGACTTGGCTGCCGAGAAACTACCCTGTGGCTGAGCGATAGTTGTAAACGGCCAACCGTTTGGTAGTGTCGCTCAACGTAGTGCCTTTCTCTGTTGCTATGTTTGCTATTGAAGAAAGATGTTTTAAGGAACTACTGCAAAAAAACCTCCCCCACGCTGGGAAGTTTGGCAAGACCGGATTGATCTCAACTCTCTCGTTGCCATACTTCTGCGGGGGTGAGGTTTTTCAAGTTATTTACGCTACTTCCGGCGGCGCCAGCTGGTAGCCAGTCCGGCCAATGCCAAGCTAAGCAACGCGACACTCGACGGTTCTGGGACGGCACTCGCGCCGGCTGCTAAACCGGATAGTGCCCCAGCGCCTGTGCCAAAATTGCTTTCCCAGTCGGCCAGATCACCCGCACTCCCTAAATTGGGTGACTCACCCCGTTGCCATTTTAGGAAGTCGAACCCGTCCACGTCGGTATCGCCATCGAAGTCGCCCGGGATTGCTGACAAACCGGGAAAAAGGCCGTCGTCGAACTTAAACAAGTCGGCGGTGCCACCGGGCAACGTCAGATTCAGGGTATTACTAATCAACATGATTTCTTCCGCCAAGCCAGTAAGACGATTCAGCCGCCAAATACTGTTCACTGAAACGTCAAACGTGATGGTGAAATCTAGAGCGGCCGCCACAGCGTCGAGGCTGTCTCCATGAAACAAGTTGGCTAACATAAAGAAACGATCACCATCGTCGTCGGTAAACAAGCCCAACAAACCGTCTTCGCCGGCCGCCGGCGTGCCATCAACCGAAACAGAAAGAATGTTCGTATCGCCACCCGCACCAAAAGTCCAATCGATCAGACCCGTTGGCGTACTTGAAACACCGCCACCTACAAACCGCACGTCTTCGCTGGTCAAAAATCGCAGCGACTGGCCGAGGGCTGCAATCTCAGGATTAACACCTTGTGCCAGAAAGTAAACCGGCTTTTTAACCCCTGCCGAATTAAAAAACCCTTCAAGCGCGGGGGCCTGATTGTCATAGCTAAAATAACCCAGCCCGGTATAGCCAGCCGTCAACAGCGAAAAGGCGTTGAAACGCAAGTCCGACTCGCTTGGCTCACGAAACGTACCGCCGGCTACCGTTAGAGATTGCAGATATCCCCAATAAGGAATGTTGTTAGCCTGGGCCGTGGTACGAATCGCCATCAAGTCTCCGAACCAGCCGTTGATATCCGTGGTACCGTTGGTATTAAGAGGAAAATCATCAAACATCAGCACATCGGGCTGAACCGTCGTCACCAGATTGTTGAGGTAAGTCGTATCCGTATCACCTACGTTCACAATAATCAACAATTCCGGATGCGCAGTTCTTAGGAAGTCGGCCTGCTCCGCCAGCGCGGGGAAATCAGTCGCCTCGGGTTCATCCGGTAGCATCCAGCCGATACCGCCTCCTCTGCGAACCAACTCATTAACTTGCGCTTTCTGGACGGATGTAAACGGCTGGTAAGAACCGGGGGTAAAAACCTCGGCAGTCCAATGCTGTATCCAGGGCACACCGGCATCCGAAGCTACTGTTGCCACACCGAACTGAGTGACGATACTGGAATTATTGGCCAATACGGTCGTCAGATTTGCATCCTGGTAATCCGCCAGATTAAACACGGGGTCGTTACCCAATGCCGCACCCATGACCGTGAATGGATTATTTTGCAGCCACTGCTTGCCGAAGTCGACCGCTCGTACAGGTGGCGGGGGCTGCCCTCCCGAAGCGGTCAGGAAATTCGCGGTCGCCAATGCCTGATCGCTGACGCGAAGCTCGTCAATAAATCCGTCAAAGGAATTGGTCCCACCAATGTTATAATCCGCCAGATTAGGATCCAGGAGAGGGCCTCCAATAGACCCGATAAATACCTGAGGAGTACCTGCTGCGGCGTAGTTTTCAAAGAGCTGAACGCTGACACGATCAGTAACGCCAATACCGGTAGGCGTACCTACGGCAGCGACATGGATCCAAGTATCTTGAGGAAGCAAGTTGGGTGATACTTTCGTGAGAGTACCGCCTGTTGTAAGTGCGCCAAAGAAGCTCAACCTGCCGCCTGCGTCACCGAGCGCGTCAAGGCCGAATC
>JAADGV010000053.1 GCA_013152205.1 Planctomycetota bacterium
GGAACCCTTTCAGGGTTCGCTTATCTCAAGCAACGATTACCCAGGGTGGCGCGGCTTCGCCGCTTACCCTGGGCTACGATGTGCAACCCCTACGGGGTATTCACCTTATGGCAAGTCTTCTGGTTAGGCCAAACTTGGAACTACTGTCACTTTGCAATCGTCCTGGAGACTTGCTTTACCATCTTGGCGATCTTGGCGTCTTGGCGGTTGTTTTTGGACTTTGCATGCGTCCTCGGGTTGCACGGACACAAATATGCAACCCGCACACATCCCTGCTACACTACAAAAACACCTGTTTTCTACAAAAATCATGGCTGGGGAACACGATGAACCAACACCGATTCACTACCGCTCTATTCCTAATACTCACGTCTTCCGCCTTTCTCTCTACTGCCGTCGCCGAGCCTCCCAACGTCATCCTCATCATGTCCGACGACCAGGGATGGGGCGACTTCGGTGCCACCGGCAACCCGATCCTGAAAACGCCCAACATCGACGCGATGGCCCAACGCAGCGCTTCGATGAGCAACTTCTACGTCTGCCCCGTTTGCACCCCCACCCGCGCCAGTTTGATGACCGGGCGATACAACTACCGCACCCGCGCCTTCGATACCTACGTCGGTCGAGCGATGATGGAGCCGCAGGAAGTCACCGTTGCCGAACTCCTCTCGACCGCCGGCTACGCAACTGGCATCTTCGGCAAATGGCACCTCGGCGACTGCTACCCGATGCGTCCCAACGACCAAGGCTTCGAAGAATCGCTCATCCATCGAGGCGGCGGCCTGGCACAACCCTCCGAGCCAAGAGAAAACAACCGACGCTACACCAACCCCATTCTTTTTCACAACGGCCAACAGGTTCAAACCACCGGCTATTGCACCGATGTCTACTTCGACGCCGCAATGCAGTTCATCGACAAAGCACACAAGCAGCAGCGCCCCTTCTTCACCTACATCGCAACCAACGCACCGCACTCGCCGTATCACGACGTCCCCGAAGAACTTCGCAAACAATACATGCAAGAAGATCTGACCAGCATCATGGTCAAGCAGCCATCCAAAAAAAATGCACCTAAGCAGATCGACACCCTGGCTCGCATTGGCGCGATGATCACAAACATCGACGACAATGTAGGCCGACTATTCAAAAAACTCGACCATTTAGGCCTCACCGAAAACACTTTGGTGATTTACCTCGTCGACAACGGCCCCAACACCGAACGATTTGTCGGCCCCTACCGCGGTGCAAAAACCAGCGTTCACGAAGGGGGCGTCCGCTCACCACTCTGGCTGCATTGGCCCGCACGCCTAAAGCCCAACACCACACGCAACGAAATTGCCGCCCACATCGACGTCATGCCGACAATCCTAGAAGCTTGCCAAGTCCAACCAGACGCCCAGCTTGCCCTGGATGGCAGAAGTCTCTTACCGTTGCTTGAAGACAAAGAAATCCCGTGGCCCGAACGAACCATTGCCACCCAATGGCATCGGGGCGACCAACCGGTCCGCTACCACAACTTCATGATTCGCGATTCTCGTTGGAAACTACTCAACGACAGCAGACGATTAAAAGAATTGACCGACCCGCCGAATTTTGAACTTTACGACCTGGTGTCCGACCCGGGCGAAGCCCATAATCTGATCGACCAAAAACCAGAAATCTTTGCCCGACTAAAAGCGGCCTACGACCGCTGGTTCGACGACGTCTCCAGCACCCGACCCGACAACTACGCGCCCCCTAGAATCGTAATTGGCACCCCACACGAAACCACCACCGCACTGACACGCCAAGACTGGCGCAGCAACGGCTGGGCCCCTGGCACGACCGGCTATTGGCTAGTAAACATCGCCCAAGCAGGCCGCTACGACGTACAAGTATTGCTCGCCAACGCCAAAACCGGCGATAACGTCCGCCTAAAAATCGGAGACACCATCGTCAACCAACAGGCCCCCGATGGCTCCGACTCGTGCCAATTTACCAATCTCGATTTACCCGCCGGCAACACCCAAATCTCCGCCACCCAAACCGCCAACAAAAAAAGCCAAGGGGCTTATCAACTAATCATCACCAAAAAATAGCCCAACAAAACCGAAAAAACCCGCCACCGCTCGCGGCTTAGCCACATCGCCAAAACAACGCAACACACCATAGCCCGGCCATCCTGGCCGAAAACCCTGGGCTATCGCTAGAGCAACTTACCAATTGCTCCCCATCTATCCCGTAAATCCCGTCAAAAAACTCTGCTGTCTCCGCCGTCTCTGCGAGAAACACCCCTGGCCAAATTTTTACAGTTGAAATTGTGCCACCACTTCTGGGACAATAGCGGTTAGCTTTTACATTAGCGATCAGCTTTTTCGTCATTCGTCATTCAGATTTCGTCATTGATAGCGCCCAAATGGACAATATTTTTCACTTCCGCACTCCGATTTCCGCATTCCGAACTCCCTTTTGTCCACCTCAATGGGGCCCCCCCGCAATTCGTGCCAAAACTAACCCACCAAACACTACGATAGCAGCACCAACCAACATAATTTTGTCCAATAAAGTCAACCAATCAACAACACGCAAGACGAAAGTCGGATATGCCGAATGCGAGCCTTCTCATGCTTATTCGATCGATTCACAAGCCCCCTTCCTTTCAGCTTGAGTTATTTACAATGTCTCCTTGATCACGTCGACAACCGAACTACTGAACGAGAACGCCATGCCTCCGCATAAAGCAGCCCCCAGCAAAACCCAAACTTGGCGAGAACGTTGGTACGAAGTGATCTTCGAGGCAGATACGCCTCGGGGAAAACTGTTCGATGTCATCCTACTACTAGCGATCTTTCTGAGCGTATTGGTGGTAATGCTCGACAGCGTCGAGGCGTACCGCAACCTATACAAGAGTCAGCTCAGCAGCGCAGAATGGATTTTCACCCTTCTCTTTACGCTTGAATACGGCTTGCGAATTGCTTGTGCCAAACGACCCTGGCGATACGTGTTTAGCTTTTACGGAGTGGTTGATCTGCTGGCCATTTTGCCAACGTATTTAATCGCTATTATGTATTCCGATCTGGGGATGGGAGACAGCGCCGTCCAGCGATTGGCGGTGATTCGTGCCCTGCGGCTGTTGCGTACTTTCCGAATCTTTAAGTTGACGCACATGCTGTCAGAGGCGAGCGCGCTGCGCGCAGCAATATGGGGAGCGAGGGCAAAAGTCGTTGTTTTTTTGGCATTCATTTTGATTGCCGTGGTAATCGTCGGGTCGATGATGCATGTGATCGAAGGGACCACAAAAGGATTCGAGTCAATCCCGCAGAGCATGTATTGGGCCGTCGTGACAATGACGACGGTCGGCTATGGCGACATCGCGCCCGAAACGGCTCCAGGGAAAGCACTAGCAGCGATAATGATGGTACTCGGTTACAGCTTTATCATCGTGCCCACAGGGATCGTGTCTGCGGAGCTAGCGCACGTCGGAGCCAAGAAACTAACCACGCAGGTATGTCCCGAGTGCATGAAGGAAGGACACGACACGGATGCCTCGCACTGCAAGTACTGCGGTGGCAAGATTTGAACGAGTTAGCTATTCGGCTTACGAATTGGCAAATGGCGAGCAAAGAAGTCGCTCGTTTTTTGCCACATCGTCTCGCTGAGAACGTGGCCAACGCCAGCTTCGACATAGTGACTAAAGTTTTCGGCAGCGCCCAACTGACGGTAGGTTTCGGCAATAACCTCGGCGCCACGTTTGGCTTCGTCGATGGGGCTGCCAGTGTCCAGTTCACCGAAATTGAGATGAAACGCTCTTGGGGCCGTGAGCGCAGCAATGTCGGGAGTGTCGGCTTCAGGATAAATACCTGGGACAAAGTTAGGAAAACAATGCAAGAGTTGCTCGCGGTGAATTCCCCGATAGGTGGGTAAACAGCAGTTGCCAACCAACGCTTTCAGCCGCGGCTCCCAGCCGCCGACCAACCAAGTGTGGGTCGACCCCATCGAGTGGCCATAACAGCCAAGTTGGTCGGAGAGAACCTCGGTTCGCGTTTGCAGGTAGTCGACCGCGCGACGCATGTCGAGGATGTTTTTCCAGGCGAGTGTTTTTCCCTCGACCAAGTAACGAAGAAACAGATAGCGTTCGTAGCCACCGTCGCGCAAGGCACCTTGATTGGAACGATTAGACAGTTCCGGGTTTTGGCGATCCTCGAACCCGAGAGCGTCGATGCAAAGCACCACGTAGCCAAGTTTGGCTAACGCAACGCCGGTGTAGTGTTCCGGATTACCAGCCAACCCCGCAGGCTCCGATTTGCCTAGGTGGTATTGCCCGTTGTGTTGATGCCAAATGCAGATTCCCGGGGCAGGTGACTTCGCGTCGATTCCTTCGGGAACTAGCAGCAACGCGGGGATGCGGTCGTCGGGTTCGGCCAAGAAGGAAAGATGCTCGATACGGTAACCATCTTTGGCAACAGTAATGGTGACTTCCGGTTGCAGCGGACCAGGCTTTGGCCAAGGGCCACCAAGAGCGAGTAAGAGCCGGTCTCGAAACTCAGCACGTTCGGGCGAGAGCGGATTGTCTTTGGCAGCGGCACGATCGTTCATGGACACTACGCTACCGACTACCGTGGAAGAGACAACCCCCTGAACGAATTGTCGGCGATTGACAGAGAATTTTTTCATGATATTCCGATCCTATAAGTAACTTTCCAAAAAATCCATGATCGCATGGGCGTACGCCATGCACTAGAATCGCAAAGGCAGGGGCACCTCATCGTAACCGCTGCACAGGGGAAATATCAAGAATCGATGCAGTTCTAACAGGTAAGGATAGCAAAATCATACTAGCCGCGAGCGGAAGCCGCGGTTGGACAACACGCAAGAGAGACAACAGAGATGACCAAACAACTAGTTCCATTGAGCAAGGTTCTGCTACTGTTTTTTTTAGTAGCAGTTGGAATGAGGGAAAACATGGCCCACGCAGACGAAGGGAGTAGGAAAGCCGGTCTGGCAACCCAGACGGCAACAACGATGTCAGATAAACTTTATGTTGCAAAGCCGGCAACCGAGAAAGGTTCGTTTACCTCGGGTATCGAAGGACCGGGCGTCGATCGCGATGGGAACGTCTATGCAGTAAACTTTGAACGGCAACAGACAATCGGTCGATTGACGCCGCAGGGCAAGGTCGAAGTGTTTTGCACCTTACCCAACGATAGCGTGGGCAACGGCATCCGATTCAATCGGCAAGGCATGATGTTTGTTGCCGACTATGTGAATCACAACGTGCTGAAGATCGACCCTCGGACCAAGCAGATCGAAGTGTTTGCGCACAACGGGGCGATGAACCAGCCCAACGATTTGGCTTTGGCAGTCGATGGCACGTTGTATGCGAGCGATCCGAATTGGGGAGACAGTACAGGACAGTTATGGCGAATCGACCTCGACGGCAGCACAACTTGCCTGGGGCACAATCTGGGGACTACCAACGGCATCGAAGTGAGCCCCGACGGGAAAACGCTCTATGTGAACGAGAGTGTGCAACGCAAGGTTTGGGCTTTTCCGATCCGACAGGATGGCACGTTGGGCCAACGGAAAGAGTTTGCCTCGTTTGACGAGCACAGCCTCGACGGCATGCGCTGCGACACAGCAGGCAACTTGTACGTCACGCGGCACGGGGCCGGCATCGTCGCAAAACTTTCGCCGACAGGCGAGTTGCTGGAAGAAATCGACGTGCTAGGCAACATGCCAAGCAACATCTGCTTCGGCGGACCGGATGGCCGTACGGCGTATGTCACCGAGGTCGAGCACGGGCGACTGGTGAGTTTCCGAGTCGAGCTACCAGGATTGGCTTGGGAGTGGTTGTATGACGCGAAGCGGGAGTCGCAATAGTCAAGCTCACGAAACAACGTCAAAGCTATTTTGCGATCCAACGATCAGTGTGGAGCCAGCAACTTCGACATAAGGCAAGGGAAATTCGCCGGTCAAACGATAGTTAATAGCAGCATAGGAAATCCCCTTGTCGAGAAAGGGACAAAAAATACAGGAGAGCTACAAAGTCACAGTTTCCGTTATAGCCGCCGGCGGAAGCCGCGGTTTTTTCAGACTCAGCCACGGCTTCCGCCTGCGGCTAGTATGGCTTTGCAGTCGTCCCAGCGTTTCGTTCAGGCTTACAGAAATGAGTAGACGCACAAAGAACCCCGAGCATACAATCGGGACTACAAAAATAGCCTTGCGGCTTAGTTGTATTTACCGAGGTAAAGGTGATGAACGAAAAACAACTCGATCGTAGACGTTTTCTTGGTCGTTCGACTGGGGTGGTGGCCGCGGCTTGGGCAACGCCAAGTTTGTTGGCCAGCGAATTGCCACCGGTGGATCATCCTCGTGCGACCTCGGGAGACAATCGCCACGAGCCTGATTGGAGTGAACGTCTGACCGTGACCGTGGGGCCCGACAAAGCCGACATCGTCGGAAATACCGAAAAGGCGATTCAGGCAGCGGTCGACTACGCGGCCAGATGGGGTAACGGCTCGGTGAAGATCTTGCCGGGCGAGTATCGTTTTCGCAATTCCGTGTTCTTGCCGTCCGATATTCGGATCGTGGGCAGCGGTCAAGACGCGGTCTTAATCAAAGAGGAGTCGTTGACAGCCAAATTGGTTGCCGACTCAGACTGGTTTGATCAAGAAATTACGTTTGCCGATGCCAGCGGGTTGAAGTTAGGCGATGGGGTTTTCATTTCCGTTGCCAAACCAGGAGCCGGAGGGGTGGTCAACCTGAAACGTACGCTTGTCGCGCGAGACGGAAATCGTTTCAAGCTTGATCGGGCACTACGAAAAAATGTCTGGCTCTCTGGTGAGCCAAGTTGTACAACCTCGTTTCCGCTGTTCAGTGGCGAGAATATTGAGAACGTAGTGATCGAAGACCTCACCTTCGACGGAAATCGAGCAAACAACGTCAATCTAAATGGCAACTACGGCGGTTGCATCTGGTTGCAAGATTGCAATCAGATGACAATGCGAGGACTGACGCTGCGCAACTACAATGGCGATGGCATCAGTTGGCAGATTTGTCACGATGTGGTCGTGGAGAATTGCCACAGCGTAGGCAACACCGACTTAGGGTTGCATCCAGGAAGCGGTTCGCAGCGGCCTTTGATTCGTGACAACCGTCTTGAGCGAAATGGAATAGGAATTTTTTGGTGCTGGGGAGTGAAGTATGGATTGGCAGAGAATAACAAGATCGTCGACAGCGTGAAGCATGGCATGACGATTGGGCATAACGATACCGACAATGTGATTCGCAATAATGAAATCCTAAACAGCGGGATCGGTGGTATTCTTTTTCGCGAAGATAATCGAGGAGTCGATTTTTGGGCCAATCGAAATGTCTTGGAAAAGAATCGCATCGTCGACAACGGTGGCGACGAGGGCATTGCGATCGACGTGTTGGGCAAGACGAAAGATGTGGTGATTGCCGGGAACGAGATCGTCGAGACAAGAAAATCGGCCAGCCGAATCGGAATTCGAATAGGCGCCGACGCCAGCAATGTCCGTTTGTCGAACAATACCGTGAAGGGTTTTGCCAAAGCTGTGGAAGACCTACGTACGTAACTCAGACTGAAAAGAATTTCATCACAGAGTCACGGAGTGTTTAGAATCGTAAGAACAACAAATTCTACCCTACTGCCAATTGGACTTTGTGACTGTTTTCTCAGTGTCCCCCGTGGCTCTGTGGTTATTTTTTCACTTTGAGTACATACATGTTTGATTGAAAGGATATTCAGGATGCGCTACATGAGAATGTTATTCGCCGTAGCAACGGTGTTTCTGCTTGTGTCTAGTGGCCCTTTGGTCGGGGCGTCGGAGCCACTACGGGTGGGGAAGTTTATCGTTGACGTATCACCGCCGGTGGGAAGTCCATTGGCTTACGACCGTTGCGATGGGGTCGGGATGCCGTTGACGGCACGGGGGGTGGTGCTGGTTGGTAGTGGCGAGCCGATTGTTTTGTGCGCTGTCGACTGGATCGGCCTTAGCAACGATGGCTACGAACGGTGGCGAGAAGCGATCGCCCTAGCAACCGCGACGAGTGTCGAACGGGTGGCGGTGCATTGCTTGCATCAGCATGATGCGCCACGATGCGATTTTAGCGCCGAGCAGTTGCTGGCTGAGCAAGGAATCGGCGGCGTGATGTTCGACGTGGCTTTTGCTCGCGATGCCATCAAGCGAGTGGCCGAAGCGGCAAAGCAGGCGACCGAGGATGCCCAAGAAGTAACCCATCTGGGACTTGGGCAGGCGAAGGTAGAGAAGGTGGCGTCCAATCGGCGCATTCTCGGCGAGGACGGTCGGGTACGAGTGGTCCGCTACACGGCGTGTGCCAATCCAAAAGTGCGTGCTGAGCCAGAGGGAACCATCGACCCATTTGTTAAATCCATTAGCTTTTGGAACGAAGAGACCCCAGTGGTGGTGCTTACCTACTACGCGACCCATCCGCAAAGTTATTACCGAACGGGAGTGGCAAGTGCCGATTTCCCAGGGATTGCTCGCTTCATGCGGCAAAGCACGCTCAACGGTTTGCAGCACGTCCATTTCAACGGAGCGGGCGGCAACATCGGGGCTGGCAAATACAACGACGGTTCGCACGAGAACCGACAGACCTTAGCCGTGCGTTTGGCCGAGGGGATGTCGCAAGCGTTTCAAGCGACAGAAAAACATCCCATCACCGCCGCCGACGTAGATTGGAAAACCGAGGCAGTCGCACTGCCCATTTCTCCTCATGTGGTCGAAGAAGAGCTAATCGCAACACTTCATAACAAGGAACTCCCCGCAGCCAAACGAACTTATGCCGCGAAAGATTTAGTTTGGTTTAGCCGCTGTCAGTCAGGCGACACGGTGGATATCACCTGCCTAAAGCTAGGGCCGGCGCGCGTATTGAGTTTGCCGGGCGAAGCGGTGGTCGAGTATCAGTTGGCTGCTCAAAAGATGCAACCCGATTTGTTTGTCGCAGTTGCTGCATACGCTGAATACGCCCCTGGTTACATCTGCATGAAAAAACACTACCAACAAGGCGGCTACGAGGACAGCCCCCGAGCGTCGAGAGTCGCCCCCGAAGTAGAAGACGTACTGATGTCGGCGATGCAAAAGCTTTTGGATTAGAGCGACTTTCTAAAGTACGTGATCGCAATGTATTAATGCGGCTAACCGCGATCCCATGGGGGTGTACTTCGCACTAGGGGTGGTACTTTTTGCAGGCCGTGCCGGAAAATAGCAGCGACTTAGGAGTTTTGAGCTATAATCCCGGCAGGGTTGTCTAACCGAATGTGATTGGACAGTTGATACGCCAACGGCTCGGGGAGCGTAAACGATGCTAGGGAGACAAGTTGCTTACTTGTGGCTTTTTGTTGCGATCGTATTTTTGATCGATGGTAGCTTGGTTGTCCAAGCCGTCGAACAAATCGCTACACCTGATTTCGAGCAAGAAGTTGTACCCTTGCTCATAAGGCGATGCCTGGAGTGTCATCAAGAGAGTGATTCCTCGGGCGGACTTTCGTTGGCTTCCAAAGCAGGGTTGTTGCAAGGTGGCGACAGCGGTCCTGCGATAGCGTTGGACGCCACGGAAGAAAGCTATTTGCTAGAGCGAGTCATTGCGGGCGAGATGCCGCCGGAGAAAAAGGGCATTGCGCAGAAGCTGTCGGCAGACGAGATCGCACTGCTTGAGCGTTGGGTACAAACGGGCGCCAATTGGCCTGAGAATCGCACGCTCGATCTTTATGAGAAAACGAGCGATGTTCGGGGCGGGCGAGATTGGTGGTCGTTGCTTCCGGTTCTGCAGGTCACTCCACCTAAGGTTCGCCGTGCTGATTTGGTGAGCAACCCGATCGACAACTTTGTGCTGGCAAAGTTGGAAGCGGCAGACATGGAGCCGGCGCCCTTGGCAGGTAAGCGGGAGTTGATCCGCCGAATCTATTTCGACGTGATTGGTCTGCCACCATCCTTCCAGCAGATCAAAGCGTTTGTTGCCGACCAACGCCCCGATGCTTGGGAGCGAACGGTCAATGAACTGTTGGCATCGCCTCAGTATGGTGAGCGCTGGGCGCGGCACTGGCTGGATTTGGTTCGCTTTGCGGAGACGAGTGGCTACGAACGCGATCAAGAAAAACCGTTTGCATGGCGGTATCGCGATTGGGTTGTCGATTCGCTGAACGAGGACAAACCCTACGATCGGTTTGTATTGGAACAACTGGCGGGCGACGAACTGCCTGATCGGACAGAGCAATCAGTGATTGCTACTGGGTTGTTACGGTTGGGTACCTGGAATGATGAACCCAATGATCCGCAGGACTATAAATACGAGCGGTTAGAAGACTTGGTGCATGTCACCTCGTCGGCATTTCTTGGTTTGGTAGTAAAGTGTGCCCGGTGCCACGACCACAAGTTCGATCCGATCCCGCAGTTGGACTACTATCGGCTGGCGGCGATTTTTTGGCCGGGGGCGATCGAACCTCGCGGGCGCGAACTCCTGGGCGGTCCAACGTCCGAGGAACTCGGGTACGACAATGTGCTTGGGTGGACCGATCTAACGACAAAGCCGGTGCCCTTGCATTTATTGAAGCAAGGAGATCGGCATAAGCCCGGAGAGATTGCCGAAGCTGGGGCGTTGACGGCAGTAAGCGTATTGGATCGGTCTTTTGAACCTCCTTCGGCAGGTGCGGCATCTACCGAGCGGCGATTGCAATTTGCCCGTTGGGTGGTTAATCCGCAGAACCCACTGACGGCACGAGTGATAGTGAATCGATTGTGGCAACACCATTTTGGGGCGGGGTTGGTTCGCACGCCAAACAATTTTGGTTATCGGGGAGCGCTGCCTACCCACCCGCAACTGCTCGATTGGTTAGCAACGGAGTTCGTGCAAGGTGGTTGGAAGACTAAGGCGATTCACAAGAAAATTTTAATGTCGCGAGTGTACAGGCAATCTTCAGTTCATCCTCGCTTTGATGAATATCAGCTGCAAGATGCGGCGAATCAGTTGTGGTGGCATGCGAAGCGGTACCGATTAGATGCCGAGGCATTGCGAGATGCGATGCTCCAAGTGACCGGTGAGTTGGACCCAACTCGGGGCGGTCCTAGCTTCCGTCCGACGATGGATGCTAGTGCTTTAGAGGGCTTGTCGCAAAAAGAGGCGGCCTGGCATTCGTCGCCTGCCCAGCAGCAACTACGCCGAAGTCTGTATATGTTTTCAAAACGTAGCCTGCTGCTGCCGATGATGACGACATTTAACTTTAGCGACACGATTTCGCCGTGTGGACAGCGGGATGTAACCATCGCACCCACGCAAGCGTTAGCGCTACTCAACAATGCGTTTGCCCATGAGCGGAGTATGGCCCTGGCAAGGCGGGTAGCAAGTTCTGGGGCAAGCGATCGGTTGGAGCAGGTGCAGAGTGTCTGGCGATTTACATTGGGCCGCGATCCGAAACCAGAGGAAGAACAATTGGCGGTCGCACACTTGGCACAGCAGCAAGATCGTTTTGAAGCCGTCACGTCGGCTGAGGCGACGCCTGAGTTGTTGTCGTTGGCATCCTTATGCCATGTGGTTTTGAACTCCAATGAGTTTATCTATGTGGATTGAAAGGAAAGAAGCATCGTGAGCGATGAACGATTATTTCCGTGCGGGCAAACTCGCCGTGAATTTGTGTGGGAGATGGGAGCTGGTTTTGCCGGCTTGGCCCTCGGGAGTTTGCTTGCAGGAGACGGTTTTTTTGCGAGCCGTGCTAATGCGGCGGAGGGTGGTATCGCGAACCCCTTGGCATCCAAGCCGCCGCAACTTGCCAAGGGAGCAAAGGCGTGCATCTTCTTGATGATGAACGGCGCACCGAGCCAAGTAGATACTTTCGACTACAAGCCCGAATTGGAAAAGTATGCCGGCAAGACATTGCCTGAGAATAAAACGTATATCAATTCGGGCGGACGCAAGGTCGGTTATCTGACACCTGCATGGCGGCCTTTTCGCCCTGGGGGTGAGAGCGGCTTGCTGGTGTCGGATTATTTTCCGGAGGTCCGAAATCATGTGGACAAACTGTGTGTGATCAATTCGTGCCATACGGATAGCCATGCGCACGGCTCGGCACTGATTGCCATGAACACGGGGAAGACGTTTATCGGCAGACCTTCGCTGGGTAGCTGGTGTACGTATGGGCTTGGCACCGAGAATCAAAGCTTGCCGGGTTACGTCGTGATGCTCGATAAACGAGGTGGCCCAATCAGTGGTGAGCCGAATTGGTCGAGCGGCTTTATGCCTTCGACGTTCGCTGGCACACTGTTTCGACCGGTGGGCGATCCGATTCTCGACCTACGTGGGCCAGCCCATATCACGCCTGCTGCTCAGCGCGCCCAGTTGGATTTACTTGCTCAGTTGAACGATCAGCATAAGGCCGAACGCCCAGGTGGGCACGAGTTGGCCGCACGGATTGAGTCGTACGAATTGGCCTACCGAATGCAGTCGGAAGCGCCCGAGGCGGTGGATATTTCGCAGGAGGCCAGCGAGACGCTATCGCAGTATGGCGTCGGTAAGCAACCGACCGACGAGTTTGGACGCAATTGTTTGGTGGCTCGGCGCTTGGTCGAACGGGGTGTGCGGTTTATCCAGCTTTATTCAGGGGGTGGGCATCTTGAAGAAACTTGGGATGCTCATGGAAATATCGAAAAAAACCATGGCCAACATGGATCGGAAGTTGACCAGCCGATCGCTGCCTTGCTAAACGATCTGGAACAGCGAGGCATGCTCGACGAAACGCTGGTCGTCTGGGGAGGCGAATTCGGTCGGATGCCGTTTAGCGAAGGCAAAGATGCCCCAGGGCGTAATCACAATCCGTATGGATTTACCATGTGGCTAGCCGGCGGCGGTGTGCGTGGCGGCATGCAATACGGCAGTACCGACGAAGTGGGCTTTGAAGCAGTCGAAAAC
Organism: Planctomycetota bacterium; assembly: GCA_013152205.1. Taxonomy (GTDB): domain Bacteria; phylum Planctomycetota; class Planctomycetia; order Pirellulales; family Lacipirellulaceae; genus Bythopirellula. The sequence continues at coordinate 12,925 of JAADGV010000053.1, forward strand.
AAAGTCCACCTACACGACATCCACGCCACGATTTTGCACCTAATGGGATTAGATCACGAACAACTCACCTACTTCCACCAAGGCCGCAAAGAGAGCCTCACCGACGTAGGCGGACGTGTGATTCATGACGTGATTGCATAAAGCAACTTTTAGAAATACGTAGACCGGCTATCGGCAGCCCATATCCGTATTTTGCACGCGACCTTTTCCTCAGGATCTCATTGCGAAACTTCGCCGAGCGAGTCTTCCATCTGGTCTTTTATTTCAGACCACTGAGATATTGCAAGAACCTGTGGATGATGCTACCAACAAACCATCGGGGCTGACGAGATAATAGGTTGGAACCGATGGGAACTCGCGTTTCGACGTCTCGAACGATGTGACCTGTGGTGCGTGTTAGCCGCTTCGGCTTGAATGCTTCGGCGGGCGCCACCGAACGCATTTTCACAATTCAACGTTCATGTAGTAGGATGGGGCAACCGCACGCACGACACCTTCTTAACTGCGTCAGGATGATGTATTCGAAGTGGACTTACAAGTGCCTATTTTGCCAACGGGCTGACACACCAACTAGGTTATGAATATATACTCAAACTGAAAAGAAAGGAGCCCGCGAATCACGCGAATAGACGCGAAAAAGACTCGTTTTTCAGAATAGTTCGACTTGCGACTTACGGCAAGTTTGAGGAGGTGAGTTCAATAAAAAAAATTAAATCCATTCGCGTTTTTTCGCGTGATTCGCGGGCTTTATTGCGTCGGCGTTTTCACCTTGAGTATATACATTGCTATGATTGAATTTGCACTAATTCGTTTGAGTAACTCGCCATCGGATTGTGATAGAGCAGAAAGCACCAAGTAGGAAAATCGATCCTGTCGCCGGCTCGGGAACGGCCAAAAGAGTGACCTTGCCAGCGCTGTAGAGTTGAGAAAGATCCCACCGATAATCGCTTTGTATCGAAAACTTTCCCGAAGGCGAAACACCTGTCCAGTCAAATATTTGAAACGTGCGGCCAATTTGGGTTGCTATTTCCACCTCGTCAGCGAAATCCAAAATTACCGCCCCTCCCTCGAGCATTACAGGAATTCCTGGCTCAAAAGAAATGAGCGAATCCCACGGATCAGTCTCGAAAAAAAACCGGAGTTCTCCGCCGGTATCCATAGACAATCTTTGCTCGATTGTAATGGAGATTGGTTCTATCGGTATAAAAGTGCTTGGGTTACCGTCATAGTCCCTAACTAACAATCTTTGGCCTTCTACAAGGTTAAGCCCGTGAATCCTACCATCGGGTTGAATGAGGTTGTCGGTGAGTGCACTGCTTAGGTTAGGAATAAGTGCCGCCCTTAGATCGGCTCCGGTAAGGTCTGCGCCGGTTATCACGGTACTAAAGAAAAACGCGCCGGTGAGGTTTGCCTCTACCAGAATAGTATTGGCCAACGTGCTACGTACAAAGTCTATTTCACTAAGGTTTGCTCCCCTCAAATTTGCATTGTCTAGTGTCGATTCCTCAAAGCCCACATTCGTAAGGTTTGCCCCGGTTAAGTCAGTGTTAGTTAATGTAACTTCATCAAATTCCGCATCAGTGAGGTTCGCTCCTCTCAAGTTAGCATTGCTTAGTTCGGCTCCAAGGAACACTACATTAGTAAGATTTGCCCCGTTAAGATCAGCGCTGATCAGCGTTGAACCAAAAAAACGCGCGTAACTCAGGTTCTGTTCAGCAAAGTTCCAGCCATTCAGATTGTTATTTTCCATAAAAATCCGAGTTAAATCTTTGGCTTGATAATTAGCCGTCGAATAGAGCTGAACTGGAGTGAAACCACTGTCAGTAATACTTGAAAAACGTGCTCCGCTTATGGTCGCCCCAGTTAGGTTAGCTCCATTCATTCCTGTATCGCGAAAATTTGCTTTGTTAAGGTTTGATCCCGACAAGTTGGCGTCGGTCAGCTTGGCACGAAAAAAGCGAGCTTCAGTTAGATTTGCTTCGCTTAGATCTGTGTTGGCCAGGGTGGCGGAATTAAAAGTTGCACTTGTTAAGTTTTGCCCGGAAAAATCCCAATCGCTTAAGTCGTTGCCACTCAAGCCAATTCCCGTTATGTCTTTGGCTTGGTAGCTGGCGGTGGAGTAAAGTTGTGCAGTTGTGATGCCAGTGCCTCTCATAAATCTTGCGAAACTCGCACCACGGACCTCCGTCCCGGTCAGGTCGGTGTTGGTCCATATGGCCTCATACGAACTTACACCGGTAAGATTTGCCCCGGCTAGGTTTACGTTAGTGAGCACTGCGCTACCTAAATACGCGCCGGTGAGATTCACGCTTTCCAGATTTGCGGACGTCATATTAGCGCCATTAAATCTTGTGTTGGTTAAATTCTGCCCAATGAAGTTCCAGCCGCTAATGTTGGACCTCTCAAGATAAATGGTGGACAAATCTTTGGTTCGGTAGCTTGCAGTTGAGTAGAACTGCTCGGCAGAAATACCGCTATTCTCATTTACCGACAACAAAGCCCCGCGAATTTGTGCATTAGTGAAGTTTGCACCAATCATCATGACATTACGCAAGTCCGAGGTGTTGAGGTTTGCCCCAGTCAAGTCGGCATCTGTTAGCTTAGCACCAGAAAACTTGGCGCCGGTTAGGTCTTTGTTAATCAAGTAGGCCATGGTTAGGTCGCGAGAGTACAATTCAGCACCAGGCATCGCCTCAACGCCAGCGCCATCAGGTACGAGTGTGGCGCTTTCACGTTTTCCAAGGCTGGGTTCTCCCGGGTCAACGAACTCCCACTTGTAGATTTCGGCTTGGGTGGGTAGAGCCGAGAATGCGACAACCAGAAAAAGAGAGAGGAGAAGAGATTGGTTCTTAGTATGACTAGGTGTTATCATTGTCAAAACTATTCCGATCAAAGGTGTTGCTTGCCGCCGCATACACAAAAAAAGCCGCCACGAATCTTGCACAGTTGGCCCTGAAGAGGCCATATGCACTGATTCGTGACGGCTTTACGTTAGTTCTTATCCCGTAAACGGTAGTTAGACTTGAAATTCTGAACAACCTCAATATACATCCCAGCGTCGGGCATGCAAGGATTAAAGGTGAAATCCGGAGTTGGGCCAAAAGATCGGGAGGACGCCTGCTGGAAAAAGGGCGTTATGAGGGCAATATGCAGCCCTAAGTCATTTTTCTGCAATGACTTACACGATGAGCTTCGTTACGTGCGTTGGTGAAATCGCCCGACGGCACTTAACGGCCTGTGTAGACGCTTCGGTTTGCCCCACCGAAGTCGTTTTAGGTTCGCCCCGAACTAGTGTCGAACCGAAACACCGAACGCACCTCATAGGCGCGGAGATGCCGTACTGAACTGAGGGGGAAATATATTACTGAGGTATACACCTTGTATTGGTTTATGGCGTTTTGCTTTCGGCGATGATTTTTTTGTAGGTTTCTCTGGCGTGGTCGTAGGCGGCGATGGCGTCTTTCATTTCTTTTTTGTCGATGAAGCGTTCTTTTTGACTCCAGCAGCGGTCGACGCTTTTTAGGCACCATTCGGCGCTGCGGCGGGATGCTCGGATGGGTTTGTTGTCGACTAGGACAAAGATGGGATTGGTGTGGGACGAAGCTTCGATGCGTAATGCGACCCAACTGCTTTGTTCGATGGGTACCTCGAAGGTGACTTCTTGTGAGGTGCCGTCGGCGACGATCGTCTTCTTGTCGACGGCGTAGCCGTTGACGATTACCTCAACGGGGACTTCGCGGGTGCCATCGACGCGTGCTCGCTCCAGATGCCAGTAGGGTTTTTGGGAGTAGGGACGCTCTTTGATGCCTTCTTCGACCGTTTCGTTCAGCAGGGCAGCGACATTTACCGTGGCCGTTACCTTTCCGGGAGTTTTGAGGTTTAACGTGCTTCCGTCGGTGCCGACCTCGACATCCTCGACTTTGAAATCCATGAGATGGCTACTGCCATCTGATACATAAGCACGGCCGCGACGGATGCCTTCGCACCAAGCATCGTAGCTAAGTCGGCCATCGATTTTAACGTAGGCACGGCCCAGCCCGACTCGCTCGTCGAAGATACAGGGGAAATCGGTTTCGCCACTGATGCGTGTTTGGAAGCCGCAGTTGAGCGTGTGGTACCAGATATTGAGTTCCCAGGTGTAGGGCGTGTCGACCGTGGAAACGAAGTCGACGGCGGGCACTAAGGTCTTGTCGGGGCCTTCGATCTTGTGGGTGACGTCGACGATGTACTCGTTGGCTCCGATGCCATCGAATGGAGGGATTTTGTAGTTGGGAAGATCGCGGCCTTCGAGTGCCAAGCCCCAGCCGGTGTGAGCCGGGCCAACCACTGCGCCTTGCTTCTTCGCCCATCGCAACGTGTTGAGGCAGAGCGTTGGCCAATGGTCTTTGGAGTCGCCCCCGTCAGGAATCTGTTGCTTGAGTCGGAGCAAGCACAGGTGCCCCGACGCCCCGGAGCCAAATCCGCTGACTTCGATGTCGTAACGTAGCAGGTAGGGATAAACGGAAACGGGATCGTCCTTGCCTGTAAAGAATTGTTTTTGATAGTCGAAGCAAGGGCCCCAGGTAAGGTTGGCTCCGATCTTGAGATCTTCGCCGAGACAGTGCCGCATCATATCGATGGCATGGACGCCCTCGGTTGGTTTGGCGTAGTGGGAACAACCGGCGGCGTGGATGTGGTGGTCGCCCGACCACCAACCGAGCGCAGCGGGGTCGACCCAGCGTTTTAGGTTGTATGAGATGGTTGATGGTTTGTCGCTGACCTCGATTTCTTGGGTTTGCTCTAGGTACTCGGGGCCGCGTCGGCAGGTGACGGTGAACTTGCCTGTGGGAAGGAGGATTTGCTCGCCATCGGCGCGGTAAATTTGTGGATGGAATCGGAAGTCGGGTGCCAAGCGTTTTGACTGAGCGGGGTAGATTCGTTGCTGGGCGTCGCGGATGACGAAGGACGCGGTTGTGGGCTTGTTGTTTTCGTCACGAACATGAACGGTTACCGGTGTTGCAGCATTGCAATCAAACACGAGAGTGACATCGCTTCGAAAGCCGAGGTCTTGGGTGCCTTGGCCAACGTCGAACGAAAGGATGGCCGACCGCTTGCCGGCGTCTCGGCTGTAGAGTTGGATGATTCGATATTCGAGGCCGATGCCGCTGAGGTCTTTGCCCAGAGGTCGGTCGCCGAACATGCTGAGGTCTAACCAGCGGTCGCGGCCTTCGGTCGCGGTGGCTTCAGAGACCGACTCCGCTTGTTTGCTGGTTGCCTTGAGCGGCGCGGTTACGCTGGCCGTGTTCCGGACTTTGATGAGAAAGACACTCCAGCCCTGTTGGACTAGGCGTCGTTGGGCGGGGCCAGCTTGGACTTTGACGCGAGATTCGGGGTTAATTTGGATGTCGATTAAGCAGAGTGGGTCGAGGGCTTCTTGGATGATTTCTAGAGCCTCATTGTTGTTTTCTGCCTCGGCGGCTTGGTCGAGTTGTTTGGCGATTTCATCGGAAACGGGTTGGCCTAGATATTGCAAAGCTTCGCGGAGTCGTTGGACATGGACGCTGACTGGTTGGTAGTCGATGTCGGAGACCTGCGGTAGGGCCTGGGCCGGAGGCGAGGTCAGTAGAGTGACTATAAAAAGTGTTGCTACGATAAAAAGTCGACGGGTGGCTTGATGTTTCATAAAATCCTCTCGGGTGGATACAGACAGGCCTATCATCCAGTAGAATGCTGTCCTGCGTCAAGTATTTTCCGTGTGAGCAGGCAAGGTTGCTGTAATTTCCCTCTATTGATAGATGTGCAGAGATCGATAGCGGTTTTGTTGAATGAAATTTTCCGAACGAAATAAAAAATCGGAGGAAGTACGTGATGGGAATAATTCGATTTGCGGTGGCATGTGTTTTCATCTTGCTGGTAAGTACCACAGCCCTGGCGGCGGCGAAGAATGTTGTGCTTTTTGTGACGGATGATCAGAGCCTCGATGCTGGGTGTTACGGCAATCCTGCGGTTCAGACGCCGAATATGGATGAATTGGCTCGGGATGGCACGCTGTTTACTCATGCGTTTTGTACGACGGCAAGTTGTTCGGCAAGCCGGTCGGTGATTCTCACTGGGTTGCACAATCATGCGAATGGTCAGTATGGTCATTCGCATGATTATCATAAGTTCAACAGTTACTCGAACATTGCCAGCTTGCCCGTGCTGTTGAACCAGGCCGGTTATCGAACGGCCCGGTGTGGTAAATATCATATTGCCCCGGAGTCGGTCTATCAATTCGAGACCGTCATTCCCGGCTCATCACGTAGTCCGGTTGAAATGGCAAACAACTGCGAATCGTTCCTCGCAGAGCAAGGCGAGAAGCCGTTTTTCTTATACGTGTGTACCTCCGATCCGCATCGCAGTAGAGAACTTGCCAAGGAATTGCCCCAGCGGCCCAATCGGTTTGGCAACCCCGCTCCGGGAGCTGAAGGTTACCCTGGAGTTGAGGAAGTTGTGTATCAACCCGAGGATGTGTTGGTGCCTGGTTTTCTGCCTGACACGCCGACTTGTCGGGCAGAGATTGCCCAATATTATCAATCGATTTCTCGAATCGACCAAGGCGTCGGGCGACTGATTGAGGTGCTGAAGGAGACGGGGCATTGGGAAGATACGCTGTTTATTTTTATCTCGGATCATGGCATTGCGATGCCGGGGGCTAAGACGACCGTGTATGAGGGTGGGTTGCGTTCGCCCTGTTTGGTTCGAAATCCGTATAACGAACATCGCGGCGTGACCTCCGATGCGATGGTGAGTTGGGTTGATTTAACGCCCACGATTCTCGACTTTGCCGGTGTTCTCAATGCCAAGATGGGCAAAGCCAAAGCAAGCGTGGTTAATCAACTTCGTCCTGCAAAAAAGGATTCTCAGCCTACAAAATACGTTAAACGAGGTGAATTTCACGGTCGTTCGTTTTTGTCGTTATTGGATGGGAAGCCTGCTCAGGGATGGGACGAAATTTTTGCTTCGCATACGTTTCATGAGATTACGATGTACTATCCGATGCGTGTGGTGCGTTTGCGTCAGTATAAGTTAATTTGGAACATCGCTTATCCGTTGCCTTTCCCGTTTGCTACGGATCTTTGGACGGCGCCAACTTGGCAGGTGCAATACAAAAAGAGTTTGGATGCTCCCTATGGTGCGAAGACAGTAGGTAGTTATATTCAGCGTCCGGAGTTTGAATTGTATGACATCAAGGCCGATCCGCATGAGGGAAAGAACTTGGCCGGTGATCCGCAGTATGCCGACCAGTTGCAGGAGTTGAAGGTGAAGCTTCGTCAATTTCAGGATCGAACGGACGATCCTTGGGTTCGGAAATGGCAGTACGAGTGATGCGGTTGGGATGTTTGATGTTCGATTTATGATTTTTGATTTGGCTAAGCCGCGAGCGGCTGGGGTGACTTTATTGGACAAAATTGGGTTGGTTGGTGCTGGTATCGTAGTGTTTGTGGAGCGAGTTTTGGCGCGAATTGCTGGGAACTCTATTGGGGTGGACAGAATTGAGTGCGGAATGCGGGATTTGTAGTGCGGAAGGGGATGATATTGTCCATTTGGGCGCTGTGAATGACGAAATCTGAATGACGAATGACGAAAACGCTAATGGCTAAAAGCTAACCGCTATTGTCCCCGAAGTGGTGGCCTAATTTCAACTGTTAAATTTGGGCGGGGTGTTTCTTGCAGAGACGGCGGAGACAGCAGAGTTTTTATGACAGGATTTATTGGATGGGCGGGATGATTGAATGTGCCACTATCCTGTTTGATCTTGTACATCCTGTCGAAAAATCTTGTGGGCCGGGTGGCCAACAAAGCACCCTTTACACGTTTCTTTCTTGTAGGGTGCGCTGCAAGCGGATAATGCGTTAACACCAGTTCGACCTCGATGCCGCGAAATAAACGTACCGTTTTTTCAACGACCACACACCCTACCAACTATTTCAGTCAGCCCAACTCCGTCCAAGGCCCCATGATTGCGTTAAGACCATACCTGCATATATGGCAATAAACTTTTCTTCATGGTGCATGTTGTAAACCACATCAGAACTTCCATCAAATAAACCCGTTCTCCATGAAACGAGCCGCTTCCCCGCTAGATCAAGAATACTACACGTAAGACCACGTTGTTGCTCGTTGAATTTTTTTTCATCACCAAAATTCCATTCCGCTCTTGTTTTAGAGCATTTGAAAATCTGATCCATGAGAGTAGGGAAAATCAAATATCTCGTGCAAATAGTTTGACTGTCAATTACTATGTGCCACTCTAAATTATCGGTCGTTCCTGGGTATGTGGCGAAGCATTCACTCCCATCTATCCATGTCCAACGCAAACATCTTCGGCCTGGGTAAGGTTCTAGGTCATAATCATCAAATACGGGAATCACACTACCTTGGAAGTGTATTTCAAACGGCCGACTGGGCTTTAGTTTTCCCTTAATAAGCATCCTCACTAGCAGGCTGCCTCCGTTATCTGAGGATCAATAAAAGTGTCAAGCACGAATGACACCTTTGTTCGACCTGGCCATTTGGGTTGGTAGTTGTTGGGTGCTGGGGAATGACAGTAGTTTCAAGTTCGGCGTGCCGAGCAGTCCAGGCCGTAAATCCTTTACGCCAAAGGCGTTTCACATCGTAGCCCAGGGTTGCCGCGAAGCGGCGCACCCTGGGTTCTAAGGCTCCGAAAACCTCAACCCTGAAAGGGTTGCACAATCGTCGTGCGATCAAAAATGTCTGGAAAACATGATGTTTCAACTTGTGGAACCCTTTCAGGGTTCACTTATTCTCAAGCAACGATTACCCAGGGTGGCGCGGCTTCGCCGCTTACCCTGGGCTACGATGTGCAACCCCTTCGGGGTATTCACCTTATGGCAAGTCTTCTGGTTAGGCCAAACTTGGAACTACTGAATGACGAAAAAAGCTGATCGCTGATGGCTAAAAGCTAATCGCTATTCTCCCAGAAGTGGTGGCACAATTTCAACTGAAAAATTTGGCCGGGGTGTTTCTCGCAGAGACGGCAGAGTTTTTTGATGGGATGACGCGACTGGGTGGGGCGGGCCTTGGGCCGCGTGGCGGTCCGGCTGGGGGCTATCTTGTCTTTTTTCGGGTGTCGTTGCGTGTTGTGGTTTTGGGTACGGGCTTTGGGGTCAAACTGGGAATCGGTAGGCTTTGGATCATCTCGATCGCTTGGCTTACGAGAGGTAGCCAGGCGCTGTCGGCCTGTGGGAATAGCACGCGGGTTAGTCGGCTTGTTGGGATTTCGGTGTATTCTGGCTGAAGCAGCAACGGTTGTCGCTCGAAGGCCATCAAACAGCCGGTCTGGTTCGGCACCGTTTCGCAAGTTCCGGTGAGCGTCATTCCGCGACTTGTTATTTCGAAATTGCAACTTAGCTCGTCGAAGGTTTGCCAATTGCCGGAGACCTTTTTGGAAACATCTCTTGCCGCCGACGTTGGGACGCAGTGCAATAGTTTTTCGAATTGCGTCATCAAACTACGATCAATCTGCCCTGCGCCGACGCGCAGTTGCCCTTGCACCAATTTTACCCCGTCGGCATCCCACTCCACACGCTCCAACTGCAAGCTACCCACGGCCTTCACTCGATAGGGCGACAACGGGCCGATCCATTGCTTCAGATCGACCTGCGAAAAACGTCCCTGCAATTTGCCGCTGTTGCCAGAAGGGCCGACCAATCCCTTTCCAGAAAAAGTTGCCTCGGCACATCGGCCTGACCCGGGAATCGCGCCAGCCATCAACCAAGCTGGGAGCTTTGCTTGCTGGGTGTCGAATTTTGCTACCAGTCCGGCCCCCAGCGGCGCACTTTGATTTTCTAGAACCACCTTCACGGTTGATTTCGATTCACCTTGCCCAACATCGGCTAGAAGCTGAATCTGTTTTTCGCCCGTTTTTCTCACCTCGCCGCGCAAGCGTAGATTTGTCAACTCGAACCGCTTGCCATCGGCACCGACTATGACCAAGTGTTTGGCATGGAAATCGGTCGGCGGCAAATCTGTTGCTGCGAAACAGGTTTCGATCGACCGTGCGAATGCTCGAATCTGTCCGATCGGTAGCTCGACCTGCTCTGCTCCCAGCGCGATCCTGGAGCCCTGGTGCTCGATCTGCAATGTTTCGATCGTGGCCAGTGATTGATTCGATCGCAGGTCAGCGATTTCTACCTGGGCCAGCTTTGTCACCCCTGGTCGGGGCGACTCGATGCCTGTAACGCTTACTCGAACGTGAAAACGGTGCGACAGCTCGCGCTGCCAATCGTCGTATCGCCAGGGGCGATAGAAATGCGCGATCCAGACGACCGTCCATAACGTCGGCAGGACGCAGAAAATCAGAAAAGCGGCGCGACAAACACGCCGTTGAGTTTTTTCATGCAACGAGAACATCCGTGATCTCATCGGGGTTTAAATTCAATAGTTCCAAATTTGTATCAGGGTGGCTGTGGTCAAGTTGTCTCGTAAGTAGTTCAAATTCCAAGTGAGACGTTACCAACAACTTGCCCACAGTGCGTCTCGTTCTACCATTGCCACATCCTGGGGGCAGTTGCCGGTCGTATGTTGCCGAAAAAGGTTGGGACCACTCCGGCAACCTGACCCCAGCCACCCAAGTCTGTCACGGCTCGAATTTGGAATTACTGAATTTGTTTGTTTTGTGTTTCCGGCCAGGATGGCCGGGCTATGGGGGCTTACCGTTTTGCTGCCATTTCTTGGAATTGCTTGTAGCGTGCTTCTATCTCTTGCAAGCTATCGCCGCCGAACTTGTCGACGAATGCTCGGGCGACTTCAAATGCTACTACGCTTTCGATAATCACGCTGGCGGCTGAGACGGCGCAGACGTCGCTCCGTTCGTAGCTGGCCTCCTCGGGCTCTTTTGTTTCTAAATTGATCGAAGCTAAGGGTTTGGCCAACGTGCTAATCGGTTTCATTGCAGCACGAATAATGATTGGCTGGCCGTTGGTCATTCCTGCTTCGATGCCGCCTGCATTGTTCGTTGGGCGCACGTAGCCCAGCATCGGCGTGTCGCGAAGGCTCTCGTCGTATTGGATTGGGTCGTGGACCTGTGAACCGGGTCGTCGGGCCGCCTCAAAACCTAGCCCGATCTCTACGCCTTTGATCGCTTGCACCGCCATCACGGCCTGTGCCAGTCGGCCATCAAGCTTCGTATCCCATTGGGCATGAGTTCCCAGTCCAAATGGCACCCCGTCGACCCGCACTTCGATGATTCCGCCCAACGTGTCGCCATCTTTGCCGGCACGATCGATCAACTCTTTGATTGGCGCATCGCGATCGAGATTCAAGCCATAGATTTCGCTCTTGTCGCGGATCGTGCGTAGTTCTTCAAGCGTCCCGTCGACCGCTTCGATTTTTTCGCCGCCCAACTCGGTCACGTAGCCAAACACGTTGATATCGAACGTGGCTAACAGTTGTTTGGCCAATGCGCCGGCTGCGACTCGCACGGCTGTCTCTCGGGCCGAGGCTCGTTCGAGAACTCCGCGGATGCTTCCGAGATATTTTATCGCGCCGGTTAGATCGCCATGCCCGGGCCGGGGACGAGGCAAATCGTCAAGCTGCTCAAGTTTGTAGTCGCGATTCACCACCTCGAGCGCGATGGGGCTTCCTAGCGACTTGCCTTTCCAGATGCCGGTGCGGACATCGACCCGATCGGTTTCGATCCGCTGCCGACCACCGCGACCATAGCCGCCCTGACGGCGTTTTAATTCTGCGTCGATGGCGTCGGTGTCGATCGTTACGCCGGCAGGAAACCCGTCGACGAGCGCCAGCAGCGTTTTTCCGTGAGATTCTCCAGCGGTCCAGTAGCGCAGCATAATGACAGAACGATCGGTTGAGAACGAATAAGAGGGGTCTGGTTTGGCAGCGGAAGGTTAGAAACCAGCGGCCAAACACGCAAGGCGAGCAATTGGCTTATTTTACACTAGGCAAAAGGAGAGGGATAGGTAAGCGAGATTGCATCCGTTCACTGAGAAAAAGTCAGGGGGAACCACGAATCGGGCGAATCGTACGAATATGAGAAACCCGCATTTCTCGCCAGCTTATAACGCGGCCTTTGGCCGCAAACAAAAAAAGGGGACCGCTAATCAGCGCTAATACACGCTAATAGGTGGACGAAATGCGAAAAACAGAAATGCGAGTTAGTCATTTAAGTCGAGGGGGGGGCGTGGCGTGTGCGTGAATCCTTGTGTCCATTTGATGCGTTTATTTCCAGGGGAAATCTGCTCCGGTAATTCGCTCGCAGGCTTCGACGTATTTTGCTCGGGTGCCGGCAACTACTTCGTCGGGCAACTCGGGCGGCTCGCTGTTTTTGTCCCAGTCGGACGCTGTCAACCAATCGCGGACGTATTGCTTGTCGAACGATGCTTGACTTCGGCCTGGCTGGTACTGGTCGGTGGGCCAAAAACGTGAGCTGTCGGGGGTCATTACCTCGTCGATCAAGATTAGTTCGCCGTCGACTTGGCCAAATTCGAATTTTGTGTCTGCCAACATGATGCCGACCGATTCGGCGTGGGCTACGCCTCGTTGATAGATATCAATGCTCCGCCGTCGCAATTCTTCTGACAATTCGACCCCAACCTGATCGCACATTTGCTCGAACGAGATATTCTCGTCGTGGTCGCCCATCTCGGCCTTGGTTGCGGGAGTGAATATGGGCTCGGGTAGGCGATCGCTTTCTTGGAGGCCTGTGGGTAGCTTGATTCCGCAAACGGTGCCGTCTGCTTGATACTCCTTCCATCCCGACCCCGCCAGATAGCCGCGTACGACGCACTCGATCGGCACCACCTCGGTCTTGCGGACTAAAATCGATCGCCCGGCGAGCGCCTCGCAATCGACCTCGACGGGCAGTTTCATCTGTTCTACGTCGGTCTCCAACAGATGGTTGGGCACGTTGAGCGTGTTGAACCAGAAGTTGCTGACCTGGGTTAAAACCCGGCCTTTGTCGGGAATCCCCGTAGGTAGTACCCAATCGAAGGCGCTGATTCGGTCGCTACTGACAATGAGCAACTGGTTGCCCAGGTCGTAGACATCACGCACCTTGCCTCGTTTTAAGGGCAAGCCCTGCAACTCGGTTTTTAGTAGTGGCAAACTTGGCATGGGGGGTCTTTCTTCCGACTTGGCTGGTGCGTATTGTTGTGTGTTTGGTATTTCCGGCCAGGATGGGCGGGCCATATGGTCACCAGACCCCGAATATAACCGTTCTATGCACAGGCGGGCATCCCGTGTGGGGAAATTTGTGGTAAACTGGGGGTCTCGTTTACATCACCGAATGCCGACTTGCTGGGGGGCGGAGTCGCACGCCGTATCAAAGGGCAGCCACATGGGAGAGATGCGATTTCGCTTGCAAAACCGTAATCGCATCGCCGAGGGGGGCTTGCGCCGAATCTATGTTGCAGGGGCCGAGGAGGTTCCTTGGCAGACCCATGCCTCGTGGGATGGCGACGAGCTTGTGGTGCGGCGCTCTGCCGATGAGTCGGGCAATGTGACGGTTCCGTGGCAGGTGGATGGCTACGGCGAATGCCTTCTCACCACCGCCACCCTGATGGAGCGGGATCGGCCGTACCAACTCGATGTTGAATTGGCCCGTGGCCTCATCCAGCGAATTCGGAATCGATTGTTTGTTTGGGAATGGCTCCACTTCGACTGCCCCGAAGAACTTCGCGAAAACCTCCAGCAAGCCACACGCGAATTTTCGCTTGCCGCCACAACCCAAAATCTGCCGGCAGAATCGGCAGTCGCTGCGAATCGGGCTCTCGCCCTCGCGCTTCCAACCGCAGAAGCGATGGTCAACAACTTTGCGCAACAGGCCCTTGCCGCGCGCCAACAAGAACAGCCGAAGATATCTACGTTGGTTGGGGTGTCGCTCAATTCTGAAGTACCTGAGGTGGACGTTCTTCGCCAATTGGTCGATGCCTGTAACATCGTTGAAATCCCGATCGCCTGGCGTGCCATCGAAGCCGACGAAGGAAGCCGAGACTGGACACACACCGACCAGCAACTGGCCTGGTGTCAAAAAGGGGGACTGAAAGTTGCTGCTGGCCCGTTGCTGCGCCTCGACGACTTTGGCATTCCCGACTGGATGGTTCTCTGGGAAGGCGATTTCGAAAACCTAGCTCGCGTGATGCTCGATCATGTCCGCGCTGTGGTCACCCGTTATGCAGGTCGGGTGCATCTTTGGCATGTTGCTTCGCGCGTGAACACCAGCAAATTGCTATCGCTCGAAGAAGAGCAACGTCTGTATCTTGTTGCCCAAGCTCTTGAGGTCGTACGGCAAATCGATCCGCGCACCCCTACCATTGTCTCATTCGATCAACCTTGGGCTGAGTACCTGGGCCGACAGGACGAAGACCTCGCGCCGATCCACTATGCGGATGCCCTTGTCCGTGCCAACTTGGGCCTCTCGGGTTTCGGGATCGAAATCAACCTTGGCTGCCAACCCGGGGGGAGTGGTCGCCGGCCTAGCTTCGAGATTGGTCGATTGCTCGATCAATGGAGCGTTTGGGGGCTTCCCTTGATGGTTAGCCTTTCGACCGCGAGCGGCTCGCAAGACGATCCCAAAGCCAAATCGGGCATCCGCGTTGACCCGATAGGCCTCGACGGGCGAGCGTCGCCTGAATCGCAATGCAACTGGGCCGCGTCGGTCTTGCCGCTATTGCTGGGGCGTAACAACGTGCAAATCGTTCTCTGGAATCAACTGACCGACGCCGCTCCGCACGAATTCCCCCACGCTGGGCTCTTTGACGAACATAATTACCCCAAGCCGGTGGTCGGTTTGATACGCGATCTGCGCAAGAGCTGTTTGATGTAGCTGGGGATGGGATTGGGGGCACATTTGCCTCCTTGGACCGCGTGGCGGTCTGGCTGCTAGAGACGAGGAATCGTGGTGCCTGGGTATCAACGCCTTAGGATTGCGTCGATCGCGTCTTGGATGCTTCTCTTGGCAAAATGTTCGGGCTCTTCATCCAACGCTTTTTTTAGAGCCGAGAGGCTTTTTCGGGTTCCAATTTTTTTAAGTATTTCGGCAGCCGCCTCGCGAGCGTCTTCCGACTTGTGATCTAGCATTTCGCTGACCGCCTCTTCCGTGTCGGCTCCGAAGGCCAGCAATACCTCTTTGGCTTCGCTATCCTCCGTAAAATACACCAGGCGCGATGCAACGGCCCGGGCGACTCGCAACGACTTAAATCGCCCTAACGCTTTGATAATCTCTTTTCGCTCAGGCCAATCAATGCCTTCGGCATCCTCGGTTAG
This sequence comes from Planctomycetota bacterium, assembly GCA_013152205.1. Taxonomy (GTDB): domain Bacteria; phylum Planctomycetota; class Planctomycetia; order Pirellulales; family Lacipirellulaceae; genus Bythopirellula. The sequence continues at coordinate 28,192 of JAADGV010000053.1, forward strand.
CAGTTTAATCATTCCAGGAACTTGCTTTTTGGTCGCCCAATTGGCAAGACCCTCGACAGCAGCCCGTTGGTCGAATGCATTCGGCTTGTTTGCATAGTACAAAAAAATCTTGCCCACCAACTGCTGCCGTTTGGGAACAACAGGCAATTCGGTCAATTCCCTCAACTCTTGTAAATGCGCAGGACCGTGGTGGCGTCGCAGTTGCCCGCGACGATCCTGGTTATTTGACGTATCCGGCATGAGGATGGCGATCAGTTCGTCAACCCGTTCTGGATCTCTCTTCGGCTTAGCATCCGCGGATCGCCTAGTGCCATTGCCCTTGGGCTTCCGTCTGAATTTACGTTCCGTATCTTTCGCAAGCGAAGCGCCCATCAGTCTCGCCGCTACGACAGCAAGGTTAAGAACTTGTTCTTCAGCCGCTTCCTCTGGGTTTAGTAGCTTGTAACTTAAGGTATAGGGCACTGTATCAACGGAGCCATCCTTGCTACGGAAACTCACCTTCGATTCATACTCCAAGCTTACCGGCATGCCGATTTTTTTGTTGAACACTAGTGTTCCCGTCCCCTTTTGTTGAAACAGGGGCGGGTCGTCCTCTTCCAGAGTTCGGAATTCATAATTTTTGGTTATTGTGACCAGATCCGACGACTCTTCTGTCACCTTGTAACTGTTCCGCTCGATCGCCGGATAGGTTTTGGTTTCTGGCTCAAGAAGCGCTTGGAGCTGGCTACTGTTCTGGTGGCCAAAATGCCTGGGGAACTGGAACCTGTTTCTCTCTTCTTTGATGCTAAATTCTTTGAGCGAGGAGGAAGACCAACTCTTTTTTCCCTCGTGGCTCATATCTTCAATCACCAAGCCCCCAATGGGGCCTAGGTCGTAGGGCAAACTCCCCTTGCCCTTGTACTGCGACATCTGGCCAAACCTTGTGACCGAAAAATTCACCCTGCCAGTGACCGGAAACAGACTGGCTGTATTCGAATCGAGGACCCTCAGCGCAGAAGCTGTCGAAGCCTTCTTTGGGGGAGTCGTCTGCGTAAGAAAATTGTATTTGAAGTCGACCCGATAGGCCTGGCGGGATTCCGGATTGAGTACCACTTCTAGATAGGCGACCGCGGGAGTAACCATTCTTGCCAATTCTGGCCCGCTTTGTGGCTTGGGTCTGGCCTTCGCATTTGGCGTGATTTTCGACCTTTTGAGCAATCGGAGGACTTCATCCGCGGGAACTCCAAAACCAACTTCCGAAATCCGAATGCCCGAGAGCAAGGCGCTCGCGACGCCAACAACCCGGCCCTGATCGTCGACAATCGGGCCGCCGCTATTTCCGGGGTTCACCGTTGCGTCGATCTGAAACGTACGGCCACCGCCCTCCTCTTCCTGAGTTCTTCCGGCAACCGTCCCACTCGTCATTTTGATTCCCTTGCCGAGCATATCCGACAGCGGGAAACCAACCACTCGTACGGGTTCTGCTAGTTCGACCCCGCTGGCGTCCGAGAGCATCAGTGTCGGCAGACCGCTGGCTTCGACATGCACAATCGCCAAGTCCTGGACTTGATCTACCGCCACGACTTTTCCTTCCCATTCTCGTTCGCCTAGAACCACCTTCACTCGGGCGGCATCTTGAACCACATGGGCACACGTCACCAGATAACCATCCTGCGACACAAAAAATCCTGTGCCTGTGCCGGTCAGCTCTTCTTCGGTAGGTTTGTTAACCACTTTCCCGACGGAGTAGGTGCAATTACCCTTCACCGTTTTCTGGCCTTCCTTCAGATCCACAACCAGTTGAAATGAATAATTGTGACTTCGACCCGTATCCCACTGATAGAGCAACGAGGTCTTGGCTGTTGTGGGCTGATCGAGATCGGCCTTCTCTTCGCCAAGCTCTTGCGAATCTGGTTGCTGAGGTTCTGAGGGCCTACGCTTCTTTTCGACCACGCTGGATAATTCCACATCGGACCGTTGTGGTGAGTCGCTTGATTCGCGGGGGTGCTCTTTCTCTTCCGACTGGCTCAGTTCGGTTGTTGGTTGCTCCGCTGGTTTAACGACTGGAGTCGAGACGGATTCCACAGCAACTGCAACGGATGACTCTTTGGCATGTTCAGAATTGGTTGGCGACAATGCGTCGCTATCAGGCACCAGCATGACGGCACAGACAATCGCAATGGTCGTGGCTGCCCCTACGGCAATTCCGATCGCGATGCCTCGCGAACTCGAAGAGATTTTTGGCTGTTCGTTGCTCTGATTGTCCGAGGGTAACGACCCTGAGAGCGCCAAGGAGGTGGGCTGCAGAGTCGGCAAAGGCTGTTCTGAAGCGATCGCAAATTGCGACTGGCACCCGGGGCAGACGATCGACGATCGCTCGCCTCTGTACTTCAGCTTGGAATGACACACAGGGCATTCAGCGTACCGGTACATCTCGCGACCTTTTTGCAGAAGAGCATCAGAAACACGGTTGGTTCTCTGGGGCTGTGATTCTACTCTAACGCGGTATCCGCTGCAACAATTTCACGCTACTTTGGCAGGACGATTGCAAAGTCATAATTGCACAAAATAAACCGCAACAATTTTAACCACAGAGGACACGGAGGGCACAGAGAAAATCTACTTTTTAAGGCACTCTGTGCTACTCCGTGTCCTCAGTGGTTATTCTTTTTTCTAAACTTTGGTCGATCGTACTGACTCTGCAATCCTCCCGGCCACTTTGGGCGGACCGCCCCACTTCCCTCCTGCCTTTGGACCGCTTGTCAACAACCGTCTTTCGCGGGATACTGGAGCGATTCTAGTCACCGCCCCTGTGACGGAGTCTCACTTATGCTGGACAAGCTGACCACCAACGCTCTTACTTTCGACGATGTGCTGATCGAGCCTCGCTACAGCACGGTTGTGCCTGCTGATGTTGATGTCTCGACGCAGCTTACGGCGAAGATTCAGCTCCATCTGCCGGTGCTCAGTTCGCCGATGGACACTGTCACCGAAAGCCGTATGGCCATTGCTCTGGCCCAATTGGGTGGTCTGGGCGTCATCCACAAAAATATGTCGGTCGAATCGCAGACCGAAGAGGTCGACAAGGTGAAGCGGAGCGCCAACGGCATCATCGTCGATCCGGTGACTCTGCCGCCTGATGCTAGCGTTGCTACCGCTCGGCAGACGATGGATGAGTCGAAAGTCTCTGGCATCCCGATCACCGAGGGCGGCAAGCTCGTAGGCATCCTTACACGCCGTGATTTACGCTTTCTCGAGGACAATAGCCTGCCGATCGCCGAGGTGATGACCCACGATCAGCTAGTAACAGCTACGGGGACTGTGACACTTGAGGAAGCTGAAAAGATTTTGATGGCAAAAAAGGTCGAGAAACTTCTGCTGGTTGACGAAAAATACAAACTGACGGGTCTGATTACGATCAAAGACATCGACATGATGCGGCGGTTCCCTCAGGCCTGCAAAGATGTGCAAGGACGCTTACGAGTCGGAGCAGCAATTGGCGTGTTCGATTTCGATCGGGCTGCTAGCTTGATTGAGAAAGATGTTGATTTCTTGGTCGTCGATAGTGCTCACGGGCATTCGTCCAATGTTATCGAAACGGTTAAGAAACTCAAAAAGAAGTGGGATATTGATGTCGTTGCTGGCAACGTGGCAACGGCTGAGGGTGCTCGCGACTTAAGCAGCGCGGGCGTCGACGCAGTGAAGGTAGGGATCGGCCCGGGGTCGATCTGTACGACACGGGTGATTTCGGGGATCGGTGTGCCTCAGATCACAGCGGTGTACAACGTGGCCCAGGCAGTAGCCGGGTCGGGTGTCACTGTGATTGCTGACGGAGGAATTCGGTATTCGGGAGATATCACGAAAGCGATAGCAGCGGGTGCAAACTTGGTCATGTTGGGGGGCCTGCTTGCCGGTTTGGACGAGAGTCCAGGCGAGCGCGTCTTGTATCAAGGTCGCACCTACAAAGCGTACCGAGGGATGGGATCTCTCGGGGCGATGGTGCATGGTTCGAGTGAGCGTTATCGCCAGTCGAGCGATGCGAATAGCGGCGGCAAACTGGTGCCAGAAGGTGTGGAAGGTCGCGTCCCCTACAAGGGGTCGTTGAACGAATTCCTCTACCAACTGGTGGGCGGTTTGCGTGCAGGAATGGGCTATTGTGGAACTAAAACCATTGAGGAGCTGCGCACGGAGGCGCGATTCATTAAAGTCACGCCGGCTAGTGTGCGGGAAAACCATCCGCATGATATTGCTATTACGCGAGAAGCACCTAACTACACGACCGAATACACGCGCGACGACAAGTCTTAAGCGACTCGTCTCGCTCCGACACTTGGCATTGCTCGGTGTTGTGGGGCTACTGTTCGCAGGCGACTTTGCCGAAGCGGCAGATTTGAAATGGGGGCGATCTGCACAGCCCCGACAGTTGACCAAGTCGGCGAATCTACAGTTCCGACGTGCTAGCTCTTCGCGCGACGCAGTCGTCACACGCGACGCAAAAGTTGTTACCGTCGCTTGGGAAGAAGATGTCCCGGTTGCTGGAAATCGCAGCATTGTTGTCGAGCGGCCTACCACGCAAGAGCCGCAGTTTGTGGCACAGCTTCCGGAAGACCCCTTTGCCGATGTCGACGACGATCTGCTACCTGAAATCGACACCGAAGAACCTGCGGAATCTTTTGATAACTCTACCGAGGAATCGGAGGAGCAGCCCGAGCCAACTCTCGATGATCTGTTCGAAGACGAGCCGGCTACGGACGAACCGTCGGATGACATGAGCGAAGAAGATCTTCAAGACGATCTATTCGGCACGGACGAATCGGAAACAGAATCTGAGGCTGAAACCGAGGAAATGGAGGAGCCAGAAGAAGAGGCAGAAGAGGCCCCTGAGTCGAACGATTCGGCTGACGATCCGTTCGACGAGCCAAGCATTGACCAACTGCCGACCGAACGTATGGAGCCGTTGCTCGACAACGAAATTCAACCGCGAATGGAAGAGCAGGAACCTGGCGCTCCGGCAGAACCTAAAAATCCTCTCGATTCGCTCAACACCTCTGACCTCTTCGAAAAAGAGCTTGGCGAGGAGATGCCAGCCGACGCTGACGGTAGTAAGCTTTTTGGTAACGATGCGAAAAACTTTGATCTTGAAATTGGCGAACCGGCTGATTCCTATGAATTAACCGACGCTGAGCGACAAGAACAACTCGAACAACTGGCCAAAGAACGCCGCCAGAGCGAAAAAAACTGTAAAAACGAATTCGCCAAAATGAAGTCTGACCGCATCGGCGACATCGACTTGAGCCTGCATGTCGATGGCAATCCGGGCGAAGACTTTCCATATGAGTGCATCGTCGGGTTTAGCAAGCACCAGCCTCGGCAGTGGACACAAATCACTTACAATTGGAAAGCTTCGGGCCTCTGCCACAAACCACTTTACTTCGAGCAGGTACAACTCGAACGCTACGGCCACTCTTGGGGGCCCCATTTTCAACCTATCATGTCGGGGCTTCACTTCTTTGGCACCATCCCAATCCTGCCCTACAAGATGGGAATACGAACCCCAACGGAATGCGTCTACACTTTGGGCTACTACCGACCGGGTAGCTGTGCCCCGTACATGATCGACCCGGTGCCTTTCACTTGGCGTGCTGCACTGTTTCAAGGTGGGTTCACCACGGGTATGATTTTCGCAATTCCTTAAGAAGGCGCTCGTTGCTGGGCGCTCGTTGAAGTAGCCGCGATCCTTTGGATCGCCGGAGTCGCATGGTATGCTGCTCTGCATGGAACGCCCTTACTCGCTAACGCGTCAGCAATCACGCTTGATCGACACCATTGCCATCGACCAGTATGGCATCCCTGGCATGGTCTTGATGGAAAACGCTGGGCGTGGTGTTGTTGATGTGTTGCTTGAGCTTGATCCTACGCTCACGCAAAATCCCGAACCGAAAATCGCCATTCTCTGTGGCAAAGGTAACAACGGCGGCGATGGATTTGTGATCGCCCGGCATCTGGCAATTCGTGGGGCTCGGCCAGTGGTGCTATTGCTGGCTTCGGCCTCTGAACTACGGGGCGATGCTTTGCAGAACTATCAGATTCTTACGCATTGCGGTGTGCCGATTGTTGACTTGAGTGGGGAGTCGGATTTGGGGAGTGCGCTGGACGCTGAAGCTTCCGACGCCGGGTGGTTGGTGGATGCTTTGTTGGGGACTGGTGCCCTTGGTGAGCCGCGTGCGCCGCTTCCTTTGGTCATTCGGTGGATGAACGGGCAGAACGCGAAACGCCTTGCTATTGATGTCCCTAGCGGACTGGACTGCGACACGGGGCAAGCAGGCAGCCATTGTGTCCGCGCCGATCACACTTGTACGTTTGTTGCGTCAAAAATTGGCTTTGCAATGCCAGGTGCTCAACCGTACCTTGGCCAAGTGCATATCGTCTCGATTGGCGTGCCGTCGGAACTGATAGTAGAAGTAGCCCTGCTCCCCCCAACCACGCTATAATCAAAGCACTACCCAAAACTCATCACCCCCACACCTCAGGCAAAACGATGCCCAAGAAAGATCTTGCCGAAACGCTCGCCAAAGTGCATAGCGAGTTGGCCGGTGCCCAGTCGATCGACGACGATACCCGACAGCTACTTACCAAGCTGACTGAGGATATCCAGCGGATCTTGGAACAAGACGAGCCGCAGTCCTCGGACGGAGGTGAGCCGCTCAGCGACCAAGTTGCCGACCTGATGCTCCAGTTCGAAACCGAACACCCCGATTTGACCTCCGCCTTGAATCAGGTTGCTGCTGCTCTGGCGAATCTGGGGATTTAGATAGGACGATTGCAAAGTCGTAGGTTCCGTTGTGACCGCGGCTTCCGCCTGCGGCTAGTATGGTCTTGTCATCCCGTGGCTTTGGGGCTGTTTGACGCTAGCAACTTTTGTCTCGCTGCTCGCCGTCCCCTAGTTGCGAACCTCTCTCTCTCGTGTGATACTATTGGGCAGCGACCTGCCTTTTGTGGGTCGTAAAAAAGTCTTCGTTTCACGTTTGTATTGGGGGATGGAAAGATGAAAACTTCTGTTGCACTACTGGTTGCGGCTGCCCTGTGGTTGGGGTCTGCTGCTGATGTCCAGGCCCACACTCCTTATGTCACTTACTTTCACCCCGTACCCCATGCCGTGTACTACGCTCCGGCACCTGTGGTCTACCAGCCGGTTGCACGAGTGCATACTCGTTTCCGTCCGATCTTAGGTGGTCGCGTTACTCGGGTGCGGTATGGTTATGCGCCTGCGTACTACGCGCCGCCCGTTGTGTATGCGTACTAAAGGTGCGTTACGCTATCGCTGCACACACCCTACGTGCTAGTTGCGTGAGAGAGTGAGAAAGGTGCGTTACGCTCTGCTGCACGCACCCTACGGCTTGCACGCCCTGCCAGTCTCTGACCTCCTGCCTAGCACCCCTCGCCGATGGCCCAGCTAAAAACTTTTTTGTTTACGGATATCTGCCGTAGCGTCGACCTGAAAGACGAGATGGTCGGGCGTAGCGTGACTGAGCGCGATATGGCGTTCATCGAAACCATTCTCACGCCTCACCGCCAGCGGATCGAAGCCCGCCTCGAAGAGTATGGTGGCCGGGTTGTCTCTACGGCCGGCGATGGGCACTTCTTGGTTTTCGACAGCACCATCCAGGCTGCGCAGTGGGCTGTCGACGTTCAACAAAGCCACCACGACGACCCCATCAAAACACCCGGGGGGGCTGTCGAAGTTCGTATCAGTGTTCACGTCGGTGTTCCGCAAGTCGATCCGGCTGATCCCGACAATTTTGTTGGAAAAAGCGTCGACTACACCTCTCGGCTAAACGACTTTGCCAACGGCTCGCAGATACTGGTCTCGCGTAGCGTTATGGCGATCCTTGAGGATATCGGGTTGGACGGTATTTCGTTTCATCTCCACGGTCGTCGTCCGCTCAAAGGCATCGGTCGAGTCGAAGTCCACGAATTGCTGTACGCTGGCAACTCACCCTGTGCTTTGCGGCAACAGCCTTCCAGCCATTCCGGTCGGCAATGGACGGTTGTGCCTACCATGGGCGCCGGACAGCCTTCCCCGGGCGATGCTGAAACATCACTTTTAGCGACCGCGCCTGCCCTCAAGCAAATTGGCAACTACCAACTCGAAGAACGACTCGGCAGCGGCGGCATGGGCGATGTTTACAAGGGTCGCCATAGCCAGTTCGAACGAGTCCGTGCGATCAAAGTGATCAAGCCGCAATACGTCGCCTCGGGCAACACCGAGATGATAGAGCGATTCTATCAAGAAATCAAAGCGATCGGCGCGTTGGAACACAACAACATTGTCGTCGCGATCGATTCCTCTACCCCGTCCGATCATCTGCACTACTTGGTGATGGAGTACATCGACGGCGTTTCGCTGAGCGAGCTTGTCGAACAACATGGCCCACTCTCGGTGCCTGACGCCTGCGAAATCATCCGCCAAGCGGCCCGAGGCCTTCAGTATATTCACCGCAACGGGATGGTGCATCGGGACGTCAAACCGTCGAACCTCATGGTTACTCTCGCCGACAGCGACGGACTGGTTACGGACACGTCTTCGCCCCATGATGTCGATGGCACCTACGGCGTCGTTAAGATTCTCGACCTGGGCCTTGCTCTTTTGGTGGGCGACCAGCACGAGCGTCTTACTCGCATCGAGAACCGGGCCATGGGGACTGGCATGTATATGTCGCCTGAGCAATGGAAGACCACGAGCGTCGACATCCGTGCCGACATCTATAGCCTTGGCTGCACGCTGTATCACCTTCTCTCGGGCAATCCGCCGTTTGCCGATTCGGATCTTCGGCCAGAAAAAGCTCACGAGAAATCTCGCGTCCCGCCGATTCGCTCGGGTAACATTCCGCGCAAACTTTGGGACATTTTGTGCAAGATGTTAGCCAAATCGCCCAACGATCGTTTCGCTACGCCCGCTGAAGTGGCTGCCGCCCTTCTGCCATTTACGGAATCAAACGATCTCATCACCCTAGTGCGAGGCTACACCGAAGCCGATGCTGAGGGGACACTGCAACATCACACCTGCACCGACTCGGAAGCAAAGGTCGACACCTGGCTTTCGCGTGCCAGTCGCATCTACCCCTCGCGGCGTTGGCTGCTGCATACGGGTCTGCCGCTGGTGATCGTCGCCGGTTTTCTTGGCTTCTTTGTTTGGTCTACCCAGCACAGCCGAAAGCTGGTCGTCGAAGATGCGATGGAAACTGCCCGCGTTCAATTAACCAGCGATGCGGATAAAGTGGCCACCGAGTACATCGGCAAAGAAATCGACCATCGTTTTCGGGTGCTGCTAGACGCGTCAAAAGAAGACGAGCTACTCGAATTGCTCGCGGGGTTTGACAGCAGCAAGCCACGGGAAGAACTCGCAGACCATCGGCTTCAGCAATGGATTCGAGAGCATCGGTTTAAGTGCGAGGACGATGGTGCCAAGTCGAACAGTTGGTTTATTAACGACCCACAAGGCATTCAGATCGCTCGCAGCCCACTTCGCGACCACGATACCAAAGAGATCGTAAAAAGTTTTTTAAGTCGTTATGCCTATCGCAACTACTTTCATGGCCTGCAGAAAGATTTGGCTAAAGATAAACAGGATGGCATAAAACCCCTCGGACAGCCTAATCTTTCGGCTGTGTATTTGAGCCGGAATTCGCACCGGCTCAAAGTTGCTTTCTCGGTCCCGATATTCAGCAAACCGGCCAATGGCGAATCGCCAACGATCTTGGGCGTTTTGTCGATGTCGGTCGACTTGGGAGAGTTCGAGGTTTTGGACAAATACATTACCAGCAAGACCAAGAAAATTGTGCTGATCGATCTTCGAGAGGATTACCTGGAATCCAATCCTGACTCTGACAAAAAAGTTGTCCACCGAGGTCTGATTCTCCAGCATCCACTGGAGAATGCTTGGGAAAGCGAGGGCTTTCCGCGCGTTGCCCCAGAAATTCTTCAAGCCATGGACCGCTCGGAGCGAGGGTTTTTACCGAAATTTCAGGACCCGCTTTTCGGGCAAAACAAAACCTACTGGGGCGCTTTCGCACCGGTAGAAAATACTGCGAAGTATTCGGCTAGCAGCGAAAAAAACAAAGCCTCAGCCGGTTGGGTTGTCTTGGTGCAATCCTCGGCAGTCGAGTGACGACGACTCTTCGCTCTCCGCGCGTCGGGCCAAAAACCAATCCGCTCCTCCCGCCACGATATGCTGCAACAGCGTCGCCAGCACGATTATCAGTATCACTCGCGGCTCTTCGTGCAGCACTTCGCCCGCCAGCACCAACGCTAGCCCGGTGTGCTTCATGCTAAACCCAAAAGCCAAAGCGATGCCCGACGCCCGGTCCAGCTTCAACAGACAGCTTAGCACCCAAGCGCTCACCAAGCCCAACATCGACAGCGACACCGCCAGCACGGCTGACACCAACAGAGTCTCTGCACCTTCGCCATCAAATACCTTCGGCATGGCCAACGACGCATTTGTGTAATTCAGCGTCAGCAACGCCATCGCACTGACAAGACGAATCGCTCCACGCGCACGATCAATTCGATCTGGCCCCGCCAGCCGATTGACCACCACACCTGCTATCGAAGGTAAAATCACCCAGATAATAAAAAACGTACCCGAAAATTGGGCGACTAATCGCTCGCACTGCGCTGTCTCTTGCTCCGACAGCACCAGCCCCATTAGCTTGAGCATCTGAGGTGCCGCCAGCGGGCTGAGCACAATCGTCATTACGATTAGCCCTAAACCTAACGCCATGTTGCCCCGCGCATTCTGACACCAGGCAACCGAGGAATTTGCCACCGGCATGGCCGCGACCAGGGCCAAACCGACCATCATGCCCGGGGTCACGTACTCGCCCAACAGCAAAGGCAACGCCCACCCGAGCAAGCCGACGAAGCCTGCGGGCACCACCCAAATGGCAACCAGCGCAAGCAGCAATACCGCGGGACGTTGCAATAAATTTTGAACACGCGACCAACGGACCACGACCGCGGCACAGAACAGCAGCAGGGCCAACAAGAGCATGGGCGCGGTCACGACGCCGACGGAGGGTTGGGTTACCGAAAGCCCTCGAATCGCTAACCCCGGGCCTGGAAATACTGCTGCTAGCAGGTAGCTGGCCACCAACAACCATAGAAAGTTGGTGTGTACCCAACTAGCAAAAGCGGTCAGACGCCGGGTGCCGTTGCTACTATCAGTTGACGCCATCGCGAGTATCGGCAAGCGGATTGCCGTAGGAAGCCAAGGTTAATGAAAGCTTCACCAACCAACGGAAACCTGTGAAGCAAACTCCAGGATACCAGAACGCCCCGAATATTTCAGCCTCGACTTCCCGGGCAACTGCAAAGTCGGTGGGATCCACCAAGGTTCAAAAAGCTAAGATAACCGCAGCGCGGCCTTTGGCCGCAAACAAAAAAAGGGAACCGCTAATCGGCGCTAATACACGCTAATGGGTAAGAACAGGCGAAAATAGGTTCCATAGTTGCAAATTTGAATCGTGGCAAACCTGGGCGGCTGGTGGTTGTCAAACACCCAGTTGGCGATTTAGCTCGTCGAGATCTCGCCGTAGCTCGTCAGTCTCGCTCTGAATTTGCTCGCGAAACTCTGTGAACTGCTCCTTTAGCGCGACTACTTCGTTGCGCAGGGCCTGCAACGCATCCGTCTCACATACTCCCGTAACACTCAAAGGGGCTGGTGTTGGGGCACTTTGCGGGGCTGCTGAAGCAGCAGACGCCGGGGGGGGTGTTGGGGGGGCGTCGACCTTTAGGTTGCCGTGTTCGGCTCGGACCTTCTCAAGCTCTTGCTCTTGATACAGCGCGTGTGTTACCACACAGCCACGACCTGGCGGAGTCAGGAAAATCACCAAGCCTTTTTGCTGCAAACTGTCGACAATCGGTCGAAGTTCTGAGATGCCTTTGATCGGCTCCATCCGTGCGGCTCGACCGCGTAGCTCGCCCAAGGTTTGCGCTCCACGCAGCAACAACTCGGCCATCACCGCCAATTCCACCTTGTCGACGCCAAGCCAGTCGTACAGCAGATGCCGATACTTATCGACGCGGCCATCCCCTTGAATCACTGCGGCCGCACCCACTGCCCGCAGCCGCTCGATCGCATCGTCCACCTGGCCCTCGTCCAGTTGCATCTGCGGAAAGCGATTGCTTTTCTGATTGCAACCGTTCACCAGAGCATTCGACGAGAGCGGATAATTCTCGGGCGTCGTCTTAGCTTTTTCGACCATCACGCCGACTACCCGACGGTCAATCCGCTCTAAGGGCTGCCACCGAGCCCCCGATTCCGCCTCAGAAGTCTGATTTTCGCTCATCTGCTCTGCCATTGCTTGGTTTGAGAAGGGAGAATTGTTGCCACAGTCTACGCCGTAGCCCATCGCAGGGCCACCACACCCCCCTCCTCTCTCCCGCTCACTCGCGATATCATAGGAGGCTCCCAGTTTCTCCGAACCCACACCAGCCCGCTGATCTATGAAAACTGACGAACTTCGCGAAAAGTACCTTGCCTTCTTTGAAACCAAGGGACACAGCCGACAGCCGAGCGATGTGCTTGTGCCGACCTGGGATCCGTCGGTGCTGTTTACTCCTGCGGGAATGAATCAATTCAAAGATCATTTTCTCGGCAAAGTAAAACTCGACTTCACCCGTGCCACCACTTGTCAGAAATGCCTTCGCACCGGCGACATCGACAACGTGGGCCGTACTGCTTATCACCACACTTTTTTTGAAATGCTCGGCAACTTTAGCTTTGGCGACTACTTCAAGCGAGAAGCCATCCATTGGGCCTGGGAATTTCTTACCGATAAAAAGTGGCTTGGCCTTGATCCCGATCGCCTTACAGTGACCGTCTACAAAGACGACCACGAAGCGGCTGAAATTTGGGCCAACGAGGTGAAGCTTCCGAACGCCCGCATCGAGCGGATGGAAGAAGACGAAAACTTTTGGCCTGCCAGCGCGCCTAGCCAAGGGCCTGACGGCGTCTGTGGGCCTTGTAGCGAAATCTACTTCCACCCCGAGAATGGTGAGTCCGTCGAAATCTGGAATCTTGTTTTCACCCAATTCAATCGCGTTGGCGATCCGCCCGACAACCTCCGTCCGCTGCCTTCGAAAAACATTGATACCGGCATGGGCCTTGAACGAACGGTCGCCACCCTGCAAGGAGTGCCGACCAACTATCACATCGACAGCCTTATGCCGATCGTCGAGGCGGCGGCTGAAGTCTGTGGCGTGAAGTACCAACTCGATAGCGAAGCCGGCCGACGCTGTCGTCGTATTACCGACCACGTCCGCGCCTGCACCTTTGCGGTCCACGAAAACGTCTACCCTGGGGCCAACAAAGAAAAATACGTCGTCAAGCGCCTACTACGTCGTGCTGTCCTTGATGGGCATCAGCTTGGTCTTCGTGAGCCTTTCCTGCACACGTTGGTTCCGAAGGTCGTCGAGATGATGAGCAATGCCTATCCCGAGCTTACCGAAACGGCTGATCGTGTCGCCCAAGTCATCAAAAAAGAAGAGGCGAATTTCTTCGGCACCATCGACGATGGGCTTAGCCGCATCGAACGCGCCTTTGACGACATGCGTGCCCACGATCGCGTGAAAATCGAGGGCGCCGTCGCAGCCGAGCTTTACCAAACCTACGGTGTGCCGCCTGAGCTATTCGAAGCCCTTGCTGCCGAACACAACCTGACGTTCGATTGGGATGGCTACGCCCAAGCCATGCAGGAGCATGGCGAGGTCTCTGGCAAAGTCCAGCATACGGTCATGGGCGCCAAAGGCCCCATCGACTCGCTCAAGCACGCTCTGCATAGCACCGAATTTGTCGGCTACGAAACTACGGAAGCCGAGGCCACCGTCAAAGGCATCGTCACCGGTTCGGGTGCCGACTCTCACCTTTGCGATCAGATGAAAGAGCAAGGATGCGGCGACCTTATTCGCGTGGTCCTCGATCGCACTCCGTTCTACGGCGAAAGCGGCGGCCAAGTTGGTGATACGGGTCAACTTGTTGGCGAAGGTTTTGAGTTTGAGGTTGTCAACACGCAAAAAGATGGGCAACTCTTTATTCACCACGGCCACCTCCGCAAAGGAGTGATGCACGAAGGCGACTCGGTCGAAGCGATTGTCGACAGTTCGCGACGCGATGGCATTCGCCGTGCCCACTCTGCCACGCACCTCCTCCACCACGCCCTTCAAAAACATCTCGGCACGCACGCCCAGCAGCAAGGCTCGAAGGTCGAGGAGGATAGTCTGCGTTTCGACTTCACTAACCTCAGCCCGGTCACCAGCGAGCAACTCTCGGCCATCGCAGCCGACGTCGAAGAACAGATCGCTGCCCAGGCCCCCATCGGTTGGCAAGTCCTTCCCTTGGCCGAAGCTCGCAGCCAAGGCGCGATGATGCTCTTTGGCGAAAAGTACCCCGACCCTGTTCGCATGGTCTCGATGAGCTCCGAAGCAGGAAAAGCATTCAGCAAAGAACTCTGCGGGGGCACCCATCTACAAAACACGAGTGAAGTCGAAGCCTTCGAAATCATCAGCGAAGAGGGCGTTGCTGCTGGTACTCGTCGCATCACGGCGTTCACAGGAAAACGGGCTGCCGAACATGCCAGTCAAACCAAGCAGGCATTGGCGGCCAGCGCCGAACTCGTGGGTTGCGACCCCGCCAATCTTGCCACCGGCGTCGCCCAACTTATCGAACAACAGCGCGAGCTGAAAAAGCTTTTGGCCTCGGGCGGTACACTAGAATCTGCACAGCCGGCGTCGACCTCCGCTGAGTCCAACGCCCCTGCACCAACTGCGGCCCAGGCGAAAGCGGTTCTTGCCGAGACGGGCCAGTTGCTCTCGGTCGCCCCGTTGGCTACGCCCAAACGTATCGCCGCGATCAAACAGGAAGTTGAATCTTTGCGAGACCGCCTGGGGCAACGCGCGACTGCTGGGCCCATTACCGCCGACAGCTTGTTGGAGCATGCTGAAACCTTGGGCGATATTATCATCGTTGTGGCCGAAGCTCCGACGGCTGAGGCCAATCTGATGCGGCAACTCATCGACCAAATTCGCAAAAAAACGGGTTCCGCGGCTGTTCTGCTTGCCAGCACCGAAGGCGACGACAAAGTGACGCTCGTCGCGGGAGTTTCCAAAGATCTCCAAGAAAAAGGTGCGCACGCGGGCAACTGGATTCGCCCCGTCGCCCAAGCCATGGGCGGCAACGGCGGTGGCCGACCCGACATGGCCCAAGCCGGCGGCAAGCAACCGGCGAAGCTGCCCCAGGCACTTGAAGTTGCTAGAAAAACAATCGCCGAAATGATTGGCAACTCAACGTGAAAAGGCAGGCATGAAAAAGCCCGCGAATCACGCGAATAAACGCGAAAAGGCTCCTTTCTTTCCGTTTGAATTAACAACTAGAACGCCCAGCAAATGAGGACTATTCCTATGAAACGACGCACTTTCCTCCAAGCTTCGACCGCCTCCGCAGCACTTGCCGGCACCAGTAGTTTGGCTCAGGCGGCGCTCCACCCTACCCCGTCGGCTGATTACTACGAATTTCGCACCTATCGTTTAGACACGCTCGACCAACAAAAACTCGTTGGGGACTACCTCGAAAAGGCGGCTTTTCCTGCTTGGAAACGTTTGCAAATCGGCCCGGTGGGTGTCTTTACCGAAATCGGCGATGCTCCCACACCCTCGATCCATGTTCTGCTCACCTATTCCTCGATTCAGCAATTTGCTGATGCGCGTGCTGGTCTCGAAGCCGACTCCCAGTATCAATCTGCCGCCCGAGAATATCATAGCGTCACCAAAGACAGCCCTGCTTTTGCCCGCATCGAAAGCTCATTTATGGTCGCCTTTGCAGGCATGCCAAGAATCGCCCCTTCCAATGGCGGCCCGCGTGTTTTGGAGCTTCGAACCTACGAAAGCTACAGCGAATCGAAAGCTCGTCGGAAAGTTGATATGTTCAACGACGGCGAAATCCCTATCTTCGGGGGCGTCGGGCTTACGCCGGTGTTCTTTGGCGAAACGCTCATTGGTCCGCGCGTTCCCAACCTTAAATACATGCTGCAAACCGACGACCTTGAAAGCAACCAAGCCGGCTGGAAACGCTTTATCGTCGACCCCGACTGGGTCAGGATGCGCGACCTACCCAAATACGCAGACACGGTATCTAAAATAGCGAAGCTCTACCTCGTCCCCACTGGGTACTCTGAGATTTAGCCCGATAAAACGCCTGTAACTTGTACGGATGCTAGCAATTCTTGGCGTCTGTCGAGTTGCGTCTTGGTAATTCGCGCAAGTCAGGCAAAGCCGCCGACCCTTTTGCTTTGAATCGACGTAATACGGTTGTTAGCCGACCACGCTTGTTTCAATCGGGCAGATCGGTTTAAGATGCACTATCGGGGAAGGGCGAGCACTCCGTGCGACTTGCATTTGACGGAGTTTTGTGAGGGCTCGTCCAACGGTGAGCCACTTGCTTGGATCAGGAGCCAGCGCAATGTCTAAACTACAATTGGAGAAGGCTAGAATCGGATCGGTCGACCGCGGCCCCGATTGGCTGTTCGTTCGACTACAGCGGCCCGAGGATCTGCACCTCGAAAAAGTTGCCGACCAACTTTGGGAATTGCTCAACAAGCATTTCATCTACCGGCTGGTTTTGGAAATGGACGACGTCGAGATGCTTCCGAGCCAATTGATCGGGCAGCTCATCATGTTGCAAAAACGGGTTCTTCAGCACGATGGCGCACTGCGTCTCTGTGGACTATCATCCCAGTGTGAAGATGCGCTCCGCCTCTGCCGACTCGACCACGTTTTCCCTAACTTCGATTGCCGCTCTGACGCTGTTTATGGCAGTACGCATCCGAAGCCTCGCTAGAGCGTTTTGCTTTTTCTGTTCGCAAAAGGTGTTCTACGGGAGGATGTCGTGGCCGACACCGCTAACGACTGCTATTTGGTTTCAAACGCTCGATACTAGCGTTTCTAGACCGCCTAGGTAGTCTTCTGAGTCGAGGGCTGCCTGTTCGTATTGTTCGCGTGCTTGCTGTTCGACCTCTTCTAAATTGATTTCGCCGTCGAGCTGGACGCCAAAGATTTCCATGCTTTCGTTGATCGCCTCCTCGGTTCTCAAGGCTAGCGTTATCAGCTCGTCTACTTTCAGGCCCAACCGCCGATTCAGCACTTGCTGCAACGGTTGCATGTACGCACATGCCGGGTTCCACAATACCTCGGTCATCAAGTTCGCTGACAGCAGGAGATGGTTGAGCGTCGGCGACAGGGGCAAATAGGTATGATGATTGGCCACGGCATCGATCAACTCCGTGGGCAACTGCCACCTCTGTAGCAATTGCTGCCCGACCGCCATGTGATCGAACCCAAACAGCTCTCGCTCGGCCTTGACCAACTCGATCGTATGATCCGGCTCGTCGGCAATCTCGACGTAACGCTCGGTTTCGAGTTGCGCGATCACGAGCATTCCCAGATCGGCAAGCAACCCGGCAGCAAATGCGGTATCGGCGTTGGCCCCTTTGTCGTCGGATAGTTCCGCACATTTCCGTGCAGCGGCCGCCATCGTCAGCGATCGCTTCCAATACATTTGATGAAACTGAGCCGGAGCGCCACTCACCAAGGTTTTTACCAAACCAAAGCTTAATACGGCCAGCCGTAGCGGTCGACGCCCCAAATAGGTTACGGCGTGGGGCAAGCTTGTTACCGTCTGCGATAGCCCGTAATAGGAGGAATTCACTAGCCGCAAAATCGACGCTGCCAAGGCCGGGTCGTGCTCTAAGCACTTTGCAACGTCAACGATTTCGAAGTCGGGGTCTTTGGTTTTCTCCATCACTTGCAAAGCGATGACGGGTGAACTGTGCAGCTTATCTAGTCGGTTTAACAATTCACCAATCGCGGTATCTTGCTCTTCTTCTGAGGCCGACATTTTACGAGACTCATTTGCAACCGACAGATTCATACGATCATTGCCCTCTGTGAAAATTACTGTTGGTTTCTGCTCAACTTGCCCCCTGGAGCAAGGCGAGTTTGCATTACAACTATAGCATTCCTCCTTTAGCGATTGTGCCGACTGTTGCGCCGAGCCGACTTTTCTACTAGAGCGATTTTGCCTTTTCCTTGCGGAGAGCGTTTTCCTTTTTTTGTGGCGTGGCCGCCACCGCTAACGGATGTTGTTTCTTGTGCCGAATAGCCATGACTTCGAAACACATTTTACTTAGGGGCTATAACACCACTTCCAAAACGATACTACGTTATGCGTTGGCTGTAGTGCTGGTAGCGCGTCGGGTGCATGATGGCATAACACCATCCCCCGGGAAAATGCCTTTAGGATGTTGTTGGTTTTCTTGACTCATGGGCACCTCAGTCTATGTTTGTGTGGCGCTACCCGAGGTGTAGTGTCGTAAAAATATCTTCGGTGTAAATAGAACCATCTTCCCGCTAGGCGACCATGGCTAACAAACTCATTCGTGTATTAGTGGTAGACGACTCCGCCTTACTGCGTGAGATTCTTTGCGATATTGTGGAGAGTTCAGAAGGACTCGTGGTCGCAGGTACGGCCAAAGATGGCGAGGACGCGCTGGTTAAGATCGCTGAGTTGCAGCCGGACATCGTGACCCTTGATGTCCAGATGCCCAAGATGGACGGATTGGAAACCTTAGACGCTATCCTGCGGACCAACCCCATACCCGTCATCATGGTTAGTGCGGTGACGCAGCGAGCGGCGGACACAACGCTTCAAGCGCTGGAACGAGGAGCGCTGGACTATATTGCTAAGCCCGACAGTTTGAAGTCGACCAATACGGCATTCCGCCACGAGCTGCTCCAAAAAATACGTAACATGGTCGGCACCGACGTGAAGCGAGTTCTTCGCATTCGCCAAGCTCGCACTCGGCGATCAGCCATGAAGGCAAACACGAGCCACACCACGACAACATCTGGCAATCAAGCGTTGCAGGCCTACGATGACTGTTGTATCGCTTTGGGTATTTCTACTGGAGGCCCGCCGGCGTTGACCGGATTGTTTCAATTATTGGAACCGCCCTTACCCCCCATTGTCGTTGTTCAGCACATGCCGAAAAATTTCACGGCCCCGTTCGCAGCAAGGCTTGATTCGATTTCGCCAATAGCTGTCAGGGAAGCGAAGACTGGCGATGTATTGCGACCTAACGAGGCTCTAGTCGCACCCGGCGGCTCTCATCTTCGCTTACGACGTCAAGGTTCTCGTGTCGTCGTACAAATTCGAGATGGCGAATCGGTGAGCGGGCATAAGCCTTCGGTGGATGTGATGATGCATCATGCGTCGGAAGCTTATCAAGATCGCTGCTTGGGTGTGATCATGACAGGGATGGGGCATGATGGGGCGGAAGGATGCGGCGAAATCCGTAAGGCTGGCGGCTATGTCTTGGGGCAAAATGGAGCGAGTTCCGACGTTTACGGAATGAATAAGGTGGCGTTCACCCAAGGCAATGTGGATGAACAATTTGCGTTGGATGATCTGCCGGCGATCCTTTCACGACAATGCAAGAAGATGTTTCAACCTGTGGCGGCTAATGCAGTGTGACGAAGACAAACCGCGGACAAGTTTCGGCCTCGGCTACGCACCGTTAGTTGGCTGAGCTAAAAACTCGGCCGAAAACATTAGAAACAAATAAAAAATTTCAACTACCACTTTCAAACGGGAATCATCTCATGGCCACACAAACACCTGCCTTGACGTTGCTGTTGGTCGACGACGACCCAAGCATGGTACGTCTGCTTTCGAAAGTCATCGAGCGCTCGTTCAGCGACAAAATCAATGTTGAATCGCTTACCGATCCGGTTGAGGCTCGTGAACGAATCAGTGAGGGTGGCATCGACATTCTTGTGACTGACCTAGAAATGCCTAGCGTTAATGGACTCGAATTGTTGCGATGTGCAAAGCGGCGCAATGCCTGCACCCAAGTGTTGTTTCTCACGGGTCATTCAACTCTGGATTCGCTTCTCGACGCATTTGAGTTTGGGGCGACCGACTATCTGCTTAAGCCGGTTGACCAAGATCAACTTTTGGAGTTGGTCGAGCAAGCACATGTTCGTCAACGACGGTGGCAACGGGCGCTGGCGGATACTTGGCAACAGCGTAGCGAAGCGACTACGGCGGCGGATGGCTGAATCTAGTGCAACTTTTACCTTTTTCTGTTCGCAAAAATGTTTTGCAAGAGGATGTTGTGGCCGACACCACTAACGCATTGACTCGCGGCAATGCTAAATTGCGGGCTAGGATGCCGCTTTACTAGTCGTTATGATTCGCGGTAGATTCTGGTCGGGTGTTTTTTGTTAGCAAGGACGGTATCTGACGTGTCTGAAGCCGAGAATCTTATTGAACATCTTGTCCGAGAGTTGGACATTACCGCGTCGCAAGCCGAAGGAGGGGCGGGGCTACTGCTATGTTTTGCTCAGCAAAGCATGAGTGCTGCCGACTATGAGCAGATAGCTGATGCGATACCAGCGATTTCCGACATTATGAACAAGGCTCCCCGTTTTGAGGCGAAAGTGACGGGGCCAGCCAGGGCGGCCATAAGCCGTGCGTTTGGTGGACTCGGCGGTCTGACATTTTTGGTCGGTGCCTTTGCGCTTTTGGGCCTGGACAAGACGAAGCTGCCGCCGTTTGTTGCTGCGATGCTGTCTTTTTTTGGCCAAGCTGGGGGCGCGAAAGTGGAGTCGCTGTTGCGGGCAGTTCTGCGGTAGACTTAGGGGATGGAAAATTACGAAAAACAGGGCTCGTTCTACCTCGGTCGGCAGCACGATCTTTCGTCGGGCAAAACTGGCTCGAAACTGACGCTCTACGATAGCAAAGATTTGACGACTCATGCCGTGTGTGTGGGGATGACCGGCAGCGGCAAGACAGGGCTGTGTCTCTCGCTTATTGAAGAAGCGGGGCTGGACGGCATCCCGGTGATCGCCATCGATCCGAAAGGCGACTTGGGCAATCTGTTGCTCACCTTTCCTGAGTTGCAGTCGAGCGATTTTCGGCCCTGGGTCGATCCTAGCACAGCAGCACGCAAAGGGATGTCGCCCGACGAGTTTGCTGAGAAGACGGCTACGATGTGGCGGGACGGCTTGGCGGATTGGGGTCAAGATGGCGAGCGGATTCGTCGCTATAACGAGCAAGTAGATAAGGCGATTTACACACCGGGTAGTTCAGCAGGTATTCCGTTAACCGTCCTCAAATCGTTTCGCGCGCCGCCTCAAGCGGTGATCGACGACAGCGACGCCTATCGCGATTATGTTCAATCGACGACGTCGGGCGTGTTGGCGTTGCTGGGTATTGATGCGGATCCGGTACGAAGTCGGGAGCATATTTTTCTTTCCAACGTATTGGATCGTACTTGGCGAGCAGGGCGCGACCTCGATCTGGCGAGCCTGATTCACGAAATCCAAAACCCGCCTTTTAGCAAAGTGGGCGTGGTGGATTTAGAGACGTTCTTTTCGGCCAAAGACCGGTTGGAGTTGGGCATGCAGTTGAACAATCTGCTGGCGTCGCCTTCGTTTGCCAGTTGGTTGGAAGGCGACCCGCTGGATATTCAGAAACTTTTTTACACCGACGAGGGGCGGCCACGGCTGTCGATTTTGTCGATTGCTCATCTAAACGATACCGAGCGGATGTTCTTTGTCACGATTCTGCTCAACGAAATTCTTAGCTGGATGCGTTCGCAGCCGGGTACGGGTAGTTTGCGGGCGATACTCTACATGGACGAAGTGTTTGGCTACTTTCCTCCGACAGCCAATCCGCCGAGCAAGCGGCCGATGCTGACGTTGCTCAAACAAGCGCGGGCGTATGGGTTGGGGGTCGTGTTAGCTACCCAGAATCCGGTCGACTTGGACTACAAGGGGCTCTCGAACGCTGGGACATGGTTTTTGGGGCGGCTGCAAACTGAGCGGGACAAGGCTCGGGTTCTTGAAGGTTTGGAAGGAGCATCTGCCCAGGCGGGGGCAAACTTTGATCGCGGCAAGATGGAAGCTACCTTGGCGGCGCTCGGCAGCCGTGTGTTTTTGATGAACAACGTCCACAGCAACCAGCCGGAGGTATTTCATACTCGCTGGGCGATGTCGTATTTGCGGGGGCCGCTGACGCGTGATCAGATACGTACTCTGATGGCCGGTCGCAAAGCACTTGCCGCGGAGCGAGCGGAGAAAGAGCCTTCGCCGTCTGGGCCGGAGAAGGCAGAATCTGCGAAGCCTGCCACTCCGACAAGCCCACCTGTGTCGGTTGAACATGCGCGGCCGGTGATTTCGGCGGATGTTCGACAGAAGTTTTGGCCGCTGGCCGAGCCGATCGCAGCAGATGCGACGCTGGAGTACCGACCGGCCTTGTTGGGTGAAAGCAAGCTGCACTTTGTGCGTGCATCGATGGATGTCGACACTTGGCAAGACTTGGTGGTGTTGCAACCGGTGCATGGGGAGTTGCCCGACCCGGTTTGGGAAGCATCGCATGGTTACGAGCAGACGCCGCCGCTTGATAACGAGCCCTGCGCGGGTGCCCGATTTGCCGACTTGGTTTCGCCGCTAGCGCAAGCGAAGAACTATAAGCGTTGGGATGATGATCTGAAAAAGCACCTGTATCGCACCGAGAAGCTGACGGTTTGGGAGTGCAAGGCTTTGGATCAAAACTCGGAGCCGGGGGAATCGGAAGGCGATTTCCGAATTCGCATTACTCAGCTTGCGAGAGAGAAACGGGACGAAGCAAAAGCTGCGGTACGTGAGAAATATAAGAAGCGTCTTGATCGGGCAGAGGAAAGCGTTCGCAAGGCGGAGGGGTACGCTAGCGAACAACGGTCGCAATTTTGGACACGTGTCTTGGGCGTTCTGTGGATGATTGTGGAAGTGGCGTTGGGAATGATGGCAGGCGGCAAGGGCAAGCGTCGTTTCTCGACAACTTCAGCCAGCCAAGCGATGCGAGAACGGGGCGAGCAAACCCGAGCCGAACAGAAATTGGCCCTCAAGCAGGAAGCTCTCCAAGAATTGCAAAAAGAATGCGAAGAGCAGATTGAGCGAATCGAGTTGGATTTCGATCCTAAAAATTTGGACTTAGAGTGCGAAGAGATTGCTCCTCGCAAGTCGGACACGGCCATCGATCCCATCGTGCTGGTGTGGCTGCCTTGGCAGATTGACTCGGATGGGGCTGCTCAGGTGGCGTATTGAGCGGGAGCGGGGTTTCTTTGGACGTAACCGTTGCGGAACGAAAAAGGTTGAACCACGAAGAACCCAGCACAGCAAAGCCACAACCAAGCAGGTAGGAATTCTCGCAAAGGCGCTAAGTCGCAAAGGAAAGACAGAAAAGGGATTGTCTCGCAGAGGCGCAAAGACAGCAGAGGAAATTTGAATGCCGTAGCTCTGCTGCCTCCGTTTTTCAGCAAGAGTCTAATTTGCAGGTCCAATCATCCAGGACGATTGCAAAGTCATGCTAGCCGCAGGCGGAAGCCGCGGTCGAATCTGAAAAAACCGCGGCTTCCGCCCGCGGCTACTACAGAATCCAGAATCAGCGACTTTGCAGTCGTACTGGCTGAAAAAGTGCATGGCTGGTTCGTGGGGCTGAACATTGTACAATCGTGGTTTCTGCCTTTTTGCAGTCGCTAGGCGATTTGGCCACAGAGTACACCGAGGACATTGAGAAAAATGAATTGTCGTCGTTTATCGATTGAAAAAAGTGCTGGGGGGATGTTGTGTCTGTTGGTTCTGCTTGGTGCCAGTGGCTGCCAACCACGAGCGGCTGGCGAGTTACTAGGGCGTTGGGAGGGGCACCCCGACACGGCGGCTGCCCGCGCAGAACGCGAAAAGAAAAAGTATGGGCAAGTGCCGGGCCTTGAGAGTGCGGAGGATAAAACAACCGACACAGTGTCGAGTACGGATTGGGAACAGTATGACGTCACTGTGCATTTTGATTTTCAGAGTGCCCATCGTTTAGAGATGTCGCTTGAAGGGAACGGAGATATCCTGGCGGGCGACTGGCATATTATTGCAAGCACCCCTGCGGTCTGCACGATCGAGGTAACAACCGATCCGCCGACATCGCAAACTGGCAGCAAAACTTTGGCCGAAGAAGAGCCTCGTCGCTTTGATTTAGAGTTGGACAGGCGTGATGGCGAGTGTGTTGGTTTTTTGCTTTCCGAAGCAGGCGCCGATCGACAGTTGGGCACACTCTACTTCCGCCGGGCACCCTCGCCGTGAAGCTCCCGCGTCGGAGCGACCAAAAAACCATTTGGAGTTGAAATTATGTCGGAACGAGAGCGTTGGATTGTCTATCCCCTGTTGTTTTTTGCCTTGGGAGCCGCAATACGTGATAAACTTTTGCAGCGCATCGAAACGAAAGAAATTTACTGCGAAAGTCTTCGGATTGTAGACCAACAAGACCCTAATCGGATCTTGGCCGAGCTGAGCTTTCGGCGTGCGAATTCGACCGATCCTACGCAATTGGCCGATCGCGAAGGTCGGCTTCGTCTGATCGATAGCGATGGTCGCGAGGTTTGCGAGCTGAACCGCAACCTAACGGTGCAACGCTTGGCCACCAAGCAACTGTTAGTCATCGACCCTAGTGGCGTTCCGATGATCAATGCGCTGGCTGAACCTGTGCCCGGCATGATGTTGGGGGAAGCGGACTCTTCGGTCTCGTATCGAGGAGTGATTTATCTCAACAACCGCCCCATGGGCATTCGCTTGGCGCCTCCGGTCGCGCCGCCAAAGCAGGCCCCTTCTCCTGCGCCCAGTCCGCCATTGCCTGCCTCTTGAGCGGATGCACCCGGCATATTGGGCTTACCCTTGGCCGGAATGGCGAAAATCGGCGAAATTCACGTATGCTGAGTTCCACGCATGTTGCAGAGTATGGGCACCAAAGGCTACCCTATGTAGTCTGCTTGGCCTGATCATTGATGCTGTTGCGCAGTTTTGAAAGTTGCTTTCGACTATTTCGGAGTGCATGGTCTGGAATGCCGACCACCCCGGTTGAGCCGTAAGTAAATTGTAATCGATATTCGTTGCCCCTTATTTTTCCTCACCCGTTTTTCTCATCTATGCCAAGTACACTGATCGATATTGGCGTAGGTTGGAGTACGTTGGCCGACATGCTGGAGCATCGGGCCAACCAACATCCTGAGCGCTTGGCTTTTGTTTACGAGGAAGAGTCGGGGCACGTCAACGAATTTAGCTATGCGAAGCTTGACTCGCGTGCTCGGGCGATCGCTGCTTGGTTGGCCGAACGCACGGAGCCCGGCGATCGGGTTCTTTTGGTCTATCCGCCAGGGTTGGAATTCATCGCAGCCTTTTTTGGTTGTGTTTATGCAGGGGTGTTGCCAGTGCCGGCGACTTACCCCAAGCCGCGCCGTCCGATGCCCCGTCTGAACTCGATTGTGGCCGATTGCCACCCTCGACTTGTGCTGACCCATAGTTCGTCGCTCGACGGTCTTGCTTTAGAGGGACAATCGCCTGCTATCCGCGATTTAGTTTGGGAACCTACCGACCATCTGGCTTCTTCGATAGGGTCAGGATTTCAACCGGTGTCGCGCAAGTCTGAGGATATTGCTTTCTTGCAGTACACGTCGGGCTCGACCTCCGACCCGCGGGGCGTGATGGTCTCGCATGAGAATCTATTACATAACATGCAAGCCATTTACGGAGGCTTTGCTGTTGGAGAGCATGGAGGGCCCAAGGATATACCAACCGGTGTGTTCTGGTTGCCGGCCTATCACGACATGGGGCTGATTGGCGGTATCCTTACACCGATTTTTGCGGGGGGAACAAGTTATTTATTAGCCCCGACAACGTTTTTGCGGCGACCCTTGCGGTGGTTAGAGTTGGTGTCTCGGGTGGAAGCAGACGTCAGCGGTGCTCCGAATTTTGGTTACAAATTGGTTGTTGAAAAAACCACTCCGGCTGAACGTGCTGAGTTGAACTTGAAAAGTTGGCGACTTGCGTTCTGTGGCGCAGAGCCGATTCATCCTGAAACGCTGAACGATTTTTCGGCTGCTTTTGCGGAAGCGGGCTTCAACTCCTCTGCGTTTTATCCTTGCTATGGCTTGGCTGAGGCCACCCTGTTGGCCACCGGTGGCAAGGGGCCGTCGGGGCCGCGTATTTTGCATGTCGATCGGCAAGAGCTTGGTAGCCATCGTGGAGTCCGTCTTGAAAGCACTCACCCTCGGGCACAGGCTTTGGTGGGTTGCGGTGCAGCACTCAACGACAATTTGGTGAAAATTGTCGATCCAAAGACGGGCGTTGAACGCGAGGAAGGCGCCGTAGGCGAAATTTGGATTTGTGGAGGGTCTGTTGCGCTTGGCTATTGGAACCAAGACGAGCTGAATCAAGAAGTTTTTCAGGCGTCGCTTCCTGACAATGGTTCGCTAAACTATTTGCGGACGGGCGATCTTGGGTTCTATCTTGATGGCGAGTTGTATGTGACGGGGCGTCTGAAAGATGTGATCATCATTCGAGGCCGAAATCACTATCCGCATGATATCGAACGCACGGCCCAACACGCCCATGAAGCCGTCGATATGGGTGCCGCGTTTTCGGTCGAGGGAGAGCGTGAAGAGCAGCTTGTTGTTGTACATCAGTTGCGACGAGAGCATCGTAAGGCGGACAAAAACGAAGTCTTACGTGAAATCCGCAAACGAATTGTCGACGAACATGAACTCGACCCTCATGCCATTTTACTGATTCGCCCCGTGAGTTTGCCGATCACCTCTAGTGGAAAAGTGCAACGGAATGCGTGTCGCGAGCAGTACCTAACCGGCCAACTGCCTGTCGTTGGTGAATGGACCAATCGTTCAACCAACGAAGAGGGGAACAGCGAACGAGCAGATGTTCTTGCGGCATCCACGGGATTTTTAGAGAACGTGGGACAGGAAGTATCTGCCGAATTGACCGGGGAGATACAAGGGTGGCTTATCGCCTGGCTTACCGAACGGGCGAATCTCAACCCGGGGACGATGACCCCGACTACTCCTTTTGCCGAGCTTGGTATCGACTCGCTCACGGCGGTCGAAATTAGCCAAGAGCTGGACCAAATACTCGGCTTGCAGTTGCCGCCGATGGTGATCTGGAGCCACCCTGATCCTGAGGCGTTGGCCAGCTATCTAGCCGAACAGCTTGTCGCGAGCCGTTCGGGCGCGGCAGTTAGCGATTAAAACTCTGCTAGGTAGTGTGACCTTTTCTGTGTCCTAGACCGTTTCTCATTTGTAGTGGCGTGGCCGCCAGCACTAACGGTTGTTGACTCTGGTGCCATATTTTGGTGCTTCCGGCCAGGATGGCCCGGCTATGGGTGGGGTGGCGAATCGTTGGTCGGTGGTAGCGGTAGGATTGGTTCGCTCTCGTATTTGATTCGTTGGATTTTTTCTGTTGCCATGCTTGGTTGCGATTCTGGGCGGTCTTCTAATTGACTTGTAACCGTTGTGGGGGGCGTTGCGTCGTCGGGCGACGAGGTTTTTTCTAAGTGTTGTTTGTAGACACCGCGGCTAACTCGCGGCGTGTTGGCTGAGGAATAATTCATCGGCTTGGGACGGCCACGCAAACTTTCGAGTCGGGCGGCATCTTGATAGGCCATCCGTGGCCAGCCGCCTTCGCTGAGGAAGACGCCATCGTAATCGAGTAGCGTGCCTTTGGCGTAATGGACATTCTTCAAAGCGATGGCATACTCGGCCACAATTCGGTAATAGCGACTTTGAGCATCTGCCAACCGGCGTTGCGAATCGAGTAACAAGTCGAGTGAAATTTTGTCGGATTCGAAGGCTGCCTCGACGGCTTCTAATTGCTGTCGGGCGGCTTCGAGTCGATTCATGGCTGTCTGAGAAACTAGGTACGCCCGCTGCATTTCGGCCACGGCTGAGGCGACGTTGTGCAACACGTAATGTTCCTGTTCGCGTAAGATGGCACGCGATCGGCTGAGTTGGAGTTCCGCATTGCGAGCGGCCGAGAAAGCGCGGCGATAGCCGATCGGTACGCTTAATTCTAAGCCCAACTGCCATTCCTGGAAATCGCCACCGGTCAGGTCTTCCCAAGCGTTGTCGAATCGGGGGTTGTTGCCACTCGGGTTGAGCAGCCGCTCGCCGAAGCCTCGCCAACGGTAGCGGCCAATGGCATCCAGACGCGGCAGCAAATGATTTTTGCTGGCGATCCATTCCAACTCGCGACGGCGAGTTTCAAACCGTTGTCGGCGAAGTTCGGCACGTCGTAGCACCGCTTCATGAGTTGTCTGCGCCCAATCGAACTGGACGGGTGCGGTAATGGGTTCATCTGCCGGACGAAGCAAGCGGCCATCGCTTGGCGGCAATCCCATCAGCAATCGCAAACGACGCTCAGCCACATGGACTCCGCCATTGGCTCGAAAGGTGCCGCCCCCGCTGCCGTTGCCGGTTCGAGTGCCGTCTACCATTCGGCCACTGAGAGCGTTTTGCACTTCTTCTTGAAAGCGGAAGAATTGCTCGCGTGCTTGTGCTTCCTTCTCGGCTTCGCCACCACGGCGACCTGATTCGTAGAGTGCGTGTACCCGTCGCCAAGTATCTAGCGTCGCGTCTCGTGCGGCAATCCTGGCGTCTAGGTCGCGGTAGGCAAAGTAGAGATCCCAGTAGGCATTTTCGATATTGCTGACCAGATCGCGAACGCCCATTTCGAAGTCGGCTAGTTCGACATCCATGTTGACCCGCGCGATCAGCACGCCGCCGTAAATGCCCGGCGTTGTACTCGGGCCGGCAATGCGATTGAACAACATGCCGCTGCCTTGCAACAGTGGGTGTCTGAATTCCGATTCTAGATTGACATTCCACGCGCCTGGAAAACGGTTGCCGGGAGCGTTGTTCGCATCGTACTCGGCATTGTGTCGGAAAGTGAATTCGGTGCCCGTCACGGCCCGTTTCGTTAGTTGCGATTGCAGCGAGAGTACGTCTTGTTGTAGGAGTCGTGTACCGCCGCCGAAAAACTCGTTGTTCAGCGCCTTGTCGTTTTTCTCGCCAAAAACGCTTGTCGAGAATTGAGCGTCGAATGCACTGAGCGCAGCATCGACACCAAAGCGAGGGTCGGTTTCTTGTAGGGCCGGATCCCAATAGGTTTCGGCAGTGGCAGGCGATCGCAGAATCGCCCCCCCTAAGTCTCGCAAGACTTTCGATTGGGAGAGCGAGAGTTGAATGACTTCTTCGAGTTTGACGTCCCAGTATTCGGTCTCGCTCAAGGTGGCCAAGGTCACAGGTTCGAGGCTGGCCCAATCTTCGCTCGACGCACTGCATTGGCTGACCTGGGGATATTCGATTTGGGTTGCCAACGCCCGATAGCTGTCGTCGGTGTTGTTATTGCTCGCTTTGAATTCGCCCGTGCCGTGCGTACGACAGCCGCATACGATCGCCATGGCCAGACAGACCGGCAGCGCGAAAAGCGGTTGTGTAGGCAATAGATGGCGTATGCAGGGCAAAATAGGCACTCGATCGATGCAAATTTTGGGCGTCTTGGCGAAACTCGACAGCCTCGGAGTCGTTTTCGACATCTGAGAACCGGTAATACCATGATTTCCGCTAGAAGCGGCAAACCTTACGCAGTTTAACTAGCTGACACGATTAGACCGGAAATGCCGAGAGTTTTTTGCAATGAGCAAGTGCTATCAATGAGGAATCTGAAGGGTTGGATATACTGAAATAGTGCGAGGTCATGTCCATGCTGGTAGTGCCACTGGAGGATGACCGAGAGAACGTGGCATTTCAATTTGTGGAACCCCTTTGGGGTTCTTTGCTTCTCAACAAACGATGCCCCAGGGTGGCGCGACTTCGCCGCTTACCCTGGGCTACGATGTAAAACCCCTTTGGGGTATTATCCTTGCGGCAAGAATGACCAAATCCCTAATGACCAATGAAAACGACTCTGTTGATGGCGGCTGGCGACAGCTCGAGGAGTTTGTTGACCGGTTGCATGAGCTTGCGCATACGCCCATAGAAACTGATGCGTTCTATCGTCGTTTGTTGGATGGGTGTGTCGCTGCGCTGGCAGCAACGGGTGGTGCCGTTTGGTTGCCGAATGTTCGGGGACGTTGGGAGTTGCTTCATCAGACGAACTTGCCGCATGCGCTAAGCCCGGAAAATCCAACCACTGAAGCGGCTCACTATTCGCTGCTTCAGAAGGTGGCTGCATCTGACGAGGCCTTGATCTATCCGCCTCGTAGCGGCACCGTCGACGCGAGAGAAAACCCAACCGATTCAGTACTCGTGGTGTCTGCCGTGCGAAGCGATGCCAGCCCTTCGAATGAAAAACCGGTCGCTATTATTGAGCTTTTCATGCGGCCCGGGACGAGTCCGGCTGTGCAGCAAGGTTGGCAAGATATGGTGTCAACCGTTTGCCATCTCGCGGCGAACTATCACACACTCGACGAGCTTCGTACTCTTCGGGGCGAGCGGGGTTTGCATCGCCAGTCGTTGGCCCTGTTGCGACGGATCAATCAGCCGACGGATCTTCGCCGGACGGTGTTCGAGATTGCTAACGAAGGTCGTAGTTTTGTCGAAGGCGATCGTCTTAGCCTTGTGTTGCGGCATGGCCAGTCGTGGCGAGTGGCGGCTGTGAGTGGTGTCGATCGGATTGAGGCACGAGGTGATACTGCTAGAAAGCTAGAACAACTGGCCGACCGAACCGCGAGTTGGGGCGAGCCGATTGATTCTGAGGATGGCGAATCCGTGGGCGAGAAAAAGTCTCTTGAGGACGATCTTCCGCCGGAACTGATACACGTCATTGAACAACAGAGGGACGTTTCGCACGCTCGTCGGGTGGTGGCGGTGCCGATCGAATTTGCTAGGGACGTGGATTCGCAGCAATCGTCGGTTGGCCCCTCGAGTCAACCGGCTGCTGTTTTGATTGCTGAACAATTTAGCGTCTCGACATCTGGATTTTCGCGTCAGCGGGTTGTTGAGTTGGCCCAATTGTGTGAGCCGGCTTTGCGTCAGGCAATTCGGCTCGATCGTTTTCCGGCCCGCCTTTTCCTGCGGTGGACGGATCGTTGGACCCGGGCACGACAAGCTTGGGGGGTGAGCCGGCTGGCAGTAGCCGCGATGGCTGTTGTAGCGATCGTCGCGGCGTTGGTCTTTGTGAAGCGCGACTTCGAAATCGAAGCCCCTGCTACCCTGGTGCCAGTCGTCGAGCGCGACGTATTTGCCACGGCCAATGGAACGATCGTTGATGTGCAAGTTGTTCATGGCGAAAAAGTGGAAGCTGGCGCGGTATTGGCCGTGATCGACGACCCGACGCTCTCGTTGGATTCGCAGCGGGTGCTTGGAGAGGTTGAAACTATGCGCAAGCGGTTGGAGGCAATCGCGGTGGCAAGGACCGATCGAAATGTCCAAGCGGATACTGATCGCGAACGCTTACCCCTGTCAGCCGAAGCTCAGCAGCTTGAAAAGAAGTTGGCTAGCTTGGAAAAGCAACGCGAGATATTGGCCGCTCGTCGCACGGCACTCACGCTACGTAGTCCGATCGCCGGGACGGTGCTGACGCTTGATGTTCAAAACCTTTTGCGGACCCGCCCGGTTGAACGGGGCCAAGTCCTTTTCAAAGTGGCCGATGTCGAGGCGGGCTGGTGGCTATGGGCCGAGGTCGAACAAGATCGGATCGGGCATGTGGTTGCTGCCCAACAGGCAAGCGAGGGCAGTTTGCCCACCCGATTTCGTTTTGCAGGAGAAGATGCCGAGATTTTCTCGGGGCATGTCGAATCGATTAGTGCCACGGCGGTGCTTGATCCAAATGAATTGAATGAAGCTGCTCCTGCGTTGCGAGTGCGGGTGGCAGTCGACGAGCAATCATTGCCCGCTGCTCGGCCTGGGATGACGGCGAAAGTTCGTATTCAATGTGGTCGGCGTTCGCTTGGGTATGTTTGGCTGCACGATGCTTGGGAGACAGTTTACTCGTGGTTGGTGTTTTGATGATGATGAGAGAAACCACAGATGAACATAGCGCGGCCGTTGCCGCAAACAAAAAGGGGAACCGCTAATCAGCGTTAATACACGCTAATCGATGAAAGAAAATAAGAAAAAGGGAAGGATTGTCTCGCAGAGACGCTGAGACAGCAGAGAAAACCAGAATGTTGTAGCTCTGCCGTCTCAGCGAGATTCAATTTCCTTACGAAGCCGCGTATGAGACTTATAATTTTTGCGTCTTAGCGCCTTTGCGAGAGTCCTATTTAACGGCCTAAGCAGCCAAGATTTTGCAAGCTACGCAAACTTGAACTGTTAGTAATACGGATGATATGCGATCTAATCCATTTAACGATGTTTAGCCACTAAAATTTCTGACGAATCTCTAAAAATGAAACTACTAGTATTTAATTCGACTGGCCTTTTTTTTCGAGGGGATGCTTTCTCTGTTGGTAGGGGCGTGGCCGCCACCGCTAACGGGTGTTGCTTGGGGTGCTTGCTGATGTTGCAATGCTTACTAGGGGCAGCTTGGGTGCGTGCTGATGAGCAAGCGGTGATCTTGGTTGATTCGGTTGTTCTGCGACCGCTTCGAGCGGCGGAAGTGCCTTCGCGGCAGACGGGCTTGCTAGACTCGATTGAGGTTGATGAAGGACAGGTTGTTGAGGCGGGGCAAATTTTAGCTTCGCTAGATGCTCGCGAGGCTAGGCTTGAGTTGGCCAAAGTAAAGTTGCAGTCGGCTCAAGCGGAATCGAAAGCCAAGAATCTTGTTCGCATCCAATATGCTCAGAAAGCACTGGAAGTTGCCAAAGCCGAGTTGCAACGCTCGAACGAATCGATAGAGAAATTCCCGAAGAGTATTTCTCAGTCGCAGGTGGATGTCGAACGGCTGACCATTGAAAAGCTCGAATTAGAGCTGCAACAGGCTGAACATGAGCTGGAGCTTGCGCGTTTTGATCTTGAACTCGCAAAAAACGAGATCGAGGCGGCTGAGCTGCGACTTTCGCAACATCAGCTGCGTGCTCCGTTTAAGGGAACCGTGGTGCTGGTGCGCGGTCGTGTGGGCGAGTGGGTCGAGATCGGAGCGCCGGTACTTCGGTTGGTCGCCACCGACCGTTTACGGGCGGAGGGGTTCTTGCCCGCCGAATCGGCGACCGGTGATTTGGTGGGACGGTCTGTACGATTTTTGGTGGGATCGGATGAGAACGCGCGGCAAGTTTTGGGAGTGGTACGTTTTATCAGCCCCGAGATGGATCCCGTCACGCGGCAAGTACGAGTTTGGGCAGAGTTGCCTGGGACCGATGGAAAACTACGCCCTGGCCAACAGGGTTCGATGGAAATTTTGGCAAAGTAGCTGACCGTCAGATGTGTGATACAAACGAATGACAACCACTTCGGCATATAATCTGGCTGCGATCGATCGCCCGATTGGGCTGTGCGCGCGGAAGGATATTGGGAAGACCGCGGTAACCTTCACGAGTCAGACGGCGTACGTTCTCAAAGATCCGCTCACGCTTGAGTTTATTCATCTTACTGCTGAGGAGTATTTTTTATTCAGTTTGCTGGAAAATCCGATTTCGCTGAGTAAGTTGCGGCGAGAATTCGAGCGAAAGTTTGCTCCGCGGCAAATCAGCCACGAAGCGTTGCAGCACGGTATCAATCAGCTGTATAGCGAAGGTTTGCTGTTGAGCGAAACGACCGGCCAGGGGCACGAACTTTTTAAGCGAGGGGAGCGTCGCAAGCGAAACGAGCGATTGCAAAGTCTGCTGCAACTGTTGTCGTTTCGCTTGGGGAGCATTGATGCGACCCGATTTATCGAAGGCGTCTATGGCAAGGTGCGTTGGTTATTCACTACCCCCATGCTTGCCATTGCAGCGGCCATTGTTTTCTACGCAGGTTGGATTTTATTGACGCGAGGAGGCGAGGTTGCTGCCCGACTGCCGAGCGTTAATGAACTCGCCCGGCCAGAAAACTGGTTGCTTTGGCTGGTGACCTTTGTTGTGGTCAAGATTGTTCACGAACTGGCGCATGCGACGACTTGTCGGCATTTTGGGGGGCGGTGCCACGAGATGGGCGTCTTGCTGCTTGCTTGTGTTCCTTGTCTCTACTGCGATGTTACTGATGTTTGGCGATTGCCGAGCAAATGGCGACGGATTGCGGTTTCGGCAGCGGGGATGATTGCCGAGTTGGTGATTGCTGCTGTTGCGTTGATTGCTTGGTGGCATACACAGCCTGGGCTGCTCAACACTTGGTGTTTGAGCTTAGTGGTTGTCTGTTCGGTTGGCACTTTGTTGGTCAACGGCAATCCTTTGTTGCGGTACGATGGCTATTACATTCTTTCCGACTTGGTCGAGGTGCCCAATCTGGCAGGGCGTGCTCAGGGGCTGTTGCCTGGTATGCTGCGGAGATGGCTGCTGGGTGAGCCGCGAGTCGACGACCCGCTACTGGACAGGGCACAACAGCGAGGATTGCTTGTCTATGCTGTGGCCGCCCGTATTTATTTGACGGTTGTCTTGCTGAGCATCTTTGTTGCTTTGCTGGCTTGGACTCGGCCGTATCGTTTAGAAAACCTTGTTTACACGGTTGGGGTTATTACGTTGCTAGGAATTCTCATTCGGCCCTTGACCACGATTTGGCGCATGTCGAACAATCCGGCTTTGCGGTCGCGAATACGTAGGTGGCGTGCGGCGACCTTACTGGCGGGAATTGCTGCGACCGTTGCCTTGGTGCTGTTTTTGCCAATCACGCACTCGGTGTCTGGGCCGACTGTTCTGGTTCCGGTCGAAGGGAAAACGGTCTACGCGACCATTGCTGGCGAGCTTCGCTATGCGGTAGCTGCTGGTACTCGGGTCGAGCAGGGAGAGGTGTTGGCTCGGCTGGCTGACCCGGACGTAGAGATTGCTCTGGCACAGCAGCAGGGCGAGTACGACGTTTTTCGCGTACGTTACGATCAGATGAATGCGATGCGGGCCTTGGACGAGCGTGTGTTGCAACGGCTGCCCACGGCTCGGGCGGCGTTGGCCGACGCTCGATTGCAAATGGAGGAGTCTCGCCAGCAAGCTGAGGAGCTGGTGGTTCGTGCTCCTGTTGCGGGAACCGTCGTCGGCCCGCCGCGAATGGACGACGCGGCCAAGGACGAGGGGCGTTTGCCGAGTTGGTCTGGCTCTCCTCTGGAACCGCGTAACCTGGGGTGCTGGGTTGAGCCGGGGACCGTTCTTTGCACGGTAGCCGATCCCGGTCGCTTGGAAGCGTTGCTGGCCATCGATCAAGCGGATGTTTCGAAGGTCGAAGCTGGCCAAAAGGTTCGGCTTCGATTCGACTCTGCCCCTGCGCGGGTTTTCGAAGGAACGGTATTGCAGGTAGCCCGTCGTGCTGCCAACCGGCCCGTTGATGCCGCTCAGACTGAGCCGGGTAGATATCACTTGGTGCAAATTCGATTGGATAGCCAGGAGCCGGGCCTATTGGTCGGGGCTCGTGGCACGGCGAAGATCGAAGCCAGCCGAACGACACTGGGGGCGAAAGCCTCAACTTATCTTCGGCGTATGCTGCAGCTGCCTTGGTAACGCTGGGGCCGCTGTCTTGCAGGAGGATTGCAAAGTCGCTGTGGGAGATTACCAACTTTGCAGCCGTCCTGTTTTGTCGTGTGCATTAAGTCGGCATGTTGTTCGTAGCGCATAAAAAACCGGAGGCCGACCAGTTTCGGGTCGACCTCCGGCAGGGGGACTTTTTGAGTGTTCAGCTCTAACCTTCGGTTAGTAGGTCAGAATCACGTCGCAGCCGACCATGTCTTGGTCAAAGCCAGTCGCAGGAACCCAGTCCTTACGAACTTCTGGACGAAGTACCATGTTGTCCAGCAGCTTGATGTTGACACCGGAGGTTATCGCGTTGTTCGACACGCCCGTGTTTCGCCACCACTCAACGCGGGTACCGAAGCTGACGATGTCGTTGTACTGCCAAAACAGGTACTGGTTGACACCCATGGTCTCAGCAGCAATACCAACACCGCCGGCACCTTCAAGCTTCAAGTAATCCGTCTGGAAGACATAGTTCAAACGATCGGTCAGCGTGACATCAAAGACGACGCTGTGCGAGTAATCACTATCATTACCTACGGTGGTGATAGCACCAAAGTTGCCATAGGTGTTGATGTAGGTCAGCGAGATCGCATCGCTTAGATTGGCCGAGAAACCACCTAAGAAGCTGCTGCCGTTGTTAACTCGATCGAAACCAGTGTCCCAACCAAGCGTCCAACCACCGTAGAAGGTGATATTCTCAAAACCGCTGTAGGTAGCCAATGCACCCGTGTGGGTGAACGGCTCGCTGTTGAACATCGTTAGAGCGTGGCTGTAGAAGAAGTTGCCCGTCGCGGGAACGACTTCGTAACCAACCAACGTGAAGAATTTACCAACCTTCACCGATAGGTCGCCCATCGCCACTTCACCATATAACTGTGGCAAAGCCCAACCGTAAACGCCGTTATCCCAGGAGGCATCGAAGCTTCCTGCATTGGGAACTGCGGCACCAGGATTGCCGAAAGCTTGGGTCTTCTGGGCGTCGGTACCGTAGATAAAGTCGGCACGGAAACCGAAATCTAGGCCGTCCGAGCCATCGGCTACACGACCGATATAGAACCATTGTTGGTGTAAATTCAGAGTGTTGGGGTTGTCGTTAAACGCTCCCAAGTCGCCAGGGGCAACAGAACCAGGTGTTTGTTGATCGTGGGCACCGAACTGCGTCCAGCCACCAATATCGAGCCTTGTGTTGCTCAGGCCAAGCGCTTGCGACATGCTAAGACCTTCGAGCCAGCCTGGGCCCATACCGCTCAGGAGGCCACTGCCTCCGCCGCATACTGCGGACCCGCATCCACCACCATCGCAGCCGCTGTCGCAGCCGACTTGTTTCACTTGTTCATCGAAAGACCACTGGCCTAGGCTGTCTTCGGCAAACACGGGTGCCGTTGAGAGCGCAAGAACAGCAATACCGACCGTCCATGTCTTGAATTTCACGTGGGAGCTCCTTCTGCATTTGCGTTGCTGCACACTCCAGTTCCAACTGGAAAACAACAATGCAAGGTCTTAATTTACGAATTCCAACCCGCCAATGGTGCCGTTCAACGCACAATTGGCACGCTTGAACACGCGGGATTTCTGTTCGCCTTGAAGAAAGTTATCGACCTTGCTTCACTTATGGGACTAGCCAGCAAAGTGCAAAAGATGCGAAAAGAGTTGCCAAAGCGCCCGAAATTGGCAAACTTTTCTAGTCGAAACGGTTGCAATGTCCGACAGGCCAAGATCGGTATTACGACCAGTATTGTCGGCAAAGATTACCTAGTTTGACGAGCTGCCTATCCCAGGAAGTATGGCTTTTCACTTCTCTTCTAATGGCTGGGTTGCGGATACCTCGTCTACATGCCGACTATAAAGCAGGTTGACGACTGCAATTCGAGTGCAGGATGCCACTCCAAAAGTAATTGCCAGCACTAAACCAACATAGGCGAGTCGAGCCCCAGAGAGGCCGTTATCAGGATTGCCTGTTTTCGACAACGCAATTAGCGCCATCCCGCCGGCTAGTAATGGAACAATAGTTAGCACCGGCGCGAAAAAAGCGATCGGCGAAACCAGCCCCAAAAGCAAGGCCAATACGGCGGAGGAACTCATCGCCCGATACTGACCAAGTTCGTCAGCACTGTAAGAGTCTGCTGATTTCATTTTTGGTTCGAATTGTTGCATGATAAAAAGGTGACTACTTCAGCTCAGTGAAGAAGAAGATATAAAAAACAGCGCGGCCTCAGACCGCAACCAAATAGATGGGAATATCTCGCAAAGGCGCTAAGTCGTAAAGAAAACAAGAAAAGGGATGTCTCGCAGAGGCGCAGAGACCGCGGAGAAAACTGGGGGTACCACAGCCCTGTTGTCATTGCGTCTTAGCGCCTTTGCATGAGTCTTAATTTCAGGTCCGATCATACTAAATTTTTGCATGCTTCGCAAATTTTGATCGTCAGTAACGCGGATTCTACAGATTTTCGCAGGTTAGAGCGTCTTACCTTGTTCTATTTCCAAGAGTGTTCTGCGGGAGGATGTCGTGGCCGACACCGCTAACAAAACCACTTTGGGGCAACTCATTTTCCGAGAAACTGTTTGTCTGCCTTTTCGCCTAGTGCAAAACTCTTGACGACATTGTGAAAAGGAGCTCGTGCATACTCTAGGGTCGAAACCTGCCACTCGGAGGCGTCGCTAAGCGACCATTCTCCTGCCTGAATCGGCACTCGCTCTAAAGTGTACGCGGCAAAGCTTGTGAGCATCACGGCTACCATCAACCCCATCAACGGGCCAACAATTTTATCGAGCAATGGGATAAACCGCATCCGAATACCCGATGCCGATTTCGTTGCCAATCCAAAAACAAGAACCGAGATTGCAAACACGCCCCAAATGCCGGCTAAGATAAAATACCAAGCAAATTCTCCTGGCTTACCCGACTTCTCTAACAACCAAACGCCAAGCGGAATGCCTGCAAAGGTGCCAAGCAGACCAGCAAGGATAATGTTAAACAGCTTGATGGCATTGTTCCATAGCCCTTCGTTGACCGTCATCGCCATCGAAGCGAAGAACAAAAACAAGAGCATCAGTGTAATGTAAAGCATAATATTTCCCTAGGCAGTCAATCTCGCCCTATTACCTATTGTTTAAGAATTCTCATAAGTTCTGGCACGGACGTAATCCCTTTGGCAACAAGCAAAATACCTTCTTCTTGCAGTGATCGCTGGCGAGCAGCCCGAGCGGCTTTTTTGAGCAAGTCTAGTTTGGGCTGTTTCACTAGAATCTCTCGCATTTTGTCGGTCACCACGAGCAACTCAAATACGCCCGTACGCCCTTTGAAGCCAAGCCCTTGGCAAGTTTGGCACGGTTTATCGATTTCTTCGGGCTTGGGCGGTCGGTAAATATGCTCGATTTTTCCGGCTGGGATTCCCAGTTTTTTGAGCACTTCAGCAGTCGGCGTGTAGGCGACTTTGCAGTCGGGGCACAGCAGGCGTATCATCCGCTGATAGAGTACTGCTTTGGCAGCCGAGGCGAAATCTTTGGCGGGCATCTTCATTTGTAAGATTCGCAGCAAAGCTTCCGCCGAATCCTTGGCACGCACGTTGGTGACCACCAAACGCTCATCGCGAACTTCGTTGAGCAATAGCTGAGCAGTCTCGAGATTGACGAAGTCACGCAGAATATAAACATTTGGATAGGTACGAATAAGACGTGGCAAAAGACCATCGGGGGTTTCACCTGCTGCGGTATCGTAGGTCGTCACCTTGATGTTTTGGATCTCTTGCTCGCGGTGGTTCACCTCTTCGATAGCAGTAAAGTCTCGCATCAGACGATCTGTCTGCTGAAGCGAAATATCTGTAACCGTCGTCATCCCTCCGCCTGGCAGGGTAGAAATGATAATGAGCCCCTGATCGGAAGCCATCAGCTCTTCCCATTGCTGCTGTAAACCCTCACGCATACCTAAGTCGCTGTAACTGGAAAGGATTTTACCCTTTCCTTCCAACGAAAGAACCACTCGCTCGCCAGAGGCTACGCCTTGGGTGACCATCGGGCAGAGATAGGATTTCCCTTGGTACTTGGCGCCAAATTCTCCCGATTGTTTACTACGTCGATCCTTAACATCAAGGTTAGCCAACGTCTTCATCACGGCCAACATTACATCGCTAGGTTCGCGTTCAAGGGCTTCGCCGCTATGCCAGACACCATCGATCTCGTAGCGAACTTTGACCCCTTGTTTTGTAAAGTCGAGCATCGTGCGAGCGCAACGGCGACTTACCATCTCGACAACTATGTCTTTGGCAAGCAAGTAGCCTGGGGAGTGTCTGGCGGAAAGCAAATTGGCGTTATTCAAATTTGCGTCTTCTGCGCCCATGGCGATCAGATCAACGGGCGCACCTTTTTCGTACTCTGCCTTGCGTTCGGCATCGATCTTGATGCCTACCTTGCTACCAAGACTTGCTAAGACGTATCGCCACCACGAACTGGTTAAAACCGTTTCATGTTGTTCAACGCTTTTATTATGAACGAGGACATAGGGTATCCACGTAGCCAAAAATACGACAAACATAATTGGCACGCTGATGAGCGTAGCTAGGGGCAGAAAAAACAGAAGCAAGGTCACCAGCATAAAAGGAAAGAAAATAATAGGGTTCCATTTTTGCCAGTTAAGGTGATGAATTTGAGTAGCTCGATTGACCCAATCTCCTGCTCCAACCCACATCATCAGTAACAGAAATAGCGCTAGCACTTTGAAGACGATTGCTATGTTAAAACGGAGTGTTCGAGCCTGTAGGGAAAAGAAATTTGCATCACCAGCCGGATTGGCAGAAGCCCCGTCCTCTGGGGAATCAACGGTTTTTTTCTTGCCCGTAGCTCGGGCCTCCTTAGAATCTTCAGCGATTTTTTTTGATCGGCGGCCCTCCATTTCACTGGAAATCGCTTGAGTACCCAGCGTATCGGCCAAGCCAACTTGCGCAGAAGCTTGGTACGGCGCCACCCAAAATGCCGCAATCATCGCAATCAAAAAGGCTACGCGTCTCGGAAGGTGTAAACTGGTTGTGTGCCGCATCAGATAATACCGCCTTGTGAGACGTCGATTCCTTTGAGTGCCATCTTCAATTGTTCGCGACTTGGGGCCACTTCCATGGCCACTTCACGGTCGATCAACTCTTCGTCGACTAGTTTTTTTAGACTCTGGGTAAAATCTTGCATGCCATCCTCGGCACCCACCCGAATCGCATCGCCTAGGCGGTGGTCTTCTTCGTCGAGAACCAATTTTCGGACGGTAGGGGTAAACAACATGATCTCGCAAGTCGGCACTCTCCCCACGCCAGGCTTGATCGATTTGAGTAGTTTTTGGGCAACAATGCCCTTCATATTCATCGCAATCGCGCTACGCAAAGCGCTGTGCATGTCTTGGGGGAAGAGGTCTAAAATACGACCAATCGTCGACGGGGCGGTACTGGCATGGATGGTTCCGAAGACCAAGTGGCCGGTCTCTGCCGCGTGAATGGCCGTCATAAATGTTTCTTTGTCACGCATTTCGCCCACGAGCATGACGTCGGGGTCTTCACGCACCGCGTGCTTCATGCCAATCTCAAAGTCGATCACATCAAGGCCGATCTCTCGTTGGTTGATCAGGCACTTCTGTTCGGTAAAGACGAATTCGATTGGGTCTTCAAGCGTAAGAATATGTTTACGGTAGTTGGCGTTGATCCAGTTAAGCATCGACGCAATGGTTGTACTCTTGCCCGAACCCGTTACGCCAGCGAGCAAAACCATGCCTTGGTCGTAGGTGCATAGATTTTTGATCGACGGAGGCAGGTTCAAGCCCTCGAAGTCGGGGATCCAGCTACTCACGCGCCGAGCCACCATCCCAATATGGCCAAGCTGTTGCAGTAAATTCACTCGGAATCGCCAATTGGTGCCGTCGACTTCGCACATGTGGGCAAAGTCTGCCCCACCTTCCTTATCAAAAATCTTTCGGCTCCGCTCGTTCATCAACGGAAAGCATAGCCGTACCATTTCTTCGTCGTCGATTGGGTCTCGTTGCATCGGTCGCAAGGTGCCGTCGATTCGCAGCATCGGTGGATTGCCCACCTTGAGATGCAAATCGCTCGCTTCGTGCTTCACGCATGCACGAAACATTGCATTGACTTCCAGCTCTTGATGACGGCCGACAAAACTGTCGTAGTCTGCTTCGGAAATTGATGATTTGCTCATATCTTCACTGCTCCAGGAATCCAGTGCTGGGAACCCGCGGCGTTTGTACGCCATCCACTGACTATTTTATGCACACACCTCGACCGCCATGCGTACGGGAACGCCAAGGTCGGCCATCATGCGTTTGGTCTCTTGAATGCTATACTCGCCGAAATGGAAAATACTGGCAGCCAATGCGGCATCGGCTTTGCCAGTCGTGACGGCTTCGGCCAAATGTTCGGGACAACCGGCCCCGCCACTCGCCACCACGGGTATCGTTACCGCTTCGCTCACCGCAGCGGTGATCTCTATATCATAGCCATCCTTGGTGCCATCGGCGTCCATGCTGGTCAACACAATCTCGCCAGCGCCAAGTTGCTGAACCTGCTTGGCCCAATCGACCGCTTCGAGCCCCGTGCCAATGCGCCCCCCGTTAATATGGACTTCCCATACTTCGCGGCCATCCTTTTGGATGCGTTTGGGGTCGATATTTACCACGATGCACTGGCTGCCAAATTTTAGTGCGGCAGCACGGACAAACTCGGGGTCGGTGACCGCAGCCGAGTTGATCGACACTTTATCGCAACCCGCCAGCAGCAGATCGCGGATATCCTCTAGCGATCGAATCCCTCCGCCCACAGTGAGCGGCATAAAAACCTGCTCGGCAGTGCGTCGCACCACGTCGAGCATGATATCGCGTCCTTCGTGGCTGGCACAAATATCGAGGAACACCAACTCGTCGGCCCCTTCGCGCTCGTAACGCGCAGCAACTTCGACCGGGTCGCCTGCGTCGCGGAGTTTTACAAAGTTAGTACCCTTCACCACACGACCACGGTCGACGTCGAGACAGGGAATCACACGTTTGGCGAGCATGGCGGCGAGATCGACGGGGAAAACAGAGGTGAGGGCTTGGCAAACCGGGGCGGTTGCCCGAAGTCCCTTAAACCCTTCAGTTTAAGTAGGGCCGGGGGGCGGGTCAACTAGCGACTGGAAGCTTACAGCCAGTAGCCCCATATCTTGTAGGGAACGCCCTCCGTGGCGTTCCCTACAATCCGTTCTCGCGGGATTTTGCTGGGATAGGGTTCATCACACTCTCACCTCGGCGTAGTCTAATTCCGTCACTCGACAATCGGGAAGCGACTCTAAAAAGATGCGGCCGTACGACTTGGTGTGGATGCGGGGATCTAGGATCACTACGCGGCCTCGGTCGCTACGGCTTCGGATTAGGCGGCCGAAGCCTTGCTTTAGTTTGAGAATCGCCTCGGGTAGTTGGTATTGCCGGAAAGGCTCGCCCCCGGCGGCGCGGATCGCTTCCAGCCGGGCTTCGGTCAAGGGTCGGTCGGGCACGCTGAATGGCAGTTTGGTGATTATCACCAGTTGCAGGGCGTCGCCCGAGACGTCGACCCCTTGCCAAAAGCTGTCGGTCCCTAGCAGCACCGAGCGAGGATCTTTCTTGAACATCTCGACCATTTGAGTACGAGGCGTGCCATCGGCTTGATTCAAGAGATTCAGATTGTTGGCCCGTAGCCAACTGGCCAATTTCGCACCAACGCGGCGCATCATCTCGTAGCTAGTGAACAGCACAAATGCGTGGCCATCGACTTCGCGGACAAACCGTTGGATTATTTCGATGCTGGCACGTTCGTAGGCATCGCGCTCGGCGCCCGGGTCGGGCATGCCACGCATGGTGATCAACTCGGCTTGCTCTTGGTAATCAAACGGGCTGTCGAGCCGCAGAGTTTCGCTTTTCACCAGCCCGATCCGTTCGCGGAAGAAGTCGAAGGATTCATTCTTGCCAACCGCCAGCGTTGCGCTGGTGAGTATCGCGGTGGGTACTTGATTGAAAAGCTGGTCGCGGAGCGCAGGGCCGATGTCAACCGGGGCAGCCGACAAGGTTAGCCGAGGCATTCCTCGCCGGGTTCGGTACGATTCGACCCAGTAAACGGCGGAATCGATCATCTGACGGTGCCAAGCGTTTAGTTCGCCACTTAGGCTAATCAGCCGATCGTGGGCGGCGATGAAATCTTGCCGATCGGTTTCTTCGCGCTGGGCGTCGCCAGCTCGCTTCAATTCGTGGGCCAACTTTTGTAGCTCGCCACTTAAATGATTGGCAATATCGAGCGGACTGCTCACGCGACCGTTGCTTGGCGCTTTTGCTTCGTGCCAATCGAGCAAATCGGCAAAAAACTCGTCTGACACCACACGGCAACGATCGACCATTTGCTGTAAATCCAACATCTGGTGATGCACGAGCAAACCCTTCTGGGTTCGATCGTTGTACAGGCGACTCAGCACGTATTCGAGTTGCCCACTGGTGAGGCGAATGCCCATGTGGTCGGACGCGACCGACTCGATGTTGTGTGCCTCGTCGAGCACCACGACATCGTAGTCGGGCAGGATACTGACGCCTGATCGTCGCAAAGCCAAATCGCTAAAAAACAGGGCGTGATTGACAATCATCAGTTGGGCATGTTGAACTCGACGACGATCTTGATAGTAAAAGCACTTATTGTAGCTCGGGCAGCGGCGGCCCATGCAGTTGCCATGATCGCTGGCGATTTCGTCCCAAACCTGCGGCATCGGTCGGTAGGGCAAATCGCTGAGCGAGCCATCTGAAGTCGATTCGCTCCAGGTGCGAAGTTCACGTAGTTGCTCGTAAGGTTCGTGATGGTCGAACAGGCTTTTGCTGCGCGACATCGCCTTTTCGAGACGCCGGAGGCTGACGTAATTGCGGCGACCTTTGACCAGTACCGCGGAAAATTCGCGGGGAATCACGCTGTTGAGCAACGGCAGGTCTTTGCGAATCAACTGCTCTTGCAAGCTGATGGTGTGCGTGGCGATGACCACTCGCACCGGTTTTTTTGGGGCCTTGTCGTCGTCCTGCGGCTTGGTTGCCGCCAGGATCGCGGGAACCAAGTACGAAAAACTCTTGCCAACACCGGTGCCGGCCTCGACCACCAAATGCTG
This sequence comes from Planctomycetota bacterium, assembly GCA_013152205.1. GTDB lineage: Bacteria > Planctomycetota > Planctomycetia > Pirellulales > Lacipirellulaceae > Bythopirellula. The sequence continues at coordinate 72,800 of JAADGV010000053.1, forward strand.
CTTAGCGTCGATTGCCTTGGCAACCGCTTCGGCCATAGCCAATTGCTGCGGGCGCTGCTCGTAGTTCGCTAACCGACGAGCGATCGCGCCCTCAGGGCCCAGGATGTCGGTGACGGAAATCGTAGAAGAAGGTGGCAAGTTGGTTTTCTCAAGTCACGCTAAGCGCAATCCATTTCTATCGAGGCTTCGCGGTAAAGGTGCCTTCTTCGGGGCTGCTAGCCGTTGCGTATAGTTTCTTGGGAATCCGTCCTGCAAGGTACGCCAAACGTCCTGCCTCGGTGCCGTGCCGCATGGCGTCGGCCATCAGCAGCGGGTCTTGGGCGTGGGCGATGCCCGTGTTGAGCAAGACTCCATCGACACCGAGCTCCATTGCGTAGGTGACATCGCTTGCCGTCCCCACGCCTGCATCGACGATCACAGGATAGTTGGGGTCGCCCTCTTTGAGATACTCCAGGCAAATGCGAATGTTGTTGGGGTTGAGAACCCCTTGCCCCGATCCAATCGGGCTACCGGCCGGCATCACGCTGGCGGCGCCTGCCTCTTTCAGTCGGCGGGCGACAATCGGGTCGTCGCTCGAATAACAAAGCACCTGAAACCCGTCGGCCACCAGTTGCTCGGTGGCCTCGATGGTTGCCACGGGATCGGGCAGCAAGGTTTTTGTGTCGCTGAGCACTTCGAGCTTCACCCAATCGGCACCCGGATTTTCTATCCCGAGCAGAATCTCTCGGCCTAGCCGAGCCACCCGGACGGCATCTTCGGCTGAGAAGCAGCCGGCGGTGTTTGGCAGCAAGGTATAGCGGCTTGTGTCAATAAAATCAAGCAGGTTGTTGCCGTCTGCGTCGATCAATCGTTCGCGTCGTATGGCGACCGTGATGCAATCGGTGCCTGAGCGGTCGAGTGCCTCGCCCATCAGTTGGTAGCTGGCGTACTTGCCGGTACCAACGATCAAACGGCTGCGAAGCGAGTGTGTGCCGATGGTTAGTGTATCGGTGGTTGTGGTGTCGATGGACATTCGATTGTGTTTCGCTTTCTGGCGGTGTTCCGGTGATTCGTAGAATCGCGGCTAGGTATGAATTGCGATCTCGGAGTTTTGCAATGGTTTAGCCACCTCCGACGAGGGTGACAACTTCGAGACGGTCGCCCTCGGCGAGAATCGCCTCAGCGTGCTTGGCACGAGGAACGAGTTGCAAGTTGCGTTCGACGGCCAGGGTGCGAGGATCGAGTTCTAGTTGTTCGAGCAATTGCGCAATGGTTGCCCCCTCGACTAATTCTCGATCCTCTCCATTGACTTGCACTAGCATCGTTTTGCCTTACTCATCTCGAACAAAGGTAGTACGGAAAGCGCCTCCCGCAATATGGATGAGAGAAGCCTTCTGGAGTTCGCCCTTCGCATTCAGGCTTGTATTGAACGGCAAGGCGTAAGAATGAACTTCGCCACTTGTGGCCTCGGCGATGTAGATCAAACTATCGCCAAGCTGCGTGTTGCCCCGCCCTCGCGGCAAGTCGGCCGCGCCGGTGACCATCAGGTACTTTGGGTTCTTGGAAAGGCTTTCGAAGTCGGCCTGGATATTGTGCTCGAAGAGCGACGTAAATTGGCCTGTCCGTCGGCTGACAACGGCAGCACGTAAATCGCCTGTGAGAAAGTCGAGAAAGTAAAATGCCTCGAGTCCATTCGCAGCAAACCCAGTGGCAATCGCAAAGTTGCTTTCGCCGTGGGTGGCGGTGGCTTGCACCGAGCTACCCTGTCCAATACCAAACCAACTAGCGGCTATCACCACGCCAACAAAGGCGCCTAGCACCAACATCGCCGCATGGTTGCAAATTCGCTGCACCATCGCTCTTCTCCTGTTTCGATTGACAAAAGAGGGGGCAGCACACCGAAGCTGGCCCCAGAACCCCAATCGTACCGATTCGTCGGGAGAGAATCCAGGAGCAAAGCCTATTCTCAGGGCCGTTCACTCAATCGAAGTTGGGTATTCTTGTGAGAGGCGTCTTCTGACGCCGAAAGTCGCAAATCATCGACACGATCGGCGTCGGAGACGCCTCCCACAAAAACTAGTCGAAGAAGAATAAGTCCGGCGGGTAGAGCAAGCCGAACGCTCAGACGCAGCTTAATCGCGGCTACCAGCATATCGCATGATGTAGTACAGCAGGGTAAGAACGGCCTGTAGTGTGGCAGCAACATAGGTCCAGGCGGCCGCGTTGAGCACGCGGTTGACGTAAACCATGTCCTGGTCGGCAACGATCCCATGCTCGGTCAATAGCCGTTTGGCTCGGGCGCTGGCGTCGAATTCTACGGGGAGATTGACCAGTTGGAAAGCAACCACACAGGCGAACGCTGCAATGCCGACAAGCAGCATGGTCTCACCAATCGCAATTTGAGCGTACAACAATCCGAGACCGCCCATAACAAGCAGCGAGCTTATGTTGCCGCCAAAACTGGCTACGGGCACAGCCGCATTGCGAATAACCAGCGGAACGTAGTTATGTGCATCTTGCAAAGCATGACCTGCTTCGTGGGCAGCAATACCGACAGCGGCTGTCGTGCGTGCTCCGTAGACGTCCTGGCTGAGACGCAAAACCTTGTCGCGTGGGTCGTAGTGGTCGCTGAGCTGCCCAGGGATTTGCTCGATACCAACATTCTGTAGCCCTGCTGCATCGAGGATATGCCGTGCGGCAGCTGCGCCACTTAGCGGCACGGACACCTGTTGGGCTTGGGCAAACGTCGTCTTAACCCGCCTTTGAGCCCAAAAAGCCAACAGCATGGCCGGAGCAATGTAAAGAATATACGTAAAGTCAAAGTACATCATTTTTGTATTACCTGGGCTGTCATTAAGTCTGTGAAGAGCTATCACAGAGGGCTAGAGCGTTTTATTTTTTTCAGCGACGGGCGTTTTCACTGTTCTAGGTGGCGTGGCCGCCACCGCTAACGACTTCCGCGCAGAACCAATGGCTACCGGTTCTCCTACGCAAAATGCTACTGCTGGGTTCGCTAAGCGGCAAGCCGAATTGTGGATCGTGTTGGAAATATGCCTTATTTTCAGCGTGTTACGTCTGGGCGGCGATTGCTTCGCCTGTTTGCCAGCCTGAGCCATCGCGCTCGACCCGGTTGTAAAGCGTATCCCGCTCGACTGGGTCTCGGCCTGTTTCTGCGATTAGTCGGCGCATCTCCTCAACGCTTAGCACCTCGGGCGTTTCGGCCCCTGCGTCGTGGTAGATAAGTTCGTGTCGAACGGTCCCGTCGATGTCGTCGGCTCCGTACGATAAAGCAATCTGAGCCGTGCCGATGCCGAGCATGATCCAATAGGCTTTAATGTGTGGCACGTTGTCGAGCATCAGTCGGCTGATGGCCATGGTGCGCAGGTCCATCAAACCCGTGGGCTTGGGGATGTGACTGAGGCCCGTATTCTCGGGATGGAAAGCCAACGGGATGAAGGTCTGCAAGCCGCCCGTTTCGTCCTGCAATTCTCGCAAGCGAACTAGGTGATCGATGCGGTGATACGACTGCTCGATATGCCCGTAGAGCATCGTGCAGTTCGAACGTAGGCCCAGTTCGTGGGCTGTTCGGTGAGTATCGAACCAACGGCTGGAGTCGGCTTTGTGCTCGCAGATTTGGTTGCGTACTTCAGGATGAAAAATCTCGGCCCCACCGCCGGGCAAACTTCCCAGCCCCGCCTCGATCATATCTTCCAACACCCAGCTGGTCGATTTATTGGTCTGCCGAACAAACCAATCGATCTCGACAGGCGTCCAGGCTTTGAGATGCAGCGTCGGGTAGTTTTTGTGAAGTAAACTGATAATGTTGCGGTACCACTCGTACTTGGCTTGGTGGTGCAACCCGCCGACGATGTGCATCTCGGTCGAACCAGCGTCCACGGCTTCCTGCCCACGGGCGAGAATCTGGTCGTCCATCATCGCGTAGCCTTTGGCATCGCGCAGGTCGGAACGAAAAGCGCAAAACGTGCAGCGATAAACGCAAATGTTCGTCGGGTTCAGGTGGGTGTTGATGTTGTAGTAGGCATCGTTGCCGTTCTTGCGTTCGCGAACCAGATTGGCCAGTTCGCCCAATTCGGGCAGCGGAACGTCCTCGTTATAGAGCAACACCCCGTCGTCGAGCGAAAGCCGCTCACCGGCCTCGACTTTCTCGCGTATCGGTTGCAGAATTGGTGATGATGTACGTAGCATACGATTGAAAAATTTAGATTGTGGATTCCCAGCCGCGATGCCACGCATCGCAAGGCGTCCCCGCATTATCACAGCGTCCACAGCTGAGCCTGGGGAAACCGCGGCTTCCGCCTGCGGCTAGAACAGAAACCTGTGACTTTGCGGTTCTCGCCGTCGCATTATCACCCAGCGCCTAGCCATAGGTCTAGGGTGCCAACCGCGAGTAATCCCAAGCTGATCACTGCGTTTACGTTAAAAAATGCTGCATTGACCCTATCGAGATCGTCGGGACGTACCAAAGCGTGCTCGTAAATAAGCAACACGGCAACTACCGCGACTGCGATGCCGTACAGCAACCCGAACGGCGGGTAAACCAGCAGCAAGATGCCCAGCAGAACGACGGTGGTCGCGTGGCATACGGCTGCTAGGCGCAACGCTCCGGCAATTCCCAAGCGAGTCGGGATGCTGCGTAGCTTGGCCTCACGGTCGAATTGGTAATCTTGGCAAGCGTAAATCATGTCGAAACCGGCGACCCAGGCTAGTACGGCTCCGCCTAGTACTAGTGCTGGGAGCAGGTCCCCGGGGTGCTGAAGCACGACCTCGCCTCGGATGGCGATCCAGGCGGCGATGGGGGATAGGGCTAGTGCCGTGCCTAGCCAAAAATGGGCTAGCGAAGTGAAACGCTTGGTGTAGCTGTAGCCGCATAAGAATGCTAGCACTGGTATGCTTAGGAAGAGTGGTAGGCGGTTGGGTAGGAATAGTAGGGTGCTGGTGATGAAGGCTAAGCCGCAAGCGACGGTGAATGTGGTGACTTGGGTGGTGCTTAGGATGCCTGCGGGTAAATGCCGGGCTGCGGTGCGTGGATTTCCCGCGTCGATTTTTCGGTCGGCTAAGCGATTGAATGCCATTGCTGCGCTGCGGGCGGTGACCATGCAAAGCAGGATGCCGAGGAGTTCTTGCCAGCGCCATGCGTGAGGGGGATTCTCTAGGGCCTGCATTCGCCATGCCATCATTGCTGCCAATAGCGCAAACGGGAGCGCGAAGACGGTGTGGCTAAAGCGGATTAGTGACAGGAGGTGGCGGATGGTTGCGAGCATGGTGGTGGCCTTGCGATGCGTGGCATCGTGGCTGGGGATTTTTCAATCGGCCTTCGGCTTTCCGCTTTCTGCTTTCGTTCTCATTCCTCTCCCCAGCGTTTCATCAGGCAGTTATCGACGCCGAGTTGGTCGCAAATTCGAGACACCATGAAATCGACCAAGTCGCGGACCGTTGTCACTCCGTGATACCAGCCCGGCGAGGCAGGCATTACCACGGCACCGGCTTCGGTAGCGCGACGCATGTTTTCGATGTGTGGGACCGAGAGCGGCGTTTCGCGAGTCACGACCACCAATCGGCGGCGTTCTTTTAGGTGGACTTCGGCGGCGCGTTGGATGAGATTGCTTGCCGAGCCGTGAGCTATCGCGCTGAGCGTTGTACCCGAGCAGGGGCAGACAACCATGCCCTCGGTAAGAAAGGTGCCGCTGGCAATGGGTGACTTGAAATCCTGATAGTGGTGGTAAGTCAATTCGCCAATTCGACCGGCTTCGACCGACAGCACATTGCTATCGGCGGAGCCAATGCCGGCGTTGGCTTGCAGGAGTTGGATCTTGCTATCCTCAGCCGCTGCCACGTCGTCGAGCATTAGGCTCGACGCCTTGAACTTTTTTAGGTTGACCTTGAGATTCATCTCTTCGTCGAGAACTTCTGCTCCGCTGGGGCTGATCGAGAGGTAGACATCGTGGCCGGTCGCAAGCAGCACTTCGATCAAGCGGATGGAATAGACGGCACCGCTCGCGCCAGTAATCCCTACACATACATTTTTTGGCATTCTGGTCTATTGCTCCTACGCGGCCTACTCGGTGTTTCCAGCTTTTGTTCCAACATAAAGCGTAGCGACGCCCAAAGTAAGACCTTGGTAGGTGACGTCGGTCAGCCCCGCCTCGTTCATCATACCGGCTAGCTCGTCGTCCTGCGGGAACTCGCCTACGCTATTGGGCAGGTATTGGTAGGCCCCCTGGGCGTTGCGGGCTAGTAACTGGCCAATTCGAGGTAACACGTTGCGGAAGTACCAGCCGTAGATGGCCTTGAATGGTTGCCAGGTGGGCGTTGAAAACTCTAATACGGCTACTCGACCGCCGGGGGTGCATACTCGGGTCATCTCGGCTAAGCCGCGAGCGGTGTTTGCTACGTTTCTTAGGCCAAATGCTACACAGACGATTTGGAACTGATCGCTGGCAAGCGGAATCTGTTGGGCGTCGGCTTCGATAAATTCGATTTGGCTGTCGGCGGCATCTCCTTTTTTTCGACCGATGGCGAGCATCTCGTGGCAGAAGTCGGCCGCCACGATTCTCGCCTGACCGCCGACGGCCCGATCGTAGGCCAAAGCCAGGTCGCCCGTGCCGGTACACATATCCAGGATGTTGTCGCCTGCCTTGGGGGGCACGGTACGTACGGTCCGCCATCGCCAGTACCGGTCGACATTCAGCGACAACAGGTGGTTGAGAAAATCGTACTGCCCTGCGATCTCCCCAAACATCTTCCGCACACGCGGGCCAGATTTGTCAACGGTCGTACTCATGTTGGATCGCTATCAGGGGGGGGATACGGAATCGGAATAGAGCGGGTCCTATCCGGGACTGCCAGTATCGCAGTAGAATGCGTCTCTTGCTAGCGCTAACCGTTCTTTGCTGCTCGGCTTTATCTGGGGGGTGGCGTTTTTTGGTGGGGGACGGCCTTGCGGCCAACGCTAACGAATTTTTATTCCGCATTCCGAAATCCCAATTCCGCATTCATGCCCTCGCTTGCCGTTCATTATCTGCCGCAATTCGTTGCTAAATCTGATTTGGCGGAGAGTGTGGTTGTGGTCGTCGACCTGCTGCGGGCCTCGACGACCATCTGTCATGCTTTGGCAGCGGGCGCGAAATGCGTGGTGCCCTGCCTTGAGGTCGACGAAACGCTGACCAAGGCGCAGGCGTTTGATCGTAGCGAGGTGATCTTGGGCGGCGAACGCGGGGGACAACGGATCGAGGGTTTTGATTTTGGCAATTCGCCCACCGATTACACGGCAGACCAGGTTTTCGGGAAGACTGTGCTGTTCACCACCACCAACGGCACCAGGGCCCTGGCTCATGCTCGGCTGGCGGCACGGGTTTTGATTGGGTCGGCGGTTAATCGGTCGGCACTGGTTGAATCGCTCGCCTCGGCTGAGCGGATTGATATCTTGTGTGCCGGCACGGGCGGGCAGGTCACCCGCGAAGACATCTTGGCAGCGGGCGGAATTGTTGACGAGCTTTTTCAGCGAACCGCCGCCGGGCAATGGCAATCCAACGAGTGGGCCGAGGCAGCCCACCGCGAATGGCAAGAGCTGCTCACCACAGCAAGGGCCACCCGTCGCACCGCCAGCGAGCAATTTACCCTCGATCTTCGCGACACCACCGGCGGAAAAAACCTGCTGGCCATTGGCTACGACGCCGATTTAGAAATCTGTGCCCAACTCGACACGCTGCCGGTGGTGCCCGAGCTAGACCACGCCCGCGGCGAAATCCGCCTCCCATAGACGCTATGCGGCTTGCAGCGGTAGAATGTTCGACTTCCAATCAGTCATCGAAAACAGCGGCATCATCTCATGGAAATGGAAAAACTTGTCTCGCTATGCAAACGGCGGGGCTTCATGTTTCAGTCGAGCGAAATCTACGGCGGAATCAACGGCTTTTGGGACTATGGCCCGCTGGGCGTCGAGCTAAAGCGGAATATCAAGGAAGCCTGGTGGCGCGACATGGTCACTGCGCACGACGAGTTGTCCATCGCCGACGGCGCCCCAGGCACCTACGAAATGACCGGGCTCGACTGCACCATTATCATGCACCCGCAAGTCTGGAAAGTGTCGGGACATTTTGATCTGTTTTGTGACAAGATGGTCGACTGCCGTGAAACGAAGGGGCGCTATCGCTTCGACCAGCTGCGCGGCCGCTGGGTTGAAGCCAAGGGAAAGCGTATTTTTGTGACCACCTTGGCCGAGACGGAGGACGAAGCCGAAGACCTTCAACGGCGTGCTCTCAAGGCGTTCAACCTGCGAGGCAAAGATGCCGAGCAACTCGCTTGGGACGGAGATACGGTATCTCTGGATAAGATCGAAGATATGACGGCTGTCTTTGCCCCTGAAGCTAAGGAAATCGGCACCCTGACCGAGCCTCGTGACTTCAATCTGATGTTCCCCACCACGATCGGCGCATTGGCGGGCGAAGAAGGCCGGGCTTATCTTCGCCCCGAAACGGCCCAGGGTATTTTTGTCAATTTTAAGAACGTGGTGGACAGCACTCGCGTCAAAATTCCCTTTGGCATCGCGCAGGTCGGCAAGAGTTTTCGCAATGAGATCACGCCGCGGAACTTTACGTTTCGGTCGCGTGAGTTTGAACAGATGGAGATCGAGTTCTTCTGCCATCCCGACACATCACGCAAATGGTACGAATACTGGCGCGATCGCCGCATGAAATGGTACACCGACCTGGGCCTTTCTGACGAGCGGCTGCAATTGCGAGATCACGCCGAGGACGAACTAAGCCACTACTCCACAGGCACCGCCGATATCGAATACGCCTTTCCGTTTTTGCCTGAAGGCGAGTACGGCGAACTGGAAGGCATCGCCCACCGGGGCGATTTCGACCTTCGCAGCCACATGGAAGGAAAGCTCGACCCGAATACTTGCCCACTGGAAGTCGAAAAGGGCGAGAATGGTAAACCGAAGTACAAAGGCAGCGGGCGAGATCTTACTTACCGCGACGACCAAACCAACGAACGGTTTACGCCCCATGTGATCGAACCCTCAGCCGGTGCCGATCGGGCCATGCTCGCGTTTCTTTGCGAAGCGTACACCGAAGACCAACAGCCCGACGACAAGGGGAATATGAAAACCCGCGTGGTGATGAAGCTGCATCCCCGCATCGCACCAATCAAAGCGGCCATCTTTCCGCTGGTGAAAAAAGACGGCATGCCCGAGGTGGCCCGCGATATTTATCGAGCCATGAAGAAACGCTTCCCGGCGTTCTACGACGAAAAAGGCGCCGTAGGCCGCCGCTACCGCCGCCAAGACGAAGCCGGCACGCCCTACTGCATCACGGTCGACGGCCAAACCCTCGACGACCAAACCGTCACCGTGCGCGACCGCGACACGCTCGAACAATGGCGAGTGAAGGTGGACGATGTGGTGGAAGAAATCGGTGGGCGGGTTAGTTAAAAGCTTCTAGCCACGCCCTCCCCTGTTTGACGGCTGCCAAGGTGACTCGCCATAATTCGGAGATACGCCAGAAACTTTCTCGATGAATTTCTCGATCTGTTTTTTCAAATCAGCAACTTGGCAATGCGTAAGATCAACGTATCTATCTTGCCAAGTGCCGATGTCGGAAAATGCTTTTTTGGATTTCTCAAGTAGTTCCTTGGCTCTTGGAACATCGACTCTAGCTCCATAATGGACAATTAGAATTCTGAGTGCATTTGCACTGACGAACCACTCCCGATTGCTAAACGCGATTTCATTTTTTTCGAGCCACTCCCCGACCCATTTGACGGTCGCACGTTTGGGGCCTTCTGTTGCACTTTGTTCTTGTTCAAGGCAGAAATTTACCGCGTAATATTCCCACAAGGACCAGGCCGTAACAAAAAAACTAAGTCTCGTTAGCCAAGTTGCAACTTTAAAAGGGCGATCTGACAAACCCTGTTCGGCGTAATTCTCTCTCGTCTCTTTGGGCATCAAATCAAGATCAATTCTGTAACTCGCTTCGTAGTTGATCCAAAGCAGTTTGATAGTTTCAATAGCGGTTTTTGATGTATGCATGGCTACCTACAAGTAGGACGAAATGCGATCGCAGCGTAGTTTCTTCGGAACATAGAACGGACGCCGCCGAGACAAAGTTATCCGCTAACGAAACATCTACCCCGTACTCTCCGTGCCCCCGTGGTAAAATCAAACCCTGGAAACCTGCTTCAGTTCAACGATTGGTCATACGACCAGTATCTTCGACAGTTCCAGTGCCGTTGGTTGTTCCGTGCGACACTTGTTTCAACAACTGACCGGAAGCGGCTTCTCGTTCGCGAACTCCCTCAAGAAATTTGTGAACGTCGCCACCAGCGTCAGCCAACAACTTCTCGCGGGCTGCGTACAGTTCTTCCAGAATTGGATTATGGGCCATCGTCGATGTCTCCCAAAAATTCGGCAGGAGTATAAATCAACAGTTTTGGAAAACCGAGTTCTTTCAAAGTGCTGTAGACACGAGGTAGTGTATGAGCGTTCGCAATGTGCCGACAGTTCTGCGTCAGTAGAAATTGTACACCACCAACAGCAGCAGAGGCTACATGCAGCCGCGTGACTGATAATCGATGTTTCGATGTAGACGGTATCCATTACCAGATTCTACAACAAGGAGACCTGAACAAGCAAATCGCTGTTCTGGTCGGCAGCAGACGACTAGCGACCCACGGCAACTCGGTTGGCGAGTTGGTCGACTTGGCCTCGGAGATTGGCGGCCAGCATTTGTGGGCTTGCTACTTGGCTGAAGTGGGCGTAGTAGTGTTGGCTGCTAGACATTCGGCTGTCGACCATCTCGCCGGCTAGCTGATGTACCTCGGCCAACTGTTGATCGACGCCATTGAGTTGGCGGTTCATGCGACGGCTGTTGCGCCACAGTCGGACGGCCATCCAAACGAGGCCGAGAATGAGAGCCCCCTCGGAAGCGATGGTCGACATCATTCCCCATTGCCACACCTTCGGCAATTGATACGCCGTCGACCAAGCTAGCAAACCTGCGCCGCAGAAGAACCCTAAGGCTCCGCCAACGAGCAACATGCTAGCAACCCAAGAACCGCTAGTGGGACTCATCTCGCCAGCCGCTTCTTGGGCGTTCTTTTTTGCGATCGCTCGCAATTCATTTTCTGCTGGCAGAGGCGGTGGCTCGATGGCACTGGCCGCGTTGTATTGCATCGGAGGCGAGTTGCCGAAGCTGATGTCTTGGTGGTAGGTGGTTCGCAGTTGCCGTCCGATTTCGCGTAGTTTCTGCTTGGAGCGATCGAGATCCACCGGCGGAGCCAGTTCCTCTGAGGTATCGTCGTACGACTCCAGAGCGATGCCGCTGTCCGCTAAAAAGCCCTCCTCAGCAGCGCTATTAGCTTGCTTGGCAATTTCTTGATCGCACTGAGAGCAAACCAGCGGCCCATGCGTTGAACGAGCAACGGCTGGCACCTCGTGTTGGCAATGACTACACCACATACCCTCACAAATCGGCCACTCGGCTGTTAAACTGTAGCGATTTTATGGATTGGCGTGACTTTCGAAAAGCTGGGGGCGTGGCTGCCACCGCTAACTCTTGCCACTTGGGGTCATCGCTATGCTTAACGCGTCGAGAATGGCTTGTTGCGCGTCTTCTAGCGACCCCTGGAAGGCGACGCCGGCTGCGGCTCGGTGTCCTCCGCCACCAAATTGCTCGGCAATCGCGCGTACATCGAAATCGGTACGACTTCGTAAACTGACTTTTGTGACCTGATCTTCTAACTCCACAAACAAGACCGCCACTTCGCAACCGGCAACCGTATGTAGTAGGTTGATTACGTCCTCGGTATCGGTTTTCTCGGCGCCAGTTTCATCGAAATCTTGGCAAGTGACGTGCGTCGACATCAATCGGCCATCGATCGCAGGGACCACGTTGCTCAAAATACGCCCACGCAGATAAAGCCTTGCCAAGCTATGCCGCTCGAAGAGCGCCGAGAAAATTCCCGGCGGATCGGCTCCGGCGGCAACCAACTTTGCCAAGGCTTGAAATGTTTTTTCGGTCACCGAGGAAAAACGAAACCAGCCCGTGTCGGTTGCGATGGCCGCGAACAGGGGCATAGCAATTTCGGGGGTAATCTCAACGCCCAGGGCCTCCGCCAAATCTAGGATTAACCGCCCCGTTGCTTCGGCTGTGTCATCCTTAAACACTTCGGCTCCCAGATCGTCCTGGCCGATATGGTGATCGATTACCACCCGAGTGCCCGGAAACATGCGAACGACCTCTGCCATAGGCCCCAGCTGGACCCAGACGCTGGTGTCGACCACGATCAGTGCGTCGATCTCCCATAGCTCGGCGGGTTTGATACTCTCGCCTAAGACTCGCACCCGCTTGTTGGGATTGATAAAGCCGATATGCTCTGGCACCGCGTCGCCGTTGGAAATGGTTACTTGCTTGCCAAGCGATTCGAGGATTTGGGCCAAAGCCAGTTCACTACCTACGGCATCGCAATCTGCTCGACAATGGGTGGTGAGCACAAACGATTTGTGGTTAGCAATCAACTCGAGCAACGGCTGCCAGTCTATGGTCATAAGATTTCGATCTTTCGTGTGTTTTTTGATAAAAAAATCCGTCGCATCTGCTTACTCTTTTGCAATCTCACGAACCCGTGCGACATCCTGCTTGAGTTGTGCCACTAACTCTTCTTGGGTATCGAATGGCACTACATCGCGTAGTCGTTCAAAAAATTCGACTTCCAGGGGCTGGCCGTAGAGCGATTCTTCGTAGTCGAGCAAATGGACTTCGACCTTGAGGTGTCCTTCGCCAAATGTCGGATTGGGCCCCAAATTGATCGCCGCAGAATGCACGATCGAGCCGACCCACGCACGGCCTGCGTAAACACCCGTCTTCGGAAGCAACGTGTCGACCGCCTCTAGGTTAGCTGTGGCAAACCCAAGCTTGCTGCCGCGACCTGCACCGTGTGTCACCATACCGCGAATCCGGTAAGGTGCCGAGAGCATCTTTGCCGCAAGCGAAACCTGGCCCTCGGCAATCAGCTTGCGCACTCGCGAGCTGGAGGCCAGTTGCCCCCCCAGTTGATAAGGTTCGACGATATCTAAAGAGATGCCTGCGGCACGGGTCATCTCAGCCAATCGGTCGACGTTGCCTTCGCGATTGTGCCCAAAGAAAAAGTTGGGGCCCTCGACCATCGCCCGTGCATCCAAGGCGTCGCGAACAATTTCGTCGAAGAACTGCTGGGCTGAAAGCTGAAGCAATCGTTGGTCTGTCGGGTAGGCAACGATCTTGTCGACGCCGTGCTGGGCCAGCAGTTCGGCTTTACGCTCGGTCCAGGTGAGCGGGGGCGGGCACTCCTCGGGGCGTAGAATTCTGACGGGATGCGGATCGAAGGTAAAAACAATCGCCGGGCCGCCGACCTCTTGCGCCCGCTCCAGCAGACGCCGTATAATACACAGGTGCCCCTGGTGGACCCCATCGAAATTGCCAATGGCCACGGCGCCGCCTCGTGCGTCGTCGGGCAATTGATTCAGGTCGCGGACTATGGTCACAATAAATCTCGATAAAGCAAAGCAAACCCGAATCGCCTTGTGCGTCGGCAATCCCATGATTATTCTGCGGTTAGCGTCTCAGGTCAACGAGTGGCGCGACAATGGCAATGCCCGGGGATTGCAATCCCTGGAATCTCACCCAAGGCGAATGGATGCCCGATCAGCAAACTTACCTCACCCCCGACCTTGCCCCGCGGCTGGGTGCCATCGATATCGGCAGCAATAGCATACGGCTGGTGATTGCCGAGGCCCAGCCTGGTGGCCGCTATCGGGTGCTCGACGACGAGCGCGAATCGACTCGTCTGGGCCGCTCTCTGGCGAAATCAGATAAGCTGGACGAGGCCTCGATCGAGGCCTCGCTGGTCGCCTTGCGACGATTCATGGCGATTGCTAAAGGCGTGGGCGTGCAGACTTTGCGAGCCATTGCCACCTGTGCGGTTCGCGAGGCGACCAACGGGCTCGAGTTCTGCCAACGGGTGAAACAACAACTGGGGCTGTCGATCGAAGTCATCAGTGCCCAAAAAGAAGCCCATCTGGCCTTTCACAGTGTCCGAAGACGACTCGACTTGGCTGGCAAAAATACTCTGCTGGTAGACATCGGCGGAGGCAGTACCGAAATTGTGCTGGCCAGCGGCGAATTGATCGAAGCCATCTATGCGACCCAGTTGGGCGCTGTGCGATTGAGCGAAAGGTTTGGCAGCGGGCAGGCATTGGCCGGCGACGACTTTGATCGTATGCAACGGTGGATCGATCGAAAGTTGAAAAAAACCACCGAGAAACCGGTTGCGCCGCTTCATTTACTCGTTGGCTCGGGAGGCACTTTTTCGGCCTTGGCGAACATGGTGATGGCTTCGAAGGGTCAATCGCAATTGCCGGTAGCTGGCTGCCAGGTTTCTCGCGCTGAGGTTCGCCACTTAGTCGATCGGCTTCGCAAGATGTCGCTCAAACAACGCCGCGAAGTGGCGGGGCTTAATCCTGATCGGGCAGATATTATTGTGCCCGGGCTGGCAACCATCGATCGCATTATGCGTCGGTTTCGGGTAAACCTGCTACAAGTCCATCCCTATGGCGTACGAGATGGCCTGTTGCTCATCATGATCGAACAGCTCCAAGGCACCAAAAAAACCGAGGCGGTCGACGAGACGACCCAGGTCGAACGGTTCGTCTCGGCCTGTGGTGTCGACCTGACCAATTCGCGCCACGTTGCCAAGCTGGCTTCTCAGATTCACACTGGGTTGAGCGAACTTTATGAGCTAGACCAAAGCGAGCGACGGCTACTCGAAGCGGCTGCCCGGATGCAGGACGTTGGGTATCTGATCAATTACGAAGGCCATCATAAACATTCGTACCATTTGATTCTGAACAGCCGTCTCGAAGGTTTTCTTCCTGAAGAGCTACAATTGATTGCCAATGTTGCCCGATATCACCGCGGCGCGGAACCTAAAAACAAGCACGAAAACTTCCGCCGCCTTAGCACCGACGAGCAACAACAAGTGCTTAGGCTAGCGGCCATCCTTCGCTTGGCGGGCGGGCTCGATCGAACTCATAACCAAACCGTCCGCTCGGTTGAAGTGCAGGGTAAAAAGAAGCATGTCGAGTTGGTCGTTACCGCCGACGAATATCCCGAAGTCAATCTCTGGGCCGCTCGCCGCCGCGTCGGGCTTTTTGAAAAAGTGTTTGACGCTGAAGTGACCATCCGTTGGGACGAACCGGGGGACGTGATTGCCGACGGTGGCTGATTTTTTTGGGCGTTTTACGGTTTGTGGTGGCGTGGCCGCCACCGCTAACGGGCGCTGCTTGGGGGCTGTGAATTGGCAATTAGTTTTCAAACGCGACGGGTAGGTGTTTTATTAGGTCGCTGGCGATTAGCGAAACTTGGCCTAACTTCTGGGCGGCTAGGTCGCCTGCCAAGCCGTGAACGTGCGTTGCTAGACGGGCGGCATTCCAGGGTGAGAGGCCCTGTGCTACGAACGATGTGATAACACCGGTCAAGCAGTCGCCTGTGCCGCCGGTTGCCATGCCTGGATTGCCTGTGCTGTTGACTGTGTATCGTTGGCCGTCGGTAACGATGGTTTGATGGCCTTTTAGTACGACAATCGTTTGGCCGGTTGGGTCTTGTCGGCAAAGTTCGGCTGCTTGAGCCGCCCTGTCAGCCGGTTGCCCCGCAATTGGCTTGCCGCTTAGGCGTTGAAATTCGCCCGGATGCGGGGTGAGAATTCTAGACCCACCGGCTGATTTGATCCGTGCGATGTCCAGCGCTATCGCATTGAGTGCATCGGCATCAACCACCATCGGTAACTCGACCTGCTGGTACAACTCTTGCACAAGCGAGGCCGTGGATGGATTCACGCCTAATCCTGGGCCCAAGGCAACAGCCGTCATCTTGGCAGCAAGGTCGATTAGGGTTTTTGCCTCTTCGGCACCAAGGCAACTTTCTTCGGGACTGCCTAACCCGAGGGTCATGTAGGACGGCTCGAACCCTGCCACGGTTGCTTGGATGCACTGCGGGATAGCAAGCGTCACCAGCCCCGCGCCGCTACGCAGAGCGGCCATGCCGGCCAGCGCGGGGGCGCCGGCCATTCCCAGCGAACCGCCGACGACCAGCACTCGACCGTAATCACCTTTGTGACTAGTCGCTGCACGCGGGTTGAGTTGCGTTATCGGGGTTGAAGTGGCATCTTCGAGTGGCATTTTGCTCCTTGCTAGTTGGTTCGTGTAATTTTAATGTGAAAACTTGTTGGGAGGGGACTCCGGCGATCTGTAAGATCGCGGTTATTGTTGTGGGGGGGGCTGTGGCTATGTGTGGGGGTTGCTCTGGGCTAGGTGCAGCGGCGGGTGGCTACTAGGCCTGCTAGGTAGCCGGCTTTGAAACCGGCGTCGATGTTTACTACGGCGACGTTGCTGGCGCAGCTGTTTAACATGGCTAGCAGAGCGGCTAGGCCGCCTAAGCTGGCGCCATAGCCGACACTTGTGGGGACGGCGAAAACGGGGCATGGTACGTGGCCGCCGACGACGCTTGGTAGTGCGCCTTCCATGCCTGCTACGACAACAATGGCATCGGCGTCGTCGAACTCGGCCAATCGCTCGGGCAATCGGTGTGGGCCGGCGACTCCGACGTCGTGAACCATTGTGGTGCCAACGCCCATCCAATCAAGCGTTTCGCGGGCCTCTTCGGCGATGGGTAAATCGCTGGTACCTGCGGTGATCACGGCGACTCGGCCCACGGGTTGCGACGGCAACGATGAATCGATCCGCAGGGTCTGGCCTACCTCGTTGTATCGGGCGGCCGGAAGGTGGGTTGCTATTTCCGCTGCCTTGGCTGCTTCGACGCGAGTCGCAAATACCGGTTGGTTATTGGCTAGCAGTTGTTCGGCAATTTTCACGATCGATTCGACCGTTTTGCCTGCGCCATAGATGACCTCGGGGAATCCGCAGCGGGCCGCCCGAGCTAGGTCGGGGGTGTAAGGGGCGGTGGAAGGCGCCCCGGTGCTGTTTACCTGGATTGCCGCTAGGCGCAGGAACTCGTCGGCAGAAATTTCGGCAGCAGCCAATCGGCCTGCCAACGCTACTAAATCATGGGAATTCATACGGTTAGTTTACTCGGGAAAGGGCGGCTGAAACAACCGTCTGGGGGTGAGTGTGAACTGTTTGACAAACTTGGACGGTGGAAATTGTTTATAGTGGGACCGTTGCACGGGGGTTTTGCGATTCTTGTTTTTTTCCGGCCAAGATGGCCGGGCTATGGTGTTTTGTGCTCGGGGGGTTATGCGTATTGCTTGTTTTGGTGGGATTTATAGTAATCACCGTGCGTTGGCAGTGGCGATTGCTGATGCGCGCCGGCGTGGGGTTGATCGAATTGTTTGCTTGGGCGACTTCGGTGGGTTTGGTCCGAACCCTGATCGGAGTCTTGAACTGCTGCGAGAGAACGATATTCTGTGCCTTCAGGGCAACTATGACAACTCGATTGGCAATGAATTGGACGATTGCCAATGTGGCTATACCGATCCGCGCGATAACCACTTTGCTCAAATCAGCTACGAGTATACGCTTCGCAAAACCGATGCTGAGCATCGAGCGTGGATGCGCTCGCTTCCGAATACGCAGTGGCTGGAACTTGGGTGTCAGCGCGTGTTGCTCTCGCATGGCAGTCCGCGAAAGATAAACGAATTTCTTTGGGAAAGCACTACCTCGACGCAGTTTCTTGAGTATCTGGCCGAACTGTATCGGGCGGACGTGATGCTCACTACCCATACGGGCATCAAGTGGGAACGTCTATTGTCAGATGGCCGCCGAATGGTGAATGTCGGTGTGCTTGGGCGACCGGAAAATGATGGGAAGACCAACGTCTGGTATACCTTGTTAGAAAACGATGGCGCGGGGCTGCGTGTAGAATTTGTGCCCGTTGTTTACGACCATCAGGCGCTCGCCAAGGAGATGCGGCAGGAAGGTCTGCCCGACGAGTTTATTGAAACTGCGATGACCGGTTGGTGGACGACTTGCTTGGAGATTTTGCCGAGTAAAGAGAGACGTCGGGGCAAGTATTAGAGCACGGTTAAGCGGCGACGGAAACGGCTAGTAGCTCGTCGTGGACGGATTGAATCTGAGTGGCGTCGATGGTTGGTTGTCGAGCGGCGCAACCGACCACCAGTGCCAGGTCGCAGAGGCGGTTGATTTTGCGCGGGATTCCTTGCGTTAGTTGGTGCGTCAGTTGGAGAGCGTCGGGTGCAAAAATTGTTCGGGTTGCACCGGCGACTTGCAAGCGGTGTTCGATGTATTGGGTAGTCTCTTCGGCGCAGAACGGCTTGAGCATCATTTTCATCTCCAGACGCTCTTCCAGAGTTGCGTTCCGCTGCATTGCCGCCAACAGCGGTAGCTGACCCACCAGTAGTAACGTAAACGCTGGTTGGCCTTGGGGCTGTAGGTTGAGCAGCAGGCGAAGCGTTTCGAGCAAACCACTATCCTCGAGCAACTGGGCTTCGTCGACGACCACGACTGTATGCTGTCCGCGGCGAGTATTTTCTTCAAACACGAATTGTAGTCGGCGTAAACTTTCTTCAACGGTGTATTGTGGAGGATCAGCCGGTGGTGCTCCGACTTGCTCGGCCAGATAGACAAGCAAGTCGCGGCTCGTCATCAGCGGAAAAACTACCTGGACAAATCGGGTTGCGGTCTCGCTGAACTGCTCGCTGAGTGTTTGAACTAACAGCGTCTTGCCGATGCCGGAAGGCCCCGACAGTAGTGCCGCCGACCGGCGGTTTTCGATCACGTAGCGTAATTTGTGCAGCGATGCCTTTTGGGTCTCGCTGGCAAAAGAAAAACGCAAGTCGTGGGCTGCCTCGAACGGTTTGGCTTCTAGTTGCCAGTATTCTTCGTACATGCGATCTCTTTCTAAACCGTTCTAAACTCGAAGTAAAAAGAATGATAACCACAGAGACACGGAGGGCACGGAGAAAACAGTCTTAGCTAAGTGGGGTCCGCTGTGCGGACCATTCGCGAGGGTTAGCAATGAATTCGGTCTGCACAGCGGGCCCTACTGCTCACACTTGAGCAAAGTTGCCTATGACGCCTAGGCATGAGGTGCCTAGCACTGTCATCAGGGCGTTGATTTCGTAGTCGGATTCGGTGGATTCAGAGGCGGTGTTGGCGACGATGATGCTGGCATCCAAGCGGCACTGCTCGACAATCTGCTGGGCAACGGCAAGCTGTGAGTCGCGACCGGCAGCTCCTAAGTCGAACAAGACCACGTCGTAGTGGTAACGCAGTACCCCGGCGATGACTGAGGTTTGGATGCTGGATAGGAGCGAGGCGGGCAACTCGCTACGGCGACTCAGCGGCAATAGGGCCATGCGATCTTCGACAGATCGAACGACGCACTCGGCTAGGGGAATTTTTCCGGTGAGCACGTCTTCCCAGCCTGAGTCGAACTCTAAGCCTAAAGTTATTGCCAAGTTGGCTGCGGCAAAATTGCTGTCGACCAGAGCAACCGATTTTCCCGATACGGCAAGCAAGCGGGCCAAGCACATGTGAACCGTCGAGCAACCAACGCCTGGTGTGGCACCGGCAATACCGACCATCGATTGGCCCGCTTCGCTGGCGGCCAGTAGCTGCTCGACTACCGGCGTAAACAATTCGCCATGGGTGCTAAGCAGTTCGTCCGTCACCACGGGCCAACGAAAGGCGTCGACCTCGAACGCTGGCTCGAAGACATTCGAGCGAGCAGGCGTCGGGGCCGCGAAATCTGAAAGCGGACGGCGATTGCCGACTGGGGCTGCCGCTGGCTGCGCGGTGGTAGGCTCGAACATTGCCCGTTGCATCGAGGCGATATTCGTGTGCGGTTTGGGGTTCTCATTTTCTTGCGATGGCCAGCTTTCACGGTTTGCAGTGGCGTAGCCGCCACCGCTAACGTCTGCCACTTGAGGTGGCGGGACATCCTGAGTCGCTGGGTAGAGCTGAATGTGTGGCGCGGCAATTGGCAGGCTCGGCGTCTCGGTCGGCGAAGGATAATCTTCGTCGGCGTAGGCCTGAATAAATGCTTGATCGATCTGGCTCATCGTGTATACCCGTGTTGATTAGAGCGTGTCGCTCTGACATGTAGTCAATAATGTATGGTTTCGTTGCAGTTTTTTCACTGAAAAGCGGCTACCTATTTTGAGGAATTGCTCTAGTGCCGAGGAGTAGCGGTTTGCGTATTGGGCCGATCGGCCACTGAAGGCGCCATCGGCTGTTCCAAAAGACCGCCCTGCCCTAATGCGATGACTTGGGAAAAATCCAGGGCCGTTGAATGGTTCGTCGTGGGGTAGGCGGCGACTTCTTCGGTCGGTTCTGCCGGTACCGGCGTCTCAAATTGTTTGGGTGCTGAGACTATCTCGGGCGGAATTTGAGCTGGTGGCGTTTCCACGGGAGTCACTTGCAGTGGTTCGAGAAAAACCGTTGGCGATTCTGCGGAAGTTTCGCTTTGTTCACTTAACGGCTTTGCTGTGTCCGTAGTTCTTGGATTTGGCAAAGTAAAAGTACTCGGGGCGAATGGCGGGATTTCCTCCGACGAAGCGTCCCAGTCGTCGTTCGCTATTTCGTGGAAATCGGTTGAGGACTGCGATGGCGAAAAAATCATCCCGTAGATCAGGCCGGCTGCGGTAACCAGGGCTAGTGCAACGATTGCACCCGCAAACGGTGCGGTGTATGCGTGAATTTTCGCAAACCCTGTTGGCTGTGCCCTGCTCGCGAACGATTTCGTTGACTGGCTACTACTAGTTTTCGATCGTCGCTTACGCTTCTTTGGTGGCGATGAGGGAGGCGCAGCTTGCTGGTGACTGACTGGCGGCTCGGCAGCAGGCGGCGTAGCTGCTTGCTGCTGCAAATGGCCTGGGTCGACGAAATAGCTTGTGGTCGTTTTTTGGTGTGAAGGCGGGGCGAATATGGGTTGTTCATTCGCAATCGCGAGCGTTGGCGTTGCTTCATCCATCGCGGCGGGTTCGCCCACATGTGGTAGGCGCGCCAGTAAAATTGGCCGACGCCTGATCGACTGCTCGCCGGGTGCTTGGCTATCTGTTCGCAAAGGTATCACCACGTCGATCCATCCTTGTTCGACTGAGGAAAATTTTATTGGGTACACGCCAGAAACTTTGCTTACTCCAAGCATTCACTCGCTAAATCCGGCACTCCCGTTGGTCGGCCTGTCGCTTTCCTGGCGCATACCTCAATAAGCTTGAGTGCTAGCACGTTGTCCGCGCGCAGGCCCTGACTGTTTCAGTATCGGTATCGACTGTACTGATCTTGAGGGTTGCGGGGTGCTTGCATGGCTTGGGGCGTTTTCTGTGATGGAGTGTTCTTGCCAGTTCGTGCTGGCGTGGCCGCCAGCGCTAACGGTTGTTGCTTGGGGTGGCGGGCCAGAGGATGGTTTTGCCGTCGCGGCTGCTGGTGAGTGCTTGGCGGTTGTCGGGAGAAAAACCTACTGACGTCAGCTCTTCGCGGTGGCCTGCGAGGGTCAGGATTTCTTTCCCGGTGTGGGTATCCCAGAGTTTGGCTGTGCTATCTTGGCTGCCGGTGAGTGCCCGACGACCGTCTGCAGAAAACGCCACGGCCGTAATGCTATCAGTATGGCCCGTGAGTTTGACAAGAGGCTGGCCGGTCGAGGCGTCCCAGATGATGGCCGTATTATCTTCGCTTCCGGTGATAACCCGTTGGCCATCGTTCGAGAATTCGCCGCAAAGCACGGCCCACTCGTGACCGGTGAGGGTTTGTTGCGATTCTCCGGTGGCTGCGTTCCAGATTCTTGCCGTTTTGTCGTTGGCTGCGGTAAGCACTCGCTTGCCATCGGCGCTAAAACGTGCCTGACGAATTCGGGAATTGTGTCCGCTGAACACCGTTTTTAGCGGCTTGCCTGTGGCGGTCTCCCAGAGCCGAGCGGTACCATCGTCGCTGCCGGTGAGTACGCTCTTTCCGTCTGGCGAAAATTCGACGCTGTTCACGTAACCTTGATGAACCCCGGTAAGCTTGCGGAGGGCTTGGCCGGTTTCGATGTTCCAAATTTTTGCTGATTGATCCCAGCTGCCGGTGACAAGCAACCTGCCATCGGGTGAGATGTCGGCAGAAGCCACTGCGCCATGAGCGCTGAAACGCATGATCGGGTCGCGCGTGGCCAGATCCCACATGCGTGCGTCGTTGCCTCCCACGGTTAAAACACGTTTCCCCTGCGGTGCAAAACGGGCGGCCCACAGAATGCCGCCACGCCGACCGAATTCTAACCATGCTTTTTCCTCGTTTTCGCCCGAGCGAATTTCTCGACCTGTTTCGGTTTGCCATAGCTGGACGGTGCCGTTGGCTGCGCAGGCTGCCAAAATCCATTGGCCGTCGGGCGAAAGATCGACCGACGTAAACGCTACGTTCTCGCGCGGGGCGATTGTCTGCAAGAGCTTTGCGTCGGCCAGCGACCAAAGGCGCAGTTGCCCATCGTCGCAACAGGTAATTGCTTTGGTGCCATCTTCAGAAACATCCATCGCAGCAACCCAACCTGGATGCTTCAGCACGAGATTTTTTATCTCTTTGCCTGTGGCTACGTCCCATTGCCCGCAGGTATTGTCGCCGCTGGCTGAAATCAAACGTCGGCCTCCTTGGACAAATGCCAACGCGGTAATGCTACGGCTATGCCCGCGAAGCTGATGTCCGGCGGTCCACTGCTTAGTTTTTGCATCGTAGCGCCAAAGCCGACAACGACCGCGATCGTCGCCTGTGGCAAGTAGCTTGCCGTTTGGTGCAAAACTCAGCGCGGTTACGGTGGCTTCGTGTCCTTGAAGCACGGCAAGGCGTTCGCCGGTGCGGGTATCCCAAATGATTGCCTCGTTGCCCGTGCTGCCCGTTGCAATCCACCGCCCATCGGCAGATACGTCGAGTGCGGCGGTGCTGCCGGTGGATTCGATTTTTTGTGTTTCGGTGCCTGTGGTAACATTCCAAATCCGAGTCGTTCCGTCCCCGGCTCCGGTTGCAAGCCGTGTACCGTCGGCAAAGAAGTGTGCCGAAGAAGCGAGAAAGCTGTGTCCCTCAGAAAACTGCCGCACTAGATTTTGGTCGGCGACGTCCCAGAGCGAAGCCGTGCGGTCGCGGCTGGCGGTGACGACTTGGCGTCCATCGCGGGAGAACCGTGCCGCCAGTACAGCATCGGCATGGCCTACGCCAGCTGTGTTTCCTAGGGTTATTGTTTCGTGATAGGTGGCTGGCTGCCAAAGTTTGACAAGCCCGTCGCGGCTTGCCGAGAGTAACTGTTGGCTGTTTGGCGAAAAGACGCAATCACGCACATGGCTGGCGTGGCCGCGTAAGACCTTGCTCTCTTGGTTCGAGGGCAAGTGCCATATTCGCACTACGTTGTCTTGTCCGCCCGAAGCCACGGAGTTGCCATCGGGCGAAAATGCTACTGACCGCACAGGGCCTTCGTGTTTCGACAGTTCGCTGAATGGTGCGGGCGGGTCTGATTGTTTGTCTAGTCGTCGGGCTATGTCGACGGGCACCACGTCGTCAGGGTTCCACAATAACACGCGGCGATCGTAGGCGGCGGTGGCGATGTTTTTTCCATCCGGCGAAAATTTTGCGTCGTAGATGGGGCCTTTGTGTTTCGTAAATTCCGTTAGCATTTTGTACTGCGATAGATCGCCGTCGGCAGCTCGTTGCCAAACGATTGCTTTACCATCCTGGCTTGCGGTGACAATGCGCCGGTCGTCGGGGGAAAACTCCGCCGCCCAAACCCACCAGGTATGCCCTTGCAGTGTTTGCAGGACTTGACCTGACGCGATATCCCAAATGCGTGCTGTATTGTCGTAGCCGCCGCTGAGGAGTTGGCTTCCGTCGGACGAGAATCGCACGCATAGCACTGCATCGTTGTGCCCTACGAGCGTGTGCAGTAGTTCGCCGGTGTCGACCTCGTAGATACGAATCGATCGGTCGCTGCTGCCTGTTGCAAAGCGTTTGCCTGACGGATCGAAGGCAACCGCGTGAACGTACTGGCCATGGGTGATGGTTTGTCTGGTTTCGCCGGTCTTTGCATCCCAGAGCCGAGCTTTGCCGTCCCAATCGCCGGTGAGGAAATGCCGAGCGTCAGACGAGTAGGCGACCGATTCAACCGGTCCGTCGAGGGTCCATGTCTTTTGGCTCAACTGGCAAAGGTACGAAAGTCGTCCCCACTCCCAGTGGCGTAGCTCTGGCGGGCACTGCTCTAATAATTCTTCCGCTCGATCGAAGGCATTTTCTTCGATCTTGGCGCTGGCCAACCCGATACGGGCGACGTAGGCCTCGTATTCTTCGGCCTGTTTGGCCTGAATTGCAATGTGCCGCTGCTGCTCGGCTCGGTCTTTTTCTTTCTCTGCCCTCTGCCGCTGAGTTTCTGCGGCTTGCCGCGCGGATTCGGCCTGTTTGAAGTTCTCTTTCGCCTCGGCCTCGGCCACGACCGCTCGGTCGCGTTGATCTACGGCTTCACCTTCGGCCACAACGGCGCGATCGCGTTGGGCTACGGCTTCGGTTTCTGCTTTTACCGCCATGTCGCGCTGGGTGCGAACCGCTACGTAGGCTATCGACACGATTCCCACGACCGAAACTATCAGCAAAGCGACCAGACCTTTTAGCAGTTTGAAACGGCGAATGCGCTGTTCGCGTTCGCGGCGACCTGCTTCGAGTTGTTCGAGGACCGGACGATGCTTGTCGTTGGTGGCATCCAACAGCGAAATGCCTAGGTCGAAATCGCTTCGATCTAACGCCGACTTTGCGTAGGCAACTTGTGCCGCCGATAGCTGCGCACTTGCCCGGGTGTTGCCCTCCCACAATGTGAGTGCTTCTTGAAATCCGTACAAGGCTCGCGAGTAGAGGTCGTAGTCGTCGGCCTCTTGGGCAGCAGCGAGGTTGCTTGCTGCGTTGTCGGTCAGCGCGATGCTTTCTGAATGCGACTGATAGCGGCGGATTGCCGACTGAAAATCTTGAACCGTCTGATGCCGATCGGCAGGCTTGGTGGCCATGGCGGTCAAGGCGATATCCATCAATTCGCCAGCCGACTCGGCGGCGACGATGATGTTCTTCGCAGCGGCAAGCAAACAATCCATGATGTTTTTGCCCGTGTGCGGCGGTCGGCCCGCCACAATCTCGTAGAGCATGGCTCCCAGCAGATAAACATCGCTTGCCACGGATACTTGTTCGATTGGCCCGGTGGCCATCTCGGGCGCCATGTAGGCGGGAGTCCCTCCCATGACGTCCGACTGACTGACCGCATCGGCATTGGGAAAATCGGCGCTGATACGAGCCAGGCCCCAGTCCATAACCAACACTTCGCCGAAATCGCCGAGCATGATGTTCTCGGGCTTGAGATCGCGATGCAGTACGCCATTAGCGTGGGCAAAAGCAACGGCATCGCCAGCGGCTAATAGGATCGACAGATTTTCAGCCAGCGACTTTTTCTTGATGACGTCGTTCCACGGGGTGCCGCGCACCCGTTTCATCGAGTAGAACAACGCCCCCGACTCATTCGCCCCCAAATCGTAAATCGGCACAATGTTGGGGTGTTCGAGTTCGCCAGTGATCACGGCTTCGGAAATGAACTTCTCGCGTTGTTCGGCGGTCTGCTCGCTCGAGCCACGTAGCATCTTCAAGGCTACGGTTCGGGCGATGGCGGATTGGCGCGCGGCATATACTACGCCCATGCCACCTTCACCAATCACATTCAGCAATTCGTAGTCGGGTGCATCGGTTGCAGAAGCGATCAGCGGCGGCTTATCGGTCGGCGTGCTGAGATTGCGATATTTTACTACCAAGGACGACTTCGAAACATACGTGCCGGTGATGGTTTCTTTTTGTTTGATCGTCGTGTCGGGCGAGGCGTCGCGTCCACCTTCAACATTGTCGAGCCATTGTGCCGTCGCCATACTCTCAGCTAGTTCGTTGCTCTCTTGCGTCGAAAAGTCAATCGTTTGCTCGCCGGCTAAGGCAACCGTCGGGGTGCCGGGATCGCTTTCGTCATCGACATTGATACTGATGTCGATGCTGTTGACGCCATCGTCGCCCAACTCCAAAGTCTGTTCGGTGTCGACATCGATGGTAATGTTGCTGCTCAACTCTACGGTTTGAGTAGTGTCGGGGTCGACAGGAGTGTGATGCAGCGCAGCACCGCAAGAAGCGCAGCGATTTGCCTTGAGCGATTGCTCGTCGACTGCGGCATTACATGCAGGGCAATTTGGCATCGGTGGTGTCACTGTGGTGTCACTGAAAAACTGAAATGAAAACGGGCTAGTGGAAATTTTCACTACAAAGGGTACAAAAACCCAGTGCAGCAAAGCCGCAACCAAATAGGTAGGAATTTCTCGCAAAGGCGCTAAGTCGCAAAGGAAAGAGAAGAAAGGGATTGTCTCGCAGAGGCGCGGAGACAGCGGAGAAAACCCGAATGCCATAGCTCTGCCGTCTCAGCGTCTCTGCGAGAGTCTTATTCACAGATTCAATCATCCGAAAACCTTTGCTCGTGGTGGACTTCTTTCGCTGTTCGCTGTGGCGTGGCCGTCAGCGCTAACGGTTGGTAGTTGGGGGTGCGTAAGTGGAGAGTGGCCCCTGTCTCGATTGTAATTTGCCGAGCGGGCGAGAGGGGCCGATTACTGATTTTTCCGGCTGTTCGGATTACGCAGCCGCAATTTCCGCCATTTCTGGGCGTCTGCCTGAGCAACCGAGCGATCGACCTGCTGTGCCCACGATCGGAATGGCTTCGTTGCCGCCAAACCGACGACTGCTAGGCCCCAATTGGGCGTGGCAAAACGCTCGGCATCTACCCGATGGATTTCGGTCGCAGGCAGCGACGAGTTTTCTTGAGGAGTCTCTCGTGGCGCTTTTGGCTCTGCGTCTGGCACATCGTTTTGATGAGATTCGGGTGCTTCGAAAGCCTCTTCAGGCTGACGGAATGCCTCGTTCGTTGGCGGCCGATCGCGAGTGCCATCGGAGTCGTCGCCAGGATCGATGACCGTGCCATTTCGAATATGGACGGCGATGACCAAGCGGCGTGTGTTGGTTTCGGTATGGACCAGATAGATTTCGTAATGACCGTCAGGCAACGAACGGAACAACTGGGGCAGGTCGTTGAGCACCTTGGAATTAAGGCGATGACCTTCGCCAAAATTGCCTTCGGCATCGGCCACTTGAAGTTCGAGAAATCGTTCGGTGGTTGCGTTATTATCACTGGCAGCGGCACGCAAGCTGCTGCCCTGGCGCGAACCCTCGTCGGTCGAGGTCGCTTGAACTAAGAAGTTTTGCACTCGCGATGGGAATATTAGTCGCGGCACTTGGGGAGTTGTATCGATATAGACGGGCTGGTCGCCGATGCCAGGGTTCTGAATAGTTGCCATGCGAATTTCGCTCTGACCAGCGGCAATCACTCCATCGCCGAAATCGTCGTCGGCAACATACACGTAGATATCAATGTCTGCTGCGGGGTTGTTTGGATTGGGTGGGCCGCTGTAGGTGTGCGGCAGTGTTACCGTGAACGTCCCCGGGCCGTCCATGCCAGTGAGGTCGATTACATACGGCTGTAGCGCCCTCATCGAAGGGTCGTTCGGGTTGCGTACGTCTCCCCAATCGACGTAGACGGTGAGGGTGTCGGCGCCTGGATCTGAAAAACTAATGGTTAAAAATGTTTCACCCTGAGCGTTAACGTCGGTGGCCTCGATGATGGGATCTAAGGTCGGGCTGACGTTGAGAACCGTGAGATCGATGGTCTTGGTATATTCTCCGCCATCGTCGTCGACCACCGTGACGGCAACTGTGTAGAGATTGTCAGGAATCGGGCCGTCGTCGGGATTCACGGTGTCGTTGTCGGCGTAGAAATTCGTGGCTTCAAATGTCCCGGCACCATTTGCGTTGGTAATCATGGCTACGTCGGTGGAGCCGTCTCCCCATTGAACGTAAACGGTGTGGGTGTCGAGTATGCTTGCGTCGCTGAACGTGCCGGTGACGGTCACCCAGTTGCCTTCATCGATCTGCGACTTCGAGAGAAAGATACTATCGATCTTCGGGGCGACGTTTCTTACCAATACGCTTGTCTTGGCAGTTGCCACGCCGCCGTCGTCGTCGGTTACTTTCACATTGATTGCGTACGATAGCTCACCAGGCCCGGTGGGCATATCATCTAGATACTGATGATTGACAAGCAGGAACCGTTCGCCGACTGGCAGGCTAATTGTTTCGATGGTTCCATCGCCCCAGTCGATTTCGATTGAATGTAAATCGAGCACTCCAGGATCGTCGAAGTTGATTTGCAGTTGGGCAAAACTGTTTTCGTCGATCGTTGCGGCGGTAATCACTTGGAGGTTTGAAGGTGCGACGTTCTTTACCAGCACACTCGTCTCAGCCGTTGCCACGCCCCCATCGTCGTCGGTCACGACTACATTGATTGCATACGACACCTCCGAGGGACCGGTCGGCATATCGTCGAGATACTGGTGCTGAGCGTTCAAGAAAAACCTACCGCTTGGCAAGTTGTAGGTGTCGGTTGTGCCATCTCCCCAGTCGACCTCGATCGTCTGCGTGTCTTGAATACCGCGGTCGAGAACGAAAACATAAAGTTGGGCGTTCCCTCCTTCATCAATGGTTGCTACCGGCAGTACACCGAGACTTGGCGCTACGTTCCTTACCAGCACCTCCGTTTCGGTCGTGGCAAATGCGCCATCGCTATCGGTGACCTTGATTTGAACTGAGTACGGCAATTCGGTCGGGCCTGTCGGAGTGTCGTCGAAGTAAGGATGAATTACCGAGATTTCACGCTGCCCGTTCAGTAGTGTGATCGTATCGACGGTACCGTCGCCCCAATCGATCTCGATCGTATGGATATCTCCAACGTCCGGGTCTTCAAACTGTAATTCTAAACGGGCTAAACCAAACTCTAATATCTCGGGCGCGATGTTCAGGAGGCTAATCACTGTAGGTGGCGTGTTGGCAGACGCCGAGGACGCGCCAACCGTGGGATCGGGAACCGAACCGGAGGAGTCGACGTTTTCGCCGACTTGCACAAAATCGCCAGCCCCCGTTGGGCCGAGTAGCAAACTTGCGGCAGCGGCGTCCAGCACGCGACGGCGTTCTAAACGGCGCGGCGATAGCGGAGCGGCATCGAAGCGCTGTCGCGATCGAGTCGGGGAATTGAATGAACGCAAGAGTATCGAAAAGAGTCCCATCCGTTGATTATTCAAACAAATGCGTAGATCTGTCAAATAATTTGGCTCTTAACGATTAGCGAATTTTGCACAGCAATTGCCTTCGGAAACCGCGCTACTACCGCTATTGCAGGCTAAATCGGCTTGAGGAGTGGGTAACTGGGCAAACTTTACGGATTATCGCAGTTGTTGCGGTCGTAGGGACAGGAGCGAATCTTCTTGAGAAAACGATTGTCCTGCGTCGAAAGTGCATTCTGGCGGCCCCCGCAAAGCCGCTAAGTATGTTTGCTGGCAAGACGACGCGCAACTGGACGAGTAACGATGTCCCTCACATTCGACCTACCTAGCTGCTCCCGTTGTATGGCAACCCCAAAGCTTTGTTGGCTGCTGATGGTGTTAACCGTTTCAGCCATCTGGGCTACCCCTGCCATCTCGTCGTTTGCTGGCGAAGAGTCCGCCATTCGCTTTGTTGGTCCCGCCGATCGCGTGCAGCCGCAATCAGCCAACGAAGCAAGGACGTCGGATGATTCTCCTCCCAAGCTTAGTGTAATGCTGGAGTCGATTTTTCGACGAGCCACAAGCTCTCCATTGAAAGTTGCCGGTCGCCAACAAATCGAACGTCCTGCTGGGCTAACCGAACTTCCCTCGCCCGATGTTCAAGATGAAACCGTTGTCACGCCCAACAGCGGTGCGACGAACAACGGGAACCAACTTCGTTGTCATCTTGGTCCTGCGTTGTCTACGCTGTCGACCAACATCGCGTTGCCAGCGGGAACTCTGCCAACCGACTTCGCCGCAAAATGTGCTGCGACTCAGAGGCCGATTGTTGATCGACGTATTCAAGGCGACTGGGCAATGACCAATCAACATTGGTCGGCTACTTGCCTGCGCCATCGACCACTTTACTTTGAAGAAATCAATGCCGAGCGTTACGGCTACACGGCAAGCTACTGCCTTCAGCCGTTGATTTCTGCAGGACGATTCTTTCTCACGATTCCTGCATTGCCCTACAAGATGGCGGTCGACCGCCCACATAGTTGCTCCTATACCCTCGGGCATTATCGCCCGGGAAGCTGTGCGCCGAGGCGTTGGCACCGTATGCCTCTCAAGGCAACGGGATCGATCGTAGAAGCCGGTGTGGTCTTGGGGCTGATTTTGCTGATTCCCTAGTACTACAGCGCTAGGTTTGACCACAACGACACAACGGACACGACGAGAAGGGCCTACAAGCAAAGTGTTTACCAGCCCCAGCCAAGGGCCTAAGCCCAATGGCCTTGTTGATTGTACCCAGCCATATCCTGGTTTACTTTCAGAATCTCATTTCAACCTTGCTGACACATGCTTCGTTGTGCTCGTCGTGTCGTCGTGGTTCAATGAAATTAGCGCTGTAGTACTAGAGCAACTTATCTTTTTCTGTTCGCAAAATTGTTTTGCGAGAGGATGTCGTGGCCGACACCGCTAACGCCTGCTGTTTGGGGCAGCGAGCCTTCATCCCTATCTGAAAGTGGTTTTTGTGCTAAGCAAGGGCCGTGGCGGCTGGCTGCGATTGGCTCGACTCGGCGGTTGGCTTGCTTCGCTGTTTCATAATCAATTCATCCGCTAATTTCACGACCCTTTTTATCTCGGGTTTTGTAATCAGGGCATCTGCTCCGACGGATTTACCCTTGTTCGTGTTGTCGGGCGTTAGGATTGAAGAGAAGAGAATGACGGGCAACGACTTCAACGATGGGTGGGATTTGATTTTTCGGGTTAAGTGCATTCCATCCATGGCAGGCATTTCGACATCGCTGACCACCAAGTCTGCTACCTGACGGACATCGCCCGTTTCGGCCAATTTTGCCTCGATCCAGTCCCAGATTTGGCGACCGTTTTCGAAGCTTGTCACATGGGTATAACCGCTGCTTTCAAGCGTGCTTTGGACTGCCTTTCGCACGGTCGCTGAATCGTCTGCGATGAGAATACGAGCCTCTCCGCGCGGTATTCCCTCTGGGTTTTCGACCACGTCGGCTTCATGGCCGTCTTGAGAAATTTCGGCTGCGATGGTTTCGAAGTCGAGCATAATTATCAAATTATCTTCGATATTGGTAACTGCCGTAACCGGAGATTTTCCGTCGGCAACGAATTCGGGCGCGGGCAAGATTTGCTCCCAACTGAGCCGATGAATCCGTTCGACTTCGTCGACCATGAATGCCGTTTGCGAACTGTTGAATTCGGTGAGGATAAGATTGCTTTCGCCGGACTGAGGCGACTCTTGCTCTAAATGTTGGTGCAATGACACACAAGGAACGACCACATCGCGTAGCTGGAAGCACCCGAGTACCGACTCGTGAGATTGCGGGAGTTGCGTAATTGCTTGCGAAGGGAGAATTTCGCGGACCTTGGCCACGTTAATTCCCAGACGATACTTTCCAACACGAAAGACAAGTACTTCGACTTCGTTGGTACCGCTTTCTAGGAGAATTTCTTTCTCCAACAAAATACTTCCGACATTTGCCATGGGGATTCACCTTATGTTGATAGTCACGCGGTAAAGTGCAAGTTGCGCACCTTCGTGCCGACAATTTTTTCTGCTGCTTTTTTAGAACTACTTACTTCGGTAATTACTAGCTACAGGCTACTTCGCTCGGCTGTACAAATTTTTCGAGTGCTGCGATCAGCCGCGTTCGGTCGAAAGGCTTCACGATAAAATCGGCGGCGCCAATTTGGAGGGCTTCCTTGAGGACATCCGCTTGGTCGAGGGCGCTTACGACGAGCACTTTCGCGTTGCTATCTGCCTCCATAACGCCCCGCAGCGCGTGCAGGCCATCGTATTCGGGCATCACGAGATCGAGCGTCATTGCATCTGGGTTGAGTCGTTGGTATTGCTCCACCGCCTCTTGACCATTGGATGCTTCGCCTACGATCTCCCAGCCTCCATCGATCGCAGCATCCTTGATCATCTCTCGTATAATCAGGGCGTCGTCCGTAACAAGCAGTCTTTTTGACATGACAGATACCTCATTTCGCGTTAGTCAGTTGATCTAGTTCGCGTGTGTGTATGGTTTTTCTTTTTTGGGTTTATAAAATGACGGCTGGCTCGCCCATCATCTCGACCTTTAACTCTCCGGTCTGGCTGTCGAACAAAATCCGACGTCCTTTCTCTCCGCCAATGTGCTTCCCGACGAGGGGAATGCCCAACTCCTCTAGCAAATCTTTGACCATGTTGTAGTTTGCCTCGCCGATCTGAAGCGGCCCGTTGCTGCCGAACATGTTCGAGCCACCCGCTAGCTTGGCGATCAGCCCAGCTCGGTTGCCTCCCTGTTTGACGAGCAATTCGAGCATGTGTGGTATCGCCGTGTCGGCGAACTTTCCCGGTGGCCCTGGCCGATCGAGCGACTCAGGGAGCACAATATGGCAGACTGCGGCTATTTTTCGCCTCTCATGGTACAAGACCAATCCGATACACGAACCTAGGACGGACTTTGCCAGTTCGCCCTCCTCGAGCATCACGACCTGCGACATGCCGACATTTGCTTCTGTTTTTTTCTTGGTTAGTACGGTGGTGCTCATCTGAAAAATCTCTAGTTGTGGTGAAGAGTCAAATAATCTCCGACCTTCTCTTATTCTGCGTAAAGAGCATGGTTCATCGAACGGACGAGTTCTTGGCTTGGTACAAAAAACACACTCCAATTCATCGCGCGTTTTTTGAATTCAAAGCGAGTTCGACAGAGCAAAACACGATCGCTTACCATGGCCTGCGCCATGATTGCCTGTTCGAGTACGCTCGCGCCATAGTCCTGAAGAAAAGCAGGCGCTGACGGGGAAAGATTGCGGTCGGTTAGTCGAGTTAATTCGTTGAGGTAAGCCGAGGCGAGGATGTTTCCTGTTTCCATAATGGCCGACTGTTCCAATGCACTCCATTCCGGTTCTTCGCAGACCTCTCGCCCGAGCAAACTCGCGGCCAGTTGCCGTCCGTTCGTTTCATCAAAAGCAAGGATTAGCTGGCCACCGGGGTCGCCTTGGATGCCCAAAGCAACCATCGTGAGTAGGTCGTCCCCCATGTCCAAAACCGAGGATGCTTCTTCGAGCGGTATCTCTTGGACTTCGTCGAGAGATAACGTGACTTGGCCAGAGGTCCAGCCCGACATGGCGACCGATGCGTGCTCGGTCGCTGCGGCAAACATTTGTCCGAGCAAATTTAGCGAAGGGTCGGTCGTAGTTACATCAAACACGGTATGGCTTCCTTAAATGAGTATTATTCAGTTTTTTTGATGTGTGCATCAGGAACTTTACTTGGCCTCAGCATTCACTCGCCAAATCCGGCACTCCCGTTGGTCGGCCTGTCGCTTTCCTGGCACATACCTCAGTAGCTAGCAATTGTTTCGTGGTTGTTGCCGTTCCGGTGGATGCGTTTTTTCGACAGGCCATGTCGACGAGTGCAGCGACGTCGAGGATCAACGAAACACGTCCGTCGCCGAGAATGCTCGCGCCGGCAATGCCAAGTACGTTCTGATAGTTCTCGGCGAGCGACTTGATGACGATATCTTCTTCTCCCAGCAGATCATCCACGGCCAATCCCAACTCGTTTTCGTCGGAGCCAACAATCACCAAAGTTTGCTCGTTGCTACTGTTTTTCTTGCTTTGGCAACCCTTGTCCCAATGCAGAAGTTCGTTGAGTTCGACTACCGAAATCGCACGACCTCGTATGGTGGCAGTTTTCATCCCGTGAACAGTGGTCAGGTCTTTTTCGCCTACGCTAACAATTTCTGAAACTGATTCCATCGGAATGGCAAACACGTCGTCGCTGATGATCGTCAACAAACTGGGGAGAATCGCCATTGTCAGCGGCAACTTGATCGTGATTGTTGTTCCGGCACCCAACTGGCTATCCAGCTCAAGGGTTCCACTGATTTGCTCGATCTTCGATCGGACAATATCCATGCCCATTCCACGTCCAGAGACTTCGGTAACTTTCTCAGCCGTACTGAAGCCAGGCTCCCAGATGAGCTGCAAAGCTTGTTGCGGCGTAAGTCGCTCGGCATCTGCGGCGGTGATGATTCCTTTTTCTACCGCTTTCGCACGGAGCTTTTCTGGATCGAGTCCTTTGCCGTCATCACGAACCTGGATGATGATGCGATTTCCGCGATGGAAAGCATCGAGGGTCACGGTGCCCTGCTCGGGCTTGCCAGCCGCAAGTCGGTCTTCGGGCGACTCGATGCCGTGGTCCGCCGAATTGCGAACCATGTGAATGAGTGGGTCACCCAATTCGTCAATCATCCGCTTGTCTAATTCGGTTTTGTCACCTCGGATGACCAACTTGATGTTCTTTCCGTTGCCTCGTGTGATATCGCGAATGACACGTTTGAAGCGTCCAAATAGAGGCCCGATGGGAACCATGCGAATGTCCATCACGCTTTTTTGAATTCCATCGGAAACGCGATCCAACTGATGAACGGCTTCAAAGAGGTCGTTCACCAACGTGCGTGCGTGATAAAGCTTGGCTAAATCGTCTTGCACAACTTCTAAGTCTCGTTGTATCTGTTGCACATGGCTGTGAATTCCCTGAGCAATGGACGCTCCCCCGACCGAGGCGCCGACCAATTCGTCGGTCTCCCCTAAAATTCTATTGAATAGCCCCGATATATTTTGCAAGCATTGTGCCGACTGTTTGCGAGAAGAGAGGTCTTTGAGGTTCTCGCCGATCTGTCCGAAGCGGGCCTTATTGATCACAAGCTGGCCGGCTAGATTCATGAGATGATCGAGTCGCTCGATGTCGACTCGGAGCGTCTCGGTCGGTTTATTTTTACTGGCAGCGGCTTCGGTGGAAGAAGGCGTGGCTTTTTTGGAAGCCGCTGGGCTTGCTACCGGCGGCGTTTTTTCTTTTGGCGGGGCGGTCGCTTTCGGCAACGGTGCTGTCTTCGGGATTTCAACGACGGTTTCCTCGGTAGGACTCTGTTCCAAATTATCTGGAGCAGGAGAGGAAATGTCTTCGAGAACGATTTTTTCGACGCCGTCCATGTCGAGGCTGCGTCGAACATCGCCAATCGTGCGATCGGTAGCAATGCCGAACAACAATCGTTCGACTCCCTGAGAGTCTTGCAACTGTTGATCTTCTGGGTCACGGTGAAACAGGTCGCCCATCTCTTCGAGTCGCTCGAAGATTATTTGTGCTTTGATTTCGGCTAAAGGCAAGCCTGCTTCTAGCACCAGCAACCCTGCCAACGCTTGACTTCCCTCGGGAGCAACGTCGACCATCTGGTTGCGTTCCTCAGAAGTTATGCTTGCAAGTTGCTTTCCAGATGTCTCTGCTTCCTCCACCGGAGCAACCGTCTCGGCGACCGAGGAGTTCGCCTGGCCCAAGTGAACAGAGTGCAACACTTGATAGGCTTGACTAAAGCTGTCTGATCCTCGCTCGCCGTTCTTTAGTTTTTCGACAAAAGAGCGTAACGAATCGACGGCGGCCAACAAGGCATCCGAGATTTCGCAGGTGATGCTTTGTTTTGTATCACGCAGCTCTTGTAAAAGATCTTCCATCAAGTGTGCCAGTTTGGCAGACCGATGGAGCCCGATCGATGCCGCAGCTCCCTTGATCCGATGGCAAACGATAAGCAGCGAATCGACCGCCACCTCTTCTTCCATCAGCAATGCCTCACTCAGCGAGTCGAGCGACTCTTCGGTCTCGTCAATAAAGATCGGCAAATACTTGCTTGGGATCTCTGTTTCATCCTCAACACCCGCAAGCGGGTCGGGTTCGTCGGCTTGTTCTTGCTGAGGCTGTTCTTTCTGGGCCTGCTCTTTCTCTGGTTGTTCTTCTTGGGGCTGCTTTTCTTGGAGTTGTTCTGTCTTCATGTTGTCGTCGGCTTGCTTCTCTGCCTTCTCTGCGAATACATCGTCTATCTCGGCGTTGGATCCCTGTTCGCGATCGACACCGGCGTTTTGAAGGAGTTGCTTGATTCCCTCGACAATCGACTCGTATTCTGCTTCCCCGGCACTCGGGTCTTTGAGATGTTCGACCATCCCGGCAAGCCGATCGAAAGCCTTAAACATCAGATCGACCACGTCCGTAGAGATTACAAGAGTTTGGTCGCGAGCCGCATCAAAAACATTTTCTACATTGTGGGTCAGCTTGTTGATATCGTCCAACTGTAGCATTGCCGATAGCCCTTTCAGACTATGGGCATCGCGAAACATTTCGTTGAGGAGTTCCAAATCGACTTGTGGCGTCTCGTCGTCGCCTAGCGAGCCGACCAATTCGTCGAGTACGAGCAGATTGTCGTTGAGGTTGGTCAAGTAGATCTGCGACTCGTCGAGGAAATCGCCTAGCATCGTCGCCATGAAGTCGTCGTCGAACCCCAGGTCGTTTGAATCCATCAGTCATTTCCCTTCGGTCGTATATGTTTCTGCTGCCTGGCGATAGCACCCTCACTTTGTACAGGGTGCCCACCTATTCGGTCACGATTTTCCGTTTTCTCAGCAGTTTTTTGGGAAATCACGATCACGTATTTTTGGAGAGTTACTTTAGGGTTTTCGGTGCAACCACGGTTGCAGCCGCTCGTACTTATCAACCAAGCCCGTGACTCCTTCCGCAGGCCCGGTGACAAGCATTCCCCCAGGACGCAAAGCACTGTCAATATTTTTTAGCACCGTCTTTTTCGACTCGGCGTCGAAATAGATGAGTACGTTTTTGAGAAAGATGATGTCGAATGGTGCCGTTTTCAAAGGCTCCATAAGATTGTGTTGTCGGAAGCTGGTCCATTTTGTGAGAATTGGTTTCGGCGTCCATTGTTCGTCGCCCGAGCAAGAGAAAAACTTGCGGCGATGGCTATCCGACACGAGTCGCATTGCCCGTTTGTCGAGGCTTGCTTCTCTCGCCTGTTCGAGGGCCCCTACTCCAATGTCGGTCCCGACAATTTCGACTTTCCACTGGCTTAAATCTGTAAAACGGTCTGCCACCGAGCAAGCAATGGTGTAGGCTTCGTCTCCCGTACTACAAGCCGCAGACCAAACGCGAATAGATTTCTTTTGCTTTCTGCTTCTCGCGGCTTCTTGGAAATCACGCAAATACGTCTCAGAAAACCATTCCCATTGCGTTGGGTCGCGGAATAAATAAGTCTCGTGTGTTGTTATCTCTTGCAGAAATGCGTCCCACTCGGGATCGTTAGCAGGTAATTTTTTGAGCAGCTCGAAATACTGGTCGAAGCATGAGATGTCTGTTGCTCGCAACCGTCGACACAATCGATTCGTTAGCAACGTTTTTTTCTTTGGCGAGATTTGGATGCCCGTCTGATCATAAATCAGCTTCGCGTAACGGCTAAACTGTTCGTCACTCACTCGTTCTGTTAAAGCGGTAGCTGGCATGGCTCGCCCTCGTTCGTGTTTCAAAAAATCTGAAAGAATATTAAGTCGTGAGAGCCAGATAGAAGCCGCCCCAGTTTTCGCCGGGGCGGCTCCCCTGACTGTCCGCAAGGATTGTTGAATCAGAGTCAGTTATTCAACTTGAATCGGCTGACTAGATCGCGTAGCGAGGCTGCTTGGGCACCAAGCTCTTCGCTGCTGGAGGCCATCTCTTCGCCACCGGCAGCCGACTGCTCGGTAATTTCTGAGATCTGCTGGATGGCGGTCGATACTTCGCCGGCGTTTTGCGCCTGCTCGACGGTTGCATCCGCAATCTCGGCAATACGCTTTGCCGTTCCCTCGACGCCGTCGATGATCTGGGTTAACGATTCACCCGTTTGCTCGCTGAGCACTGCTCCCTCTTCGACGCGTTGAGTCGACTCTTTGATTAAGGTCGAAATTTCCTTGGCAGCTTCGCTCGATCTTTCAGCCAGTTTGCGAACCTCGTCGGCAACAACTGCAAAGCCAAGGCCGTGCTCGCCAGCCCGGGCGGCTTCGATAGCAGCGTTGAGGGCAAGCAAGTTTGTTTGGCTGGCAATCTCTGAAATCACTTGGATGATTTCGCTAATTTGACTGGAGGACGACTTGATTCGATCCATCGCCTCGACTGACTTTTTCACAGCCGATCCGCCATCCTTTGCCAAGCCGGAGGTCTCGGTGGCCACTCGATTGGCTTCGCCAGCGTTCTCCTTAACCGCTTCGATGCTTCGAGTAAGCTCGTCGATCGAGGCACTCATCTCTTCGACAGAAGCACTTTGCGTTTGTGCCCCTTCGGCCAGCGTCTGGGCGCTCTCGGAAACCACCCGAGAACCTTCGGTGAATTGGGCTGCCCCGTCCACGACTTGAGCGATGAGGTCGCGTAGATCGGCAAGCATCCTTTTTAGGCCACTGGCCAATTCTCCGACCGCGTCGTCGCCGGTTACGGTTATCTCTTGCGTCAAATCGCCCTCAGCAGCAGCGTTTACTACTGACAGGAGTTGGTCGACCTTGTTTCGCAAATCTTCCTGAGCTTGACGTTCGCGCTCTTGGTTGTCGCTTTCGCGTTGGGCGGCTTCCTTCTGGTCGGTAATTAGATCCCAGGCAACCATAGGGCCTACAAAATTGCCATCGGGGTCGTAGATAGCAGCCGCCGCGAGTGCTAACCATTCACCGCCGAATTGGATTTCCGCTTGGATCGGTAGGTTCTTCGGATCGGCCAGAAGTCTACGTTGGTGACCGGGGTTCTTGTGGAATATGTCGTAGCTACTGCCGACGATCTGATCGACCGGAACGGGTAAACCAGCTTCGATTGTCCTCAGGGTCTTTTCCGAGGCCGGGTTCATGTAGGTGATCGTTCCATTCAGGTCGGCCAGCAGGATATTGGTTGGCGCGTTTTCGACAATAGCCAATTTCTCTGCCGCATCCGCCTCGAGTCGTAGCTTCTCGGTCACGACGCTCCAGGTGACCATTGGTCCTAGATAAGTATGCTCGTCGTCATAGGTAGCCGTGACGAGGAGGTCTAGTTTTTCTTCACCGAGTTCGATGATCACGTTATGCGGCAGGTTTTTGTCGCTGCTGAGAATACGTCGTTGGAGTTCTGGGTCTTTGTGGAAGATGTCGATGCTCTGGCCTATCAGGTTGTTTACCTTGATCGGCAGCAAATGTTCTAACGTCTTCAGAGTATCCACACTTGCAGGATTCGCGTAGACGATTTCCAGGTCGGTGTTTGCGTAAAGAATGTTGATCGGCGCGTTTTCAACCATCCCCTGTTTAATCGCTAGTTGAGAATTGGCAAGTTCCAAAGCCTCTTGCAATTCTCGTACTTCCTGTGGTTTGGCTTCATAGTTTGGCTGAGTTTTTTCGAACGTGGCCGTAGTTGACATGATTTTTTATCCCGTATGGCTAAGTTTTAATTTTGGTTACACATCTATGAGTAGTTTTGCAGCTCACTAGGCATTGGATCAGCCTGCTGCTGTTGCTGATTCGATGGTTGGCTCACGTTCAACCTCTTCGAGCAATATTTTCTCGATGTCGAGCATGATCAACAGCCGATCCTCTAGCTTCGCAAGTCCGACTAAGTACTCCTGGCCGAGCCCTGCAACAGTGGGCGGCGGAGGAGCAATCTGATTTTGTGAAATCCGCAAGACTTCGTTTACGGCATCGACAATGATGCCGATTGTTTTTTCGGCAATGTTTATCACCACGATTCTCGTATCGTCGGTCGCTTCAGGAGCGGCCAATCCAAACCGCAGCCTTAGGTCGACCACAGGAATCACGGTACTCCTCAAGTTAATCAGCCCTTTGACGTAGGGAGGTGTCTGAGGCACTTGGGTGATCTCGCCAACGAGGATGATCTCGCGAACTTTATTGATTTCCACCCCATACTCTTCGCCGGCTAGCTGAAAGCTGACCATTTGCATGGTCCCTTCCACATCAGCATCACGCTGCTCCTGTGTCGGCGAATCCAAGACCGCTGAAGACATGTTTACTACTCCTTTTCGGCCCAAATCGAATTCAAAAAAACAAACTGCGTTATCGTGTCCTTTTGTAGATAGGTTGTTATCTAGGTGAGTCAAGAAAACACGTACGCTATCTGCTCACACTAGGGGTACCTTACCCACTTCGCGTATATTGTTATTTTTTCTTTACCTGTTTCACCCCTACTCCTATACACCCCACCTTAGCCATCCCCAGCATTCCACAACAAAATGCTGATGGCCGCCAATCGGCTCGATAGATTCCCTCACTGCCTTGCATCAAGCATTAGATGCGTTTGCCCCTATCCATACATCTCAATTGAAAAAATGCAGAATAATGCATTTCTCGCAAAAAAAGGACGTAACTTTGAAGTGCCGTGAACTATTTGCCAGCAAATGGCTCAGCCTGATTTAAGGACAACTCAGAAAAACCAAACCGGAGAATACAAGACATGACTCGAAGCCGCACCATCCTACACATCGATGACGACCCCAACGTCCATCGAATCGTCACCAGAATATTACAGAAGAACAACTACGAGGTTTTCTCGCTTGAAGACCCAACGCAGACTTCACAAGAGTTGATCAAATCGGGCGCTCGAGTTGTGTTACTTGATATCGACATGCCTCAGATCGATGGGCTCACTCTGCTAAAGCAAATTAAATCGCACGATGGAGGCGTGCAGGTAATTATGCTCACCGGCTTTGTCTCGATGAATACGGTGCTGCAATCTATGCGTTGGGGAGCTGAGGCCTGTGTGTTCAAACCGCTAACCGATTTTACCCCGCTGCTAACCGCGGTACGGGCATCCTTCGAAAAGATCGATTTTTGGTGGGATACGTTGCACGAACTGAACCAGCGCAAGTCGAAATATCAGCAAACGGTTTAGAGCAAGCTGCACACCCATAGGCCATGATTTCCCATTTACTTAACTGTTTCTTGGAAAATCAAAATCTCGTCAAATTATTGAGTTACTCAAATCGGCTGAAACGAATAATCCAATGCAACCAGAACAGACACAAAGTGACGAGCTACTAGCCGGATTTTGCGAGGAGTCTCTCGACCTACTGCAGGGGCTTCCAGAAAAGCTGTCCGAGTTTTCAGTCGATCCGACTGACTCGGAGGCGATTAACGTTATTTTTCGGTCTGTGCATACGATCAAGGGTAACGCAGGTTTTTTTGGTCTCACTACCGTCAAGGAATTTGCACACTCGCTGGAAGATGCATTCGACGAAATTCGCCAAGGCCAGACGTTGCTTGAGGAAGAGCTGTCGCGCTATCTCGTCGAGGGCCTCGATACTCTCGGCGAGATGATCATTCAGGTTCAAGAAAACGACAAAGACGCTCCCACTGAAGAGCAACACGCGACTTTGCTACAGAAGATTAAATCGCTGTGCAGCCTTTCGCAAGTCGACTCGGCAGAGAAACAGTTACTAATCGAGGTTCTTCAGCTTGCTGATGAGATTGCCGCCACCCAGCTGCCCCAGGCTATCGACTGGTCTGTCCGACTTCGGGCAATGGCCGACACGACAGCAGACGAAGAGCATAGCGAAAACGAAGAGGAGACCTCCGAAGGTGAGGAACTTTCGGTTGAATCGTTGGAAGGAGCCCGTTTTGAATGTGCTGGTGTGGAGGTCACCGACCAGGTGGAACCTCTTCTCTCGCTATTCCTTCTGGTCGAAAAAGACACCTACCAACAAAAAGATGGCGAAGCGTTCCTGCGCAGCCTAGACGCCTTTGCCCAGTGGACTGAACAACAGCAGCAGGCGGATCTAACCGCTGAACTTCAAGCCGCCCGCGAAGACTTTCATACCATCTTTAGCAGCCCGCTCGACATCGACTCGATGCTCCTATCGGTTGTTTGGCAACGACTTGGGCCGACCTTGGCCGAACTACGGCGAAAAGAAATCGCGACGCCTTTGCCTGACATCAGCGCAAACGAAGCTAGCGAAAGTCCAGCGGCTAAGCCGGAGGCCACCAAGGAACCCTCGGCTAAGGTCCGATATCTTCGTGTGCGAGAAGATCGGGTTGATGATTTTCTCGACGATGTTTCCAGCCTATTCATTACGTGCGAAAGACTCAAAGACCTGCAAACACGCATGGCAGCCCACCTGAAAATGCACGACATGGTGGACGAGATGAGGCAAATCAATGCGAGCCTCTCGGGGCAATCGACGGCTTTACAACGGAGCGTTGTCGAATTGCGAAAAGTACCGGTGCGAGGACTATTCTCGAAGTTCCCTCGCGTGGCGCGCTCGCTGGCAACGAAGCTGGGCAAACAGCTTAACGTACATCTCACTGGCGAAGAAATCGAGATCGATAAATCGTTGGTCGAAGACCTTGATGGTCCGCTGATGCACATGATACGTAACGTCTGCGATCACGGGATTGAAGCGCCTGAAGAACGACAGGCGCGAGGGGCGTCGGCAGATGGCAACCTACATATGGGATGCTC
The DNA here is from genome assembly GCA_013152205.1 of Planctomycetota bacterium. Classification (GTDB taxonomy): domain Bacteria; phylum Planctomycetota; class Planctomycetia; order Pirellulales; family Lacipirellulaceae; genus Bythopirellula. The sequence goes on from JAADGV010000053.1 coordinate 115,266, forward strand.
GCTAACTAAGACGCATGTGATAATCACAATCGAAGACGATGGCCGAGGCGTCGACCCGGATCGGTTGCGTACCAAAGCCGTCGAGCATGGTTTGTTCGGTGCCGAAGAGGCAGCTGCGCTTTCTGACCAGCAAGCGGTCGAGTTGATTTTTCATCCGGGTTTTTCCACTGCACAGCAGGTGTCGGAGATCTCTGGTCGAGGCGTTGGGCTGGACGTAGTTCGTACGCGTCTGCGTGAGTACGAAGGCGACGTTTCGGTCAAATCAACCGTTGGTCAGGGAACAACGTTCTGTCTTGAAATTCCCATTCGCCGTTCGGTAGTGGTAATCGATGGCTTATTGGTTCGGCAAGGTGGCATTACGTTTGTCATTCCGTTTGAGCACATTCACGAAATTTTGCGTATCAAGCCCGATGACATGAATCTTGCTCAGGGTCGGCTGGTGGCAAGTATCCGCAACGAACTTTGCGCGGCGGTTGGACTCGACGAGATTCTGGAACTCGATGCTCCGGAATTGACCGATGACGAACCTCGAGAAGGGGTTCTTATCAAGAGCAAGACCGGGGCTTTGTTCCTAATGGTCGAATCGGTGTTGGCCCAGCGCAAGGTTGTGGTCAACGATCTTGCGTTTGCGATTTCTGATAGCGAAACCATCAGCGGCGTTGCTCAACTGGGTGCCGGAAAGCTGGCACTGGTGCTGAATGTGCCGGAGTTGGTCAACGCGGCTGCACGAAGCGACGCGGGCGGCTTCGAGTATGCTCCGCCGATGGCAAAGCACTAGAGTGCGTTTGGGTGGTTCCGGCCAGGATGGCAGGGCTATGGGTATTGGTCGATTTTCTCCGACGATATAACGGTATGACTGCCATCGCGTCGTGTTCGTCGTGTCGCTAAGCGTTCAAGACCGTTTCTTGCTCTGTTGCTTGACTAGTAGCCGTGGCAGGGCGAAGTGTGCTTGGTTTTCGTGCGGAATCGATTTCGTCTTTGGCCTCTGATTCGGTTTGGGTATTGAACCGAACGGCAAAGGCTAGAAATGAAACGACGGTTACCATTCCTCCAAGGATCAGTAGCACGGTGGGCCATGGTGTCGACCCTTTGAGTAAGAACCCTGCGGCAAATGCACCCGCGTTGCCCCCAGCGCCCACGATGCCAGCGACGGCCCCGAGCGCTTTCTTATTGATAAATGGCACGACTGAGAAAGTTGCGCCCTCGGACATCTGAACAAACAAGCTGAAAGCAATCAGCGCTGGCAAGGCAACGACTAGTGTCGTCATCTGTGAGAAAAACATGAGCGCGATGCCTTCGCAAAACAGGGCAATAAACAGCCAAGTCACGCGGCCTTGAAGGCCCCATCTCGATCCAAACTGGTCGCCAGCAAATCCGCCCAGCGTTCTGGCAAAGAGGTTCATCAGGCCAAACGAAGCGGCCATCGCGCCGGCTGCCGCTAAGCTCATGTCGAAATAGTCGATAAAATACAGGGCGGCGATGTTGTGAATCGTAAGCTCCATACCAAAGCAGGCGCCGTAAATCGCAAACAGCACCCAAACACGATAGTCGCGGCACGCATCGAAAAAGGCCCCGTTCGTTTTTTTGATGGAAGGCAATTTGCCTGCAGCGCGTAGCTCTTTGAAGTTGCCATCTGGGGCGTCCTGGGTAAAGCGGTAGTAGGCGATGCCGGTGAGCAGGCAAACAACGCCAGCCACCACCATTGATGCCCGCCAACTTATCGCTTCGCTGAAACCTAACACGCCGACAAAGAGGGCAAAAATCACCGGCATTACGAATTGAGTGACCCCACCACCTAGGTTTCCCCATCCGGCTGACGTTGCGTTGACGGTTCCAACAATGTTCGGAGCGAACATAATTGAGGTGTGGTACTGCGTGATGACAAATGAGGCACCAATCATGCCAATCAATAGACGAAAGATCAGAAACGTCTGGAAATCGTGAGCCAAGCCGATGCCCATCACGGGCAAGGAACCTAGCACGAGAAGCCAGGTGTAGGTTAGTCGAGGTCCGTAGCGGTCGCACATCCATCCAACGATTAAGCGCGCAAAGATGGTAACGGTGACCGAGGCGATAATCGACCAGCCGACTTGCTCTTTGGTTAGCGACAGTTCTTCGCGCACCACCGCCATCAGCGGCGCGATACCAAACCAAGCGAAGAAACAGAGGAAGAAGGCAAACCAGGACATGTGAAATGCTCTGATTTGCGGCATTCTGAGTTTGAAAAAGTTACCCCATAGCGAGGTGACCTTGTTTTGAATTTCCATGGCAGTCCATCAATGAAGGGCGACCGTGCCCATCTGCGATTTTTCCTTTTATGAGAAACAACCTCTTAAAGAAAAACCTCAGTCCGCCATTTCACGATCAATACAAACTTGCTTAGGTAGGTTGGCACCTGAGGTGCCTACTACCGCTTAACCCGTTGATAAAGCAACTCATGTGCCATTAGGCTCGACGGGTACTTACAAGCCCGCTCGGTTGGCATTTTGCCGAAAAAACGTGCTTTGCCTCGGGGCAATGCGATCGCGAGGACAGCACGCTCTTGCTACCGACTGCCCGAAAGCGCGCATCGAGTGCTTAAGAGCGCCGCAGTAAAAATGTCTCAAGCTCATGCGACCTCCGTCGGAAACGATAAAACAAAACCCGAGGTTTGCAGTACTAGTGAATAGGAAAATAGGTATGCGATGGCCTCCGGAGAACCATTGGCATGACGGTTGCATAAGCATGTCCGTTCTGTTGTAGATTCCCTTTTTTCGATTCACAAAATCATTCGGCCTATGGCGACCATCGAAGAGCCAATACGGATTGGAGAGAGCCTTTCACTGGTCGATCGATTACTCGACGAACAGCAACACATTACTGCCGCCGAGCGTTTCGCACAGTGTCATGTTGATGCTAGCGATCCGCTTCTTTCCCCTTACTATCAAGACTTAATCCCCCTTTCCAAGCCTCTGCCTGGGGAGCAGTATGCGTTTGAAGTCGACCTCGACATCTGCTCAGGTTGCAAGTCGTGTGTCGTTGCCTGTCATAATCTGAACGGTTTAGACTCGGCTGAGCAGTGGCGCAGCGTAGGATTGCTGCACGGTGGCTCGGAACAATTGCCCGTCCTTCAGCATGTAACAACTGCCTGCCACCACTGTATCGACCCGGCTTGCCTGAGCGGATGTCCGGTGATGGCGTATGACAAAGATCCCGTGACGGGGATCGTTCGCCATCTGGACGACCAGTGCATCGGTTGCCAGTACTGCGTCTTCATGTGCCCTTATGACGTGCCCCAGTACGACCCGGCCAAGGGGATCGTCCGAAAGTGCGACATGTGCCAAGATCGCCTGGCAGTCGGCGAAGCGCCGGCATGTGTGCAGTCGTGCCCCAATCAGGCTATTCAAATTCGCACCGTCAGTGTGGAATCGGTTATTGAAGAAAGCGAGTCGAACCAATTTCTGCCGACCGCTCCCGAGCCGGGTATTACTTTGCCAACAACGGTTTACAAATGCAGCAAGCCGCTTCCTCGCAATTTGCTGCCGGCAGACTATTTTTCGGCAAACCGGCAACATAGCCACTTGGCACTGGTGTTTATGTTGGTGCTGACTCAACTTTCGGTGGGCGCTTTTGTGGTGGGGCAGGCATTGGTTTCAGGCCCTTGGGCCGATCCACTGATGCTTACCACGATCCGCCCGACCTATGCCATTGCGGGGTTGGTGGTGGGCTTGGTTGGTATCCATGCCGCGGTGCTTCATTTGGGGCGTCCGTTGTACGCATTTCGTGCTTTGCTAGGACTTCGCACTTCTTGGTTAAGTCGCGAGATTCTTGCCTTCGGGGTGTTTGCTGCATTCGCCCTTTCGAACGCGACCGCTGTATGGTTGGCGAAAGATCAGCCGAATCTCGTTCCGCTCGCCGATGGGTTGGGACTGATGACGGCCCTTAGCGGCGTGGCTGGCGTACTCTGCTCAGTGATGATCTACGTGAAAACTCACCGTCCGTTTTGGAGTGGGCACCGGACCGGCATGAAGTTTTCGCTCACTTGTGTCGTACTCGGGTTGCCAATTGCGCTGCTCGTATCGTTGGCTGCCTGTTATTGGAGTCGAGACTTGGAGGTGCCTTCGATCATGCAGAACTACGGGCAATCGCTTTGCCGATGGTTGATGGCAGCGGTAGCAACCAAGCTTGCCCTGGAAGGTTCGGTACTGTTGTGGCTAAGGCAACGACGGTTCACGCCACTCAAACGCACTGCGTTGCTGCTAACTGGCGAGCTCAGCATGACCAACCTGCTGCGATACTTCTTCGGAATCATGGGCGGACTGCTGCTGCCCTTGGTGCTGCTCTCGGACAAAGCGATTGCGGCAGGGGCTGATGGCTATCAGCCTTTGTTTGTTGGATTCATCGTGCTGTTGATTGCGGTCCTGCTGTTGATCGGAGAAATCATTGAGCGATATCTCTTTTTTGCTGCCTCGGTAGCGCCGAAAATGCCGGGGGCAGCGTGCGTATGACTTCGATTTTATCTAGCCCAGATAATTCCACGCGTTCTATTTTTGGCAAAACGATCCAGCCGCTCGTTCGCCAGTGGCATGGCCCACTGACAGACGAGCTACTACGCACGCCCGGGAAATTTGGTCTGGGACAAGTTCCCATCGATAAACAGCCCGACGCAACGACGTCGATGGTTTGCGGGTATTGCTCCACCGGTTGCAAGCTCGATATTCACTTAAAAGATGACAAGGCGGTGAACCTTACGCCAACGGTCGATTATCCAGTCAACACGGGCATGGCTTGCCCGAAGGGGTGGGAGGCGCTCTCCGTACTCCAAGCGAGTGATCGCGGCACGATGCCTTTGATGCGAGACAACCATGGCCGAATGGTGCCGGTGAGGTGGGACCGCGCAATGAGCACATTCTGCGACCGCTTCAAAGCACTACAAAGTAAACACGGCAATGCATCGGTTGCTTTTTTGAGTACCGGCCAAATTCCTACCGAAGAAATGGCCTACCTTGGTAGTTTGGCCAAGTTTGGCATGGGGTTATTGCATGGCGATAGCAACACGCGCCAGTGCATGGCCACGGCAGCGGTCGCCTACAAACAGGCGTTCGGCTTCGATGCTCCGCCTTACACCTACCAAGACTTTGAGGAGTCGGATGTCTTGGTACTCATAGGATCGAACCTCTGCCTCGCACACCCGATCATGTGGCAGCGAGTCTGTCGCAATCCCCATAACCCTGAAATTATCGTCCTCGACCCGCGCACCACCGAAACCGCTGCTGCTGCGACGCAACATCTGGCACTGCAACCAAAATCTGACCTTGAGTTGCTGTACGGGTTGGCCCACATTCTCATTGCCGAAGGATGGATCGACAACGAGTTCATTCAGCAGCATACGGACGATTACGCAGAGTTTGCTCGCCACGTGGGGAAATATACGCCCGAATTTGTCGAGCGGGTCAGCGGCATTTCGAAAGAACGCCTGTACTATCTTGCACGCACGATTCACAAGGGACAACGAGTTAGCTTTTGGTGGACGATGGGGGTCAACCAAAGCTATCAAGGCGTGCGGACTGCACAGGCGATCATCAATCTAGCGTTGATTACCGGGAACATGGGCCGTCCGGGAACGGGCGCCAATTCAATCACGGGCCAATGCAATGCGATGGGATCGCGGTTGTTTAGCAATACAACCAACTTGCTCGGCGGTCACGATTTCAAAAACCCCGAGCATCGCCAGAAAGTTGCCCATACTCTTAACATCAACGAAGATTGCATCCCTACCGAAGGTAGTTGGTCGTACGACCGGATCGTCGAGGGCATTCTCCGCGAGGAGATCAAGGGCTTATGGGTAATCGGCACCAATCCGGCGCATTCGTGGATCAACCAGAACACTTGCAATGAGATCCTCGACCGACTGGACTTTCTCGTCGTCCAAGATATGTACCACTCGACTGAGACCGCCCAGCGAGCGGACTTGTACTTACCCGCCGCGGGTTGGGGAGAAAAGGAAGGCACCTTTATCAACTCGGAACGGCGGATCGGCGTTGTTAAAAAGGTTGCCAAGGCGCCCGGGCAGGCACTTTCAGATTTTTCGATTTTTCGACTGGCGGCCCACTATTGGGGCTGCGAGCGAATGTTCGCCGACTGGCAAGAGCCAGAAGATGTCTTTCAGTCGCTCAAGGAGCTTTCTCGAGAGCAGCCTTGCGACATAACGGGCATCGACGACTACCGGATGTTGGAAGACCACGGCGGCATCCAGTGGCCCTACCCCGAGGGATGCCAAGATGTCGAACCCCAGCGGCGACTGTATGCCGATGGGCAATTCTATCATCCGGATGGTCGGGCTCGGTTGCTATTTGAAGACCCTCGCAACATGCCTGAGCCGCCTAGCGTGCGTTATCCGTACCTCTTACTGACCGGCCGAGGCACCTCTTCGCAGTGGCATACCCAAACCCGAACATCGAAGTCAGAGGTATTGCAGACACTCTATCCGCAAGAAACCTACGTGGAAATCAGTCCCCAAGACGCTCGCCGCGAAGGCATCCACCCGAATAGTTGGGTCACGGTGGAGTCGCAACGCGGCAGCGTGAATGCCAAGGCCTTCGTGACTCCAACCATCCAGCCGGGGCAGGTTTTTATGCCCATGCACTATGCCGCTACCAATCAACTTACGCTTGCTCACTTCGATCCGTACTCCCGGCAACCGTCCTACAAAGATTGTGCCGTACGGTTTTCATCTTCCCACCATTCGCCGATTGGTTAATTGCCGATCTTGCTCTCACACTTAAACAAGAGTCTCACTAATATGCAATCGAACCAAGAAACCGTCGTCGTCATTGGCAATGGAATGGTCGGCCATCGTTTCGTCGAAAAGCTCGTCGAATTCGACACGCTCAAACAATACAAGATCGTTACGTTTTGCGAAGAACCCCGAGCGGCATACGATCGTGTCGGTCTCACTTCGTTCTTTGCTCACCGCGATGCCGAGCAATTGATGATCGCTCGTCTCGATTGGTACAAAGATCAGGGGGTCGAACTGCATCTGGGAGATCGCGCCTGCAAGGTCGATCGAAAAAAACGCGTGGTTCACTCCGACGCCGGCGAAAAAATTCCCTTCAGAAAAATCGTGCTAGCGACGGGGTCGTATCCGTTCGTGCCGCCGATCGAAGGAATCAAGCATCGCGGAGTCTTTGTCTATCGCACGATCGAAGATTTAGAGCGTATCATCAAATTCGGCCGCTCGTCGAAGCGATGCGCAGTGATTGGCGGTGGCTTGTTGGGGTTGGAAGCAGCGAAAGCGGCTTACGATCTAGGATTAGAAACCCATGTGATCGAATTCGCGTCGCGACTTATGCCTCGCCAGATCGACGACGATGGCTCGCGCATCTTGGTCCAAAAAATCGAGAAACTGGGGGTCCATGTCCACCTGAACAAAGGAACCAAAGAAATCCTGGGCGACGGGCGTGTCGAACAAATGGTCTTTACCGATGGCGAGGTGCTGGATGTCGATATGATTATCGTCTCCTGTGGCATTCGCCCCCGCGACGATCTGGCTCGCGAATGTGGGCTGGAGGTGGGTGAGCGTGGAGGCGTGACGATCAACGATTCTCTGCAAACCTCTGATGCGGACATCTTTGCCGTTGGCGAAGTGGCTCAACACAGCGGCATGGTTTACGGACTCGTGGCACCAGGCTACGAGATGGCTGAAATCTTGGCGATGAATCTCACCGGCAGCGAGGCCCAATTTACCGGGGCCGATCTTTCAACCAAATTAAAGCTCATGGGGATCGATGTCGCCAGCTTTGGTGAGTACGAATTGCCTGCCAACCAGGCAACACCTTTGGTGTATGAAGATCCCATCGGCGGAGTCTATAAGAAACTGTTCTTCACTCCAAGTGGCAAGCGGATATTGGGCGGCATCCTCGTGGGAGATGCTTCCGACTACGGAACGCTTTCGATACTCACCAAGAGCGGAGACGAGTTACCCTGTCAAGCGGGCGATTTACTGGGCGGCAGTAGTGCGGGGGCGACTGCCCTGCTTGGCGGAGCGGCTGCGATGCCGGACGACGCTCAAATCTGCTCGTGCAACAACGTCACGAAAGAAGACATTTGCAAAGCGATCGCAAAGCAAGACATCAACACCCTTACCGAACTGAAAGTATGCACCAAAGCAGGCACCGGCTGTGGCGGTTGTCTATCGATGGTAAACGACCTTTTCAAAGCCCAGATGAAAGAAGCGGGCGTCGAAGTAACCAACCACCTCTGCGAACACTTCGCCTACACTCGCCAAGAGCTGTTTACTGTCGCCAAGGTGAAGCAGATTCGCACCTTCGAGGAGATGCTGAAGTTTCTTGGGCACGGCAACGGCTGTGAAAACTGTAAGCCGATCATTGCTTCGATACTCGCCTCGCTCTGGAACGAAACGATTGTTGAACCTGAGCACCAGATGCTCCAAGACACCAACGACCGTTTCCTGGCAAACGTACAGCGGGGCGGGTTGTATTCCGTCGTGCCTCGGATACCAGGGGGCGAAATTACTCCCGACAAGCTTCTTGTCATTGGCAATGTCGCCAAAAAGTATGGCCTGTACACCAAGATTACTGGCGGTCAGCGCATCGATCTATTTGGCGCGCAGCAACACCAGCTTCCCGATATTTGGGAAGAATTGATCGAGGCTGGCTTCGAGAGCGGTCATGCGTATGGTAAATCGGTGAGAACCGTGAAGAGTTGTGTAGGCTCCAGTTGGTGCCGGTACGGCGTGCAAGATAGCGTTCGGTTTGCGATTGAAATCGAGAAACGGTATCGGGGCGTTCGGGCACCGCACAAGATCAAGTTCGCCGTCTCGGGTTGTATGCGAGAGTGTGCCGAGGCCCAGTGCAAGGACGTTGGCCTCATTGCGACTGAAAGCGGATACAATCTTTATGTTGGCGGCAACGGTGGTGCAAAACCACGACATGCCGATCTCTTTGCAACCGACGTCGACCGGCAGACGGCCATCAAATATATCGACCGGTTTCTGATGTATTACATCTTCACGGCCGACAAGCTCACCCGGACGGCCACATGGCTGGAACAAATTGAGGGGGGATTAGAACATGTCAAAGAGGTGGTGATCGACGACAAACTAGGGCTTTGCAACGAACTTGAAGGGCGCATGCAGCATTTGGTCGACACCTATCAATGCGAATGGAAAGCGGTGGTCGACGATCCTGAGAAACGCAAGCTCTTCAGGCAGTTCATCAACACCGAAGAGACCGAGCCGAGCATCGAGTTTGTTGCCGAACGCGATCAGCAACGCCCGGCCTATTGGCCGAAGGAGGGCGTTCGGTTAGATCAAATCAAGCTACCAAACGGCTCGCTGCTCGGAGAGACCGACAACAGCGATGCTGCTCGGAAGGCCCGTCGCGCCCAAGAAGAATGGGTTCCAGTCGGAACAGTCAACGACTTTCCAAGAGATGGCGGTGCCGCCATCAAATATGGCGACGTTCAAATTGCCGTGTTCAACTTCGCCACCCGCGGCGAGTGGTACGCGTGTCAAAATATGTGCCCACACAAAAATGCTTTTGTACTCTCGCGAGGCATCCTCGGCGACGTAGGGACCGTGCCCAAAGTTGCGTGCCCACTTCACAAAAAGCCTTTTTCGTTGGAAACGGGCGAGAGCCTGTCGGGAGAAGACCTTTCGGTGAAAGTATTCCCGGTAAAAATTGATGGCGACAAAGTGTTAGTTAAATTACCGCCACAACCCCAACTCGACTCGCTATTGGCAACCGAACTTCATCAGATTTGCGCCAACGATTCACGCGGCTGCACGTCGTGCTCTTCAACCGAGGAGGCTCGGGAACTTAGTGGCTCGGCGACGTAGGGGCCGGCCTTTCCATGGTGCTTCGGGCAAACTAGGCATTTCGTAGTTTGCCCTAGAATCAGCAGCAATAGAAAGGCATAGAAAAAGGGGTGGCTGATGGGAATCGAACCCACGACCTCCGGAATCACAATCCGGCGCTCTAACCGACTGAGCTACAGCCACCATAAGACAAGCGGTCGATCCTACTGCCATGGTCGGCGGTGGTCAACCAAAGATCGCCTGATCGGCCTGCGTCTAGCGATTTCGTAGGTATCCGAAGGCTTGGGCGGCTAGTATGCCGAGTAGTAAGCCTGCGACGAATAGCAGTAGGCCTGCAGGGGCTTCGACGGGCGTGATGTGGGCTAAGGGATTGATAATCATCGGTGGGGATTCTCCTCTCGGGTTGCGGGTACACTGCAACGAGTAAGTCTACTGGGGCTTAGGGGCGGCAGATGACGGAAGACCCTCAAGGTACTCGCGGTACTGCTGGTCTAGGTCGGCAAAGCTTCGACCCGTCAGAATCTCCAACGATCGCGGCTTGTCCCTGCCAGTATAGATGAGCTTCAGCAGCTTGACTAGCGCTGGTCGGTACTCGCTCTGGCGGCCATGGATCAAAAAGGTCGCTAAGCCGGCCGATTGGCTATAGAGCTGAGCGAGGTCTTTGCGGCGTTGTAGGTCGGTCAAACCGAGCGTCGAAAGCTCGGCCAGCGGTACGTAGTAGTTGTCAACCAGCAGCCGATGCCGCGCGGCGGGCAATCGCCCTTCGCCGGGGGTGCCAAGGGTGAAAAATCGTCCCACCGTCGGCTCGTGGCGCTCGGTAAGCGACTCGAAGTAGCAGGCGACGCCCTCGATTAGCCAAGCGTTGGATAGCGCCCCCACGTCGCGAGCCGAACGTGCCGACTCGTGGAACATCTGGTGAACCGCCTCGTGAAAAATGGTGCCGGTGTCTTGTTTTGGCCCTGCGAAGAAGTGCGACGTTTTGGTCGTATCAAAATAGATGCCTAGCGAAATACCGATCCGTGGCTGCTGACGACGGAGGGCGGCGACGTACTCTTGCTGGTTGCGATAATAAACCACCTGAAACGGTTTGCTACGGTAGCCGCTGGTGCTCTTGCCATCGAATCGATCTAAGACTTTTGGGGCTTCTAAATAAAAATCTCCGAACATTTGTTGCCAAATTTGATAGAGCGTTTCTAGCCGGGTGGCCAACTCGCTAGCGTCGCGTCGGTTGTAGTTGGTTAGGACACGAAACCGATCGGTGCGGATCGCCCAGCCCACGTCAATCTTGGCATGGCGTTTGGCGTCGTCTTCGGCCGAGATCCAGCGTTTGCCTTGTGGCCGCTCGCCTGCCTCGTAACGAGGAAGATCGTCACCGCGAATCCAGCCGTACTCAGGGTTCCAGACTTCGCCACGCTCTAATCGCCTAGCCGCATATCGGCCTGCCCAGTGATCGGTAACACGGCGATAGCCCAACACTCGGCGAGCACCCTCGTGATTCGGATCTGCCTGCAGAGCCAGCGTTGCCCAGCGTAGTGCTGCACCGACGTCGCCACGTTGGCAATGCTCGCGTGCTTGCTGAAACCGACGCGCGGCCACGTCCGGCTGAGCCTTTGGATTGCGAGACGTATTGTTTTCTGACGATGAGTAGACGTCGTCTGCGACGAACAACACTTGGCCCATCGCTGCGCTGGGCAGTGTCGGCAACCCCTGCTCAGCCGCTAGGGTACTAGCGATGAAGCACAGGAGTATAAACGGGATGACAACGAAAAATTGCACAGATGGAGACCGTTTACTGAACACACGGGGCATATAGCGCTAGAACCACTAGGCGTAGTGTGCATCGTGCCGTTGTGGTTCAAAATAGCATCTTACTACTAGTGTAGCACAAGCCCCACGTGGGCTGAGAAATCAACTGTCGCCAAATGCTGCGTCGAAAGCGACGTTCGAGGGTTCGAAATCGATTTTCTTCACAAACTCGCATGACTCGCGGGCACCTTGTTCGCGATCCATTCGAGCATCTTCCCATTCGACGCTTAACGGGCCGGAGTAGCCGATATCGTTCAGCGCTCGGATGATCTCTTCGAAGTTCACCCCGCCTCGACCAAGTGAACGGAAATCCCATCCTCGGCGTGCATCGCCAAAGTTGATGTGACTGCCCAAAATTCCGGTGCGTCCGTCGAGCGTGACAATCGCGTCTTTCATGTGAACGTGATAAATGCGGTCTCCAAATTCACGAATGAATTCGACCGGGTCGATTCCTTGCCAGATGAGATGACTTGGGTCGAAATTGAACCCAAACTCTTCGCGGTGGCCAATAGCATCCAAGGCTCGCTTGGTTGAATAAATGTCGAAGGCAATTTCCGTCGGATGAACTTCCAAAGCGAATTTCACACCGCACTCAGCAAACACATCCAAAATGGGGTTCCAAGCATTTGCAAAATCCGCGTAGCCTTTATCAATCATCGAGTCGGGTACCGGCGGGAACGAATAGAGCAGGTGCCAAATGCCTGAGCCGGTGAAACCGTTGACCACGTCGACACCAAAACGCTGGGCCGCTCGGGCCGTGTTCTTTATTTCCTCGGCCGCACGTTGATTGACGCCCGCTGAATCGCCGTCGCCCCAGATGTAATCCGGAAGAATCGATTTATGTCGCTCGTCGATCGGATCGCAAACGGCTTGCCCGACTAGGTGAGCGCTAATTGCGAGGCATTGCAGGTCGTGCCGTTCGAGCAATTCTCGCTTTTCCTTCACATAGCTCTCGTCGGCCATGGCCTTGTCGACCTCGAAATGGTCGCCCCAGCAAGCCAGCTCGAGGCCATCGAAACCAAATTCTCGCGACTTTCGGGCGAGGTCGTCCAGAGGAAGGTCAGCCCATTGGCCAGTACACAAGGTGACGGGACGCGACATATTTTTCGATGCTCCATATTCCAAGGTTGGACAAGCCTGTTTATTTCGTAGCGTTACGAGACCCGTATTTTGCCAGATTCCTACTCGAAGGCAACCGACTAACTGCTGACACCGCTTGTGATCGAGAAATAATCCTGCCAATCGGGTGCTATACTTTGTTTGAGCGTATTGTGGTTGGGGTGGCTGTTTCCGGCCAGGATGGCCGGGCTATGGGGGACCAACGTCCCATTGACACGGTTGGCATTTTGCGGGGAATGAAATGAATATTCGGGCGGCCAGCCGCTGCTTCCTTGCTCTCGGGGTTGTGGCTTTCGTGGTGTTGAGTGGTCGTGTGGCATCAGCGACGTTGCCGATCGATATGGAAGTCGCCATGGAGTCGGGCGTCCCGGTCACCGCCCCTCAAGAGTGGGCCAAGCTATTGGGAAAACTCGATCTGAATCGGGTTCGGCTGCGTAGCATCCGTGCTGACGATCAGCCGACCCTCGAAGCCCGCGAATCGGTTACGGGCCAGCGCATCAAGATCGTGGCCATTCTCACTCGGCGCAACGAGCTCTTGCTACCAAAACGTCGCTTTAAGGCCCACAATCTCTCTGCGTTAAAGACGTATCTCGAACAATTGGCAGCCGAAGGCACTGAAGTCGATGCTGAACGAGGCCGCTTCGATTTGACCGAGAAACAATTTTCTGCCGTTTATGCCGACCTCTCGAAGACGATCGATTTCTCTACCAAAGATTTGACCGCGGCTGAAGTGCTGCGACGATTGGAAGAAAAGATTGCCCTGCCGGTCAGTCGCAGCACCGCTGCCGACTCGCGATTGCGTGGTTCCCCGCTCGGTATCGAACTGCGTGATATGGCAATCGGCACCGCCTTGGCGATGGCCCTGCGGCACGAGGGCTTGGCCTTGCGTCCGGAAAAGCCACGCGGAAAGCCTCTGCAATTGCGTGTGCTTCTCTACGACCCGTCCTTCGAAACTTGGCCCGTCGGTTGGAAATCGGAAACCAGCATTCGGCTGTTGGCTCCGAAGATGTTCGAATCGCTTACGATCGAAATTGCCAACTACACACTAACCGAAGCGCTCGACGCGCTGACGCCGCGGCTTGGGGTTCCACTACTCTTCGATCGGTGGATGCTCAATAAACTCGAGATCGACCCCGACAAAATCGAGGTCAAAATTCCACGCGGTAAAACCTATCTGAAAAGGGCCGTCGACCGCATCCTTGGTCAAGCACGGCTGGCCGGCGAAATACGCGTCGACGAACAGGGCCACGCCTTTTATTGGGTCACGCAATTTGGCAAGAACAGCCCTCGGGCAGAGAACTAAAGCAGTGTATCGAGTTCCTCAACCAGCGACTCGAACCGGTCGAGGGCCGTTTGCACTGGCTCGGGCTTGGTCATGTCGACGCCGGCGTCTCGCAGCAAATCGAGGGGGTATTTCGAGCAGCCACCCTTGAGGAACGAAAGGTAGTCGTTCAGCTCTTGCTTGCCGCCATTCAATACTCGTTCGCTGAGCGCAATCGCTGCGGACAAACCTGTGGCGTATTTATAGACATAAAACGCTCGATAAAAATGTGGGATTCGTAAGCATTCGAGTTTCAACTGTTCGTCGATCACAAAATCTGGGCCAAAATAAGCTTCGAGCAGTTTGCCATACTCTTGCTTGAAACATTCGATCGTCAGCGGCTCGCCTGTCTCGGCTAAGGCATGGATAATCTTTTCGAACTCGGCAAACATCGTTTGTCGAATGATCGTGCCGCGAATGGCGTCGATATCGCGATTGATCAGGTACGCCCGCTCTTGGTCGGTCTTTGCTTGTTGCATCAGATAGCGACTCAGCAACTGTTCGTTAAACGTACTCGCCACTTCCGCGACAAAAATAACATAGTTGTAATACTGAAATGGCTGGCTCTTTGCCGAGTAGTGGCTGTGCATCGAGTGGCCCGCCTCGTGCGTTAGCGTAAAGACGTGGTCGAGCACCGCCGGCTGGTAATTCATCATGATGTACGGAGCGCCGTCGAATGTTCCGCAGCTAAACGCCCCGCTCTGTTTCCCGCGATTTGGATAGCGGTCGCACCAGCGATCTTCGGTCAATCCACGGCGGAGTGTGCTGCAATACTCTTCGCCCAACGGTTCGAGCGAACGCATGACTACCTCAACCGCCTGCTTCCAGGTGCGCCGCTGATCGAGGTCGCTCAAGATTGGCACGTAGGTGTCGTAATGATGAATTTCTTTGAGTCGCATCTTGCGGCGCCGCAATTCGAGGTAACGGTAAATAGCGGGCTGCCGACTATGGACCGCTGAAATCAGACTGTCGTACACACTCTGGGGCACATTGTCGGAAAACAACGAAGCCCCGATCGCGCTATCGTAACCTCGGGCTTTCGCATAATAGATATCGCCCTGCACCGACCCGCTCAGCGTTGCCGCCAAGGTGTTCTCATGCGACTGGAAAACGTCGTAGTATTGGTGAAATGCTTTGCTGCGTACCGACCGCTTGGGCGAATGCAGCAGGGCCGAGAACGAAGAATGCGACAACTCGACGGTTTCGCCCTTCTCGTCCTTGATCATCCCAAACTTGAGATCCGCGTCGGTCAATTGTCCGAACGTATGGTCAGCCGTGTCGGCCATCTGCCCCTGCATCGCCAGCAGACGTTCCTCCGAATCGCTCAGCGTGTGGGGCTTGTATCGAACCAGCCGTTCCAGCACCAGTTGATACGACTTCAGCTCTTTCGATTGGAGAAACTTTTTATACTTCGTTGCCGGAATCGAAAGGATTTCTGGTCGCATGAAGCTGGCCGCCTGGCTTGCTTCGGTGACGGCGTGTTGGAAGCGGCCCATCATCCGTTGATACTGGCTGTCGGCCGTGTCTTCGGTCGTCTTGAGAAACGCATAGGTGCCCAAGCGTTCGCCGGCCCGCTCGTACTTGTTATCAAACTTCAAACAAGCGGCTAAATCCGCCGCACTTTTGCCGAGCTTCCCGCGAAACGAAGCATAGCGTTTGCTTTGTTTTTCCCACTTGGTAAACGCCGTTTCCCAGGCCTTGTCGTTGGGAAAAAGGCTCGCCAAATCCCAAGTGTCGGCCTCTTTTACTTTGCTACGTGGTGGGAGAGTCTTCTGTTTCTTCTTCGCGGTTGCCATAATGTTTTTGCTTCTGTGCCTGTTAGAAAGTCCAATCCATTTGTAATTCTCCGCCAGAGCCGGAGGCAAATACCATCCTCAAAGTGAAAAGCAATTAACCACAGGCCACTGCAATATTAGACTCTCGCAAAGGCGCTAAGACGCAAAGAACGCGGGAATTCAGTTTCACGTGCTCTCTCGCGCGACTCCGAAAGGAGATTGGTCTCGCAGAGGCGCAGAGACCGCAGAGCTACTGTATCCCAGTTTTCTCTGCGCCTCTGCGAGATAATCACTTTTCTTGTTTCCTTTGCGGCTTAGCGCCTTTGCGAGAAATTTCTACCTTTTTAGGTTGCGGCCAAAGGCCTCGCTAGGAACTCCGTGGCGAATTTTTTTTGTTTTTAGTTTGGGTACTATCGATCTGCTGCGTTGCCGTTCTACCACCGCCAGACAACGGTTCCCCAAGTCAAACCGGCGCCAAAACCCGACATCAATAGGTGCTGTCCAGGTTGGATTTTTCCAGCTCGGAATGTTTCGTCGAGAGAGATCGGCACGGTGCCGGCTGAGGTGTTTCCGTATCGGTCGAGGTGCATGACCACCTTTTCTCGATCGATGCCTAATCCGTCGACAGCTCCGTCGATAATCCGCACGTTTGCCTGATGCAGCATCCACCAATCAATCTCGTCGATGGTTAGATCGGCCGCACTGATTACTTGTCGCGAAACTTCATCGACCAAGCGTACCGCCCATTTGAATACTGCACGCCCATCCATGCTCAAGTACCACGAACGGTCGTCGCACCCTTCTTCGGGAAACGGATGTGCTGATCCGCCAGTGGGTCGGCACAGGTAGTCGGCACCGTTACCTTCAGACCCCAGCATGTACGAAAGGGCCCCTTGTTCGTCGCTGCCGGGAGCCAAAATCACGGCCCCTGCGCCGTCGCCAAACAGAGGGTACGTCTTCGGGTCGTTGGGATTGACCACACGAGAGTTCGTGTCTGCGCCAATCACCAAAGCTCGCTTGCTAGTGCCTGTGGCAACAAACTGCATCCCTGTTGCCAATGCGTAAACAAATCCCGAGCAAGCTGCTGAGAGGTCCATCGCCCCGCAACGCAAGCCTAAGCGATCTTGTACCGTCGTTGCTGTGGCTGGCAATAACCGGTCGGGCGAAAGCGTTGCTAAAATCAACAGGTCGATCTCGCTGCGTTTCACGCCACTCGCTTCAATGCAACGTTCGGCCGCCGAGACGGCCATGTCGCCGGTAGACATCCCTGGGGGCGCATGTCGCCGCTCGTGGATACCGGTGCGTTGAACAATCCATTCCGCATCGCAACCGAGCGAAGCAAGATCTTCATTCGTCACCACATTGTCAGGCACAAAACTGCCCGTCCCGACGATCTGTACGCCCGTAAGCTTGCGCAATGGTGCTCGGCTTGCAAGCTTGCTCCGATCGTTCATGATTGGTTACCTTTCCTGGGTCGCCTTTTCTCGTTCACAACTAGCATTTTAATAGCCACCAAATAGGAATTTATCGATTCCGAAAATGGAAAAGAATACAGCAGCGTACGCCTTGCCCAGGCTACTCGCAAGCCCGCTACAAGCCGAAGGGATTACGCAGCAGCCCGTTTTCGTCGGCTGTACAAGACTGCGTTGCCTTGTTTTCCTACCGAAAAAATTGCCCCGGTCTCTCGTAGGAAATAGGCAATCCGCTGGGCCACATGGCGGCGGATCCCCATCAATTCAGCCAGGTGCCCCGTATGAAACGAAGAAGGTAAATCGCTGGGCAGAAGCCGGCGCAGGTCTGCTAGTGTCCGAAAGCGATGCGTCTCAACAATCCGCGTCAGCCGTTGGTCTTCGATCTGAAAATCGTTTTCTCGTCGACGGCGACGACGGCCATGTCCTGGATAGCGCAGCTCTTCGACTTCCACCAAAGCCACTTCCAGCGCAAGCCGCTTGTGAGGAAATACTCGCGTGAAGTAAACCAGTTCGTCGAACACGTCGAGTAGCTGTCCACGTTTGGGGCTTCTCCGACGATCGATTTCTTTGCCACCACGGCTATCAAGCTTCACGAGCAACTTGTTGGCAATGATCGGTTTGACCACCATCACCCGATGGTTCTCTAGCAGCGTAGCTATCTTGTCACGAATTGCCGCCAGCGAACCGTGCTGAATTTCGATCAGTCGGCCATTTCGCACAGCATCAATGCGGTAGCCTTCGCACGCCACTTCCTGCCTACTGGCATCCACGGCGTAATGCTCTTTCAACTGACGATGTAACGAAGTTTCCATCAACTAAATGCGGATTGGGGAATTCGGATTGCGGATTGAAACTATCTATCAGCCTCAGAGATTTCGCAATTCGAATTCCGAAATCACTTGATGCCAAAATCTTTGATGGTTAGCAGCGGGGTCAATTCGTAGCCCCGCTCGGCAAACGCCTCGCGGCCACCTTCCAAGCGGTCGACGATTGCTAGCACTCGCTCGACTTTAAGGCCCACCGACTCGCAGCGTTCGATCGCTTTGAGTGACGAGCCGCCTGTCGTTACTACGTCTTCGACGATGACCAAACTCTCGCCCGAGTCATAAGGCCCTTCGACATACTTGCCTGTCCCATGGGTCTTCGACTCTTTGCGAACAATGATCCCTCGCAAAGGCATCTCGCGAATTCCTGCCAGTGTGAGAATCGATGCCGTGATCGGATCGGCTCCAATGGCCATCCCGCCCACCAGCGCTGGCATCTGGTCGCCCAACAGTTCGAGCATTCCTTCGCCAATCAATTTCGCGCCGCGAGCATCGAGTGTTACCTTGCGGCAATCGAGGTAGTAGCTTGCCTTCTTGCCCGAAGCGAGCGTGAAGTCGCCAAACTGCAAGGCCTGTTCGCGAATCAATTCAATGAGAGCTTGTCGGTCGTACATCGTGATATCTGTCCCCCAAAACGTAGAGTTAGCGTTCCTGATCAATGGGCATTCTGACCATGGGGTATACCACGAACGCACGCTAGGGTTAAGAGTCGCTTTTGTCGGCTCAGCGACGAATTGTCACTTCTGAACCAAGCGACAAAATATCGTACACATCTCCGACATCAGCCGAGCTTAGGCGGATGACACGGCCCGTGGGATCGGTTGCCGTCGCGGCGTGGGTGGCGCGAATAATTACCAACTGATTGGTTCCGCCTGCGGAATTGGTCAGTATTAGGCTGCGTTCCTCGGTCGGAGTCACTGGGGCTGACAAATGCTGAGCGACATTCCCCGGCGTGAGCAACTTTTGATTGACAGACCAATGCCCTTCTTCGACGGTCGTCGTCGGATCGACGTCGATTGCAAACCGTCCTGCATAGCGTCGGTTGAGCATCAGAGTGACTTGCCGTTGTCGGAGATCGATGGTCGCCGAGAATGGGCCTCGCACTACCTTGAGTTGCTGCCCTGTCTGCAATTGGTCAGGGCTGGTGATGCCATTGATTTTGGCCAACAACTGCCAAGGCACTTCGTAACGGGCAGCGATGTCTTGCAGCCGCTCGCCTGCCTGAACCATGTAGGGCGGCTCCAAACGATGTTCGGTCGAGTAGATTACGCTCCCCGCCAATTGGCTAAGAAGCTGTTCAACTTCTTGAGCTTCTTGTGGCGACAGCGAGGGATCGCCGTACCAATCCGATAACAGTAATAGCGCTTGCGATAGTTGCCCTCGATCTAAGGCCGCCTCAACTGCGATGTGAGTTGCCGAGAATAACGACGACTGTGCTTCGGACGCGACTTCCTGCTGCGGAGTTCGCACCATCGGCAACGTTTCGGTTGGCGTTGTTACTGGCGAGGTGGTGCTCTCAGCGGCTGCATGCGAATGGTTGTCATGCGCATCTTCCATAGCGTGCGATGAATGTGTTTCGGCAGCTGGTGCCGTGGCCGACGGGATTGTTGGCAGTGGCGGCAGATCGGGAGCAGCGGCAAAAGGCGCAGCCGTTCCACCATCTGGCGAAGTTGCCGCTACGGCAGGATCGAAAGCCGGCGCCTGCCCCGCTGCCACAGCAGCGCCAGGGTTGAAAGGTGGTGCTACTTCAGCTGGCGTCGACGCAGTAAACTCCGGCGCACGGCCACCGGCAGTAGTTGAAGCTGTAAACTGCTCTGTGCCTGTGGAAGAACCGGGCTCCGCTTTGAACTCGCTACCAAACTCCAGGCCCGAATCGAACTCAAGTCCGGCCACCTCTTCTGGCAACACGGGTTCGGTTTCGTTGATTTTCATGTACAGGAAAACACCTGCTGCGGCCAACACGGTAATTGTTGCCAAAGGTCGGATCGAACTCATGGCTCGTTCTCCATAACAAACTGAATTTTTGACTCGCCTGCGCGACAGAAAAGGTATCGGCACCTAGCGATATTGATAGTGACATCATCAGCCCAAGGGCTTCGTCGGGCCGGATACTAGGTAAACCCTGCCCGAGAGGCTAGCTCAGTCTGACACCAGTTCTCTCGGTGCTAGCATAAACCCTTACGCGGCCTTGCAGGTTCGGGTATCGTGGGGGTTGCAATCGGGGGCTAGCGCCAAAACGGCTAACCCTAAAATTAAGCTTTAACAAAGCGTTAGAGAAATATCAGAAAGACAATAAGAAGACCAAAATAGGGGAACTCCAGATGATTCATGTTATTGCTACGATCGAAGTCGTTGCGGGAAAACGGGACGAGTATTTGGCCGCTTTTCACCAATTGGTGCCGCTCGTGCTGGCAGAAGATGGGTGTATTGAATACGGCCCGACAATAGACGTTGCAACTCCGATCAGTATCCAAGAACCCGTTTTGGATAATACGGTCACGGTGATCGAGAAATGGGAAAGCATCGAAGCACTGCAAGCACATCTGCAAGCTAAGCACATGCAAGAAAATCGCGAGAAAGTGAAAGACATGCTCGCAGGTATTAAAATTCAAATTTTGGAGCCTGCATAATCTCGGCTTTCCCGTACACGCTTGAATTTGTAAAAGACGGTTTTCTGTGTCCCCGTGGAACTGCAAAGTCGCTGGTTCAGGCGTAGGCGAAAGTCGCGTTTTATAGACTCGACTGCGGCTAATATGACTTTGCGGTTCTCTTGGGAAGGGAATCGCTAATGTCAAAACTAATTTACACCGACCAAAGCAAACCATCCGTTCGATTCTGGCAACTCATATTCTCCCTGATTAGCGCAAATTAGCGGTTCACTTTTTAAGACTTGTGAACAGTTACGCAAATGACCTTGCCGGGAAATTTGCAACCTCTACTTCTGGAGAATTCTATCTCCATTGCTAGCAACACTTTCGCAAAGTGGACTTACCAGTTTGCCAATGTCAAGATCGAAATTACCAGATCTTTTTTGCTTTTCAATCAGTCTTTGTGATACCGCAGGTTGGCAACTATAATCGAGGGATACCTGATGCCAATTTCACTCGCCTGCGAGAACCATATTGTGCTTTCTGTTCGTCCCAAAATTGCTGAACTTGTTTTTCAACTCTACGGCAGGTCGTTACACCCAGAGTTGTTTGAAATTTACGAATCCCGCACCGTCCAACGTGGCGAGTATGAAGCCACCGTTCAGATCACCAGTGCTGGGCACTTGGTCGCTTGGAAATATGGCGGCATTATCCTCACCGAAGTCGCTGCCGCGGCTCATCATCCACTGCCACAAAAACGACGCCTGATGTCTTATCGGTTGCGCGGCCATCGTGAAGATCGGCTTGAATGTCGTGGTGGAATTAGCTACGAAATGTCGTTCTCGCTCGAACCAGCCAACCCCGCTCGCTTCTTGGCCTATCAAAAGGAACTCACGTTGCAGGCCACTCGACGCGGCATGCTCCATCAGTTCGACTCTAGCGGACGTCTCGATACCGGGGCCATGAGCTATATCAACGTCGAGTCTCGCGACAAAGTATTTCGCGTCCAAGCGTTCCACACCTTTCCGGACGACTGTGCCATTCTCAAGCTCCAGTCGACTTTTCGGCTGCCGTAGGGGCAGCTTGTTACTGCTTGGGCGCGTACCTAGAGTTATTCGATCTGGCGATCGACGCTAACCTTGGGCGAATGTTTTTACTTCTCGTCGCGTGCGGCTAGCTCTCGCTCGAACAACTCTAGCTGTCGACGCATGACTGCCATGTGAGGATGCCGGCGGATCGCCTGACGCTGGTATTTGATGGCGCTGTCTAAATCGCCTGCGGCATAGTAGCAACGCCCTAGGGTATCGAGATAACTGGGGCTTGGGGGCAACCAGTCGATCGATCGCATTTCGTCGTAGCAAATACCCAACATACCCTTTAAATACGGTTCTTTGGGTACCACCTCTATCGAACGACGCGAGTAGGCAACCGCTTTCTTAAAATCGCCCTCGGTATTACTAATCAACCACGCCCAATGGTTATAGTAATTCGGCACACTAGGTTCAGCCTCGATCTGCGTCTCTAGTTTTCTGCTGAGTGCCTGTATGCGACCTAAGGTAGTTTTTTTGTAAGCCTCGTCAGCCCCCTGCAGGCGATACATGGCGATCAGCACGTCTGGGTTTTCGACGTCTCCCTTATAAGCGGCGTCTAATAGTTTTCGCTGTTGCTGAAAATTGCCCTGTTTCTCTTCTTGGCAAGCAAGAAAAAAATCTTGCTGCGCGCGATTTTGGGCCAACCACTGTCGGCCAGTCTTGCTATTGAATTGGCGCTTTTTATTCTTATCTTCGCCCATTTGCTTATTAATTGCATCCAATGCCTCACCCAAAAGGTCGGCCGCTTTTTGGTACTCTTCTCGATCGAACAATCGCATCGTGGCTAGGTCGCGTCGGGCAGCAAACGACGTCCCATCGCTAACCGGCAGATTCTCGATCATGTACTGCCACTCGCGTTCCGCCCAATCGTGGCGGCCTAGTTCACCAATCATGCTGCTAACTTCGTACCGCTGGTGAATATCTCCTATCGCTAACTGAAAAGCACGCTCGGCGATTTCGTTGGCCCGTCCGCTCTCTCCTTGCCGTTGGGCAGACTCGGCCAGCATGTACAACAGCAGACGATCTTCCCCGAGTTGATCAGCATAATGATTTTCTAACTGTTCAACCGTTTTCCACTGTTCGTTATCGGTACTCCAAGACAAAGCAAAAACCATCGCATTGTGGAACTCTCCTCCTACGTCGATGCGTAGGTCGATCATGCGGCGTAACGGCTCGAAGGTCGAGCCTTGCCCTCCCGTCAGACGGCATTCCGCGAGATCATACTTCAGCAGTCCGAACACCACCTCGGCATTGGTCTGGCTCTCGCCTTTTTTGAGCAGGGCAAGCTCGTGGTCGATATGCCCAAGCCAAGCGTCCGCTGCATCTGCCGGTTGTTGAAGACGATCGAAATGCAACTGAATCCATTGCACCGGGCGACGAGAGCTGCCACTTGTTTCCTGCTCGACGACCGACTTCGCCCAAGCCAAACGGTCTGTGGCGACTTTTTTCGAATTCAAAATCGCGACGGCCGCCGCTCGGGCAATCGTCGGCGAGGCCTCGTATCGCGTGATCCGACAGAGCGGCCCCAATCCACGATGGTCACCAAGCACTGCCAGCGTCTGAATTAAATTCTCTCGCTCACTCTGAGGCAGCTCGCCATACGCTTTGAGCAACCCTCGAACTTCCGCCGGATCGTCCTCCCGCTCCCACTGGATGCGCAACCGCGGCAAGATATAGCTTGCGCGCGAGGAAATTTCTAAATCCGAATGAACCGACGCCGCTAATAATTGATCGAATGCAGCCGTCCCCAGTTCGATCAATTGTTGTTCTGCCCGATGTCGGACCGAGTATTGCTCGTCGCCCAACTGGGCAATGATCTTTTGGATGGCCTCGGTATCCTGCGGGGCGTCGCTTCGTGCCGCATGCGCCTCTGCGCAAACGCAGAACAGGCGAATGGCCAATAGCGCACCAACGATCCTGAGGCTTACATTCATCGAACACCACAACGGATGCGATCAGCGCGAGGATTCCATCTGCTCGATGTACTGACGGAGGCGTTCCAATTCGTCGGTTACACCTCGCAGCTTCAGCATATTCTCGACGCGTTTGATCAATTCCACTTTGTTGACCGGCTTAGAAAGAAAATCGTCTGTCCCCGCCTCCACGGCACGCTCGATATCGCCCAATTCGTTGAGTGCCGTGACCATCAAAATCATGATCTTGCTGGTTTCGCGATCACCCTTCAGCCGTTGGCAAACTTCAAACCCGCTGAGCTTGGGCATCATAATGTCCAGCAGAATCAAGTCGGGCTGAAACGACTCGACTTTGTCCATCGTGTCCTGACCATCGACAGCAATGGCAGTCTCGACTTCAAGGCCGCCCAGATATGCCTCGATCAATTCGACATTCGCTTCGTTGTCGTCAGCTATTAAAATGCGAGGTTTATCAGACATATTTAATCAAGTCCTGGTAAATCGAGTTTCTCTAAATTTGCAAAAAGCAACGGCATGTCCTCTTGCAAGATCTGCCATACGCGATCGTAGTCGCTGTCGCTCCTAGTTATATCTTATTGTGCTGCGGCAGTCTCTGCTTCGTTAAGCGCGGCCGCAGGGACGGGGAAATCCTCGCACATACTACGAACTTCGTTGCGTATCTGCTCGTGGGTGGCTGTGTCGTCAGCCGAACGCAGGGCTTTGAGCATCCATTGGCCAACCATACGCATCTCGTCTTCGCCCATCTTACGCGAAGTCAGGGCCGGAGTACCAATTCGGATACCCGAAGGGTCCATCGGCTTACGCTGGTCAAATGGAATCATGTTTTTGTTCACGGTGATACCACAGGCACCCAATGCCTCCTCGGCCACCTTGCCCCCGACCCCCAAAGGAGTCACATCCACTAACACAAGATGATTATCGGTCCCGCCGCTGACAAGCGTCAAGCCGCCGCTGGCCAGCGTCTCGGCTAGCACTTTGGCGTTGTCGATAACCTGCTTGGCATAAGTCTTAAACTCTGGTTTCAGAGCTTCGCCAAAGCAAACCGCCTTGCCAGCGACCACGTGCATCAATGGCCCGCCCTGCAAACCCGGAAACACGCTGCTGTTGATCTTCTTGGCATGTTCTTTTTTGGACAAGCACAAACCGCCGCGCGGACCGCGAAGCGTCTTATGGGTTGTCGAGGTCACAAAATCGGCAACCGGCACCGGATTGTCGTGCAACCCTGCCGCTACCAAACCGGCATAATGGGCCATGTCGACCATCAACATCGCACCGACCTCGGCCGCAATCTCGGCAAAGCGGGCATGGGGTATCTCACGCGGATAAGCGCTTGCGCCTGCCACGATCAATTTTGGTTTATGCTCTTTTGCCAAGGCCGCCAACTGATCGAAATCAAGCCGATGATCGTCGGAGCGGACGCCATAGCTGACGAAATTGTACAGCTTGCCCGAAATATTGAGCCTCATCCCGTGGGTCAGATGCCCACCATGAGCTAAATCAAGCCCCAACACCGTATCTCCTGGCTCCAAAGCCGACAGGTAGACGGCCATATTGGCTTGCGAACCCGAGTGAGGCTGGACGTTGACCGACTCGGCACCAAACAGTTGCTTTGCCCGATCGCGTGCCAGATCTTCGATCACGTCGACATGCTCGCAGCCACCGTAATATCGACGACCTGGATAGCCTTCGGCATATTTGTTGGTCAGCACACTGCCCGCCGCCTGCATCACGGCAGGGCTGGTGTAGTTTTCGCTGGCAATCAGTTCCAGCCCATCATGCTGGCGCTCCACCTCGTCCGCAATGGCGGCCCAAACCTCAGGATCGTTGGCGGCAAGAAAATTGGTCATCAAATCCTCAGTATTCTCGTCAAAACAAAAAACAGTAGCCATGCGTCAGACACCATTGTCGAGCCCTCTGTCGGTAGTGTCAATCGGCACTACAGCCGTTACTGCGGCTTGATGGTCGCCTGCAGCTTGCCTTTGTTGTCAAGCAGCCGGGCTGGCGAATCGTTGACTCGCAAATAGAGCGTAGCATCGACCGCCGGCTTAATGACTGCCTGCAACCCAATCGCAATGGGCGGCGGTAGGCGGCCTTCCCCGTCGCTTCTCAGCAGCCCAAGCAACATTCCCATAGGCTGGCCCTCGTGGTACTCCAAAGTCACGCCGCCCGGCTCGCAAGGCCACGGCTGCGAATCTTTAGCTATTTGGTACGTCCCCGTAGCAGAAATACGATACGATTGCCCCGCTTTCAACTGCCAACCGGTCGATTGCCAACCTCGATCGGCAGCGACCGTTATCGTGTCTTCTTTCTCAACCACCGCGGCTGGAGTGTGAGAGATCGTCATCCGCCGTGCATCGTAGCCGTAGTCTAACGTCGCTAGAAACACGTTCCACTCAAACTGCAAGTCTTCCCAATCTTGGCGAAACAACTTGCGAAATCGTAAATTGAACTTCAGATCGGCGACATACGCAGGCAGTTGGCGAAATTGTTCTCGTAATTGCAAATGCGAATCTAAAAACTTACACATCGCCCAGCACCAAGCGTATTGGTCGGTCGACATCGCCTCACGCGAATTAAACGCCATCACGTCGCCCAACGTCAAAGCTTCACCCGCCTGGTACGCATTTCGCACCAACTTAATTCGCCCCCACATGGGCACCTCTTCTCGGCTCGTCGGCATCGACGCAAGAGTTAGATTGGCACCTTCCCAACAATGGGTACCTAGCAGCTCAGCCATTCCCTCTCGATACCATCCCGCCCCAGCGCCGCCCAACTGGGTCTGCATGAACCCATGCGTCCCTTCATGCAACAATAGGTGGCGGCGATAGTAGTCGCTCGGCTGTTCGTCCAACCATAACTCGTAGTCCCAAGCATAACCATTCACAAAATCGGTACGTCCCTCGGGCATCAATCCAAGCGCAGCAAACTTCGCGCGGTCTTGCATCAGAAAACCTTGCATCCGCCAATTGGTCAGCCGGGATTTCTCGACACCGAAATACGCAGCCCACTGCTGAACTGCCTTGTCGAACACCAGCGGCAATTCGTCAACCGCGTTACTCGCCGGCAAATCGGTATAAAGCCACAGGTGCCGCCCGACAATTTTGCGAATCCCCACCTGAGCCGCCCGACGCTCGTCGACCCGACGAAAAGAAGGCCGCTCTGCCGCCGTCGCAATAGGCACGGCAAGGGCTGAGCAGAGTGCCAGACTCAGCATTGCGAGTCGTGTGGTCATCTCCAGCGCAGCACGAACCCATGCTGCGTAGCTCTGCGTCGATATCCCTATCCCTTGCGCCATGGATTATCCTCACTTAACTGAATTGCATCCGGATGTTCGACGTAGAAAATCACATGATTTGGAAACCCTTGCACTCGACTGCTTCTCAGGTTTGCGAGTTCAGAATACTCCACATTGAACTCTCCCGGTACCAGGTTGGCAATCTCATCGTATAAAGCGCTAAGTCGCAAAGGAAACAAGAAAAAAGGAAAGGATTTTCTCGCAGAGACGCGGAGACAGCAGAGAAAAACGAAATATTGCAGCTCTGCCGTCTCCGCGTCTCTGCGAGATCCAATTGCCATACGAAGCCGTGTGTGAGAGATTGAGAGGCTGGATTACCCCATTCTTTGCGTCTCTGCGAGAGCCTAAATTTGGGTCTGGCTCGTGAAGTCTTCCGGTGCTGATGATACAAAGGCCGGATAACGATGCAGAGAATGTGTTACTCCGGACGCAGATAGACCATTGCTCCAGGGTGCGCCGCTACGCGACGACCCTGGGCTACGGTGTGAAACGCCTTCGGCGTAGATATGGGGATGGATTGCACGCGCCGTTTCGTATGGCCGAAGGTTTTTTTCACCCTTGGCCGACCCTTAGCCACTAGAATTCCTAGATAGCGAGAATTTTTACCGTAGAAATTGTGCCACTAGGTGTGCTACGTTGGCGGGCACATTGATGGTATCAAACTAAGCCCCGGCAATTGGGGTATTAAGAGAGCCCGATGTTGGACAAGTGGGTCCGACGTCGGGCTCTTTTTTTGCGCCTGGAGGTATATGCCCACGTGGAAGTAGAGAATCGTAACTTGGTGAAACTTTCGGAGCAGGCGCCCGAGATTCGCAATGGCGACCTGTTGCTGTTTCGTGGCCATGGGATGGTGTCGCGACTGATCGCCGTAGCAGGTCGAAGTCAGTACACCCATGCTGCTCGAGCCGTTTGGTGGGGAGACATGTTGTTTTGTTGCGAAGTACGCGAGTTGAAAGGCGGACGGGCGGTTACGCTTGAAAGCCAAGTTCGCAAATACGCGGGTTTTATCGATGTATTTGAGGCCAACCCGAGTCGGCGTTGGAAAAACTACGATCGCTCTGGAGCCGTGCGATACATGCGGCGGCTGGCTGGCTGCGACTACGGATATCTCGGCGTGATGAAGGCGGCGTTGCAGTATCTCCCACTGTGGCGCTTCTTGGTTCGTCCAGATATGAATGACAAAAAGAGAACCAGCCAGCCGCCCTTCTGTTCGCAGGCTTGTGCGATGGCCGATCGCCTTGGAGGGGGCGTCGATCCGGTGCCGCATCTGGCCGATCGGGTTACCGAGCCGGGGGATCTCGCTCGCAGTCCGTTCTACCGTTACCGCTTTACTTTGGCAGAGGTATGAAATGACGGTTTTTATTGTTGAGAAACGGTTTGCGTTGTCGGCGTCGGTTGGTTGGCGCTGGCTGGTTGTAGCGCTGCTGGTGCTGCTTAGCTCTTGTGCGGCAGTTCAAGCGGTTGCATCGGAAACCCGTTCGGCCGTTTGTCGAATCTACAACCAATTGAATGGCCAACAAAACATAGGCAGCGGAACGCTGGTTGATCGAACCAGTGATGGGCGTCAGGGGTTGGTGCTGACTTGTGCTCATTTGTTCGGTGAAGGCGTCGGCGACATCGTGGTTGATTTCCCCGGGAAAAAGTCGCACGGTGCCAAATTGGTGGGGATCGATCGTCAGGCCGATCTTGCCGCGCTGGTGATTGCCAATCCAAGCAGTATGCCGGTTTCTATTTCTGCGGAGGTTGCCCAAGCGGCGAGGCTACACGCATGTGGCTACGGATCAGACGGGCAGTATCGTTGTGCTGTTGGACCAGTTGTCGGGCAGGCTTCGGCGCCGGGCCAAATGAGTTTGTTGATTGCCGACGGTGTTCGATCGGGTGACTCGGGCGGCGGCGTTTTCGACAATCGGGGTAATTTGGTTGCGGTGGTCTGGGGAGAATCCCAGGGAGTTACCTATGCCAGTTATGGTCGGCCATTGCGACAATTTCTCGATCGAATGCGTGGGCAGCCAACGGCAAATGCTTCTGCCTGTCGTGATGGTGTTTGCCCACAGCCTCAGCAACCGTTAAGGCGAAGGCAGCCGGAGCGAAACAAACAGCCGCCCATTGACGACCCGCGTTGGACGCAGCTACAGGCTCAGATCGATCGCTTGCGAAAAGAAAAACAGGATCGTGGCGACTACGTCCTTCGCACGGATATCACAGACTTGGCTCGAACGGAGGAAATCCGTCGGATCGAAACCGAGGGCGCGAAACGGCATGCGGGCTTAATCGAGAGAATTCAAACACTTGGGCAACAAGCCCGTAGTGCGGGTATGGGCCGGGCAGCTGGGATGGCAACCGTTGGTTTACTGGGTTTGAGTGGGCCAGCCGGGTGGGGAGTGTTAGCTGCTATGACCGTAGGAGGTTGGTGGTTGGGTAATCGTGGGAAACGCAAAGCAAACGGCGCCCGAGGTCGCCGTCGCCGAGCGTTTCTGGGCTAAGCAAGATCAACCGAGATGTGAAAAGTCGGCTAGCGATTGCCCCGGCGGCCAAGCTGAAAAGGAGGCCACCGCAAAGCAAGCGGTGCATACGTTTCGAGAAGTACGTCAACCGATCGAGCGTGACGACGATGAGACTCGCCAACTTTTACGACTTTCGCAACTCGAAGGACGTGATCCGTTACAAGACGCAGTTGCAGGTCGCCTTGCACTCGACCGACTCGACGCGGTTGCCGACGGTGATGTTGACACGAACAAGGCGCGGTGGGCCGACGAATTGAGACGCGAACTACGCGAACGATTTAACGACATCGCCCCCACGAAATTTGAAGTGCCACGGTAGTTAGCGAAAAATCGAACCAGCGTTTACTTACTAAAGATGCCATAGGAGACCAGATTATGCCAGCAGGTGATCCCGGGAAAGAACAATTTCGCCGAGCAATTGTCGAGTTTCGAAATCTACACATCGTCGCCGCGTTGGGGCCATTGCTCGATTTTCGTAGCGAGGTTGTGTCGAACGATGAGTTTGGAGTTCGAGGAGGCTTGGACGAAACGACGAAGAACCACTACATCGATCATTTATTGGTAAGCGACCGCATGCGTCGGCGGGTGACTTACAATCCAGACAAAGCGCCGCTAGGCGATCTAATCGAACAGGCAACGAACTCAAACGAAACGCTGCTCGGCTCGACGAATCCCTTTGGAGGTGACGAAGTGCAAGAAGCTCCCGGCGGCTTGGTGGCTTTGCCGTGGGCCCTGGATGGGACTGATCCCAACATTCCGCTGGCCAGTCAACTCAATTTTCGTAGCCAGAATGCATTGATTCTCTTAGGCGCTGTTGATCGGGCGGTGGTGAATTGGACTCGGCTAGAAAGTCGCTTCCGCAGCACGTTTATCTACGTCAAAGATTCGATGCGGATGTATGGCAATTATGTGCAGATTCTCGAATATCTCAATGCGTTTGCTGGCGATGTGAATCGTGTGGACATGGCTGCCGGAGTGCGACCGACCGAGGAGCCACTTGGCCCGACGGATTCGCCCAATCTAAGAAGTGAAACCGCAGGTGGTACGTCGCTCAAATAGCACGAAAGTAGGCATCTGAGTTGTCGAATCCACGAAAAATTGAGCTTGGTTGGCCAGCAGCCGCGACGATGATCGCCGCGATGATCGGCGCGGCTGCGACCTCGATCACTTGGGCGATAGCCCCTGCGTCTCCCGCAGACGGGGCAGCTGAAATTCGCTACGCAACGTCGCGTGAAATTGGCGAGGTGAAAGCGAGGCTGGATGCGATCGAGCACTCCAGTCGACAGATGCGAACCGAATTGCGGGCCGATATCAAAGAGCTACGAGAACTAACTCAACGGTTGATCAATCAGAATTAGGATTCCGGAAGGAAAGGATATTTCGTGCAAATACGCGATCGAATTAAAGAGCTGCGGCGGGTACGTGCTGGTGATTTAATTCCCCACACGAAGAACTGGCGCACTCATCCCGATGCTCAGCGTGATGTCTTGCGGGGTGTGCTGGCCGATATAGGCTATGCCGACGCGTTATTAGTGCGTGAGTTTCCCGACGGCGGTTTACAGATTATCGACGGGCACCTTCGCGCAGAAACCACGCCCGATGCACAGGTGCCGGTGCTGGTGCTCGATATCAGTGAAGAAGAGGCCGAGAAAATCCTGCTCACTCACGACCCGCTGGCAGCCATGGCATCTGCGGATCAAGAGAAAATTCACGAGTTGGTGCAAGCCAGCGAATTTGAAAACGAGCATGTTACCGAGATGCTCGCTCAGCTTGAACGCGACGCCCAACAAGCCAATCAGGTGCTGGACGAAGCCCTGGCACCCAGTGAAGTTGAGATTCCTGAGTTGTATCAAGTGGTGATCCAGTGCGAAAACGAGGAAGAGCAACAGGCGATGTTCGAGCGAATGCGTAAGGAGGGCTATCGATGCCGAGTCTTGACGTTGTAGTTAGTTGCCCCGTATTCGACTCGTTTCGCGTACAGCAAGTTGCAGGCATGTTTGATATTCCGCTAGCCGACAAGTGTACCGAACAGTTCAATGTTGAATTGCCCGCACTTGATGAGCCTTGGCAGATCGGGCTCATTGTGGGGCCTTCTGGTAGCGGCAAGAGCACCGTGGCGCGAGAAGCTTTTGCGAAAGAACTCTATCGCAAGCGAGAGTGGTCTACCGAAAAGGCTGTGATTGATTGTTTCGAGGATCTGCCCGTGCGAAAAGTGATCGAGTTGTTTACGGCCGTGGGATTTAGCTCGCCGCCTTCATGGGTGAAGCCGTATCAGGTGCTCAGTTGTGGCGAGCAATTTCGTTGTGACCTGGCCCGTGCTTTGGGAGCTGGGAGCGAGAGTTCTAAAGATTCGAATGCCCAATCAAAAACGCCTTTGGTTGTTTTTGATGAGTATACGAGTGTGGTTGATCGCAATGTTGCGAAGGCTTGTTCGGCGGCCATTGCAAAAGGTATCCATCGCGAAACGATTCCGTGTCGGTTTGTCGCCGTGACATGTCATTACGACGTGGCGGACTGGTTGGAGGCCGATTGGGTGCTTGATATGGCCACAGGTCGGCTAGAACGGAGGCGTCTTCGGCGTCCCCGCATCGACGTGGAAGTCCATCGCTGTCGGCTGGAAGCTTGGCGATTGTTTGCGAGACATCACTATTTGAGCGGTACGTTGGCACCTAGTGCTCGCTGTTATTTGGCGACATGGGAAGGAGAGCCGGTTGCGTTTTGTGCAACGCTGCCGGTGATTGCCAAGAAAAACCACCGGCGATTTACGCGAATCGTCACGCTGCCAGACTATCAGGGAATGGGGATCGGAATGCGCGTGGTTGCTGCCGTTGCGTCACTTCATCGTCAAGAGGGGCACCGCATCAATGTCACCAGTAGCCACCCGGCGCTGATTCGTCACTGTCGGCATTCAGCAATCTGGAAGACGGTCAACGTAAAGAGAATGGGGTCTAGCAAGACGTTGTTCTCATGTCGTAATACGTCGACCAAGTATCGAAGCTCGGCTGGCCGCGCTGTAGTGTCGTTTGAATACATTGGCACTTAGCTGCCTATTGCGACTTTGAAACTACACCCAATCAATTAACACTATCTCGTACTGACAGACTATTCCATTGAACGACGAACAAAAGCAAGAGATCTGTGCGATTATCTCGATAGGTTGCGATCGAGAGACGGCATGCAAATACCTCGGCTGGTCGGCTACTCAGCTTCGTCGAGAGCAGAGACACGACGCCCGTTTTGCCAAACGGCTAGCCCGTGCCGAGGCAACGCCGGAGTTAAGCCACATGCAAAATTTACGAAATGCCGCCCGGGACGAGAAGCATTGGCGAGCTTCGGTGTGGTGGCTCGAGCGACGGGCTCCCGAACGATATGGCCGACGGGCTCCTGATGCGATCTCGGCAGACCAACTTCGACAGGTAATCGAACAACTGGCCGAGGTTATTGTCGAGGGAGTAGCCAGTCAGTCGGAGCGAGAGCAGTTGTTAGATCGATTTACAGAAATTGCCTCCAACGTCCACGGCGACGAGTCGGGGGAGTTGGCCAACGGTGCGGAAGAGTCAGGGAGCGAATCATGATGATCCATCGCCAGCTTCGCAGGATTATTCCCTCGCTAGCGTCCAAAATTCGCGAACGATTCGACGCAGAGAAATGCAAAGCCGCTGATTTCTCTTCGCTCGATACACTGTCGTGGGGTCGACACTATCTTGCCGAGCATTTCCGCCGGCCGCCATCGCAAATGCACCGTTGGCTTGGGACGCAATTGGATGGCATTCGGGAGCAGCGAGGAACGAAAATCAACGTGATCGGGCCTCGTGGAGGTGCGAAGTCGACGATTGGCACACTTTGTTATGTGTTACGCGTGGCCGTTGAAGGATGGGAACCGTACATCTGGATTATTTCGGATACTAAGAATCAGGCTCAAACGCATCTAGAAAACATCAAGAACGAGCTTGAAGAGAACGAACGGTTGGAGCAAGACTATCCGCGAGCTGCTGGGCGAGGTCCCTGCTGGCGGGCTACGACCTTGCAACTGCGCAACGGAACGGTCATCGAATCGTTTGGTACAGGACAGCGATTGCGCGGGCGTCGACGGCGTGAGAATCGACCTACGCTCATCGTTTGCGACGACTTGCAGAATGATGGTCATATTGCTTCGGCGGTGCAACGCGAGTCTAGTCGGCACTGGTTTCATGGCACGTTGCTTAAAGCAGGTACCAAAAGCACGAATATCATCAATTTGGCCACGGCATTGCATCGGGACGCTTTAGCAATGCAATTGCATCGCACTCCTGGATGGGAGTCGACCATGTTTCGAGCAATTCAGAGCTGGCCAGACAACAAGGAACTGTGGGCCGAGTGGGAGGAAATTTATTGCGATGTAGAAAGTCCAGTTGCCCGTAGTGTTGCCTACGATTTTTATTGCGCGAACCAAGCAGAAATGGACCGGGGGGCAGACTTGCTGTGGCCTGAGGAAGAAGATCTTTACACGCTAATGAAAATGCGTGTCGAGGAAGGTCGTACCGCCTTCGAACGAGAAAAGCAAAGCTCGCCGATCGACCCAGAACGGTGTGAGTGGCCAGAAGACTATTTTGGCGAGCATATTTGGTTTCAGCAATGGCCAGAACAACTGCAATTCAAAACGCTGGCCCTCGATCCGAGCAAAGGCGCGGATGCTCGGCATGGCGATTACTCGGCATTCGTGGTGCTTGGTGTGGATCGCCAGGGAATCCTCTACGTCGAGGCAGACCTTGCACGTCGGCCTACGCCCCAGATGGTCGCCGATGGGGTTTCGTTATGCAAACAGCATCGGGTTGATGCTTTTGGTGTCGAGGCCAATCAGTATCAAGACCTTCTGGCTGGCGAGTTTACGACAGAGTTTACACGGTGTCGCATTCAGCAATCTCCGCCACTAGCGATTCATAACTATGTGAATAAGCAGATGCGAATTCGTCGGCTGAGGCCTTACTTGTCTCAGCGCCGGTTGCGATTTCTCAAAGGCAGCTCTTCCACTCAATTGTTGGTGGATCAATTGAGAGACTTTCCGCTCGGTGCTCACGACGATGGGCCGGACGCTTTAGAGATGGCTTTACGTTTAGCGGAGGAATTTAATCAGCAAGGAATCATTGATGATGGACTGGGTAGCCGGATTCCTGTCGGTGACTAACGGGCAGGATCGTGTGGGAGTGCGTATTAGCGAAAGAAGAATTCAACTTTAATGGAGGACGATGGAAATGACCGAGACGATTCATGCCGATCCTTTGCAACGCCGGCTCAGCGAGGCTTGCGATGCGTTGTGGGATCAATTAGTCGACCCGCGCGAAGCTTACCTCGATAGTGATCGGGTCTGGTGGGATGCGGTTTCTGTAAACGGCCAGCCCGCTGGAGGTTTGAGTGTCCCTTTCACCTCGGAGCAACAACTGGCAGACATCCGCCAGCAATCGCGGCATTTGGCGGCAACCAACGAGTATGCGATCAATGGTATCGAGAACCGGATTAGTTATCTCGTTGGATCGGGGCACAACTATCGAGCTTCCGTTCGCAAAGGAGCAAACGCATCTGCGGAAATAGAAAAAGAAGTGCAGCGGGTGCTCGATGATTTTTTGGAGGAAAACCGTTGGCAGGCGCGACAGCAGGAAATCGTTCGGCGTATGGATCGGGATGGTGAAGTCTTTCTGCGGTACTTCGTCGATCCCGACGGGCAGACAAGTGTTCGGTTCGTTGAGCCGAATCAAATCCAAACGCCAAAGGAATTGGCGAACTTCCCTGCTGCAAGTTTTGGGATTCGCACAGAGAAAAATGATGTGGAAACGGTCCTGGGTTATTTCATCGACGGCGAGCCGGTGGATGCCGGTGCAATACAGCACCGAAAGTTGAATGTTGATGCGAATGTAAAACGTGGGCTACCTTTATACTATCCGGTGCGTAAGAACTTGCGCCGGATCGAAAAGTTGCTGCGAAATATGAGTGTTGTGGCTGAGATTCAATCGGCCATTGCACTGATTCGCAAGCATCGTGGCGCAACTCGTAGTGGTGTTGAGCAATTCGCAGCCGACCAAAGTGTGGCAACGCATTCTGGGAGTCCGACGAAATACCTGTCTCAATACGCCCCGGGAACGATCCTCGACGCGCCAGCCGGTTTGGAGTACGATTTCCCCGCTGCCGGAATCGACGCAAGCAATTTCGTAACCGTGCTGCAAGCTGAACTTCGAGCGGTTGCTTCTCGATTGGTAATGCCTGAGTTTATGTTTACTTCTGACGCATCGAATGCGAATTATGCTTCGACACTCGTTGCCGAGGGGCCAGCGATCAAGATGTTCGAGCGGTTGCAGGCGAATTTGAAGAACGATGATTGCAAAGTGATGTGGCAAGTCGTGAAGAATGCGGCTGCCGCAGGCCGATTGCCTCAAGATATTCGTCAGCTAGTGGATATTCAAATCACTCCGCCATCGTTGCGGGTGCGAGATCAAAATCGCGAATGCCAAGTCGAGCGTATTGCCTACGAAAAAGGGTTGCTGTCGCCACAAACGTGGAGCCTACGGTTGGGCCTGGACTACGATCAAGAGCAAAAGAACATTGCAATGCATAGAGCAGACAGCGTGGCCAGCAGTTAGCCTCGCTCACGTAGTCAAAGGAACTCTGGGCTAGAACAAGTTCGTTCCGGTCCATATTGAAAAATCGCTAGTGGCCAAAAATAAGTAATGAAACTGAATGCGAAATTTGTTAGGCTTGTGACATCATGAGAGAAACAAAACAGTTCGATAGCAAAGACAAGAACAACCAAGCAAAGACTGAGTTTGACAAGATGATCGAACTGGTTTGTAGTCGAGGGTTTTTCGGTTCAGCGAGTGTTACCGTCAACATCCAGGATGGTCGTATTCAGTACACTCGCGTAGCCGTTGACCGCATGATTCGATAGAGAAGTAGACGAAAAAGTACTGACGGCTAACACAAAAGCCATCAGGGTATCGTACCGAGCTTGTGCCGAAGAGTCGGCCGAGTATCAAGTCGAGCCTCGTTTGAGACATTTAATCATGTCTTCAGCGGGGCTTTTTTTGTGCCAACATTATTTCTTCAACAAGAGGAAAGGGCAAGATGGCAGAAGCACTGCAAGAGTATGTCGACTCGCGTGGCGTGACCGTTCGGGTTGACCGAGAACAAGGCGTTTTAAGAGGCGTCAAACTCATCGGTTTGGAATCTCGCAATGGACGTCGATATCGTGAGTCCACTTTGGATCAAGCGACTTCGCTTTATGAGGAGGCCAAAGTAAATGTTAATCACCCCAAAGACGGTCCGTTATCGCCGAGAGATTACCAGGATCGTTTAGGGGTAATTCGAGGAGTCGAGCTGCGGTCGGGAGAAGGACTGTTTGGCGATTTGCATTTCAATCCCAAGCATTTACTGGCAGAGCAGTTGGTATGGGATGCTGAGCACAACCCTCGAAATGTGGGGTTTTCTCACAATGTTTTAGCACGGTTGTCGCGAGAAAGTGAAGTCGCGATTGTCGAAGAGATCACCCGGGTCTTGAGCGTAGATTTAGTGGCCGACCCTGCTACTACCCGAGGAATTTTTGAGGATGCTTCTCAGCCGCAAGCAACGGACACCGCGATTTGCACATTACCTCAGTGGGATGCGCTTACGCTGGAAACACTCGAGTTGCACCGACCCGATCTTTTGAAAGAGATCGAGGCGGCTGAATCCGAGCAACTTCGCTCACAACTGGAAGTATCGCAGTCGCAGGCAAATGCGTTACAGCGGCGCCAGCGAATTTTTGATTTGCTTCGCGAATATCAATTGCCAATACCTGTTAGCGAGACATCGCCCAAGGAGCAATCGGATGAAGCGGGCGAAATTATTAGCCAGGCGTTTTTCGAGACGTTAATGGGGGTGGCAGAAGAGGAGCTTGAAAGTCTGGTCGCAGAGCGAGCTGAGTTAGTACGAAGTGCGACACGTTGGCGAAACCGTTTTGCCGATGCTCATGGGCCACAATCACGCGAGCAAACGTCGCTGTTTGCTGCACCGATTGCCGAAAGCCCCTCTGCTCAAGAGTTTGCCAAGACACTCAAAACAATACGTAACTAATTGTTGGCTTAGCTCTGTTGAGTCGTTGAGAGTTCGAAAGTTTGTAGAAGAAACCTATTTTTAATTTCAAAGTTGGAGGATGAATTTGATGGCAAGCACAATGCGTTGGCGATATGGCGATACGAGTCCAGTCCTATTGCCAGTAGGCTCGGTCTATCTGGTTGAAATCGGCGACTTGATATACATGGAAGTAGACGATGCTCGGCCAGCGTCGGCTATCAGCGATCAAGGAACCCTAGTGGCCAACCAAGAACTATTTCACGACAAGTTTATCGGTGTTGCTATGCAGCGTTCTGCAATTGGCGATACTGATTCTATCCGGATTGCGACAAGTGGTGTCTTTGAATTTAGTTGCCAGGCCTCCACATTTGAAGTGGGTGACTATATCGGTGCTAACGAGGAAGGCACGGGAACGCAACTCCAGGAACAGGGAGTGGCAGGAGTCGCAACAGCAAATCTTGCACTTGGCCGATGTGTCAAGCGAGTTCCCTCTGCGAGTACTAGTGTGCTTGTCGACGTCGTCAGTACCGTGGTAAGAGGTGGCCCTCAGGCTGCGGCTTAAACCTCCTACAGATGGTTTCAAAATGTCCTTCGAGACAAAACTATCTGTCGCGAAAACCTTTTGAAACAAACTCTAGTTGTTTAGATCAGCAGACATGCCATAGAGCCAAGATACAGAAATTAGAAAAGGAGATTGCTTCCGTGACACTTAATTATCGCGAACTCAAACGACGTTATGATCTCGATGGTGCGGATCGAACCGTTGATCATCTTTCGGAGTCTTTGCGAGAAGGGCACCTTTGCCCCGAAGATTTTAGTATCCGCGACCTAGCTGAGACGCTTGTGCCCGAGGGACGCCAATGGGTACGAATGCTGGACCCACGATCGAGCGGGAATGTCAGCGTAACCGAGGCCACCGATGGCGTTGATGTGACGGCATTCCTCAACATTACAGGCCAAGTCATCTACTCCAAGATCTTTGACGCTTACGAACAAGAAAATTTTGTGGCGTCGAAGCTTGTGCAGCATATCCCCACTCGGCTGGACGGCGAGAAGATACCGGGCATATCCCGTATTGCAGACAATATCGACGAAGTCGCACCAGGAATGCCGTATCCGAATCTCGGCTTCGGCGAAGACTACATCGAGACACCTTCGACATCGAAACGAGGGTTCATTGTGCCGGTGACGAAGGAGGCAATTTTCTTCGATCGAACGCATTTGATTCTCAGTCGCGCAGCCGAAGTTGGCGAAGTGTTGGGTCTCAACAAAGAGAAGCGGATCCTCGATGTCGTCATCGGAGCAACAAATAACTACAAGAGTAATGGTACTGTCTACAATACCTACTCTCCGTCGACCCCGTGGGGAAACGAACTAGTAGGCAATGAATTGGTGGATTGGACCAACGTCGACGCTGCTGAGCAACTTTTTGCTGAAATGTCCGATACCCATACGGGTGAACCCGTTCTGGTAAGAGGGACCACCGTGCTAGTGATGCCCGCTTATCGCCATGCTGCCCATCGCGTATTCAATGCGGCAGAGATTGCGTACACCGGGGCCAGTTCACCTACGACTACTACGGCCTCGAATCCGTTGGGGAATTATCAAGTCAAGGAAAGTCGCCTGGCGTATCGTCGTGTTCTGGCAACAGGTGCTGCTGCTGTTGATGCAAAGAAATGGTGGTTCATGGGCGATTTCCGCAAGGCATTTGCGTACATGGAAAACTGGCCCATTACCATTACTCAAGCTCCGATCAATAGCGAGGCCGATTTCAACAGCGATATCGTGCTCCGTTTCAAAGCGAGCGAACGTGGTGCAGCTGCGGTCTTGAACCCACGTTATGTGGTGAAGAGTACCGGTTAGCGGCTATCACTCTGGGTGTGGAGTTGGTGTGGGGAACGCGGCGCAAGCTTGCTTGCGCCGCGATTCTTGCTCTTCGTGTTTCTCAACTCGCCACTACTCTTTTAATAGGAGGACGAAGTTTATGGCGTCAGGCGATTCCTTATTTTTGTTTGATCCGCTTTCCAATCGACCCCCAGCGACCAATTATGCGTCCGTGGATTTGCGAAACGGATTTGTGGTGTTGGACTTTGATGATTCAACAAATGAAACAGCTCAGTTCCTTGCTGTTCTGCCTAGCCACTATGGCGGGGCACAGTTGTTGGCAATCGTGACTTGGACTACCACGGCAGCAACTACCAATAACGCAAAACTACGGGTGGAAGTAACCCATCTTGGTGGTGGTGCCAACCTCGACGTGCTACCGACAGTAGATGGTAGTGATGAAATTACTGTGACTGCGCCATCTACAAGCGGTCGATTGGTTCTGTCGCAAACCGCGTCGTTTAGTGCTGGTGCCGCAGTTGCCGGGGACCTACTGCTTGTGGAACTCACACGGTTGGCAACCGATGCAGGCGACACGTTGGCGAACGATGTCGAAGTGGTATCAATAGAAATTCGCGAGGTCTAATAATGGCATTTTCTATTCGTGTCACCAATTTAATTATTAGCACAATGGCGCCAATAGCCGGTTATCCATTTTCGTTAATGGGTTAGTTTCGAGTGCCCGACGTAAATATCGAATTGTCGCTAATGGGGCTATTGAGTTCCTCTGGTTTGATGCAGTGCAATGTAACGTTTGCAGGCGATACAACCCAAGTTGCGATGGCAAAGGTAACGAGCAGCGGCCTCAATGCTTCCGCTTCGTCAAGTCCAATGGTCCCAGGAACTTGGCACCATTTGGTGGCTGTTTATGCGTCGGATACTTTGAGGACAATTTACCTTGACGGTAGTAATGCTGAAGTGAATACAGATAACATTTCAGCAACGTCGTTGGATTTCTTTTATTTTGGAAACCTTACTGGCAATACACCTGTCGATCTTGCTGAGGTTTCTGTCGTTCAGACGGAAGTGAGCGCTGAACAGGCGGCCATACTGGCAAGTGGATATCCATTACTATCGGCTCCGTATGCAGAGCAGGTGGTAGTCTACCGCGATTGCATTCGCCAGTTGAATCGCCCTGGAATAGGCCCCGCATCCACGTTAGCAGTAACGCCAACAGTCATTGATCACCCACGAATTTTCTCTTCGACCGGCGGTGTCGCTGCAGTCATGCCCCTGAGGTTTAGTGGCCCTTGGCAAACAGAGCAAGCCGAGTTTTACCCGTTGTCGTCGGGAGTCGGCCAACTCGCAATGGCTGGCGCTGCGTCCAATAATTCGATCCTTTCTGGAGAGGTGATTAGCTGATGACGGTTGCAAAAGATATTCACGCCGCAGTGTTTCGCAACGCTACGGCGACATTCATGGCAAGGGTAGAAAACGCCACAGGCCAGGCAATTAACCAAGCATCGATCGCTTCGATTCGTTATTCGGTTTACGAACTCGAAGTGAGTGACCCCAGCGTACTCACCGCAGTCGCAGGGCACGATCAGGCGACACTTGCTAAGGCAGACGTGGTATTCGATACGCTGCAAAACGACGCTGTTTGGACGGTCGACGCCGTGGGGTACAACTTTCGGCATGAGTTAGACATTTCGCAAAACGAAGCGTTTTCTAAAGCAGGCGGAGTTTATCAAGTGCGGTACGAATTAACACCCGTCTCGGGGCAGAAAATTGTCTTTCGCTTTCAATTGAGGTGCATTTAACGATGGCTAATGAAACAGAACAAATAGCGTCGATTCGTAGTTTGACGCTGACGCAGTTGGAGCAATTGCGAGCCAGTCCTAAGCCGACTTATTCCATTGATGGTCAACAGGTGTCTTGGACTGCCTACGTCGAATCGTTGCAACGGACCGTGGATTGGTGTGATGCGAAGCTGGCAGATTACGAACCGTTTGAAGTTCAATCTCAAGGGATAACCGGATGACGATCGATTTCAACGCAGAGGGTGATTTTGAAACCGTAGTTGACGGCACCGAAAGTGTAGTCCTGCGCCGTCGCGATCAATTGCAGAGTGTGACGATTGGGATGGCACGGCGTCAAAGTGTGGTTGCCCAAGAGGCCGTGCCGAGTGGTGGGGCAGTTCAGCAAGCAGACACCGTGTGGCACGTGCCGATGCCCGTTGGCGAGTCGGCTCCTAAATTGGGCGATGTTTTGGTAGACACGCTAGGGAGTCGGTGGACAATCCTCGAAACTCGGGAGTTGCCGACCTTGGGCCGTTGGAAGTGTGACACACGCGAGTTGAGCATTGCCTATGGCTGCGTCGATCGAGTGGATATCGAGCGCGCAATTTGGGAAGACAACGGCTCAGGGCCAGAAATCGTGGGTTGGGCGTATGCCTTTACGGCACTGCCGGTCAAAATTCAGCCAGAAGAAATGCTTGTGGATGCTACATCAGCGCCGATTGTGGGCGACTCACAGTTCCATATTATTCTGAGCGAGTCAATTCCGTTGGAGCCCGACGATCGATTTGTGGCCGAGGATGGCACCATCTATACGTTGCAATCGTACGAACAGGCAGAGCGTATCGATGCGTTACCAATTGCGAAAGTGTTCCGGCAAGTTTGATTCAGCCTGTTTTCTCTGGAA
Organism: Planctomycetota bacterium; assembly: GCA_013152205.1. GTDB lineage: Bacteria > Planctomycetota > Planctomycetia > Pirellulales > Lacipirellulaceae > Bythopirellula. Next base: position 157,418 of record JAADGV010000053.1, read on the forward strand.
ACGGTAAATCGTGACCGCAAGAGCATGACTCAACTACTACCGGCTAGAAGCCGGCAGGTTCGGAAATTTCGTGAGCTTCGGACTAAAGTCCTTCACTCACGAGGAGGTAACCTGAAAATTGTCATCACCGTCACTTGGTTCCGTAC
>JAADGV010000019.1 GCA_013152205.1 Planctomycetota bacterium
AAACTCCTGACCAATACGAAGCCGATCACGCCCTGGCAGTAGCGGCGTGAAAACCGTCCCGAACGGTATCCGTCAATCTTGGGCTATCGCAGTGGGCGACTAGCACAAACATTGGATAGACAAAAGGCTCTCGTTTTTCCTTGGCAACGTCCAAAAGAAACTCTACTACCTCTTCTTTGGTTAGGTAGAGAGATTCCCATAGTTCTGTTTCGCGATGTTCTGAAATTCCGCCTCGTTCAATCATGCGACTGATTTCTGCCATCGTCATGAAAGGTGTTTTTTCGTCACGTTTGGGGTAGATAATTCGATCTACTGGGGGCAGGGCGTCTAGGTAGCCTTGTTTTTTGGCCCAATTCCATACCAATCGGAGAGTCGATATTTCCTTTTTTATGGTGTCTGGGCCGACAAATCGATCTCGGTATTTGTCCTTAGAGCGAAGCTCCACATAACGCTGCACGTTTCCACCTGAGAGTGTGGCTGTTTTGGTTGTTGGTTTTAGGTGCCGCAACAAGTGTTTGAAATGGAGCCTTTCACCTTCCAATGTTCGCTCTTCTTTGGCTCCCGGCGGCAATTCTTCTTGATAGATGCGAAATAAATCACTCAGTGTCCTCACTGGTGAATACGGAAGTTTTTTACGGCGTGATCTGGCCCCAGATATAATAAAATCACCCGTTTCTACCTTGTCAGGTAATTTTGTCATGCCTAATTCAAGAAGACGGAGAGTTTCTTCTACTTGCCCCAATGTGGCCATCGCCTGTCGGCGATGCTTGGTGCGGAGTGAGCGTTTGTATGCTTGGCCGTCGTAACGGAACCGGACGCGGTAACGACCGGAGGCAGGGTCAAGTTCGAGGCTGGCCATAGAATGTAAATACGGATAGAGAGCGGTGGTAACTACTCTCAATAATTCCGATTTACTAAGCCGAAGGCCAGCGATGCAACCACCATGTGAATGCCATGGTGTGTCAGATTTGTGTCAGATTCCATTTGGGTGGTTCTCCTTGAGACAACCACCAATCGACGTAAGTCGTTGCTATCAAAAGCGGACGGGGAGGGATTCGAACCCCCGGTACCTTGCGGCACGCCGGTTTTCAAGACCGGTGCATTCGACCACTCTGCCACCCGTCGTCCGCACTCTATTTTTATCGGTATTCAATGCATTCTTTGACCTTCTAGGGCGTTGTTTCACTTTACAAATACTACCAGGCGTACTACCTAGCGGTAAAGTTGCCCCGCCCGATGAGGAAGGTCAAGCGGGGTGACACCACCGAACCCCTCACTACAGAAGGGGACGTATGTCCGCCGATTCTACCCCCAAATCCCTCCCTCGTAAAACGGCACCAGACCGGCTCGGCCACGAAAACGCAGGGTGACTACAATTTTCCGTAAGACTTCAGACGGCTGAAGTCTTACGGAAAATCTGATGTACTCGACATGGGGAGGCGCAATTTCGGTTAGAATAAGCGAGATTCCAATACCTGGAGCGACTCCAGACGCATCCCAATGGGAACGACTTTATCTCTTGAGAGTCCGAAACGACATGAAACAAATCTTTTTTGTTTTGCCTGTTATCTTTGCGGCCTCAACGCTTCTTGCCGCAGACGAATATTACGTTTTGCCATTCAAGCCGGACCCGGCCATCCAGGTCGACGCCAAGGCCGGAGGAAATAGATGAAACGTCAGCAGACACATTCCCGCTTTGTTCGGCTACTTGCATTTGCCTTGTTTGGCATCGCTGCCGGGGCCGCTGAAGCATCGTCCCCACCGAACATCTTGCTAATCTTCACCGACGATCAGGCGTACGACACCGTGCATGCGCTGAGCGGCATCAAGATCGAAACTCCTAATCTCGACCGTCTGGCACGCCGCAGCACGACGTTTTCACGCGCTTACAACATGGGCGCTTGGCACGGGGCGGTGTGTGTGGCTAGTCGCACAATGCTCAATACGGGCAGGTTCCTGTGGTACGCCCACCAGGACGAGTCTCGTTTGGGTAGTAAGTACATCGCCGCCAATCGGCTTTGGCCTCAACAGTTAAGCCAAGCGGGCTATCAAACCTTTTTCACCGGCAAGTGGCATGTGAAATGCAAGCCCGATCAGGTTTTTCAAACGCAGCAGGTCCACCACGTACGCCCCGGTATGCCCGGAACGGTCGAGAAGAGCTACGACCGCCCTCCGGCTGAGGGCGAGGATCCCTGGAGCCCGTACGATCGTTCGCTCGGCGGTTATTGGCAAGGCGGGCGCCATTGGAGCGAGGTGGTGGCCGACGACGCTGAAAACTATTTCCGCGACGCGGCCCAGAGCGACGATCCGTTTTTCATGTATGTGGCGTTCAATGCGCCCCACGATCCGCGCCAGTCGCCCAAAGAGTTTGTCGACCGCTATCCGGTCGACCAAGTCTCGGTGCCCAAAAGTTTTCTGCCCGAGTATCCGTTCAACCAAGCGATGGGCGCCGGTCGCACGTTGCGAGACGAGCGGCTAGCCCCTTTTCCGCGAACTAAACACGCCGTCCAAACCCACTTGGCCGAGTACTACGCGATCATCACCCACCTGGACGTTCAAGTGGGTCGCATTCTCGATGCCTTGCAGCAAAGCGGTCGAGCAGACAATACGTACGTGTTTTTTACGTCAGACCATGGGCTTGCCTGCGGTCGGCATGGCCTGCTCGGCAAGCAGAGTATGTTTGACCACAGCGTACGAGTGCCGTTGATGCTCAGCGGGCCGGGCATCCCCGCGGGAAAGACGATTGACGCGCCCGTTTATCTGCAAGACATCATGCCCACGTCGCTCGAGTTGGCTGGCGCCGAGATTTCCGACCAAGTACAATTTCGTAGCTTGCTACCTCTGGTTCGTGGTGAGCGAAAAACATCGTACGACGCGATCTACGGTGCTTACATGAATCGGCAGCGGATGGTTACGGTCGGCCATTGGAAATTGATCCTTTACCCTACGATTGGCAAAGTGTTACTCTTCGACCTAAAAAACGATTCCGAAGAAATGCACAATCTAGCCGACCGACCTGAGCATCAAGAGCGGGTTGGCCGTCTATTTGTAGAACTACGAAATCTACAACAAGCGACCGGCGATACGTTGGATCTGAGCGAGTCGTTTCCGGAGGGGAAATAGCCGGGATACTTCAGGTGGCTGAAATGTTACTAACTCAAAGGGAAAAGGAAGTAGCCCGCGAATCACGCGAATAGACGCGAAAAAGCTCTTTTTCAGAATCTTCGCATTTCGTTGTGGCTTTGCCACGCGGTAAGGCACAACGATTTTTTGACAGGATTGACATGATACTGGTTCATTGGATCAATCCCGTTCTATCCAGTAAATTCTGTCTAAAATACAGGACGATTGCAAAGTCACTGATTCTGTAGTAGCCGCGGGCGGAAGCCGCGGTTTTTTCAGATTCGACCGCGGCTTCCGCCTGCGGCTAGCATGACTTTGTTGCAATCGTCTTGTAAAATAGGGGCGTATGGTCGCGGCCGAAGCTCTTGTTATAGGCGATTTACGCGACGTCTCTCGTTGACGTGCCCTGGTGGATTGGGTAGAAAGGACTTTTGCTTTAGACCTTATTCATGCTGGGCCAGGCGCGCGATCTGGCAAGCGGGATCGTCACAAGGAGTTTCTTCGTGGGTTGTAGTGAGCGTCAAAAAGAGATTCGTCGTCGTCGTAAGCGTCGTTTGCAGTTGGGCCATCTGCGTGGTCGTTTGGCCAAGGCAACTCAGTCGGAGAAGGTGGAGATCGTCCGTAAGCTGCGGGCCATGACTCCCGGCTCTGAAGTGCTCATCGCCGCTTGGAAACTCGATAGCGTTGACCGATAGTTAGCCCGTGGTCGTGGGTTGCATTTCGGGCTGGTCGAGACTTCGAAATGCGAAGCCCTCGCCGCTGTAGTCGATTTCGATGGTAGCACCTTCGGGGAATTCGCCTCGTAGCAATTCGGTTGCCAGCGGGTTCTGGATCGATTGCTGAATAACACGTTTTACGGGGCGGGCTCCGTAGATCGGATCGTAACCTTCCGAAGCAATCTGTTGGCGGGCCGCTTCGGTAACATGCAGCCCTAATCCTCGTTGTTGCAAAATCTCGCCCAACTTCTGTAGTTGTAGATCGACGATTTCTGCCACTTGCGAACGATCGAGTGGATGGAACACAATCTTTTCGTCGATGCGGTTGAGAAACTCAGGCGAGAAACGTGTGCGCAGAGTTTCTTCGAGCGAGTTGCTTATTTCTTCTGCCGAGCCTCCTTCGGAAACGATCTGTTGGATGAGCTGGCTGCCGATGTTCGAAGTCATCACGATAATGGTGTTTGAAAAATTCACCGTGTGCCCATGATTGTCGGTCAGCCGACCATCGTCGAGTACCTGCAATAGGATATTGAAAATATCGTGGTGTGCTTTTTCTATTTCGTCGAGTAGGACGACCGCGTAGGGACGTCGACGGACCGCCTCGGTAAGTTTGCCGCCTTCTTCGTAACCAACGTAGCCGGGAGGGGCGCCAATGAGCCGACTGACGGTGTGTTTTTCCATGAACTCGCTCATGTCGAGCCGAACCATCGCGTGTTCGTCGTCGAAAAGCACTTCGGCTAGCGCTTTGCAAAGTTCCGTCTTGCCTACGCCCGTGGGGCCGCAAAATAAGAACGATCCCATGGGCTGTTGCGGATCTTGCAAGCCGCTACGGCTACGGCGGACGGCGTTTGCCACGGCTTCGACCGCTTCGTCCTGGCCGATAACGCGCTGATGAAGGCGGTCTTCGAGTGCTAAGAGCTTGACTCGTTCTGTTTCCATCATGCGAGAGACCGGTACGCCGGTCCATGCGCTAACAACTTCCGCAATTTCGTCGGGGCCAACTTCCTGGCGGAGTAGGCGTCGGCGGTCGGTTGTTTGGCCATCGGGTTCGGTTTGCTGTTGCTCAATTTCGTTCAATTGTTTTGTGAGCGAATTGCGTGCGACGTCGGCTTCATAGAGAGATTGGTAGAGGTCTTCGCCAACGGGTTCGCCGGCTGCTTGCTTGTCTTTGATGCTCGCGGCGAGCTGATCGTACTTGTGTTCAGCCTGCTGAAGGCTTTCGCGAACTTGGTGGACGTCGCCGACGCCAAGTTTTTCGCTTTCCCATTGTTCACGCAAGTTTGCCAACTCTCGCTTGAGTTGTTCCATCTCCTCGTTGACTTCGACGAGGCGTTGCTTGGCGTGTTCTTCGGTTTCCTCGGCTAGTTGTCGTGCTGCGATTTCTAGTTGCATCAACTTGCGCTGGACCTGATCGATCTCGGTCGGCACGCTTTCTAGCTCCATCGCTAGCCGGCTGGTGGCCTCGTCCATCAGGTCGATCGCTTTGTCTGGCAAGAATCGATCGGCGATGTACCGATACGACAGCTCAGCCGCAGCTACCAGCGCTGAGTCCTTGATTTTCACGCCCTTATGATGCGCTTCATAGCGAGGTTTTAATCCGCGGAGTATGGCGATGGTGTCTTCAACGCTTGGTTCGCCGACAAAAACTGGTTGGAAGCGGCGTTCCAGGGCGGCATCTTTTTCGATGTGCTTTCGATATTCGTCCAGGGTGGTGGCCCCAATGCAGCGAAGTTCGCCTCGCGCTAGGGCCGGTTTCAGTAGGTTGGCCGCATCGCTGCCACCTTCGGCTGCACCGGCGCCGATGACTGTATGCAGTTCATCAATAAACAAGATCACGTTGCCAGCGGCGTCTTCGACTTCGCGAATCACAGCCTTCAAGCGTTCTTCAAACTCGCCGCGGAATTTGGTGCCGGCAATCAATGCCCCCAGGTCGAGCGCGATGACTCGCTTGTTCTTAAGGCTTTGTGGCACGTCGCTTTGCACGATTCGCAGAGCCAGTCCCTCAGCAATGGCCGTTTTGCCGACTCCCGGTTCGCCGATCAGCACCGGATTGTTTTTGGTCCGGCGAGACAAGACTTGAATGATACGACGTATTTCTTGATCGCGACCAATGACCGGGTCGAGCTTGCCTTGTTCGGCGCGGGCAACCAGGTCGATGCCATATTTTTCAAGGGCTTGAAACTTGTCTTCGGGATTTTGGTCGGTTACGCGAGAGCTGCCTCGGATTTCGCGCAGCGCGTCGAGGATATGTTGTTCGCCCAGAGCGTTGAGCTTTAGAACTTCCTGGGCCTTGGTTTTGACTTTGGTGAGCGCAAGCAGCAGGTGTTCGGTCGATACGAACTCATCCTGCATTACGCCGGCTTCGCTTTGGGCTGCCTCGAAGACCTTGTTGAGCTCGGTGCTTAGTTGGGGCTGCGCGCCGCCGCTGGATTTGGGGAAATGCCCAAGTTCAGCAGAGACGATCTGCTGCAATTGAGATCGGTTGACGCCGATGCGTTCCAGCAGCGGACGAACGACCCCATCTTGCTCGCCAACCAAGGCGGCCAGCAGATGCAGAGGTTCCAATTGAGGATTCCCCGCGTCAGCAGCCAATTCCTGCGCCTGCTGAACGGCCTCTTGGGCCTTGATTGTCAATTTGTCGAAACGGAAAGCCATAGGGCACCTCTCCGAAAGTAGCCAAGGCAGTTAAAGGCCCTGGAAGTTATTTCTAGTTACTGCAATATCCCAACAGGGCGGCATCATCAATTCCACAAATATTGCTCGTCGTAGCTTACGCCATGCCGCTCTAGCAAAACGACCAACTCCTCCTTAAACGACTGTTGACGATGATGTTGTTCTTGGTTCCGTATGTATTCTTTTACTGTCGAGACTTGTGATTCACTCACGGTAAAAGCCGAATAACCTTCCTGCCAGCCAAACCTGCGCGGTTTTATCTTCTCCTGGTTTACCCACTTCGAGGAATTCGCCTTGATGCGGTTTAGCATCTCGGAGATTGATTTCGAGGGTTTGAACTTCGTGAGCAAATGAATATGGTCGGTTATGCCGCCAATCTCCAGCAGCACGCCACCTTCTGCACGAATGATCCCGCCGATGTACTTGTAGAGTTCGTCTTGAAGGTCAGCCGTGATTAGCGGGAGTCGTTGTTTCGTGCTGAAAACGATGTGGTACAACAGGTTCGTGTAAGTGGAAGGCATGTAATTGTGCCATCCTTTCTTTAGTCCCGTACGGACTGGGGCATGTAGCCAGGGGCGACAGCCCCTGGAACGTGTTTCTCCCGTGTTTCGTAGCCCCGGCAGGGGCGACATCGGTCGGGCATTTCGTTTGATGTCGCCCCTACCGGGGCTTTCCATACCGCAGCCGAATTCCAGGGGCTTTCGCCCCTGGCTACACGACTGCGCCCCTCCGGGGCGTACACGACTCCCCAGGCCATTCGCACTAAGGCACTGCGTCAAATACTATTCTACTATTCGCACAAAAGCTAAATCGCTACAAGCCCCCTTAGCTTTTCACTTCGAACTCAGCATCAATGGCGTCGTCGTCGGTGGATGACTCGTCGGGGGTGGCTGGGGCGTCTCCGGTGGCTGAAGCTGCCTCGTCGGCTGATTTGTACATTGCTTCGCTCATGGCGTGCGATGCCGTTTCCAGTTCATCAATTGCGTCCTTGATCGCAGCGGCATCTTCTCCCTTGGCGGCTTCGCGTACTTTTTCGATCGCCGATTCGAGCGAGCTTTTGTCGGAGTCGCCCAGCTTGTCGCCTTGTTCTTTGATGAGCTTCTCAAGCTGGTAGCAACGCGATTCAGCCTCGTTACGAGCTTCGACCAACTCTCGCTTTTTCTTATCCTCTTCCGCGTGTGCAGATCCATCTTTCTGCATGCGGTCGATTTCTTCTTCGCTCAGGCCGCTCGATTGCTCGATTTGTACGGTCTGCTCTTTGCCTGAGCCAAGATCCTTGGCTGAGACGTTGAGGATGCCGTTGGCGTCCATGTCGAATTTTACTTCGACTTGTGGCACACCCCGCGGCGCGGGTGGGATTCCGTCTAGGTTAAACTGGCCGAGCAGGCGGTTGTCGTCGCACATTTCTCGTTCGCCCTGAAACACTCGGACGGTGACTGCGGTTTGATTATCGTCAGCCGTGCTAAAGACCTGCTTGCGCTCGGTCGGAATCGTTGTGTTGCGCTCGACGAGTTTTGTCATCACTCCGCCAAGAGTTTCAATGCCCAGCGATAATGGTGTTACGTCCAGCAGCAGGATATCTTGCACGTCGCCCGAGAGCACGCCGCCTTGGATGGCTGCACCGATGGCGACCACTTCATCGGGGTTAACCCCCTTATGTGGGTCTTTGCCGAAAATTTCCTTCACCAGTTCCTGCACCTTGGGAATGCGCGTTGAACCGCCGACCAGCACAACTTCGTCGATTTCAGCCGGTTTGAGCTTTGCGTCTTCCAGAGCTTTCAGAACAGGACCGCGAACTCGGTCGAACAGATTGTCAACCAGTTTTTCGAAATCTGCTCGCGTGATATTCATCTGCAAGTGCTTCGGACCACTAGCATCGGCAGTGATAAACGGGAGGTTAATGTCGGTTGATTGAGCGGAACTCAACTCTTTTTTCGCTTTTTCACATGCTTCTTGAAGACGTTGCAGCGCCATTTGGTCGGCACGTAGGTCGATGCCTTGTTCCTTTTGGAATTCGGCAGCAACGTGGTTAATAAGAGCGTCGTCAAAATCGTCGCCGCCCAGGTGGGTATCGCCATTGGTCGAGATGACGCGGAACACGCCATCGGCAACTTCAAGAATCGAGACATCAAAGGTTCCACCGCCTAGGTCGAAGACGCAAATTTTTTCTTTCGTCTGTTTGTCCAAGCCGTAAGCCAGCGATGCGGCGGTTGGTTCGTTGATGATACGGGCAACTTCAAGGCCGGCAATCTGGCCAGCGTCTTTGGTCGCTTGTCGTTGAGCGTCGTTGAAGTAGGCGGGCACGGTGATGACGGCCTTGTTGACCTTATGCCCAAGATAAGCCTCGGCAGACTCTTTCATCTTGCGTAGTGTCTTGGCCGAAATTTCAGAGGGGGTGTATTCATCATCCCCAACTTTTACCTTGACGTAATCCTCAGCGCCGCCCACGACACCGTAGGGCACCATCTTTTCTTCCGAGGCTACCTCGCTGTGACGCCGCCCCATGAAACGCTTGACGGAGTAGACCGTCCGCGCGGGGTTGGTCACCGCTTGCCGTCGGGCAGGCTCGCCAACGAGTACCTCCTCTTTGTCGGTAAAAGCGACAACACTAGGAGTCAGGCGATTCCCCTCAGGGTTTGGGATCACCTTCGCCTCTTTGCCTTCCATGACCGCCACAACCGAGTTGGTTGTACCTAGGTCGATGCCAATGATTTTTTCGCCTGTAGCCATTGTGTTGTCTCCTATTTTCTATGCGTCTCTTCGTTGAGAATTCGATTTTGAATTTGCGGCACAAGCAACGAGGACAGCCCCGTAGATTGTGCGAGTGTCCCGTTCGATTAACGGGCGTGATGGTACATTAAGCAAACACTGTGCCGAGATGAGATAAGACGCGATCTGCATGTAATCCATTATGTAGTAACGACTTAAGGGAAAACCTATTTGCACTATTTATGGCAGGAAGACTACGGGAAATGTCATATTGGCAGTCCCTGGGATTCGAGCCAGTTTGGGGCTGGATATGATGATGCCAAAATGGCAGCCTTGGAAGGACGGGTTCTCCGTTATAGCCGCGAGCGGAAGCCGCGGTTTCCCCGCCTCTACCGCAGCTTCCGCCTGCGGCTAGTATGACTTTGCAATTCTCCCGTTCCTAGACCCATGACGTCTTGGCCGTATGGGGACAGGCAACCATACTGGGCGTATGGCTAAGAAAAAAAACACCAAGAAGGGCAGCAAGCCCACGTCTGAATCGGCTGTTCGTAGCAGCAGCGAACAAAAGCCGTCGCGTCGGCAACTCGATAAGCTGGACCGTGAGATTCTTGCCCTGGTGAACCAACGAGCAGAACTAACGGTACAGCGAACACCACACGAAAAAGCCCCGCATGGCGGCCCATTGGTCGAAGATTCTCAGGCTCTGGAAGCTGTCGTCAAGAACAGCCCTGGGCCGCTTGCCGAGGATTCGGTACGGGCAATTTTCCGAGAATTGCTAAGCGGCTGCCACGGTATTAGCAGCCGTCATCGGATCGCCTACCTTGGGCCTGAGTATACCTACAGCCATCTTGCAGCAATCGAGCAATTTGGCCAAACGGCTACCTTAGTTCCCGTGGGCACCATTGCCTCGGTATTCGAGGAAGTCGAGCGAGGGCATGCTGATTTCGGCCTTATTCCAATCGAGAACTCAACAGATGGCAGGGTTGTTGATGCGCTGGAGTGCCTTGCGAAGTCCTCGGTGAAGATCTGCGGCGAAGTTCCATTACGAATACGGCACTGCCTGTTGGGAGTTGGCACCCGAAGCGACATCCGGCGAGTGCTCAGCAAGCCGCAGGCAATCTCGCAATGTCGCAATTGGTTGGGCAAGCATCTCCCCAATGCCGTGCTGACCGCCGTCGCCAGCACGGCTGACGCGGCGCGACAGGCTAGCAAAGACGCAAAAACTGCTGCTATTGCTAGTCAGCAGGCGGGCGTGAATCACTCGCTTTCGGTGTTGGCTCGCAATATCGAAGACGATCCGAACAACATGACCCGGTTTGCTGTCATTGGTGCCGAAAGTGGCCCGCGTACTGGCAACGATAAGACTGCCCTGGTCTACGAAGTCGATCATCAGCCCGGCGCATTGGCTGATTCGATGGGGATATTCAAGCGGCAACGGCTCAATATGACGTGGATCGAGTCGTTCCCCGTAACCGGCCAGCCGGGCCGATATCAGTTTTTTATCGAATTCGAGGGCCATGCGGACGAACTCCGGCCCCGTCGGGCTTTGGCGGCGTTAGGGAAAAAGACCTTGCGGCTTACGGTCCTAGGCTCCTATGCGCGGGCCAAGCCAATCGGCTAGACTGAGGGGCTACCCATGGCTCTCAAGGATGGCCGTGGGGGTAGGTCACCGCCACTTGGTGGCTGGATTGCACATTCTCAGACACGATCAACTTAGGAAGAACGACTATGCGTACGCCGTTAATCGCCGGCAATTGGAAGATGAACACCGATGGCAATGGCGCCGCGGAATTGGCCGGTGGCATCGCCAGCCGTGCTGGAGAAGTGCCGGACGTCGAACTGCTCGTCTGCCCACCAGCCATCTATCTCACTCGGGTGCGCAATGCGATTGGCGACGCGTCGGTTGGCTTGGGTGCCCAAAACATGAGCTGCCAACCCAGCGGTGCCTTCACGGGAGAGATCAGTGCGGGAATGTTGACCGACATTGGTGCCCAGTACGTGATTCTTGGGCACAGCGAGCGGCGACATATTTTCGGCGAGTCGGACGAAAACGTCAACAAAAAGACTCATGCCGCACTGGCAGCCGGGTTGGTTCCCGTTGTTTGCGTTGGCGAATTGCTCGAAGAACGCGAAGCTGGCCGGACGGCCGAGGTGATCAGTGGGCAAATCAAAGGCTCTTTGGCAGGCATTACTGCCGAGCAGATCAGCACGGTGGTAATCGCTTACGAGCCAGTTTGGGCCATCGGGACGGGCAAAGTTGCGACGCCTGAGCAAGCAGAAGAGGTGCATGCCGACCTTCGCAAGCAACTGGCCGAATGTTACAATGCCGAGGTCGCTGAAACCGTACGGATTTTGTATGGTGGCAGCGTCAAGCCGGATAACGCCAACGATCTTTTGGGCCAACCCAACATTGACGGTGCGTTGATCGGTGGTGCAAGCTTAAAAGTCGACGATTTCCTGGCAATCGCAGCTGCTGGAGCGGCTGTTGCCCAGGCGTAAATACGTAGAAATTTCGGTGGCAGCCGGTCGGAAGGGCTTGCTACTAACAACTCGTTTTAACCGGTGATGGAGCGATCGCTGTGACAATTCCTTTGATTGCGACTTTTAGTCAGACAATCTTTATGCTGCTACTAGGGGGCATGGCCATCTTTTTGATCCTGCTCGTGCTGGTACAGCGCGGCCGAGGCGGTGGTTTGGCTGGCGCCCTGGGGGGCATGGGTGGTTCAAGTGCCTTTGGCGCCAAAGCAGGCGACGTATTCACCCGGATTACCATTGGTGCTGCCACCATTTGGATCGTACTTTGCATAGCCGCAGCCAAGCTTACCCCCTCAAACGAGAGCCGAATCGACGTCGGCGCGAATCCCCCGGCGGCTACAAGCCCTGAGATGAGCAGCGCCGCCGAAGATGAAGGCGAAGCAACTTCGGAGGGCGAAGCTCAATCGGATGCGGCTGCCGAAACGACAGAACCTGCGGCGGAAACAGCCGCTGAGCCGTCGACGGATGCCGAGCCTGCGGCGGGCAGTGAAGCGGCCAACGGCGAAGAAGCCCAGTAGTAGTCGTCCATCGCTACTTGTGAGCGACAAAAAACTCATTGAGGTCGTTGTATGACGCTGCTGAGCATGACGGGCTTTGGCGAGGTCCGCGAAGATCGCGATAATTATGCTATTTCCGCCGAAGTCCGTACGGTAAACAGTCGGTATTTCAAGCTGCATCTACGCACAACGGACGGCTATGGCACGCTAGAATCGCGGCTAGAAGCCGTCATCCGCAAATATGTGAAGCGGGGTACGATTCACTGCAACGTGCGTATTCGCCATCTGGGCGACGCCAACGACTATCGCCTCAATACACAGATTCTCAATCAGTACGTCGATCAACTGCTGGAAGTCGCCGCCAAGCGAGGGCTGAGCGAGGACGTCCGCCTAGAACCGCTAACCACATTGCCTGGCGTGGTCGAAGAGCTATCTGCCGATGCCCATGATGCAACGCATGTTTGGCCCTTGGTTGAGCCAACATTACACGCCGCTTTAGAGCAGCTTAGCAAAATGCGAGCCGTCGAAGGCGAAGCGTTGGCCGCCGACCTTACCGACCAGAGCAATACGGTATCGGCAGCATTGGATGTCGTCGAAACACGCGTGCCCGCTGTCGCCGATCATTACCGCCGCCGTATCGAAGAGCGAGTGAACGAGGCATTGTCGTCGCTCAACGTAACGGTCGAGCCGGCTGATTTGGTAAGAGAAATAAGCCTGTTTACCGATCGGTCGGATATTTCGGAGGAGATCGTTCGCCTGCGAAGCCATCTGCAACAGTTCAGCAAGGCGATGACATTGCCTGAGAGTGCCGGACGAAAACTAGAGTTCATCTGTCAAGAAATGGGCCGAGAAACCAATACCATTGGCTCGAAGGCCAATGACTCGGTAATTTCCGAACAGGTCGTCGAGATTAAAACGGCTTTGGAACGCATTCGCGAACAGATTCAGAACGTGCAATAGAACAATGCCCAACGACCCAGCGCCCAATGGCAGATTGGCCCCCGGCAAACTGGTTGTCATCTCCGGCCCTTCGGGAGTCGGCAAGTCGACCATCGTTGCTCAGGTTCTCCAGCGTAGTGGCGACCGTCTGCGACTTAGCACCTCAGCCACCACCCGCCCGCCCCGGGCAGGCGAGCAGGACGGCGTGGAGTACCATTTCCTGACCGATGTGGAGTTTTCCCGACGTCGTAGCGAGGGCGAATTTCTGGAATGTAAGGAGGTTTTTGGGCGAGGGCACTGGTATGGCACGCTCTGGAGCGAGGTAAGGCCTAGCCTGGAAGGTGGGGAATGGGTTATCCTAGAGATTGACGTCGATGGAGCCGAGGACGTACTCAAAAAGTTTGAGAGCCCGATTACAATCTTCATCTGCCCTGAATCGCCCGAAGAGTTGGAACATCGGCTCCGCTCTCGTGGCACCGAAAACGAAGAAGCGATCCATCGTCGGCTTAGTGTTGCTCGTCGCGAGTTGCAGCTAGCCGACCGTTATGAATATCAAGTTGTGAACGACACCGTCCCGCGGGCGGTCGACGAAATCTGTTCGATTTTGCAAAACAAAGGCCTTCCCTATGATTGATGCGTTGAAGGAAGAATTGATTGTCAACAAAGTTGGCGGTCGGTTTAAGCTCTCTACTCTTATCCAAAAGCGGTTAGCTGCTATCAATGCGGGTGCTCGTGCGCTGGTCGACTTCGAGTCGGATAACCAGATGGAAATTGTCGTGCAAGAGATACTGCAAGATAAAATCTATCTCGACAGCTCGAGCAAAGTGCAAGTTTCCGGAGGCCCAGACAGCACCGGCGGTCCTCCTGAGCTGGATCTTTCTAGTTTGTAGTTTTCTCTGGACGTTTTCTCTGGACGAAGCGTACCTGCCCATGTCGCATGAAATCATTGTCGGCGTTTCGGGAGGAATCGCTGCCTACAAAACGGCTGCGCTGGTTAGCGACTTGGTGCAAAGCGGCATTGGTGTCTCGGTGGTGATGACACGCGCTGCCTGCAAGTTTGTCGGCCCGGCAACTTTTCGCGCGCTAACGGGCCGCCCAGTGTACTCCCGAGTTTTCTCTGACAAAGAATTCCCACTCGGGCCGCATATCGAACTGGCTCGAAAAGCACAGTTGCTATGCGTTGCACCAGCAACAGCAAACTACATGGCACAATCGGCGCACGGCTTGGCCGACGATTTGCTGAGTACGTTGACTCTTTCGTTCGCAGGCCCCGTGGTCGTCGCCCCGGCGATGAACAGCGAAATGTGGGAAAAGCCTGCCGTGCAACGCAATCTTACGCAGCTTCGTAGCGATGGCATCCACATCGTCGACCCGCAAGAGGGCTGGCTCAGTTGCCGACAAAAAGGCGTTGGCCGTATGGCCGAGCCTGCGGAGATCAAGGATGTGATATTGCGGCTATTGGCAGACAATTCAAGCTAGCACGGCAGGTTGCCGACTTTGCAATCCTCCAGTCGTTGTATGCACCCCACGCACTAAAGCCCAGCGATAGACGATGGCAAAAATTCTTATTACCTCTGGCCCTACTCGGCAGTTTTTAGATCCGGTGCGTTACTTTACCAACGCGTCGAGTGGCCGTATGGGGGCAGCGCTGGCCGAGGCAGCCCTGGAGTTGGGGCACAAGGTTGTTATCGTTAGTGGGCCGGTTGAAATTGAATATCCCAACGGGGCAGAAGTTTTTCCGGTTGTGTCAACCGAAGAAATGCTTGTTTGTGCGAGAGAAGCATTTGAAGATTGCGATGGTCTTATCGGAGCAGCGGCTCCTTGCGATTACCGACCTGTGCGTGTCGAGTCGAGCAAGATTGCCAAGACCGGCGGGCCCTTGTTGCTACAGCTTGTAGAAACCGACGATGTGGTGGCAACGCTTGGCGCCGAGAAGGGCAATCGCTGGGTGGTGGGGTTTGCTCTGGAAACAGAAGATCACCGTCTACGTGCCTTGGCCAAGCTTGAGCGTAAATGCTGTGATCTCATGGTCTCGAACGGGGTCGAGGCGATGCACTCGCTCGATAACCAAGTCGAGATTTTGAACCCAGCGGGAACGATTCTCAAGCAGGTGCAGGGATCTAAAACGGTTGTCGCCCAAGAAATCCTAGCTGTCATTCAACAGCGGCTGATTGACCGTCCGTAAACGCTAGCAGCTACGCATTCTCCCAGAAGTGGTAGCCCAATTTCAACGGTAAAATTTGGCCGGGGAGAGGTTTCTTGCGGAGACGACCGGGTGGCACTCAATTGATAATGCCCTAGGCGAGCGCAGCGCGATTGCGTAACCGGGCGAACAAACGTTTTATCGGGCGTTTCGCTTGCTTGGCCTCAGCGATCAGGTCTGCTTCGGCGGTTTGCCAATCTTCGCTGCCATCGCTTTCTGGACAGCCCCGAGCTTGCCAGAACTCGTAAGCTCGTTGGGCGATCGCTTCTTCCGTGACCATTGCCGTACTTTGCGGCTTCTTGGTGAACATAATCCCTTCCTCTCTCCGATCTGACTGAGATCGGCTTGTTGCACACCCCTCGCGTCAGCTTGTTTTATACCGGCATCGAATCTTGCAGGACAAGCCCATCCCCCGGCATTTTACTGGTAGCCCGGGCAGGCCGAACCGGGCTGCAATTGGCGGTGTCTTGGCTGGACCGGGCCGGCCATCCCATAGCGGGGGGGGGGGTGTGGCGATATACTGATGAGACTCGCCTGACAGCGTTCACCCCACCCTTTCGACACTCGAAATACAATTGTTATGATTCGCGCAGCCATTCTCGGTGCTACCGGATACACCGCTCGGGAACTGCTTCACTTACTGCTCCGGCATCCCGAAGTCGAAATCACTGCGCTGACCACTCGCCAAGAAACTCGGCCCTCAGTGGCTGAAATTCATCCCTCGTTGCGTGGGCGGCTCGACTTGGTACTCGAAAACCTCACTCCCACAGAAGTCGCCAGTCGGGCAGATTGCGTCTTTGGATGTTTACCTCATGCTGCCAGTGCTGCTGCGGTTAGCGAGTTGCTCGCCGCTGGCTGTCGCGTTGTCGACTTCAGTGCCGACTATCGGCTTAACGATCCGAAGATTTACGCCCAGTGGTACAAGGTTGAACATCCCGATCCGGCACGTATGCCAAAGACGCCCTATGGTTTGCCGGAACTATTCCGCGAGTCGATTCGTGGAGCAAATCTGGTGGCGAATCCCGGTTGCTACCCAACCGCTGCCATATTGGCATTAGCACCGCTGTTGGAAGCTGGTGTTGTGTCGCCTCGGGGCATCGTCATCGACAGCAAGAGCGGCGTGAGCGGGGCAGGGCGTACGCCCAAGCCTGCTTTTCATTTTCCCGAATGCAACGAAAACCTGGCTGCTTATGCTGTGGGACAGCATCGACATACGCCGGAGATCGATCAGGTGTTGGGCACCTATGCAGATGTCGAGACGAACGTGGTATTTACCCCGCATTTGATACCGATGGATCGAGGCATCCTCACCACGGCTTACTCCGATCCTGTGGAGGAAGTCGATGCCGACGCGGTACTCGGCGTTTTGCGAAAGAAATATCAAGACGAGCCGTTCGTTCGAGTGATCGACGAACTACCCAACACAAAGAACGTATCAGGCACCAACTTTTGCGAGGTGACAGCACGGGTTGTCCAGGGCAAGGTGGTGACGATCAGCGTGATCGACAACCTGATAAAGGGGGCATCTGGGGCCGCCGTTCAAAACTTCAACCTCATGTACGATTTGCCGGAGACCACAGCGCTGCTATAGCAGAGACACCTAGGGGCGCATAGGTCGAAGGCCCAAGGTTTTTCTGGTTCTTCGGGGGAGTTAGTGGCCCGAGTGAAATGGCCGTAGCAGAAAATGCCCTGTAAGGGCAAAATATGGTAGCCCAGGGCAAAGCCAAACAGAGCGGAGCGACGTTTGGCGTCGCCCTGGGTTCGCTTGGCATACAAACGCCGCGGCTGAGCTTACCGCTTTGCCACTCAAAGCACGTGACCGAGGCCGAAATTAGTCTTCGGCTTGATTTCGTCCTCGGTCGCGTCCCGACTGTCCGCATAGCGTATTGCTCGGACGAGAAGTATGACTGAATTGACAACCCAGGGCTGCGGTCAGCCTCGCTTTGCTCGTCTGACCTTCGCCCTGGGCTAATATATTTCGCCCCGTTGGGGCTGGCTGGCGATGTTTACGAATAAAGCCGGCTGATGGTAGTCACTAAATTTGTGAAGAACCATACGAATTGAATTCGTCCGAACGTACTATTCGCCTCGCCACGTCGTCATTTTGCTGAAGTAATACGTTTTTTCAACTGCACTGGAACAGAGTATGGCCGACCAACTTCCCCTTGGTTATAGCGCAGCGGGTGTCTATTCAGGCGTCAAAAGCGATTCTAGCAAACTCGATTTGTCGTTGCTCGTTTCAGATCGACCCGCGGTTGCCGCTGGCGTCTATACGCAAAATCTTGTTTGCGGGGCGCCGGTGACGCTCTGTCGCAATCGAACTCCCAGCGACTCGATCCAAGCGGTGGTTATCAACTCAGGCGTGGCAAACGCATGTACGGGCGAGCAAGGGGATCGCGATGCCGAGCAGATGGCCGGGAAAGTTGCCGAAGTCTGTAAGCTCGATGGCAAGCAGGTGCTGGTATTGTCGACAGGCATCATTGGCGAAATGTTGCCGATGGATAAAATCTGCTCGGGAATTGATGCCGCCGCCTCGAAATTAGCCTCTTGCGAAGAGTCTCTCATTGCCGCAGCCCAGGGCATGATGACAACCGACACTAGGCACAAGGTCACCAGCCGAGAGATTCAATTGGACGTGCCCGTAAGGATTTGCGGCATGGCCAAAGGGGCGGCGATGATTGGCCCCAACATGGCTACTATGTTGGCGGTCGTGATGACCGATGCAGCGCTGAGCATGGACACTGCCCACGAAGGGTTGGCCGACGCGGTGAACGAATCGTTCAACTGTATCAGCGTCGATGGCCACACTAGCACCAGCGATACGGTACTGCTTTTGGCCAACGGGGCGGCAGGCGGCCCCGTTTTAGAAGGAAGTTCGCTTGCCAAGTTTCAGGCCACATTGGTCGAGGTCTGCGAAGACTTGGCTCAGTCGATCCCCGCCGATGGCGAGGGGGCTTCGCATTTGATCACCGTCGAGGTCCACGGGGGCGCCACTCGCGACGATGCCATCAAAATCGCTAAGACCATCGCAGACAGTCCTTTGGTCAAGACCGCAGTGGCAGGAAATGATCCGAATTGGGGGCGAATCGTCTCAGCAGCGGGCTACTCTGGTATAGCGTTTGACCCCACCAAGGTGAGCCTGTTGGTAAATGGCCTGTTGCTATACGAACGAGGCGTACCGGTGGTCTTTGATGCGGCCGCCGTATCTGAATCGATGAAAGCGGACCGCAATACGAGCATCGTATTGTTGCTGGACGAAGGGACAGCGTCGGCCCGCTTTTGGACTACAGACCTCACGACTGAGTATGTCCGACTGAATACCGACTACCATACCTGATGAATGAAGCCTTAGGACGAGCGAGACGCGGCGCACTGATTCTAGGGTGCGTGTTTGTTTTCTCGATCATGACCTTTCATCTGTGGTTTAAGAAAACGCTCTTAGAGTCGATCTACTGGACGGTCATCACCGTGGCGGGCGTCGGCTACTCGCAAAGCGTCGATCAAGAAGTTGACGAAGCGAGACAATTTCTTTCGATCATCGTCATTATTTTCGGCATGATGGCAATGATGTACACCGTCGGCATGTTGATTCAAGCCATTGTCGAAGGACAACTCGATCAAGCAATGGGAGTGAAGCGGATGACAAAGAAAATCGACAAACTGAAAGACCACGTTATCATCTGTGGCTTTGGGCGCATCGGCCAAAACTTAGGACACCGGTTGGTCCGCCATCAAGTGCCGTTTGTTGTGATCGAACCCTCCTCGGAGGTATTAGCGGAGGCAAAATCCCTGGGGTACTTGTACCTCGAAGGAGATGCAACCGACGAAGATACTCTCCTGTCAGCCGGCATAGAACGTGCAACAACCTTTGTCATCGCTCTTCAAAGTGATGCAACGAATGTGTTTTTAACGCTGACTGCTCGCAACATGAATCCAGCGATTCATATTTTGGCTCGTGGCGAACATCCGCGAACTGAGAAAAAGCTGCTGCAAGCTGGAGCTAACGAAGTTGTTATGCCTGCCATCATCGGTGCCGAGCGAATGGCCGATATCATTGTTCGACCAGAAACGTCAGACCTGCTACGTTGCATTGGGCACGAATCTGGTCTGAACGCCGAGCTAGAAGAATTCAAATTTACCGACAAAAGTGCCTATCTGGGTAGAACCATCCGCGAGGCCGAAGAAGGTTTTCAAATGATGGTCATCGCGGTTCGTAGTGCCGATGGCGAAACAGTCTTCAATCCAAAGGACGATCAAAAACTGTGTGTCGGGGACATCGTTATTGTGATGGGGCCCGAGGCCGACATCGAAGAGTTCTACAACGTATGCGTTGCTTCCGGCAAAAAACAACCCGTTCTTGCGTAAGGCTATTTTGAGGCGGTTAGCACGAAGGTTGGGTTCAACGCGTCAAAACGTAGGCGATCAAGCTGGTCGGTCCCGCGCGCAATGTTAACCATCCGGACTTGCACCTGCGAGGCCCGTTGCCCGAGCGCTCGACGTACTTCATCGAGCGCCTGGATGCTTACCACATTGGCAACCAAGCGACCCCCGGCATTCAATCGCTCGAAAGCTAACTCAGCGATGCGAACGACTTCGCGGCCACTACCTTCGATAAACACCGCGTCAGGGTTGGGCAACTCAGCCCACGCTTCAGGAGCTTGCCCTAGAACGGGAATAACGTTGCTCACGCCGAAGCGTTCGGCGTTTTGGTGGATAAGCCCAACATCCTCGGCATCCTGTTCGATTGCATAAACTTGGCCACCAGGCGAAAGTTGAGCCGCTTCAACACTCACCGTGCCACAACCGGCCCCGACATCCCATACCACGCTACGAGTGTTGAGAGCCATTTGAGCCAACGCCAACGATCGCACTTCCGCCGGCGTAAGCAGGCCATGTTTTGGCGTGGATTGAAGAAACACTTCGTCCGGGTTACCAAAAAGGCTTCTTACAAGCGGATCGCGAGCGCGGTCGGGCGCTTCGCTATCGCGGACCAGAATCATTACATTCAGCGACTCGAACGTACGGTCAGCAATCTCGGCAACCGTGCCACGCGTTACTCGCTCGTTTCGCGCGCCAAGATTTTCGCAAACGTAGATCGTAAAGTAGTCGATGCGTTGAGCTAGCAATGCTCGGGCAACATCTGCCGGGCCGCAATCCTCAGTGGTAAACAGGCCTACCTTTTCGGCGACACGAATTCGCTCGACCACGGCATCGACCGTGTGATTTGCCAGGTTGGTTAAGTAAGCTTCGTCCCAGCTTTCTTTGACCCTGGCAAATGCCAGTTGCATGCTGCTAACGTGGGGGACAATTTCACACCGTTCGTGCCCAATACGATCACAGAGAAAACGAGCCAAGCCATAGAACAAAGGGTCGCCCGAAACGAGAACAGCAATGTTCACATCGCCCGCAGCGTTGATTTGCTCGGCCACTTCGTCCAGATCGCTCCCAATGGCCAGCCGTTGACCGCTCGCTTCGGAAACGATCTTTAGAGTGCGCTCGCTCCCCGCAAGGATATCGGCATCAAGAATAAATTGGCGAGCGTATCCTGGCACCGCATCGAGACCATCGTCTCCGATGCCGATGATAGAAACTCTGGGTGGCGCTGTGGTCACGGCGAAACCTCCATGCAAAAAAAGCTGTAGGAAACGGCGTTGTGCCGTTCCCTACAGCGTACCGATTGGTGGGCAAAGTCTCTACATCTGGTGTGAAAAATGTTGCCAGAAATAAAATCACCTGGCTGGCGGAGACTTTTTCGGGGCTTTGTTCCCGGATAACTTACGCTAGGCCACGTAGCACATCAACGTATGATGCACCAACTGGAGCTTGCCATCCGAGGGCAAGGGCGGGCCATCAACCGAGGGATAGACGTCGTTGGGCATCTTTGCCGCAGTATCCACAAATAGCCGCCAGTTGTACTTTCTGATCGACTCGGGGATCAGATACTCCTGCGTATCGGTTCCCGGATGTAGCAAGATCATCACGGGCCGGGCCGCAGGGTCGTCGATCCCCGTGGTGCCATAAACGCAGAGCAAGCTCTGGTCGGGGGCGGCCCAATCCATCAGCATCCCATCGGGGCTATACCAACTGACATCAGGCAACTCGCCATTTCCCAATTGCTGGCCTGTGAGGAACGTGGAACGTCGGACGCTCGGCTGCACTTTGCGGAAAGCGATCAGCGATTGCGAAAACCGAAACATCTCGGTATTCCGATCAACAAGATTCCAATCGAACCAGCTCAGGGCATTGTCTTGGCAATAAGCGTTGTTGTTTCCTCGTTGGGTACGAAGCACTTCGTCGCCCGAGACGATCATCGGCGTGCCTTGGCTAAGCAGCAGAGAGGCGATCATGTTTTTCGTTTGTCGACGTCGGAGTTCAACAATCGGCTTGCGGCGTGTCGGCCCTTCAACGCCATTGTTGGCGCTATAATTGTTGTTGTCGCCGTCACGATTGCCTTCGCCATTGGCTTGGTTGTGCTTCTGCTCATAGCTAACCAAGTCGTAGAGCGTGTAGCCATCGTGCGACGTAATGAAGTTAATACTGTTATAAGGATGCCGACCACTCGATTGATAAAGGTCGCTGGAACCTGACAGCCGCGTTACCATGGCGCCGGTGCGACCCGGTTCGCCTCGCCAATAGCGACGGATGTCGTCTCGATAGTGGCCGTTCCACTCGGCCCAACGAGTGTCTTCAGAAAAAGACCCTACCTGGAATGCTCCTGCTGCATCCCAAGCTTCGGCAATGATTTTGGTATCCGCCAACATCGGGTCTTCGGCAATCACTTCGACCAACGGTGGGTTGGGCATTAGTTCGCCGTTGCGGTCTCGGCTGAGAATCGAGGCCAGATCAAACCGGAAACCATCGATGTGGTAATTGTAAACCCAATGTCGTAGGCAATGGAAAATCATTTCACGGCAGATGGGATGATTGCCGTTCACCGTATTGCCACAGCCCGAATAATTTTTATACGTCCCATCGTCGTTGAGCATGTAATAGACCTTGTTTTCTAGGCCTTTGAAGCTCAACGTAGGACCGGCGGCGTTGCCTTCGGCAGTGTGGTTGAAGACAACGTCTAAAATCACTTCGATGCCTGCGGCATGCAACGCACGTACCATCTGCTTGAATTGATTGACTTGTTCCCCCGGCTTGCTGCCGTGCATGTAGCCACGATGCGGAGCAAAAAATGCCAGCGAGTCGTAACCCCAATAGTTCGTCCGCTCAGGCTTCGCGCCAAACGGATCGAGAATCGGAAACTCATGGATCGGCATCAACTCAACAGCCGTAACGCCCAGCGATTTTAGGTACGGGATTTTCTCGATCACGCCTAGGTACGTGCCAGGGTGCTCGGCGTCGCTAGTCGAACTGCGCGTAAATCCGCGGACGTGCATCTCGTAAATTACAGTTTCAGACAAGGGACGGCGAAGATGACGATCGCCCTGCCAATCGAAGTTATCCTCGACCGCCACACATTTGGGCGGACGAATGATCCCATCGTTGGAAGGCTGGAACCGACCTGCCAACGCGCGAGCATAGGGGTCGATGAGACGCGCATGGTGGCTAAAACGATGGCCTTCCTGCGGAGAGCAAGGCCCATCCGCCTGGAAGTGATACAACTGGCCCGTTTTCAAGCCCGGAACTATCACACTCCAAATGTCGCCCCAGCGGTCTGTCGAGGGATCGAATTCAACAATCCGATAAGGCTCGCGGTCGCTCACACGTCGGTACAACAGCACCCGCATGGCGGTCGCCGATCGGCTGTAGACCGAAAACTGCACCCCTGCGTCCTGGACGATCGCGCCATAGGGCAGCGGATATCGGAATTGCATCAGACGTTGCGGTTTCGGCATGGCGAGTTGAACTTGGCCTGGAAGAGCTTGGCTAGTAAGCGTGGGGGCGGCGGTAAATTCGGTCAGCATCAATGTCGACTCGTGGGTGAAGGTCTAGGGGCTCGTTACCGTGGTGGGCGCGTACACTGCTCGCCCGAGGATGGGTCGCTAATGCGACGATGTTCTAGACCTTCGTCATTCGTCTCCGGATTGCTTGAAATGTATGGTAGCACACGGTAGAGGTTCGTTGGCTGCTATGTCTGCTCCTACCGCTCTGTCCGCTGCGACTTGGCTTGAGTAGACCAGCCCCGCCGTCCAGGAAACGGCAACCACCTTCGCTACGTGCGACAAGCGTTACGCTCCAACCGATTCAAACGGGAAAGTTTCAAGCTCTCGCGTTGAATAATCGGGCTGGTCGGTAGGATTGCTCTCTCGGTCGTTGACACTTCGGGCAGGCCTATCATAAAATCGTAGCTCTTGGCCCGGCCAATATGCGGTAAATCTAATGCAAAAAATAACTTATCGCGATTCTGGAGTCGACTTAGAAACCTATCAGGAGTCGATGGCGCGGCTGCCAAACTTGCTGCGGCGGACCCATTGCCCCCGTGTTTTGCCCTGGAATAACGGGTTTGCAGGGTTATTCAGGTTAGACTTTGCCGGTGGACTTTTTTCTAGGAATTATGAGGAGCCGGTGCTCGTCTCGGGCACCGATGGGGTCGGCACCAAGCTCAAAGTCGCCCAAATGACGGGATGCCACGATACGGTCGGCATCGATCTGGTTGCGATGTGCGTCAACGATGCCATTTGTTGCGGGGCCGAACCGCTGTTTTTCCTCGACTATGTGGCCATGGGTGAGGACGACCCCAATTTGCTTGAGCAGATTGTCGAGGGCATCAGCACCGGTTGCCTGGAGAGCGATGCCGCCCTAATTGGCGGCGAGACGGCCATCATGCCCGACATCTACCAGAAGGGCGACTACGACCTCGCAGGCTTCTGCGTAGGCATTGTCGAACGATCTCGCCTTCTTGATGGCAGCAGCATCACCCCCGGCGACGTGGTTCTGGGAATCGCATCCAACGGCGTGCATTCCAATGGCTACAGCTTAGTGCGAAAAATCGTCTTCGAGCACGCAGGCCTTTCGATCGACGACCATGTCGAGTCGTGCGGCGAGACGGTTGGCCAGATGCTGCTTCGCCCGACTCAACTTTACGCTCGCGCCGTACGAAACGTGCTAAATCATTACAAAAAAAAGTCGGTAGTTCACGGCATCGCTCATATCACGGGAGGCGGGTTGCACGAAAATCTATCTCGCGTTTTACCGGCAACCGCCGATGCGAAGATCAAACGCGACAGTTGGACCATCCACCCCGTCTTCCCTTGGATGCAAGAATTGGGCGGAGTTGAAGACACCGAAATGTTTCGTGTCTTTAACATGGGCGTAGGCCTAGTGATGGTCGTCAGCGACTACTACGCCGAGAGCATCCAGCAACAACTCTCGGGCCTGGGGCTTGAAAGTTGGCCGATAGGCAACATCGTCGACGGATGCGGCGAATGCCATTGGGCTTAGGGGTTTTGTCAGACCTGTATTGAAGGGTTCGGTTGGGTGCCACTGTCTGGCTTGTCCAGCAGTGGAACCCTGATACCCGCTTCACACTGCTGGACAAGCCAGACAGTGGCACCCAGCAATTGAAGGCTGACGCGGCACTAGGGTAAATTCTGAGATGCCGCGTCTGTTTGACAGGCTTTGGCGCTGCCACGAATTCTTTTTCTAACGATAGGTATTCACCTGCTGAGCTTGCCCGCCGAATACGGGTGCTTTCGGCGTTGTGGCCATCGAACTTTTTTCAGATTCGCTTAGCGAAGGCCCTGCTGTCGAAAGTGCCTTTAGAACCTTCGACTTGCTGAGTAGATCGGGAAGCACGATCACCTCGCGCGACGGATCGGCGGGGTAAATGGCCAAGAGCGGGATGCTTTGGCTATTGAGTTCGCGCAGAGCATTCTTGATCGTCTCACTACGATCCGTCCAGTCGGCCAGCAACGTGACCACGTTGTTCTTTTCGACTAAATCCCTTACCTCAGTTCGGTTGATGGCAAACTTTAGGTTCGTTTTACAGGTAGGGCACCAGTTCGCAGAAAAATCGACCAATACGGTCTTACCCTCGGCACGGGCGGCAGCCAATGCTTGCGGCGAGTAAGGTTGCCAGGGTAGCAACGCATCGCTAGGCGTTAAAATTTTGAACGCAAATACTCCGACAATCGCAGCCGAACCAATCGCGCCGAGCCATGCGTTTCGACGTGTTTTCTCCGAAGCGGTAATCGAAGTTTGCCCAATCAACCAGCAGCCAAACCAGATGCCAAACAACAACGCTAACGTGGCGAGAAAATAGTCCTGATTGATTGTGGAAAACAGATAGACCACCGTGCCCAGCAAAACAAACCCAAGCAAGTGCTTCATCGTATTCATCCAAGCACCCGGCTTCGGAATCCAGCTTACGAGCGACGGAGCAACGCCAATCAGCAAGTAGGGCAACGACATCCCCAGCCCGACCGAGCCAAAAATCGCATAGATCACCCACGGCGGCTGGCTGATGGTATAGCCGAAAACCGGCCCTAAGAAGGGCCCGCTGCATGGGGTTGCCAACAGCGTGGTCACAATACCCATGCAGAACGCGCCGAACGGACCTTCGCGGGCAGCCAGTTCAGTCGCACTGCCCGAGGCCGCAAAGCCGGGGATGGGCAATTCCCAAGTTCCCAGAAAGCTGAGCGCCATGGCGAATACCAGGGCCGTCATAGCGACCTTAAACCAAGTAAGCGTGTAAAGCTCTCCCCAGCCGAAGCTCTCATTGCCCAGTCCGAGTTGGGCAAGCGCCGCCAAGGTGGCTAAGACCATGAAGACCGAAAATAAGCCTGCTACATACGACAAATTCAAAAGAAAAACATGAGCCCGGGATTGCCCCCCCTGCTCAGCGAAAGAGAGAACTTTTAGCCCGATGACGGGTAAAACGCAAGGCATCAGATTCAAAATCAATCCGCCCAGAATTCCGTAACCCAGGATCGTAAACAAAGGCAGGTTCGGGGTTTCTGCAAGTATCGGCTCGGGGGTCGGCTCTGTGGCGGTAGCAACGGGGACGGGCACGCCTGTTCCCAATTTGGCTGTGAATGGTGTTTCAAATGGAATGCACGTTTGCGGATTGCAGGCCTGACCTTCCACTTTTCCTTCGAGCGTCAATGTATTGGGATCGGTTCCTGGTGCCAGTTCGATGGGGGCATACCAAGTGACGTTCTTAAAATGTTCGCGAAGTTCTAAGCCGACGAATGCTTCTTGGTCGATCCGCACATGAGGCGGCTCTGTCGAACGCCATTCGCCAGTTACGCTGGCTGCTGAATCGGGGGCGAGCGTGGGTTTCGAGGGCAACGGACCACCACCATGATTCGGCAGCGAACCTTGATCCACGGCGCTTATGTGAAAATTGTCAGCGATCGTTGCTGTGACAAACAGATACGCACTGCGCTCTTCGGTGGCAGCCGTGAATTCGGCCTTAACGGTTACCTCTGCCCCGCGGTTGCCGCGGCCACCCGATCGAAAATTCCCCAGCCCCTTAAACTCGAGCTGAGCAGTTGCTACCGAGCTTGAGCCAAGAAGTGCCAAACACAACGCGAACACAAAACGGCCGTATGGAGCCAAAGGAACTCTGCACATCCCTATCTTTTCCTCTCGAAAGAAAACGGCTCCCGGGGCGTCCTGCCAGGGGGAGGGTAGCTCGGCCATTCTAACAGCCGTTGAAAATACGGGTCAACGTCGACTGCTTGCTTAGGCAGGACGATTGCAAAGTCACAGATTCTGTAGTAGCCACAGGCGGAAGCCGCGGTTTTTTCAGATTCGACCGCGGCTTCCGCCTGCCGGCTAGCATGACTTTTCCAATCGTCCTGGGAGGTCGAGCATCTGCACTGCTATTATTTTCGGCGGCTGCGGTCGTACAGACTGTGTGTTCGGGCACAAAAAGACAGAAATTACCGGTGTTTTGTAGCTGGGTATCGCCAATTCGTTGTTGGACACTTGCGGGGCTGCTAGCAGTTATTCAACATGCTAGCGATACTACTTTCGGCCAGGATGGACCGGCTATGGCATCCTGCCTTCCCGAAAGTTACTCCAACGCCCCCAATCGGGTGGCCAGCCAGCTCAACTGTTCTTTCAGCATGTTTGTCTGGGCGAACGACCGGTGGTCGACAAACAGCCAGCGTGCCCAGTTGGCGGCTGAGCAAAGCGTACCCCCTTGGTCGAATCCTACGATCGCCCGTCGCTGATTTTCGCTCAGCGTTTGAATTCGAGAATACGCCTCGATGCCGACTCGCCAAGAGTCGGCATCGTCGTTGACCATGCTGCCCAGCAAACGGGCAATATCGCCCGCCACCGAATCAACCGCGACCGCACCAAAGTCGATCAGCCCCGTCACCCGGTCCGCGGTATACAAAATGTGATCGTGCCGTACGTCTCGCAAACACCATTGAAGCGGCAACGGTTGGTTGACGATCTGCTGAAGCCGATCAATCACCCGATCAAGCGGTCGGGAAATGCCTTCGAGCAATTCAAAAGTAAGCTCTTGCAATCGACTCGAGCTGGCCGACCGGACGGCTTTCCAAAGTTTGTCTAACTCACTCCGCTGCAAGTCTTGCAGCAACGCGAGCCGTTGTTGCAAGCCCGGTGACGGTGCTTCTCGCCGTTCGTTGCCAGCGTAGGTGTATCGTTCAGCCGCCCGATGAAATTCGGCCAAACAGCTGACTGCCGCTTCAAGTTTTGTGCGACTGGGCTGCCCAAGAAAGCTAGCCTCGCCAGGCATCCACGGAGCCAATTCCCATAGGTGTTCTTCATTCAAAAAAAACGTCTGACCAGCTAGTGTAGGCAATGGAACCGGAGCTAGTGCGAACCCAGATTTTTCGACATGCTGCAAGAGGCCGTGGATTGCCGAGAGACCATCGATCGTCGGATGACCCTGCGGCCAGCACCGCAGGCAGAGGTTTTTGTTTTGTATCGAGACCTTCCAGATCACCGCCCCGCTAAATCCTCCCTGCATGCCCAACGATTCCATCTGCGCACAAGAGACGTCCTCAAGCCAAGGGCTCAAAAACGTCCGCTGATTGAGGGAATAGAGGCTGTCAGGCATACCGAGGATTTTTTCGTGCGAGTGGAGGCTGTTACCGTAGAGACGCGAGTATAGCGATTTTCCTGCTCGTCAAGTATCGCAACCTTCTCCACTTGCTGATTCAAGTGGCAATGTTATGCTGAACGGGTTCTCTTATTGCTTGAAATCAGATATTTTCCTCTCCTATGAAACTCCTTCTCACCGTGATTCAGCCCACAAAGCTCGAAGCCGTTCAGCAGGCGCTGAATCGTATCGGCGTAACCCGTCTGACGGTATGCGACGCGATGGGCTTTGCGCGGCAACGTGGGCAATCAGAAACGTATCGTGGCAGCGAGTACGAAACCAACTTACTCCGCAAGGTGGAACTCGAAATTGCCGTGAACGACGATTTCGTCGAACGCACGATTGAGTGCCTAGAACAAGCCGCCCGTACTGGTACCACCGGAAACATCGGGGACGGCAAGGTGATGGTCCTGCCCTTGGACGATGCAATACAGATCAGCGACTCGCATCGTGGGCCAGGCGCAGTTTAGGGCTAGAACAGACAATGAAACTCGTTTTTCTCGGTCGCGATTTGATGCTCTCTTCCCGGGTCGAAGGTGCTGCCCAAAATTTGGGCTTCTCGGTGAGTCATGCTGCGGACGTAGCGGGGGCCATCACAGCACTGAGTAACGATGAATGTCGGTTGGTTTTTGTCGACCTCCAACTGCCGGGCCTTGATATAGTGGCGCTCGTCGAAGGGGTACGGAAGATTGAGGACGCGGAGGTGCTCATCGTCGCCTGCGGCCCGCATGTCCATGAGCAGCGACTTAACGAAGCCCGTCAGGCAGGTTGCGATAGGGTGGTAACTCGCGGCCAGTTCGATCGCGACGCCAACTCAATCCTACAAGCGTAGCGCAACATATAGCCCGACCGTCTCGGTCGAGTCCTCTCAACTGATCCCTAAGCCTTCGCGTCCCCACCGCCTTCTGCCTCAGCACTCGACGCCCGATCCATTTGCGGCACACCCGCATCATCCATGGTTAAGCCCGGCAATCCTGGGGCCGACTCAATGTCGTCGAACGCAACTTCGTCCATTTCCGTCGAGTCGATGTGTCGACGCAGCAGCAGATAGATGCCAACTGTCGCAGGCCAAAGATAGGCAATGGGAAACGAGGCCGAGATGGCCGACAGCGTCCATTTCCAAAACTGAATGGCTTGGGCACCCGTATTTGCCATCCCACTGAGTTCCGACGTACCATCGGCCAACGATGGGGCGACAAGCTGGGCAGTTCGCTCGTTTCCAGCCCCCCAGCTGATGGTCCACTCCGACAACGTGATACTGGTACTGGCAATGTAGTGAACCACCATTTCGCCCAAAAGGCCCAAGAGAGTTGCCATCAACACATAGGCAGCCAGATGCAGCGGACGTTGGTAGATATAGGCGTAGCAGCGGCTTACACCATCAAATGCGTCGGTCCGCTCTACCCCGATCGTCGCCCACATCAATGGCCAACCAAGCATCAGCCCAAGCAGCACCACGGCAAGCATCAGCCCCCAAACAAGGACCAACACCCACAGCAACCCGGCAAGCATGGCGACAAAGTCTAGCCGCAAAAAAAGGCCATCGAGAACCAACGGCAAAGCAAGCGCTGCAGCGCCAGCCAGGGCGATGATTGGAGCACCGGCAGTCGTCACCCACTTTGCAAGTGCCGCTTGCATGGCTGCTACGGGGCTCAATATTTCGCCACGAGTGAGATAAACCGCTGCTATCCGCGAGATCGCGCCGCCAAATAACGACCACACAAGAATCGCCCAAACTCCACAAAGCGACAATACCCACGAGCGTTGCCAACTTGTTTCGCGGTTGGCCAGTAGAACAAACGGCTTGGTTAGCCAAGTCCAGCCACGAACGAGCGGCCCTGAGTTGGTCCCTTCAGTAAATGCTCGAAACTCAGAGATGTTTTCTTGCGTCGAAGGGATGGGCGATGGCGATGCAGTGGGCAACGCAGACGACGGCCCTGTGTCGGTTAGCCGCTGGAGGCCCACTGGGGAATCTGAAAAAACCCCTTCGATGGTTGCCCAACCCCATTGCGTCAAAACCACGCCAATAAATGCCAGTAACAACACCCGCAGCAGAAGCGAAACACGCAATGCTCGCACTAAGATCAGCCAGGGGCAGATCTCATTCCAGCGAATCTCGTGAAGTATCCCCGGTGGCTGCGACATCGGTACTCTTAGGAGAAAGAACGTTGCGGACAAAGCCAAACGACGGTCGCATTATACTGGCGACGCGAGATGATTCCTAGAAGAGTCTGCCGTTGTGAATTGGCCAATAGCCGGACCGCAACGCGGTCCCGGAGGCAAGTCTGCCTCCAGCGACAAGGTCAACACAATAACGGGGAAATACCTCGCTCGCTAATTAGCTTCCTGCGACCAATTGTCGTCCGGAATCTCATCGTCTTCAGGGTCGGGCGCATGCGGCAAGGTATGCTTTTCGTCGAGCCATTGTCCCAAGTCGATCAATTTACACCGCGCACTACAAAACGGCATAGCGTCCGTTTCCTGAGGCGAAAATTCAGATTGGCAAAGTGGGCAACGCATGGCAGTAGAAAAATAACTGATCTGTGTTTCAGCCGTGTTACTAACGATCAACTTTTTTTGTGTGGTGTAAATATTTTTCGACAGGATTAACAGGATCTGTAAGGATGAGTCAGAACACTAATTTTCGCTAATTGGCACTAATCTGATTAGCGAAGATTAGCGCCGATTAGTGTTCTTTCAATCAAGTTTGTGATAGATCCGGATGTCTCTCATCTGGCTGTATCCTGTTATCCCGTCAAATATTATTTGCTTGGTTGCGGCTTTGTCGCGATCGGTTCAATTCGAGTCTATGCTTCCTTCGATTTGCTCGAACTCGACTTCGTCTCACTCTTACTACTCGAATCAGACGATTCCTTCTTGGGCTTTTCCTGAGCCTTCTTTGCGTCCTGGGCGCCTTTCTTGTACGACTCGCTACGGTAATCGGTTTCGTAGAATCCCGAACCCTTGAACACTACCGCCGCTCCCGTGCCGAACAACCGACGGAGCTTGAGCTTTTTGCATTCAGGACATTTACGTTTAACCGGATCAGAGATCGACTGAAACAGTTCGAACTCATGGCCACATGCATCGCATTCGTAGTCGTAAGTAGGCATGGCAATTTAACTGAACGGGGGAAAGTTGAACTAAAAACCGGATGTCTTAGCGGCGAGCCTTTTTGGCTTGAGTTGCCGCAGATAAAAACAACGGGAGAATTATGCATCTTCTTCTGGTGCTGGCCCAGACGAAATAATTACCTGCGCGGGACGTACCACGCGGTCGTGCAACAAATAACCTACCTGAGTTACCTGCAAGACGTGGCTCGCAGGCTGCTCGTCGGAAGGCTGTTGCAGAATAGCTTCGTGGATCTGAGGATCGAAGGGTTGGCCAAGCGCATCAATTTGCTGACAGTGATGCTGCTCAAAAATGGTCGTAAGCTGTTGCTTCACTAGTTTGAAACCTTCGAGCAATCCCGCGGTGTCGTCGTTTTGTTCAGCCGCCTCGATGGCACGCTCGATGTTGTCCAAGGCGGGCAACAAATCGCGGAGCAACGACAAGGCACCGTAGCGTCGTTCGTCGACGATTTCGCGGGCGGTGCGGCTACGCAAATTTTCCATTTCTGCCTGGAGCCGAAGCACACGATCTTTTTCGGCGGCAAGTTCACCCTCTAGGCCAGATTCGCCTTCCTCGCAAGCAGTCGCTACTGCGTCCGCAATCGATGCTGCATCGACATCAGCGGCTGGCCGTTGGTCGTCATCCATTTCCACGGGTGTTTTGTCTTCGGTAGGTTGCTTGGCCGCCATCGGTGGCTACTCCTCAATATGCGTTAAGCAGATTCGTCGTCGGTAAAATAGTGTTTCAGTTTTTCAAAAAAACTCTGCCGCACGGGGGCAACATTCTTGTGCTCCAGCTCGGCTAACTGACGCAGTAAGGCTTCTTCTTCGCTGCTTATTTTTTCGGGCACATCGATATTCACTTGCACTAAGAGATCGCCCAGCCCAACAATCCGCGGGTCGGGCATGCCTTGGCCCTTGAGACGGAAGACCTTACCCGACTGAGTACCCGGAGGAACTTCGACCTCTCCCGGCCCACTCAGCGTGGGAACCTCCAGCGTACAGCCCAACGCCGCTTGCGAGTAGGTAATCGGCACGCGGCAAATGAGGTGTTGCCCTTCTCGCTCGAACAACGCATGTTGCAAGATCGACACCACACAATAGCAGTCGCCCGAAGGCCCCCCGTTGGGGCTTGGTTCGCCCTGCCCTGTGATCCGCACTTGCATGCCATCGTCGACACCTGCGGGGATTTCGACTTCGGCCTCAACCTTTTTAAGCTTTTGCCCAGAACCGCGGCACCCTTTGCAAGGCGTCGAAATCGAAGAGCCTTCGCCTTTACAGGCCGGGCAAGTTGTCTGCACGCGGACAATCCCCGCCTGCTGCACCACTTGCCCGTGACCGCCGCAGTACGAACAAACCTGACGCTCGCTGCCATCGGCTGCGCCGCTGCCATCACATTTTTTGCAAGGCTCATGCCGCTGGAAATGCACCGTTTTGCACACCCCCTGAGCAGCTTCTTGAAGTGTGAGTGTCACATCGCAGCGAACATCCCGCCCTTTACGAACCCGTCGTCGACGGCCTCCGCTTCCACCAAAGATGTCGCCAAACAAGTCGCCAAAAGCAGAGAAGATGTCCTCGACATCAGAAAAGTGCCCTGCCCCACCCCCTTGGCCGTTCACTCCCGCATGGCCATGACGATCGTAGCGAGTACGTTTTTCGGCGTCATGAAGAACTTCAAAGGCGTCAGACGCTTCTTTGAACTTTTCGATGGCCTCTTCGTCACCCGGATTCTTGTCTGGGTGATATTTAATTGCTAGACGACGATACGACGTGGCTATTTCGTCTTGCGTCACAGTACGCTCGACTTGTAGCACCTCGTAATAATCGCGCGGTGAGGCCATGGCGTTTCGTCGTTTCCGGTCGACTCACATCGGGTACGCAATCGGGCCACTGGCTAAAAAGTAGCCGAGCGGCCCGATGCGAAAAATACTATGGCTTCTCAATAGCGTTCCTTAGCGAATGCTACCGACGACGCCCCGCTTGTCTTGCTCTTTCGGGTCGTAGTTGGTCACCAACGCTTCGGTGGTGAGAATCAAACCAGCGATGCTTGCGGCATTCGACAAAGCGGTCTTTACCACCTTGGCCGGATCGATAACGCCCGCCTTGTACATGTCGACATACGCGCCATTGTTGGCATCGTAGCCGGTGTTCAAAGGCTTTCGGCTAACCTCGTCGGCTACCACACTGCCATCCAAACTACAGTTGTCTGCAATCTGGCGGAGCGGAGCATCCAAAACACCTCGCACGATGTTCACGCCGATTTTCTCATCGCCCTTAGCGCCTTTGACGGCAGCTTCCACAGCTTCGCTGCAACGCAGCAATGCGACACCTCCACCCGGGAGGATGCCTTCTTCAACTGCGGCACGCGTTGCGTGCAAAGCGTCTTCGACACGAGCCTTTTTCTGCTTCATGTCTGCTTCGCTACTGGCACCCACCGAAATGATTGCTACGCCACCGGTCAGCTTAGCCAACCGCTCTTGTAGCTTCTCGCGGTCGTAGTCGCTGGTGGTCGCTTCGATTCCCTTGCGAAGCTGATCGATGCGTTTTTTCACATCGGCAGTCGAGCCACCACCTTGAACGATCGTGGTAGCGTCTTTGTTGACGGTGATTTTCTTAGCGCGACCCATCTCGGCCAGTGTGACACTTTCGAGCTTCACGCCCAGGTCTTCGCTGATCAACGTGCCACCCGTTAAGGTCGCAATATCGCCGAGCATCGCCTTACGACGGTCACCAAATCCTGGAGCCTTCACCGCACCAACATTCAGCACGCCTCGCAACTTATTCACAACCAAAGCAGCAAGAGCCTCGCCCTCGATATCTTCAGCGATGATTAAGAACGGCTTGCCCTTTTGGCTTACCAACTCCAAGATCGGAAGCAGATCACGCAGATTGCTGATCTTCTTCTCATGAATCAGGATGTAAGCGTCTTCCAACACGCATTCCATGTCGGCTGGCTCATTGATGAAGTAAGGCGACAAGTAACCCTTGTCGAACTGCATACCTTCAACGAACTCAAGCGTCGTCTCGGTCGACCGGCCCTCTTCGACCGTAATCACGCCGTCTTTACCTACCCGCTCCATCGCGTCGGCCAACAGGTCGCCGATCACGGGATCGTTATTAGCGCTGATGGAGCCAACTTGCGAGATCTGTTCTTTGCTCGACACTTTCTTCGCCATCGAATCAAGCTGTTCGATCGCCGCATTAACTGCCCGGCGAATACCACGCTGAACAGCCATCGGATTGCTGCCGGCAACAATGTTGCGGGTGCCTTCGCGAAGGATCGCCCGAGCAAGTACCGTTGCCGTCGTGGTACCATCGCCTGCAAGCGACGAAGTCTTGTCGGCCACTTCGTGAACGAGCTTCGCGCCCATATTCTCGAAGGGGTCTTCCAGCTCGATCTCTTTACTGACGGTAACGCCGTCTTTGGTGACCGTTGGCCCGCCGAACGACTTGTTAATAATCACATTGCGGCCAGTTGGGCCCATCGTCACGGCGACGGCGTCGGCCAATTTATCGACACCCCGAAGCAGTTTGCTCCGAGCGGCGTCGTCAAACATCAGTTGCTTTGCCACGGGTATGGCTCCTTTGTTAGAAGCGGTTTAGCTCACTGGCCGTTCGGCTCCGAGCTAAGGTTTGGGTGATGATTGTTTCTTATTGCTTTATCGAGCAGCGAACAAAGCGTTACTGCTTGCTTTTTGTCTAGAGAACCTTAGCGAGGATGTCGCTCTCGCGAAGAATCTTCAGCTCGGCGCCATCGACTTCGATATCCGAGCCGCCATATTTCCCGTAAATCACTTCGTCGCCAACGGCCACCGAAAGCTCACCGCGGTTGCCGCTGTCGAGCAATCGGCCAGCACCAACAGCAACGATTTTGCCACGTTGGGGCTTTTCTTGAGCCGCATCGGGAAGAACGATACCACCAGCGGTTACTTCTTCAGCATCCGAGGGGCGAACAACGACGCGATCGTCCAGCGGTCGCAAATTGATCTTGGCCATGTCTTGGGTTCCTTCTGATTATTTTTAATTCGGGGAAGTTTGTACTAATTAAACCTTGAGCCGACGTGGCTCGTGGCTTTCCTACATCATGCCGGGCATACCGCCCATGCCAGGCATCCCGCCGCCCATTCCGCCCATGCCAGGAGGCATCCCGCCACCCATACCGTGGTCGTGGTCGCCGCCGGCAGGTTCCTCTTCTTCTTTGGGAATTTCAGTAATCAACGAATCGGTGGTCAACAGCAGCGAAGCCACACTAGCCGCATTTTGCAGCGAGGTGCGAACTACCTTGGCTGGGTCGATGATGCCAGCTTCGATCAAGTCGCAATACTCCATCTTGTTGGCGTTGTAGCCCTCGTTCTTCACTTTGGACTGACGAACCCGATTCACAACCACGGCACCATCGACACCCGCATTCTCGGCGATATAACGCAACGGATAGTCGAGTACCTTACGAATAATCTCGACGCCCAGGCCTTCGTCGCCTTCCAGCTTGAGCTTATTGAGAGCCTTTTCGCAACGGATCAACGCGACACCGCCACCGACAACAATACCCTCAGCCAACGCAGCTTGGGTTGCCGACCGGGCGTCTTCCAGCAGAGCCTTACGCTCTTTCATCTCGGTTTCTGTCGCAGCACCGCAGTTAATCTCTGCAACGCCACCGGCTAGCTTGGCCAACCGCTCTTGCAGCTTCTCGCGATCGTAATCGCTGTCGGTTGTTTCGATCTCGTTACGAATTTGATCCGCACGAGCGTTGATGGCGTCCTTCTTACCGCCACCACCAACCATGGTGGTGTTGTCTGTGTTAATCTCGATCTTACGGCACTTGCCAAGATCAGAAAGCTGTACGCCATCGAGCTTGATGCCAAGATCCTTGAAGATGGCTGTGCCACCGGTCAACGTTGCGATATCGCCAAGCATCGCCTTGCGACGATCGCCGTAGCCCGGTGCTTTCACAGCACAGACATTGATGATGCCACGCATTTTGTTGACAACCAGCGTAGCCAATGCTTCGCCTTCGACATCTTCAGCCACGATCAACAAGGGCTTGCCCGCTTTAGAAACTGCCTCGAGCAGCGGAACCATGTCTTTGGCGTTCGAGATCTTCTCTTCGTAAACCAGTACCAAGCAGTTCTCTAGTTCGACAGTTTGGTCGTCTTCGTTGGTGACGAAGTGGGGCGAGAGAAAACCGCGGTCGAATTGCATGCCTTCGACCACTTCAACGTAAGTCTCGTTGCCACGGCCTTCTTCGACCGTGATAACGCCATCTTTGCCCACTTTGGCAAACGCTTCGGCTAGCACGCTGCCGATCGAGGGGTCGTTGTTGCCAGCGATCGTAGCGACCTGCTGCAAGCTCTTCTTGTTCTTAACATCAATTGGCTCTGCCAATTTTTCGATCGCGGCAGTCACTGCTTCGATCGCCTTCGAGATGCCTCGACTCAACGCCATGGCATCGGCACCAGCGGCAAGCATTTTCAGGCCTTCCCGAAAGATGCCTTCAGCCAAGACGGTCGCGCTGGTCGTACCATCACCAGCAACATCGTTGGTCTTGCTGGCAGCTTCTTTAACCAGTTGGGCACCCAGATTCTCGTACGGGTCTTCCAGATCGATGTCCTCGGCGACGGTAACACCGTCTTTGGTCACCTTGGGCGATCCCCAACCCTTGTCTAAAACAGCATTGCGACCGCGAGGGCCAAGGGTACTGCGTACGGCGCGGGCCAGTTTCCCGACCCCCACTGCTAGTTGCTTGCGTGCTTCGTCCTCAAATACCATTTGTTTGGGCACTTTAGACTCCTCTTTATGGTTACTTCAGAGTTTGAGTTTGGATATGTAATCTGGGTCGGCGCCGTTTCGGGCTTCCATAGCCCCAAGTGGGTTGCGTACCGATCCCGACAGTTTTGGCAGGGTCACACTGACGTTCAGTCCTTCAAACGCAAGCAGCGTGCCAACTTTTAGCGATCCGCCTTAGAGGCCCTTTATGTCGCGTTTTTTACGCAAAAACAAGGTACCTGCCCCAAATCGCCAGAAGGTCAGCAAATAGACCATGTGCCATTTTGGCAGTCCTCAGGCAGTCTGCCCAGAGGGCAGCGCAGCTGCAAACTCGCACATGCCGTTTCCTCCGTTTCCTAGCTGCGAGCGGAAGCCGCGGATTCCCCGATTCCACAAGATCTTGGCATAACAATTGCCCCTCCTAAGAGTCTCCGAAGCTATATCAGACCAGTTTCAAGCGAATCTCTTCCTACGGATGTCGCTAACGCAGAGAGCTTTTCTAAATCTCATTCTTTTCGCCCTACGACCCCTCTAGGTCAAGGTTTCTAGATACGTGCTGCCGCCAGGGAACAGCAACAAGTAGTTCTCGCGGCACATGCACGGTTGCCAGCTAACTAAGAACCGTTTTTTTACCTCCACCCCTTTCGAGCAGACCAATGTAAAAAACTATTCGAAGAACAATTTACAGGCACTCGGTGGCCGTTGTCAGGCTGCGCCCAGATGTCGTTTGCGCCTATTTTTGCCGGTGTAAAAAACGCATGTGGAGGCGTCTGCATCGTGTTGTCCCCAGCCATAGGGTCTTCTACTTAGAGGGTCCGGAATTTGGGGGCGACCTTGCGCTGAAGCTGGTTCCCAAGCGTGTGTGTACTCGCAAGGCAACTTGGCTCACGCAGACGCCACGCCCAGAGCGATATGCAGCCCTGCGGTTCCGCCGCAGGTAGGGCTTTGTGTCGGCTTCGCCGAATCGCAATGAGTTCGCGCCGACCTCTAAAGGGGTATGCCGTTGCTAGGCCTGTATTCCCCCCATTCAATTGGGCGAACAGGGAAAATCTTTCCCCTGGCGCTAGCGTTGCGCTTTCACCACTTTGGTGAATAACCTCCTCAATTTGATGACATGATTCCCTAAGTGATTTCATGCCATATAGTTACGATGTTTCTGCAATCCCAGCTTAGACGCTGATGTCGTCCGATATTGATTCCGTTTCGGTCGTAAGTACATACACAGTAATGATTAACGTTGAGTCAGGAAGTCCTTCACCAGGATTGTGAAAAACTATCCTCCTGGTAGGCGAGATCATCGAGTTGCTGAATAGATTTTTTATCTTTCGCAGATGCCGCAGATTACGCGTTTCAACCGGAATTAACCGTATTTCTTTGAAACAAGCCAGGGGCCTCGATCTGCTGTTGTCTCGTTTTGGCCATCCGCCCTAAGATTGGCACCTCAGTTGCATTAAGGGACGGATCTCTTGGCAACTGTTTTGCCAAGGGAGTGGGGGGATCGCGTCCCATTGGCAAACAGAGAAGAAATTTTTCTTGGCATGGATGTTGAGGAGAGGAAGAGATGAAGATGCTTTGCGAACAGTTTTCGAGCTGCGACGATCTAGACAGTGACTTTACGGGAGTTGCAGTCTCCCAACGAGAGCGTAAGAAAGACACAGCGTCCGCTCCCCGTAGTCGTTCAAAGAAGCGGACCAGCCGCAAACGTGGCGGCCCAACTTCCATAGTCGGCATTTCCCACCGCCGCCTACGCCACTGGTCTTAGTGGGCATTTCAATCGACGTTGCACGTCTTCTGATTATTCAAAGTGAAAACGCAGGCAAAACAAGGCCCGCGAATCACTTGATCCCAAAGTGGATTCGTCAGCGGTGTCGGCTGCGACATCCTCCCGCTGAACACTCTTGCGAACAGAAAAAGGCAAGATGCTCTGTTGGGGTGTGCGCCAGAAAAGCGACAGGCCGCCCACATGTGGATTTCTAGCGACAGAATCTGTGACAAAGCAAAATCGATCGACGTAAGTCAGTATCCCCGGCTGGATTCGAACCAGCAACCTTCGGCTTCGGAGGTTCGCCTGACTGGCGTGTAATGGCCAGTCGAAAATGCAGTGAGGATAACAAGTTACAACCGAACGGCGAGTCTTTCACGCTCACCAACAATGCCCGTAGATTACACGATTTACAACGCTTTGCAATCGGTTCTGTGACAAATCCTACACAGCCACTCACGGACTAACCTTCATGCCCAACGCAGGGGCGTACTTGAGAGAAGTGATAATGCCATCAGCGATGAACGACATCAAACCGACTCAACCCAACCGAATCTATATGGACACCATACAAAGTGAACTCAACGGGGCCATTGTCGCTAATCTGTTCAAGGAAGATATGACGGGCGAACTGCCATTACGAAATCAACGATGTCCACAGCGAGTACGATTTTAGACGTTTGATAACAGAGAGAATCGAATCTTCTGGAAGATTGATTATTATGACAAACAGCTCAAGTTCGGATCGGACGCCCTAGCAAATCCTGATGAGACAATTCGAGTTCTGACAATCATGCTCGTCGAAGAATACGGAGCATGTCAGTGTCGAAGAAATCCTTTCGATTTCAGTGGGCCGGTTGAAACAAGGAAGTGGCATCGGCCTCACTATTCTTCTCTGAAATTGCATAAAAAATGGACTCCATGGATGTCACAAAAGCCCGTTTTAGATTAAAAGCGGTCCTCCCAACACTAAGAGCGATGAAACTGAGGTAGTTTCAGAATGACTTTGGTTTGGCGCCACCGAAGTCACTTGCAGATCTGCTGTTTTTTTCATCTAGGTTGTTGTTATGCGTGCCGTTCTCAGTAATTCGATGGTGATGCATCCGTCTTGCATACCTGCTCGAGCGCATTTGGTATCCAGCCAACGAATTGCTGTGCCGATTCGTATTTCTGAATGATCTCCTCGGCAGTGTCATTAAGCGTGTAGGCCAGGAAATTCCGGTGCACTAATTCGTTTCTGAGCCGTCCCAATTCCATAAAGCGTTTGACGCCATCCAGAAGTTGCTGGTCATTTTCTAATGCCTGCTTTGCGAAAGTAGTGAAGCCCTCTCCGAATAGTTTGAAGAATTTATTTGCGTTGTTTGAGTCCCAGGCAAAGAGAGTATGATACTGGCGATCGACCGCTTTTTGTTTGACTAACGTTACAACCATATTATTGTTATTCGATGCGTGTGAAACAAAACCGAGTAGGATCTCGCTGATCTGCGTTTCAAATGCGCTTGCAATAGAAAGCAGTAGCGTTTTCGCGAACATTGAATCAACCGTCGAATGAAATGACGGCTGCGAGTTCTCGTCAAGAAAACTAAGCAAGGATGTGTGCTCTTCAAAAAAAGCTTGAATGCGAGATTCTACATCGTTCATCAGTTAAACCTCAGACGCGAACAACTCTTTTGCTCGCCGAAGACGTGTTTCAACTTTGGTTGTACCCGTTGTATGTAACTGAGTTGCTTCGATAAACTCTTTGTCTTGGTGCAATAACTCAATCTTGCTCTCTGAAATTTCAACTAATGAAGGGTCTTGTTCTTGGATTGCGGAGGTGCAGGCCGCAACAAAGGCAGATTCAAACATCGGGACACTGAAACGATTGGTTTTCCTGTTGAAAAACATCTTTTCGGGAAGCGTTTCGCTTATAGCTAAAAACTTTTCGCCGACGATTTCCAGAAAATTGACGCGTTCGTCAGAGAATTCTTTTGCTCTCCTCGAAAACCGATTGATGAACCGCACTAGACTCGGCTTGTAGTTTTCTGAATCCAGGAGCATTGCGTAGCCGCGCACGAGAATCTCCATGTCTTTCATGTGAAGATCTGGAGCATCCACACCAAGTAGTGTTCGCCATCGAGGATCGTGATTCAACTTCGCTAGCATTCTGTAGAAATCGGAATGGTATAGCGCCATTCGGATCTCTTGTGGTTTCAGGTTTATCCCGCCCGAATTGAGTCTATTAAATATCTCATAGATTGACGAATCGTCATCTTCTGGTCGCGTCTGTTTGATTATCACATTTCGAATAGTACGAAGCTCGAATGTTGTCTGCAAATCTCCGAGCGTCGCATAGCTTAGTCCGTTGAGATGGTTCTCTCCACCGGCTTCGGGAACCGGCAATCTGAGATTGAACTTCTGAAAGTACGAATCATCTTGGAAAACTTCATCCGGTATCTTACCATGCTCCAGAAACACCTCCCGAAGCTTGGATCGTATTTCCTTTCGCGGAAATCGCCCTTTGATGAAATAGTACAAGGACATCAATCGTTGTTGGCCATCAATCACCATAAAACTGTTGCGAGCCTGCTCGTACAGAAATATCTGTGGTATCGGCAATCCGATTATGATTGACTCGATTAGTTTGGATGCACGAGGCAAGTCCCATACATAGTTTCGTTGAAACCCTGGGATCG
Source organism: Planctomycetota bacterium (assembly GCA_013152205.1). Lineage (GTDB taxonomy): Bacteria > Planctomycetota > Planctomycetia > Pirellulales > Lacipirellulaceae > Bythopirellula. The sequence continues at coordinate 41,733 of JAADGV010000019.1, forward strand.
AGACGGCTCCAGATTCGATGAAATCATTAATCGTCTTCACATTGAAATCATTTGGCGATGCCGTAATATCGTACTCCCGCAGCGACGTGTCAACAATCTCAAGGTCATCGTCAATCTGGTTTTCGAGTTCTTCGATACTTGTAATGGGTGGCATTTGATGTCCCCTTGGTCAACCTCGGTAGATGCGTAACATTTCAATATTAAGGATCACGATGTCGTGATTGGGTGTCAAGGAGTACGCCACGAAACAAGCATACATTCAATTTAGACGACGTATTCGGAAAGTGTCTCACTACAGAGCAATAGGCGATTCTAGGCAGCTTCCAAGGCACGTGCTGCGGTTAGCCAATCAGTTCTGCGGGCTCATGACTAGCCGCCCTGGAGCAACCAATACATGTGTAGAAATGCTCTGGTCGAGGGTGACCCTACTGGCTTCGGTTTGTCTCCTCGCTGTCTCCAACGGAAAGGTTTTATCGTGCGTTGGTGATCACAACCGAGTTGTAAAACGGTCATCGTGACCGTTTGGTCGGGATCGGCTGAGATTTCTGGCGCAGTCGATTTCACCGTCGTAGGTTAATGCACGCACCCAAATCCAGACGGTTTGTCTCGCTCAGGTTGCGCCACCGATGCAGATAACCGTCGTGATTACTGGACCACGGCAACAAAACCAAACCGCGCAACCCGTGGCTCCGTGTACAACGCTTTGTTATACGACAATGCTCCAGCATGTGGTCGTGACGTTCCCCCGATCTTAGTACCTGTCTAGAATGCGAACAAGCTTTAGTTTTTGCATCCGTTCTTATCGCATGTAATTCTTTCCGAGGTGTTTACCCAATGTTGTGGCTTTTCTTTGGTATCAAAGCCACATCCGGTTTGAGCTCCCTTGGTACCTTGGTGAACTTCTCCAGTCGGTGTGTGTTTTACGGCCATGTCATTGTCTCCTAAAAAAGGGGGGGTGATGCCAGGAATTCGTCCGGCTATCTTGCCTAACGAATCGCATTCTACCGCATACAAGCATTCGAGCAAAAATAATTTACAATCGGTCTCGTGCGGAAGCATATGTCACAAGTGTGCTTTCCAGACGAATTGCACCATACTATCGATCACAGGTTGTTGTGACTCGACGGAGTCTGAGTAAGCTACGTCGACTTGCCCCACCGAAGCCATTTCAGACAGATGCCAGGTCTGCGCAGGTTCAACTCCAGACGACACGGTTAGCGCGTGCCCTTGGGGCATCACAAGGTGCGTATCACCTGCTACGAGTCGCAGAAGCCCGGCTATGTGCAGCCGGGAGGCTTGATAGGCGAACTGACTCTTGGAAAGTCTGTTTATTCCGCGCAAGTACAGCCGTTCAGGCGATTGAAACCGACAAGCCTGTTCAAGAGATCGACTACTGCAAGCTAAGAGAACAACTTCTCAAGGACGACTAGGTGATTGTCTGGCAGGATTAAGCTGGGCTATCGCACATACTCTAGTAGTCGGACGACGCAAAATGATGCTCCTACGGATGAAATTTTTTTTGAGCTAGGGTCTTTCGGCTCTACTACCTTGTTGCTTTCTTTGTGAAACGTACATAGGCGCAAAAGTTGCTCTTAAAAAGTAGCGAAGCCTATTTTATATTTTTTTGATATGTTCGGCACCCTACAGCTAACGCAATTTTCATAAAGGCTACAAACCTTGGAGGAATTACAATTCTTAAAGGGCAAATATACCAAATCGCTAATTACAAGGAAATTACTTGTGAATGGAACGCTAAATGCGGGGGCCGTAGACAAACCGCCTTTTCTAGTCGCTTTTGCTCAATTGGCGGTGACAACTGCCGAACCCGTGTACGAACTTCTCCGACTAGTGATTTCAGAGGACCCAAGAATTCGGGGGCCATGGCCATCAGAACATCCTGGTTGGCTAGCATTGTACGGAAATCACCGCACTATGCGCCGTGGCATTCTGGCTGCAGTAGGGATTAAGCCACAACGAGCAGATTCATTCGAATACACTCTCGATTGTTTGGCGTGGATGGGTCGTGCAGATAGTGAGCTAGTGAGAAGCGTTTTTCAAGAATTGACGACTGCCGACTGGGAACGTGGCTTTAAGAATGGCAGGAGGTTGGGCAGCTTGCTTACGAAAAAATATGATGAAGAGATGGCGGGCGTTCCCGGCGGTGGGGTCTTTGGCAAGGTGAAAGGGCACCAATTCATAGCCAATTTGCATGTGAGATTCTTCCTGAAAGTCGCCTTTCCTTGCTGGTTTCTTTACGGGAAGTGGCCCAGTCGCATGCTTTCCGAAGCCACACGAAGAGCAAAGCCAAATTGGAAAATGCTGGAGAACCTTGTACGTCTTGATAAATGTGTAGTGCATCACCGCAGAGTTGTGTGGCTTCTAAGTGATGCCCCAAAACGAATCCGACAGCTTGCAAGGGGACGGGTTTCTAAAGGAATCAACAAGCATCCGAGAAGGCTCAGTCGAAAAACGGTCAAGTACCAAATAGCAAGATTGCTGTCGCGAATATCGGAGCGATTTGGGTGTCGGATGAAGGAACCCGAAATTCGAGAACTATTTAATGCCACAAATAGCATCCAACAGGGGGCATTAGTGGATCCCGACATGCCCGTCTCAAGCGAAGCACTTTCTAAAGCAATTCAGCGAGAACCCTTGTTTTGGAGTCTGCTTCCTAAACCGGACACGAAAATCTTAGAAGCTGTCCGGGCGCTTCGGGAGAAGCTTGTCTAAGATTCCGGCATGTGTTCGGAATCCTCTCAATTTGAACCCCAAGAACCGTCGCCCGGGCGAGCACCGCACCGGCCGGCCGGTAGGCCGGGCGGAGCACAGCCCAAGAGCGACGGCACGCGGCACAGAGAAGAGGTGGTGGGAAGGGGGTCTGGGGGAACGGCGGGGGGGCCCCCAGCATTCGACGCAAGTGGCGTTAAAGACTCCGCCATTGTTTTCACTTCAGACGCAGGGAATCGAGAGGGGGAGCCTAGTAACACCCCCTCTCAGAAAACCACTACCGGTGGAGAAGACTGGCTCTCAGTCAATTTCTATGTTGACTTCTCCGACTTCGACGAACTGTCAGAACAGCTAAATCTGGCTCAAGCTGCCGCTGTCGATCTTGATAGCAAAGGCAGCTCTGATGAGACGCCCGTGTTTCACGACGAAATCGAACTCTGTGGAATTCGGTTCATCGTCGCACCACGTGGAGCCCGTCTAGGTGGTGGCAGAAAAGCACTCGGCATGAAGTGGCGACTACAGAGCGAACACGGCCTGTCAGTCCTCATCGCAAACATGCCAGCAGCCCACAAGACGGTTCCCAACGTAAACGTAGTCGCGACGTCCCTGCCTCTTATGCAGCTAGGATTCGATGCTGCTTGGGCTCTCATGCAGGACTATGTGGAAGCCCTAGGTGGAGAACGAAGTAGAAACAAGCTTTCGCGTGTCGACGCATGTGTCGACCTTCCAGACGTCTCTGTAGAAGACTTCTGCACGCCTTTCGCAAAAGACTGGATCGTCTCTCGCGCCAGACAGCGAGACCTCTACGAGTCCGGCGTGTTCCTGAGTAGTCACAAAGCAGGCCGAATATCAACCGGGTTTGCCGTCGGCAAGTCGCCTTTACGGCTAAGAGTGTACGACAAGCTAATAGAATCTCGCAGAAGTCCAGAAAAGCTGGCCCTTCTTGAAGCGAGGCGATGGGGCTACATGCCCGAGAAGGCTACGCGAGTAGAAATCCAACTCTCACGAGCAAAGCTCAAGCAATATGGTGTGGATACTGTCGAAGACTGGATCGCAAAGCGAGCCACAATCGTCGATCAACTCACATGTAATTGGTTTCGGCTCACCGATGGTCCCGTCGATCGCAACCATGCTAATCGAACGCCTACGCATCCGGTGTGGAAAGAAGCTCGGGAGGCATTTTTTCAATGGTGCAAAGGTGCTCGGAATATGGTTCTCGAACCATTACCGAAACTCCATGTGGATATGAGTAAACAGATGAAACAAATCGTCGGCATGTTCATTGGAATTTTTGCTCGTATAGGAAAGCCGATTTCTGATAACGCAATGTTTTTCCGCGAAGTTGAATTTGCAGTACGTGACATCGTCGGAAAACGAGATATGTGTGCTGAGGTTCAGCGTAGAGCCTTAGAAACGTTTGTTAATTCTTCAACAATTGATAGGAGAGATTCAGATGACAAATTCTAGCCAAAATAGTTTCGTCGATGCCGATTACGAAGACCCGTTTCGACCGCCTACCGGTTCACGTCCCATCAAATGTGAACACTGCGGTGAAACCTATGAGTCAAAGGAAATGTTTTGGGATTCTGAATACGAGATTTGGGTATGTCGCAACTGGCCTAAATGCAGTGGGGCAGGCTATGGCGTAGACATCCACGACGTGGCGAATCCTTCAAGCAAAGGAGAGTCCCCAACGTGAGACAGGACGATTCAAGAGGATTTTGGAATACCGGCCTAAATCGAATGATTGAGCCACAGCACTGGTCAAAACTGGTGCATTGCAAAAAGTGTGATGAAATCTATCAGTCGGAAGAGTTGGTCTATTGCAGGATGCGTGGCGTATGGGTTTGTCGAGCTTCGCCAAAATGTCGCGGGGCTCACGAAGATATTCAACTGGTCGAAGAGGAAGGCGAAAAGGGAGAAGGCCAATCATGCTGACGGTTAAGGAAGTAGCCAAGCGGCTCAAAGTGAGCGCGACGTGCGTTTACCAGCTGATCGAAAAAGGGAGTCTCGCCTGCCATCGTATCGGAATAGGGCGAGGAACTATTCGCATAGGCGAAACCGATCTATCAGCATTCCTAGACAGTTGCCGAGAAGAATGGAGCGAGGGAAGACAAGCCTCCCCTCGCTCTGAACGGAAACTAAAGCATCTCAAGCATTAACTTTTTGTGCTGCCGATTGTAGATAGACCGGGTCGTGCGTGAGGTGAGCATAGGTTCTCGCCAGCATGTTGGTGTCAGAATGTCCCATCAGTACCGAGACGGTAATCGGATCAACACCATTTTTGAGAGCGTTGGTCGCCCAAGTATGCCGCAAGGAGTAAAGGCTGTACCGAACACCAAGTTTGCGTTTGAGCGTAAAGAAACGACAACAGACTGCTTCGGTTGTCCATGGGCAACGGCGAGTATTTCTGAAGATTGGTCCTTTGGGGAATTTTTTCATCCAGCGTTCAGTGATTTTTTGGGCCTTCTCATTCAGATAAATGATCCGATGCAACTTGCCTCCTTTCGCTTCCTTGGGAGGGAACACCCATCGGGCGTTTTCTAGCTCGACATGACGGGCTTCGACTCGCAAGGTTTCTTGAGGTCTGGCCCCAGTCTCCCAACTTACTTGAAGCAAGTCACGAAACGGAGAGTCGCTAGTGTTGGCAAGAATTTGTTGAAACTCCTCGGCAGAAACCACTTGGTCACGTTTGCCTGCGGGTGGCTTCTCGAAGTATTGGAGCGGCGATTTTTCGATGTAACCCTGTTTGACGGCCCAGGACAACGCCCGCTGAACTGCACGGCAAGCATTGCGTTTGTTTCCTGGGGCCCAATTGGGGTGAGAGTCAATCCATCGCTGCAAGTGGTACGGCTTCAACTGGACCACTTTGAGTCCACGAGGGATGAAATCCACAAACAGTTGGGACCGATCACGATACCACTCGTAGGTTCCCTGGCTGCGATAAATCTGACACCACTCAAGGAATGCATCAATCAGATGGGCAACTGAGTCGCCAGCGATACGTTGCTCGGGCGGCATACACATCAACTGATGGTATTGCTCAAAGGCCGCAACCTCATCAGAACCAAGATTGAATTGGCGGCCATCAAGCGTTACGTACCAGACACCGCGAGACTCGCGGAACCAAGGCTTACGATACTTTTTTGACATTTTGGGAACCTTTCAGCATGGCGGAACAATACACCAAGGCGAGCTGAAAGGTTCGCTGGGCCCTCAGTAGTTGGAGCTACTTGAGGGCCTTTTTCTTACTCTATTTTACCATTTCCGGTGACGGGAACGGTGACAAAGCAAAATCGATCGACGTAAGTCAGTATCCCCGACAGGGTTCGAACCTGTAACCTTCGGCTTCGGAGGCCGACACTCTATCCAGTTGAGCTACGGGGACGGATACCGTTTGGTCCTGCAATGCTAGCGTATCCAGCGTTCTTTCGTAATGTCTAAGGAACTAGCTGTCGGCTTGGAGCCGACACTCAATCCATCAAATCGGCTTATAGCTCGGGTTCTAACGTTCAAAGTGAAGCAGTCAAAGTAGTTGCGGTGATCCGGTAAAGTGACTCCGAAACGGCAAGTCTGAAACCACCCACGTTCGGAGGGAAGACCCAGGGCTTGAAATGTAAACCGTTTGCGCACACCCGGCGAAAGTTGCTGACGCTCATGAAGGAACAACAAAATGGACTGTCATCATTGACCATATCAAGGCTAAGAAAATCACTGAGAACGTAAAATGAGAATTGAAAGAAGCCGCCTATGGTGTGATGCGAATCACCACCCCGATTACGCTGGAAGGATCGTTGGGATCAAGCCTGACCTTCAAAGCAACGAACTTGTCGTTGTCGGTGACTATTCTGTCCAGATTACCTGGGACCAAGAACCCGGCAGTCTGAGGAACTAGCGCTACAATCTTAGCTTCGTTCGCGGACGACTTTGCAACGTCATCTGCTCCGCTGCTCAGCAAGATAGTTCCATCCTGGTCAGTAATGAAAACATTGTCCACACTTTCCGTAGCAGGCAGTAACAGGTCACCGAGAGCCGACTCCAAATTCAACTCCAGAACCACGAAACCAAATAACTCACCAGTGTCGTCATCATGGATTGCCGCTGCAGCAATTAGTTGCTTGTTGGAGGATCGCTGTTCCAGCGACCCGTCACGTATCACTTCGGTGCAAAATACCTTGATTTCGCCGGGCCGCAATCGTTTAGCATCTTTAAGTTTGTCGTTGTCGAGAGTAACAACATTCAGACGCTCTTGCGGCACCATGTGAACTAAGGGACTCTCCTTCTCATAGCGTTCCACTCGAACAATCTCCTGACCGCCATATTCTTCCAACGCAAAATAGGCGCCCGACTGGCAGGACGGGTTTGCGTGCAGTAAGCCTTCGAAGATTGATTCGAGTCGTTCGCTCCAAACCTCCTCGCTTTCGCTCTCTGCCACTACGTTCTCCTCAGCGACTTTCTTTCGTGCATCAATGATTTCTTGAATTGGAGGCAGTGTTGACATAAAAGCAGCATCTGCTCTGAGTGAACGCACAGCGGATGTAATCTGCACTTCGATTTGCTTAGCTTGTGACATAGCTGTTGACACCGTCTCATTGCGTTGTGCGGTGTGTTGAGCAGTCAAATAGAGATACGGTCCCCCAAACAATAACAGGATGATCAGTGGAATCCAAACGTAGGTTGGCCAATCATTGAGGCTGAACATGGAACTCCAAATTCGCCTCTTCGACGACTTCTGCAGCTTGCGGGCTGCTGCAATTGGCTCCGATATTATTCCCAAGAGAGAGTGGGATGACTCGTGAGAGTCGTTGATGAGATCCCACTGTGATCCACTAGGAAGGTCATTTCCAAAGCACTCGGGATTCGAACGACACGTTCGTCGCGCTACGCAGTAGCCGTGCTGTGCCAACGAACGAATCTCTAGGTCGTCAAAGTAATCCAGATCAGTCCGAATACGGCTCACCTGTCGCTGAATCCCCATTGGCAAAGCGGATCGATCTTCGGAGGGTGACACCGTGTCATTGATGCTTGCGAAGAGACATCCTGGCAAATTCTCAAAAGTTTCCTTTTCGAGTTGCCACACACGATCCATCAGAATCTCAGACGACCGAATTGCCGTCTGAATTAGGCCACTGCCTTGCCCCCCTGGAACCAACGACATTTTCTTGCCAGCGTCGCTGACTAGGATCACTCTGGGCTTGGCGCCCTCATCACAGAAACATGGTTGGCCAGTCGCCTGCTCTAAAGCCGAATCTACTAGTTGCCGGTTCAGAGTAAGGTGGTCACCCCATTCTGGAATACGGTCGGCTGAACGTGCAAGATGCAAGAGAGATTGGGCAGCTGGATCCTTTAGGCGAATCTCTTGAAAGCTTGGGTCCAAATAGAGTCGCTGATTCTCGATCAGGCTCCACAGGCTCTTGGCAAGTTGCTTCTTGCCTTCAGTAAGTTCGGTTTCGCCAATCGAATCTGACTGACCGTGGTTGGGTAAGGCGGGTGTTATCAACGATGCTATTCGATGAACAGGCGATTCTCCTTCGGACGAAGCTGCTTTACGGATGACAGCTGCGATTGCTTCGATGTCAATAAAATCCTCTACCCTAATCGCCTTGTCCTTTTGCATCCATGACTGCTCGATCCACCGAAACATGCGGATCCCAAGATTGTCGAAAATAGCCCCGTCGGTGAAAGAATGCGGCGGGAACTCGCCTTCGGTAGCTCCAACGTCCCACGCAGTCAGCTCCAGTGGTGGAAAGAACCCCGGAAAGGCAGATGAGGCAGCCACAGCCATCGAAACTGTAGCCAGGTCAGCTTGCACTAGCTTGAACCCTTGCTGGTCGTTTGAAGAGCGAGTCTGAAGAATGATTCCACGTCGCGTAAAGCTGCAAAGTGATCCTTCTCCCACATTCGTTGCCAAAATGTGCAACTGAGGATGTTCCGGAAGTTCGCTCAAGCACCTATCACCAAACAGGTACTTCTCATAATGCGTTTCCAATAACCCAGGTCGTGTTAGCCGTCGATTGGAACCAGCGCGGATCACGCGTCGCGTCCCATTTAAGAGCGCTGCCAGTGGGTATCGACGAACAATGCGGTTTCGGACATCAAGTTGAATGAATCGTGTTAACTCATTGGCTGCGTCATCAAATTCCTTTTCGCTCCCACAATATCGATCCCAGTTCAATGCGAGATGAGCACCCAAAACACTTCCACCCGACACGGAAGTAATGTGACTCACTTGGTCAAGCAGACCAGCGTCCCTCAAGAATCGGACCACGCCCAAGTGATACACCGTGGCGCGAAACCCACCACCTGACAAAGCTAACCCAATTTCCTGCATAATTTTCCAATATTGCTCTTAGGGCTGGGCCGATATCCTGCTGTTTGACGCAAGGCAGTCTAGCTGAATCGCCCAGCACACCTTGCATTTTGTCGTGCAAACGACCTCTCAGCACGCGCACCTTATTCTATGATAATAAGAAGGTTGGAGAGAATTGGAATAAATACTCAGGATCGATCTAGTATTCCACTAGAACAGTACTTGAGTGCCTAGATTATGGACAGGCACGTCGCTACACTGAAAGTGAAATCGTGATTTCACCCGGTTCTTGGCAAGCAAGATTTGCGTGGATAAACAATGAACAACTTGAAACTTACCGGCATACTTGGATTGATCGGAGCTATCCTATGTGGCACCGGTGAGTTCCTTCTGCACTTTGATCCCCAGGCTCGTTTCTCAGGCTACGACTTCATGGCCGACATTTCTGATGCTCGGCTTACGACAGGACACTTTTTTGCCGTCGTTGGTGTGTCGCTTTACTTCGTCGGAATGTGGCACATCGCTCAAATGCTCAAACCGGCCGGCGAAAAACTCTCACGCATCCTCTTTCTAATCGGTTGCTTCGGATTCCTCTACGGCGCGATGTGGATGAGTTCGCGATCCAGTATTGGGTCACTGGCGCATTATCCCGAGCTGATCGCCGACACTAATCTGGTTGAACTTTACGAGCTTCGTTGCGAAACGCTGCTGCAAGTGATTCGAGTTACAACGTTGGTGATTTCAGGAATCTATGTCTATATGGTGCTAACCGGCAAAAGCCGCTACCCGAAGTGGATGGCTGCAACCAGCCCCATTGTCTTATTACTTCTCAACTTTGTGATTTACCTGATCGCACCCGGCGTTGGTAAGTTCGTGATGCCAATCGCTTTGAACGTTGGCTTCACATCCTTTTTTCTATTGTCGCTATTTTTTGGGGACCACGGCGAAGCAACGGAGACGGCGATATCTAATTAGCCTTGAACACACTGTACAGAATCTTGTCATTTCCCAGCACGAACAAGAAACGAGAGATCTAACCATGAGTGAAACCCAGGCCGTCTCCGATTCAAAACCCGTCAAAAAACGAACCCTTCTCACTTACGTTAAGTACGCCGGCGGATTGCTATTGCTGCTGGTGCTCGGCTTGGTGTTGGTTGTTGTTGTCCGATTTCGTAAGGACGCCAACATTCCTTACACTGTGTCGACCGAAGGCATTACTATCCCCAAGTTCGACGAAATCGAGATCGACTTCGCCCACGAATACTTCAAAGCAACGTCGATCCAGGTAGCGGCTGGTGCGATCGTAGACGTCGACAATAAGGGAGCCGAAGAATTGTTCCTCGGTGGCGGACATGGCCAGGCTGATAAGCTATTCCGATACGTCGATGGCTCGTTCAAGGACATCACCTCCGAAACAGGCTATACGAAAGAAGGCAACGAAGCCACGATGAGTGCCGTGTCCTTGGACGTCGATGACGACGGCGATAGCGATTTGATCGTGACACGGGCCCGCAGCATCTGGCTCTACAAGAACGAAGGTGGCAAGTTCACTGGACAGAACTTGAACATCCCTTTGGACGATGGCACTACACCCTTATCCGTTGCCGTAGCAGATCTGAATCGCGATGGCCGTTTCGACATGTACGTCTGTGGATACATCCGAAAGGAGTTGATCGAAGGTTACAACATCTTCAATAAGGAAGGCTATGGAGGGATCAGCGTGTTGCTCATTAATAACGGCGACGATACCTTCACAGATCAGACAAAAGAGTCCGGCCTTTACTATAAGCACAACACCTTCCAGGCCGTCTTCTCGGACGCTGATAACGATGGACTAGAAGATCTCATCGTGGCACACGATACCGGACAAGTGCGAACCTGGAAGAATTTGAAGTTCGAAAACATACCCAACCCCAACTCGGACGTTTATAGCTATCCGATGGGAATCGCCGTCACGGACTACGACAACGATGGCCTCATCGACTATTTCTTCTCCAACACCGGGACGACGGCGCCGCCATTCTTGGCGAGAGGCGATCTGCGTGACGATCAGACGTACGATCCCAAGTGGTTGATGTTCCACAATGACGGTGATTTCCAGTTCACCGACACAGCGGACAAGACAAAGCTAGCCGACTATGAGTTCTCTTGGGGAGCTGTTTTTGATGATTTCAACTTGGACGGGAGACCTGACTTGGTCGTATCGGAGAACTACGTCGATTTGCCACCGCACAAGTTCGGATTCCTGCGATTGCCTTGCCGCTTCTTAGTACAAAATGCCAATGGTGAATTCGCAGCGGTCGGTGCGGAAGCAGGGGTTGTTAACCGGCGCTACGGCATCTCGCCGCTAACCGCCGACTTCAATCTCGACGGTGCTCCCGACATTGTGCATGTGAATATGGCCGGCAAATCCAAAGCGTTTATCAGTAAGAACGAGACGACAGACTATGTCAAAGTCAAGCTGCCTAACACGGTCAAGTCGGTCGGTGCAATCGTCAAAGCCACATTGTCCGATGGTCGTACGCTGTATCGCCCGTTTGTCAAAGGTGAGGGACTCTGCTCAGACTCAACGCCGATCATCACGATCGGAACCGGTGGTGCCGAGGTAACGAACGTCGAAATCAAGTACCTCACCGGCGAAACCGTCACCGGCGAAGTCACCGGCCCGGGTTGCACAATCACGATTGATCCGAAGCAAAGCGACTCAGGTGCAGAGGAGACTGAGCAATGATTCGTCTAACACTGATTGGTCTGGTGGTGTTTGGGCTTTGGAGCGGAGGCCGTTTGTCCTACAGCCATTTTCAAACTGGAGAAGCCTGTCCCATCCTGGGTGTTGTGCCTGCCTGTTACATCGCCTTCATTGGTTACCTGATGATGGCTTTGGCTCTGGCGGTAACGACGGCTAAGCCGGAGCTGAATCTCTCATGGATGTTCTGGTTGGGCCTGTTGGCCGCAGGAGGGTTGGCATTGCTCGGTTCGGGACTTGAATTGGCGAAAGGCAACGTCTGTCCGAAAGCTTTTGGCTGGCTGCCCATGTGCTACGTGTCGCTGGCATTTAGTGTCTTGATCGGCATCCTCTTTGCAGCGATAACTCGTAACGTCACACCGGCTGAATGATGTAGGTGTACCCTGTACGGCTGACATAGACGCAATCTAGCTCAATTGAATGCGTGGCATGCCGTTCAACGACCGTTTTCCGAGTGAGCCGGTCGCCGTAACTTCTGTCACTGCTTGACGTTGAAATTTACAGGGCGCACTGCACAACTGCCCGTCCTGATCTGTACCAGCCATCACGGATGCACTTCGTATTGGTCACCGTCAGTCAGCGTACGTCGACGGCAGTACCTAAAGAGGTTTTTTCGTCAGTTGCAGCCAACCGATTTCCGAGTCTGGCAAGCGTCAACTATTTATGTGACAAAGTGTCCAGGCGAGAAAAACTCGTACTACATTTTGGGTCGAACTGGGACGACATAGGTTGAGCTATCGACCCAACCCCAAATGAAAGAAGTCGTTACTTGTAATTTTGCAAGGCGCTCAGGTAGTCGGAAAGAAGCTTCGGAGGCCGACACTCTATCCAGTTGAGCTACGGGGACATGCGTTTTTTGAACGGCGAACGATGAACTGCCTTCTCTTTGTCGTCGACTACCCAGGGGGCCAAGCCATCGCGCGGCCGCCCAGCAAATGAAAATGCAGATGGTCAACCGTTTGTCCGCCGTCCTTGCCACAGTTGACGACTACCCGATAACCGGCATCTAAATTCAACTCGTTCGCCAACTTCCGAATGGTTATCCAGAGATGCCCCAATAGCTCGGCATCTTCGTCAGCGATCTGGTCGATCGATTCGATCGGCTTTTTGGGAATGAGAAGGACGTGGGTTGGTGCTTGCGGGGTTACGTCGCGAAATGCCAGGCATAGGTCGTCTTCGTAGACGATGTCTGCGGGGATTTCGCGATCGATTATTTTTTGGAAAACTGTCTCAGCCATGGCTATTCATTGGTTTTGTAGTTGTGCCAAATCAATTGCTTCGTCAGGCAACATCACAGGAATCTGATCAAAAATCGGATACATCAGGTCGCCTGCATCGCGTATCAGGCCTCCGCAAATATGCTTGGTGATTTCGTGTCCTCCGACGGCAACCAGATGTTTGTCGTCGATCGCACGATTTATCTGCGTCACCAGTTGATCATCTGCCTGCGATAATTTGGATTTATCCTGAGGGCAACGCAAAATTTCTAACAACTGCTTATCAATCACGTTCTAAGTCGCAAGGGCTCGAATAACTTGGCCTCTAGCCGAAAGAATCTTGCTAGCGGCGTATGGTGGATTGGAAAGCAAACATTGTAAACTGCGACCGCAATCCCTGCTAGCAGCCCCCCTTTCGGGCTGAAACTACAGCACGCAGTCTACCTACCTTGACGTTTTCGCGGAAAGTAATGGCTGCCTCGGCTGATGAACCGCAAGGGACGATGCCGATACCCTAACAAGAGTTGTGTTCGACTGCCGGAGGCGAAGAATGGATTCTTCTAGGCTATCCGGCGGTACTTTTTTCAGATTTTTTCGCCGAGGTGAATCATGATGATTGCTCGACGAGAGACCTCTGCCATCTTGGCGTTGGTCTTCAGTTGTTCTGCTCTTACTGCCCTTGCCCAACATACGGTGACGGAAGATACCCGAAATGGGGTTCGCTACCAAGTCACCACTCGCACGGTGCAACGGCAAGTGCCTGTGACTGTGATGCAAGACCGACAGCAAACGGTTTACACACAGCAAATCACCACCAACCACATTGCGCATCAGCAATTGTATAACGTCCCGGTCACTCAGTATCAGTGGGAGTCGCGTCTAAACGGACGTTGGAATCCGTTCATCACCCCATACTGGACGCACAATTTACGGCCTGTCACCACTTGGCGACAGCAGGTTGCCAATGTTCAGATACCCGTGAGCAATGTGGCGTGGGTGCCTCAAACCAAGACGGTCCAGGTGCCAGTTGTTCAGTATCGTATGGCTGAAGAACAAATTGTTACGCGGGTTCCGATTGGCAATACTTCGACGTTAGCAAGTACGCTATCAACCGCGACACCAACAACCGCCCGAATCGCTGCTCGACCAAGTGTTGTACCGCTGACAAGCAACACCCAGCCAATCGGTGGCGTGCAAATGACGAGCGATCCACCACGCAAATCGACGGGCTGGCAAACTCAGCAGCCTAGTTCACGTTATCGTTAAGGCACTTGTCGCTTGGCTCCTTGGACCGCGTGGCGGTCCGGGTGCTAGGTTGTTGCTCGGCGTCGTGTTCTGCGTTTTGTTGGAATTGCGCCCCACTCTTTAGTTAAGCTCTCGAACACCTCGGGGGCTTCGTAGCGAACGAATTCTTTCGAGTCTGGCATCGGGCCAATCAGGCCACGAAAGACGGGCATACCACGCAAGCTCAGGTCGGTGCTGCAATCGTCGATACCGATCTGCGTGTGCATTTTGAGCACCGCGTCCTCGTGCTTGTAGTCACGGGTGCGTAGCTCGCCGTTCTTACCGCGGGTGACGATGCGAATCATCTTCTCGGCCGCCATGCGTTTCCTCTTCATTGGGTGGGAGTGGGGGGACTGCTTCAGGATACAGGAGGTATCGGCGGGCCTCCCTAAGTACAGCGAAGCTTTTGTTGGTGACTAGCATACGAGGCATAGGATGCGAAATCGGCAAATCTGTTCCTGTACGGGGCTTCCGCACAACGCACGCGCAACGCGCCAGGTAGACCGAATGTAGCGGCCAGTAGGAGAGGTTTTTGTGGAAAATACCAGTTGAACGCTCTGCATTGCCGGGCTTGCGATACGATTGTAACGATGTCAATTGTCGATGTTCTGTGTTCTGGGCAAGCTGTATCACAGCGACGTCATTGCCCATCGGCCTTGATGTCACTAAAATTGGGAACTCCTTTGAGGAGGATATGCGAATTGGCTAGCAGCCTGATTCGAAATCAGGTGCCCCGTAAGGGGTTGAGGGTTCGAGTCCCTTGTCCTCCGCTTTGCGAACAGGCTTTGGCAACACTTCCGTTGCTGAAGCCTGTTTTTTTTGGCTAAGCCACGAGCGACTGGGGGGACTTTATTGGACAAAATCGTGTTGGTTGGCGCTGGTATAGAAGCATATGGTGGGTTAGTTTTGGCTCGAATTGCGGGGGGGCCCCATTGAGGTGGACAAAATGGAGTTCGGAATGCGGAATTTGGAGTGCGGAAGGGAAAAATATTGTCCATTTGGGCGCTATCAATGACGAAATCTGAATGACGAATGCCGAAAAGCTGACTCGTTAACGGCTAAAAGCTGATCGCTATTCTCCCAGAAGTGCTGGCACAATTTCAACGGTAAAAATTTGGCGGGTGCTGTTGCCAGAGGCCCGATATTTCACTAACTTCCCTCCGTTTCGCCCCGAAAACCTTGAGTTCTTGCCAAACAAGGAGGTTGAAGTGTTCCGCCAAGTCTTCTCCAGTACCATCATCCTGCTGACCCTCCTGTCGCCTGCGATCGGACTCGCTGTGGAACTCACTCCCACTCTCAAAGTGGGAGACCAAAAATTAGTCCTCAACGGGTCTGGAGTTCGAGAAAAGTACTTTTTCGATCTGTACGTCGCCGGACTTTACCTGACGCAACCGAATAGCCAGGCGGCGACCATCATCGACGCCGACGCCCCGATGTCGATCCGCATCGTGATCACCTCGAAACTGGTAAGCCAGGAGAAGTTTATTGCGTCGCTACAGGAAGGGCTTCAAAAATCCACCCAGGGCAACGTCGAACCGATCCGTGCCGAAATACAGAAGTTCCGCCAATGCTTTGCGGACGAAATCGCCCGGAACGACGTCTTCGATCTCATTTATTCGCCGGGCCAAGGGCTCGCAGTCCTAAAGAACGGTAAACAAAAAGGGGCCGTTCCTGGACTGGCGTTCAAGCGGGCCCTATTTGGCATCTGGCTTAGCGATCGCCCAGCCGACGCAACTCTGAAACAGGCCCTTTTAGGCAACGCGGCACGGCGCTAACCATACTGCTCCGCCCGGTTTCAGAAAATGTGCTAGGAAATGTGTTGGGGCTTTCAGGGATGGGTCACCCGCGCATTTTTGCTGTGTGTTCTGATCCACCGAGACGGTGGGACTATATAGCCCGACCCTCTGGGTCGAAGTGCCGGAACACACAACCGTGGTACGCTCTAGCAAATATCACCCACCCTCAGGCAGCCCAAACGGCTGGCGGTACTTCTTTTCTAGCAATTGATTTGCTTGTTCACATTCGGCGAATTGTTCGGTGGATGGATCGAAATTGAGCTGGCCTTGAACACGATAGGCGATGTCGCCGAGGTGGACCAGCGCACAACTGCGATGCGCGGTTTCGGGCGGCGCGCTTACCGACGTGCGTTCGCGCACCGCGGTTAAAAAGTCGGCCATGTGCTCGCCATAGCCGCGTTGGCCTCGCAATTCTTTGCCTTCGGTCGGCCCCGGTTTTTGTTTGGGGCCTAAAAATACGCTGAACGCTCCTCGGCGCGAAAATACCATGTAACCTTCGGTTCCATAAAACACGTTGCCATTGTCGAAGCCGTACATGCCGTAGGCGGTAAACGGATAGTTTTCGTAGACAATCAGCCGGCCATCGGGATACTCGTAGGTCACATTCATATTGTCGGGATAATCGCTGGCATGACCGTGCAACAGCATCCGTCCCCCGCGTGCTGTGATTTGCTTCGGCAGAGTGTCGACCCCAAGCCCCCAGGTGGCCATGTCGAGGTCGTGGATGCCATCGTCGCCGATCTCGCCATTGGCGTAATCGCGATACATTCGCCATGTGAGATGGAACCGGTGCGGATTGAATGGCCGTGCTGGGGCTGGACCTAACCAGCGGTCGTAATCGACGCCTTTGGGCACGTCGGCGTCGGGCACTGGCTTCACTAGCGATCTGGCTTCTGCGGTCCATGCCCGTGCAACTTTCACTTCGCCAATGATGCCCTCCTTGAGTAGTTGCCCCGCCTTTTTGGTCACAGGACTACTACGCATTTGGCTTCCTTGTTGAACAATGCGGCCATACTTCTTTGCGGCTGCAATCATCAAATGCCCTTCGTTGTACACATGCGAGATCGGCTTTTCGACGTAAACATCTTTGCCAGCTTGCATGGCTCGTAGTGCGATCGGTGCATGCCAATGATGGGGCGTCGCAATGACACAGGCGTCGACGTTCGAGTCTTCGAGCACGTCTTCGTGTCGTTGTGTTCGTTTTGGCGGTGTCGATTGGAAGCCGGACATACTCTGGGCAACATTATCGATTTGGCGAGGATCAACATCGCATAGCCAGGCAATCGAAACATCGTCACCTCGGCTGACGAGGCCCTTCATGTGATGATTCATGATGCTGCCGCAACCAATGATCCCCAGCCGTACGGTCGAGGGTTTTTCGGCGGCATAAGCATGTACGCCACCTAACGCACTTGCCGCAGCCAAGACGGCCCCCGCCTCGGTCGACTGTTGAAGAAATTTTCGTCGATTATATCTGGTCGGCATGATGTTGAACTCTTGTAGTTAGGAGCGATGAATTGAGCTGCTGCGTTACGATGGCAAGGCACGCGGTCCGGAGGCAAGTGTGCCACCGTCTACTGGCTAACTCGCAAGTTCAAAAAATGTTTTTGTGCCGTTTCTAGTTGAGCGATAGTATAAACGACTGTTTGTGTGTTCGTACAAAAAAATGGCTGCCTTCTTGCCGCGTAGGATGCTTGCAAAGTCACTGTGGGAGGCGTCTCTGACGCCGATCGTGAGCCAAAACAAGCACTTTCGGCGTCGGGAGACGTCTCCCACAATCACAGATCGTCGACTTTGCAATCCTCCTCCTGGTAGCCCTTTATATACTTCGCGTGAGGAGATGAAAAACGCTACGTGCTGTTGGGACGTCTCGTGGTTGAATATGAAAAATCCCTTCGATTCTGCAAGCAACAAAATGCCGTCGTTTGAACCCCTCGCAGGGTGGCTGGTTGATCTTGGCATTGTGGCGCGTAGACCTACCGGACTCAATGCGATGAACTCCGCTGTCACCTCTGCCGAAACTGCTAGCAAAGAGGCGGCTCTTTTCCGGTTAGATAGAATATCCCGACCCGAAGTATCAATGTTGAGTTAGTGCCAATTTCAGGGCGAAATAACCACTACACATTGTACCGTTTGGCGGATGTTGCTAACGCGTTTTCTAAGAGTTTACCGTAGCAACATTCTTTTTCTTACCGTTGGTTCCAAGGAGGGATCTGCGTGTTGCCACCGATGGCTACCGTGAAGGTACGCTTCGTCGTCGCCTAACACACGGCCGCGATCGTTGGCAAAAAACAGGTGTTACCCTGGGCAACAAGGAGGCCCAATCTTATGAAGCTACGACAATACTTGCAAGCGGCGGCTTACTGCATGGCTGCGCTTAGTACCTCATTTGTAAGTGCAGCGGATGTCGACTACACCAGTGCCGAGCAGCGTATCCGCGATTTAGAACTGCGGGTCGACACTTTAGAGTTGGCCAACAGCAAGGTGGGGTTGGCGGGCAACCAAGTAAACCTAGCCGGTTTCAACGGGTGTGATAGCTCCAGCAGTGGCTGTGATTCTTGTGGATCAAGCGTCGGGTGCGGATCTGGTGCTAGCTGCTGCGGAAGTTCCAACTGGCTACGCCCCTGCCCCACGTCACAATTCGACGCCGAGTGGTTGCTGTTTGCCGTCAGCGATTCAGAAGCTGATCCTGGCGATACGCAGAATAACTTCAATGCGGGCCTTCGCCTGACCTATAATCGAGTGAATGAGCAAGGGCGGATATTTCGAGTCCGATACTTCAATTTCAGCACCGCTTTGGACGGTGGCACAAATCGTCTTGATATGGAAACAATCGACACTGAAATCGGTCGCCGTTTCACCTTGGGTGGTGGCCTAAAGGGTGAGTTCACTGGCGGTGTCCGCTTTGCCGCTTTCACTGAAACGGGTCAACACGACTACGATGCCACCTTTGGGCCTTTGGTGGGCATGCAGCTTCGCGGTCGGAAGTTCCTGCGTGGCACTTCGTTTGTCAGTCTGCGTCATTCGTGGCAATTCGGAGATTCCAGCGCTAACAATCCTGCTGCTGATTTGCCTGGGACTTTCAATATCTCTGAAGTGCAGTTCGGCCTCGAATGGCAGCGTCAAAGCCGCTTAGGCACGTTGGTATTGCGAACCGCACTGGAAACCCAATACTGGGCTGGCGTAGGAGAAGCTGACACCGAAGATTATGGTCTTTATGGCACGTCCACCAGCTTTGGCCTAGCCTTCTAGCTTGCCTAGAAACTGTCAAAGAACACGTATCGAGTGTGCCAGCGAGACTTTTCGCTGGCACACTTTTTTTGTGGGGAACTCGAACCAACGGGAAAACTGTTCTATTCGAGTGACGAGTAGGATCGGCTGTTGCCGCGAGTGTTGTGGACTAAGCCGCGGTACTTGTGGCGTACGTCGAAGTAGTTCCAAAGAAGGTAAACATTGCCAAACCCGGAGCTACAGAGCAGTACCCAAGAGAGCACCAGCGAAAAACTTCCTGGGGTGCCTGCTGGTACGTTGGTGTTTTTCTCTGGTGTAGATTGTTGATTGGCTGGGGGTAGATCCCAGCCGTTGTTTGTAGCTAGCTTGCTGTTCACCTGGTTGACTGGGGCTGGTTGGCCCACGGTTGGCGTCGAAGGCTGCCGGCTAGCGGTCTCTAGATTGGCGTTTGCTGGTCGGTCGAGCATGCCCTTTTGAATCGCAGGAAAAGCGGGTTGAGGCGGCGCATTATTTCCAGGGTTGTTTACGGTCGAGTTAGCCGACGGAGGAGGAAAACTTGGTCTGTTTGGCCAGCTTGTATTGTTACCTTGAGGGGTATTCTGGTTTGTTGGGGCAGGATTGCTGCTGAAGCGATCGTTGGAATTAAACCCAGATGATTGTTGCCCCGCCGGAGGAAGCAGTGGGGGCGGCGAGATATTAGAATTCGAATTACCAACGGCCGCGGCATGTTGATGAGATCCCCAGTCGCCGGAGGCATGATCCGTATCGACTGGCTGGTCGAGTCGCCGTCGTGACGGAGTGATTGGGCCTGCGATTGCTGGCTGTTGCCGAGATCCGCCGGGAGGGAGGATGGTTTGGTTGGGACTCGCCACCCTTGGGATATTTTGGTTCGTACCTCCCAGGGGATTGTTGTGCAACGGGTTGGTGAGTTGGTTGAAAGCATTCTGCGTCTGCTGACCAGCGTTTTGAAGGGCCCCGCGGAGTTGCTGGCCCGTTTGTTGGAGGGATTCCCTGACAGGCCCAGTGTTGCCGAAAAGCTGTTCGGGGTTGGGAAGAATTGCTTCACTTGCGCTTCGGAGTTGGTTGCCCAGATTTTGGGCGGAGTTCTGAATCGAGTTGCCTAGGTTCTGGGTAGAGTTCTGTAGCGAATTGGCGAAGTTGCCGTTACCCGAGGGTGGCAATATTTCTTTTGCCTTAGCAGCTAAATCGTTGATCGGTTGGGCCGCATTTTGAAACGTCTGGGCGAAACCTTGGCTAGGGGTATTTGGGGTGCCCGAGGGCGGGAGGATTGGTTGATTCGTTTGCGGTTGCGCCGAATATCGGCCAGCACCGGGTGGCTGGGCGGTGAATTGCGTCTGAACCACCCCGTCAAGCGACTTCTTCCCCTCGGTCTCGGCCAAAGGTTTCAGCGCAGTCGTCAGTTTTTGACGAGGCAGAGAATTGCGCCCAACGACGACACGAATGCGACCAATAGGCCGAATGTCGTCGGGCACTTCACTCGAAATCGGAATCGATTGGCCTTCTTCGAATGTCGCCAGTAGTTCCGGTTCGATCTGAACGATGTATTCGTAGCGGGGGCTGCCGTCTGGCATTGGCTGCCAACCGAACATCACCCCCATGCCTGAAGCCAATAAGAGAAGCGTGGCTGATTCCATTGTCTGAGTCCTTTCCTGGGGCATCGTAGCCAGCCCAGCCGCGATGCCGCGCAGAGTTTCCCTAGCGAGTTGGAGAATCCTTCCTAGCGGATGATTCTATCCCAAAACGCCAGACGGGCCTAGACAAGACAGCACCGAAGTACAGGAGAACTGAAAAGTAGTCGCCTCCGTCATAGCCGCAGGTGGAAGCCGCGGTCGAGCCCGTAAAAAGCGAGGCAGCAGAGAGTGCTAGCAGTTTCTTTCAGGAAAGACACAGATCGATTGCTACTTCTTCTTACGCTTATTGCGTTTTGGCTTGGGCTTTTGAGTGGAAGGTGGATCGGTGGCGAAAACAGCAGGCACGCCTTGCTCGTCGGTCTCTTGGCCGAGCAGGTGTAGCTCCTTATTAAGCATCACGAGCAACGTCTGAAGGAAAGCGACAAGCATCGGGCCGACCAAGATGCCGATTGGGCCTAATGCTTGGATACCACCAATGACGCTGAGCAGCGCTAGCAACGGGTGGAGATTGGATTGGCCGTGCAAGACATACGGTTTGACGAGATTATCGCTCATCGAAACAACGGTCCCGCAGTAAATTGCTAATACGATGGCGCTGGTGGTTGTCTCTGCGGTATAAAAATAGAGTACCGCACAAACGGGAACCCAAATGGCCGCCGCTCCGACAAACGGTACCATCGCTAGAAAAGCGGTAGCCGCTGTCAGAAAAAAAACATGCTCGACGCCTGCGAAGTAATAGCCTATCCCGGCCAATAAACCCTGCACAATCGCCGAAAGCAAGACGGCCACCACCACGGCTCGACTGATATCGCCAAATTTGTCGAGTAGTTCCTGCTCGTACGTGTCATCCAGCGGAGAGAGCTTCATGAGGCCAGCGACCATATTTGGGCCATCGGCGAAAAAGTAGTACATCGTCAAAATCATAATCGCCAGTCCAAATAGCGTGCTGGCCACGGTGCGGACGCTGCCTACGGCCAAAGGAGTTGCGATCGCCTGAATCTGTTCGTTGATATTTCGATGGACGTTTTCCGAATCGAGTGCCGGAATACCGATTTTCGCAAGCAATTGGTTTGAGGCGCCAACGAGGCGCTCGATGGCATCATAGATGGCGGTGACGGCAGCGGCATCCTGATCAACATCTGGCGGAGAGGTTGTAAGAGGGCTTTCTGCCTCGAGTCCGGAAGCATCCGAAGCATCTGCGTCAGTAACTACGTCGATGGGTGGCTCTGCCGCTGGAGCCACAGTCTTTTCCGATGTCTGGATGGCAACATGATGTGCCGGACCGTTGAACGTCCTGTAGATCTCAAGCCCCTCGCTAACTGCCTGCACAATCATGCCAGTAATGGGCAGCAGCACGATGAGGACGATCGACACCGTTGTTAGGGCTGCCGATAGTCGGTAACGATGCCCACATCGTTCTAATATCCATTGATGGAGCGGCTTAAATATAACGACCAAAACCGCGGCCAAGAACAGAGGCACGATAAACTGCACCATGACCTGAAAAAACATGGAACCAGTTAGCAGTACGATGGCCAGTAGCACGATGAACGAGACAACACGAGGCACGGCAAGACTCCTTTCTATCCAAGTTGGCGTCGGACTGGCATTGTAAGACGCAATGTCGCTGTTAGAAAAGGCTGGAATTGAGAACTACCCAAGAACTAATTGGATTTCTGCTTTTGGCTAGTGTTGCTGTTTCTGCTATCCTAAGGGTTGAGCAGCCCCGTTTGGGGCGAGGCATTTCCTACGGAATAGTAGGGTTTCTATGATTAGCGTTGTTGTACCAGTGTTGGATGAGTCGGGTAGCCTCGAATCGCTTTACCGCGAACTCGACGGGGTGGCTACTGAGCAGGGGTACGACTTGCAAATAATCTTTGTCGATGATGGATCGACCGATGGCACCTGGAGCATCATCGATCGCCTGGCCCAAGCCGACCCGCGTGTGCTGGGAATTCGGTTCCGTCGGAATTTTGGTAAGGCGGCAGCCCTAAGTGCTGGGTTTGATGCGGCCCTGGGGCAAGTGATCGTAACGATGGATGCCGATCTGCAGGACGATCCTGCGGAGATCCCCCACCTGCTTGCCAGACTGGATGAAGGATTTGATGTCGTCAGTGGCTGGAAGCAACAGCGGCACGACCCGTGGCACAAGGTTTGGCCCTCGCGGGTTTTTAATATTTTGGTTAGTCGGATCACCGGCGTACAATTGCATGACCATAACTGTGGGCTGAAATGTTATCGTCGTGAGGTGATTCACGAAGTGCGCTTATACGGCGAGTTGCATCGGTTTGTGCCTGTGCTGGCCGCTGCCCGAGGATTTCGCGTAGGCGAAATCGTGGTTAGCCATCGAGCGCGTACGCATGGCAAATCGAAGTATGGGATTTCGCGAATCCCAAAAGGTTTGCTCGACTTACTGACGGTTCGATTTATTACACGTTTCGGTCAACGGCCCCAACATTGGTTGGGATCGGTTGCGTTGTTTGCCTTGACGCTAGGTTTCTTCGGCATGGGCTATCTGGCGATTCTCTGGTGTGTTTCACGATTGCCGGGCAACGTACCCGTGCATCTTCATGAGACGGCAGCCCTTTATTACTCGCTGGTGTTGATGCTGATTGGCACTCAGCTTCTGGCCTTGGGATTTGTGGCAGAATTGATTTCAGCATTGGTCACTCGCGAAGGCGATGCGTATTCGGTGGCTGAGCATACAAGCCCCGACAAAGTAGTGTCACCGAAATTGGTCGACCAGGAAACGTCCGCCAATCCACCAGAACCAATGAAGGGCAGTGGGGCATGACGCACCCAAGCGAAGATTCAACCCAGCAACTACGTTGGGGCATCTACAGCCTGCTGATTGCGTTGGCTGTGGGCAACATGGCCGGCCGTATTATGGCGGTCAATTCGGTGAATCGCTCGGACATCGAGCGACACTTAATCAAGCAAGATTTTAAGCGAGCTGCCGAAAAGCTCAATAAACAAGATCTGCCTGAAGAAGTGTTGCAGCAGAAGCTAGCCGAGGTGAAGGCTCGCATCGAAAAAGCCCGACGCATGCAGCGGCCTTTTCTGAGCGCCAACGATCGCAGTCGTTGGATGGCCGTGCGAGCGTTGGTCGAGCAGGGAACCTATCAAATTGATGATCTGATCGATCGTAACCTTTGGAACACGATCGACATGGTGCAGCATCGGGGCCGAGATGGCGAGTTGCACCTATATTCTAGCAAACCGCCGCTCTTGATTACCTTGCTGGCGGGCGAGTATTGGCTGATCACCAAAACGACCGGGATGACACTTGAGTCGCACCCCTATTTCGTTGGCCGGATGATGTTGTTGACGATCAACGTTTTGCCATTGGTGCTGATGTTTTTCTTAGTGGCGAAATTAGCAGAGCGATTGGGCGGCACCGATTGGGGGCGAGTTTTCGTCGTTGCCGCGGCTACGATGGCAACCATGCTCATGCCGCTTGCCATTGTGGTGAACAATCACATTGTCGGAGCCGTGAGCGCTGCCGTAGCGCTGTATGCGTTTGTACGGATACGTTGTGATGGCGAAACAAGAACTCGATACTACGTACTGGCTGGCTTGGCGGCTGCGTTTACTGCCGCGAACGAACTGCCCGCCCTGGCCTTGGTGGCGATGCTCGGCGTTGGGTTGTGGGCTTGTAGCCAACGAGCGTGGCTGATTGGTTTTCTTCCGGCAACCGTCTTGGTGGTGGCCGCTTTTTTCATCACCAACTACGCAGCTCATGCTTCTTGGACCCCGCCATACATGCACAAGGGTTCGGACGATCCCGAATTGAATTGGTACATGTATACGTACACCGCCAATGGAATCGAACGACAAAGCTACTGGCAAAACCGACAGGGGATCGATCGAGGCGAAGAATCGGTGGCAAAATACGCGTGGCATGTTTTGCTAGGACATCACGGCATTTTCTCGCTGACGCCGATCTGGCTGTTTAGCTTTGCCGGAATGGCGATGTGGTTGCAACGCGGCGATCAAAATCGGCGGCAACTTGCTTTGGGTATCGCGCTGTTGTCAATAGTATGCCTAGTGTTTTACATCGGATTACGTCCGCAGGGAGATCGAAATTACGGCGGGGTGACTAGCGGATTTCGATGGATGTATTGGTTCGCTCCGCTGTGGCTGACGACCATGTTGCCCGCCGCCGATTGGCTCGGGCGATCGCGAGCACGCCAAGCACTGGGGCTTACACTACTAGCGTTTTCTGTTCTATCCGCGAGCTACCCGACTTGGAACCCATGGATACAGCCTTGGATCTACCGTTGGCTAGAGTATTGCGGCTGGCAAGGTTTTTAGCATGTGTACCCCAGGGATTCCGGCCAGAACACATAGCCCCGCCGTCTCGATGGGGTAAAAAACACCCATTCAAGAATTTCGCTAGAGCAATTCCGCCGGCAGATTTAGCGCATCCCAATTGGCACCTAGCGGCGCCGTGATATCGATCGGTTCATCAGTCATGGGATGGCGAAAGCCAAGCTGGCGAGCATGGAGAGCAATCGCCCGATCGCGAAGATCAGGGTATTGTTCGCCAAACGCTATGGTGCTGCCGTACTGCGAATCGCCCACGATGGCATTGCCTCGTGAAGCTGCTTGGATGCGAATTTGGTGGGTGCGGCCAGTTTCTAATTCAATCTCGATCCAAGTTCCCACAGGCCCCCGCCATCGGACGCGGTAGTGCAGAACCGCGTGTTTCGCGTCAGGATAGTCTGCCTCGACGACCTCGGATTGCGCCATGCCGTGGCACTTGTGCAGATAGTCGGTCCAAGTGCCCTCGTCGGGCGTGACCTCGCCTTGGACAAATGCCCAGTAGATTTTGTTGACCGTTCGATCGGCGAATTGCGTGCAAAGTTTTCGCGTCGCCCGAACGTGACGGCCGAAGACGATGGCGCCAGTGACAGGCCGATCGATGCGATGGGCCAAGCCAAGATAGAGCTTCGCATCGGCAGGTTTGCCTTCGCGAAGACGATAAAATTCTTTAACGTGGATTTCGAGACTATCGATCCCGCGAGGAGCTTGTGTAAGCAAGCCGGCAGGTTTATTCACGACGAGACAGGGGCCATCGTCGAGCAAGATGTCTAAGGGCTGGTTGTGCATATGTGATCAGGGGGATTGCAAAGTCAAAATCGGATCGATAAGGATATAGCCACAGAGAACACCGAGGACACGGAGAATCCTGTATTTTCAGCACCTTGGAATTCAAACCTGTAAGAGATTGCTTTTTTGACAGGATTTACAGGATGGATAGGGTCGTTTTTTCTTGTATTCATCCCGCCAATCTTGTAAATCCGGTCTAAAAAATTTGCTTGGTTGCGGCTGCTCTGAGTTCTCGGTGTCCTCTGTGGCTTATCTTTTTTTGAACTACGCGACTTTCAATCATTCTGGATGTGTGGTCGGTACGAGGATTGGACGGCGTGGCTGCCGACGCGAAGGGTGATTATCCGTAGCGAGACATGATGGCGTCAACCAGTCGCGGGCAGAAGCGGTTGAGCAAAACAAGAGCGTGGCCTCGCCAGTTGGGATAGATTTCGTGTCGACGTTTTTGGATGGCCCGAATGATTTGTTGAGCGACCTGAGCAGAAGGAATAGCTTTTTGCTTTCCCCACGGGCTGTTGCCCTGCTTAGAAATGAGGTGGTCAAAAAAATTTGTCTCGGTCGTGCCGGGGCTGACAAGCAGCAAGTCGATCTGTTTGCGGGCCAGTTCGGGCCGAATGGCTTCGGACCAGCCACGGAGGGCGAATTTGCTTGCGCAGTATTCGCTGTTATGGGGAAGGCCCCGATGTCCCAAAATCGATCCGACATTGACAATCATCGGGTCGCGGCCTGCTGTCAACAAGGGAAGGGCCAATCGGGTAAGTTCGGTGCAGGCAAAAAAATTGACTTCTAAAATCTTACGCAGCGTTTGCTCGTCGTTGTCTGCGAACCGCCCATGAGCGCTCACTCCGGCGTTGTTGATCAGCAGGTCGAGGTTGCCCCAATCTTGTTGAACTCTGCTGATGGCTGCGGCGCGGGTTGCGGGATCGGTGATGTCGCCCACGATTGGTATGGCGCTGCCAGCGCCAAGGGCCAAGAGTTCTTCGGCTAATTGGTTCAGAGGTTGCTGGCTACGGGCTACTAGCAAAAGGCGTGCGCCGTGTGGAGCGATTTGCAAAGCAAGGTCGCGACCGATGCCGCTGGACGCACCAGTGAGCAGCACGCAGCGGTCTTTCAGAAAGCGAGGCCCCGTCTTCATCATCCGCTTTTAAGCAACCTCGTCTACCGAAGCACTGTCGTCGACCGAAGCTTCTTCAGACGTCTCAACCGCTGCTGAGTTGTGGTTGCTTTCGTAAGGACGCACTTGCACTTGGTCTGATTCTTGAAGCATGCCGAGATGTTTCTGGGAAATACGGCAGTGGATGATGACACGGTTTTCGACAAAAGTACGGCTCAACACTTCGCCGTGCCGAGCAAGATAGGCCTGCAAACGCCCGTTGCCTGCGTCAAGCTGGATTTCGAGATCAAGAAAGTCTCGGCTAAGCGCATCGCTAACCGCCCCCGAAAGTTTCGACAGCCCCTCGCCCTTTTGCGCACTTGCCGTAACCGCATTGGGGTATCGGTTTCGCAATGATTCGATAGCCGTTAGGTCTTCGACTAAATCTACCTTGTTCAAAACTAGAATCGTGTCTTTTTCTTCGATGCCCAGTTCCTGAAGAACCTCATAGACAGCAACAATTTGATCGAGAGCGGCCGGATTGCTGGCGTCGGCAACGTGGATGAGCAAATCCGCCTGGCGGGCTTCTTCCAGAGTTGCCTTAAAACTGGTAATCAGTCGGTGAGGCAAGTTGCGGATGAAGCCAACCGTATCGCTTAACAACACAGGGCCCCAGCCAGGAAGATGCCAGCGACGGGTGCGTGTGTCGAGCGTCGCAAAGAGTTTGTCTTCGGCCAACACATCGGAACCTGTCATGGCGTTCATCAGAGTACTTTTACCAGCGTTGGTATAGCCAACCAGCGAAACGGTCATGCGGTCTTTACGAGCCGAGACTTCTCGCTCTTTGCGTTTTTCGATGCGTTGCAATTCGCCTCGCAAGTCGCTGATGCGTTTTTCGACAAGGCGACGATCGGTTTCCAACTGCTTTTCGCCAGGGCCACGCATACCGACGCCCATTTTCATACGCGAAAGGTGAGTCCACATGCGCTTCAGTCGCGGCAGCGAATATTCGAGCTGCGCCAATTCGACCGCCAGTCGCGACTCGTGTGTTTGCGCACGGTTGGAAAAGATGTCGAGGATCACCTCCGTGCGATCAAGAACCTTGACGCCGATGGTTTGCTCAAGGTTGCGAGATTGGGCCGGAGATAAATCGTTATCGAAAACAACAATATCGGCGTCGGCCGCTTCGACCAGCAAATCGAGCTGCTCGACTTTGCCTTTGCCAATGTAGGTGGTCTTGTCGGGGGTCTGTCGATTTTGGGTCAGCCGACCAACGACATTGGCGCCAGCGGTCTCCACCAAGCCGGAGAGTTCATCTAACGGATCGCCATGAAACACATCGTCGGGCAGATAGACGCCCACCAAAATGGCAGATTCGCTATCCATCCCTTGCTTGCGGTCGATCGAATTCACAGGTGAAGAAAAGCTCCTAGGGTGGCTTACAGAAAGAACCAACGGCATCGAATGCGATGAAGCAGCCCGACCCGACAGACCTTCATTGTACCATCATAGCAACCAGTCTGGCGAGTCCCACACGGGGCCGGGGAGCAGGCACGAGAACTGCAAAGCCATGCTGGAAGCCGCGATCGAGCCTGAAAAAACCGTGGCTTCCGCCTGCGGCTACAACAGAACCAGTAACTTTGCAGTAAACCTGCGGGGCCACACTCACCAGACGTACTCGATACCACCGTGGAAACCATGGTACAAGGCATCGCCTTGGGTTTCCAACGCCGGAGAAGGCGTGGCTGGATTTGTGAAGGCGGTTGTGACAACATTGTCGCCGACATTCACCAAGCTGTTTATATACAACACCCGATAACCGCCACGGATCGAGACGCTCGGCCAGATGTCAGCCACCATACTGACCCCCGCTTCGCCGACAAAGGCAATCTGATTGCCATCGGTCGCAGGCTGAAGATTCGGTGCGACGCTGGTGACGTTCGATGTTGAGTCAAACTTGTATCGATTATTGTAAATGCCGGCTTTGCCTTCAGTATTTAAGCGTAGCCCTTGTCGGAGACAGATCGAGCCGTCGCCACCAAGTTGGAAGCCGAGAAGGTCGTTTTCTGTGGCATAGGTTAAATTGCCATTACCACCCCCCAGATTAGTGATGGATGAGAAAGCAAAATTCTCAGTCATGCGTACGTAGCGGAAACCTGCCAAGTAGGTTCCTGAGACCCGAGGATTCGCCCCGACCCAATAGCGGCGATAGCTAAACTCAGTACTCTGTAAATCTGACTCGTAGCTTATTTGATGAACTGATGCCGAATCGAATTCGCTGATTAACGGTAAAAAACCAAACTGAGAAAAGACTGAGAAAAGCTGGTTATCTTGGTTCAACGGCGCTACGTCAACCGAGCGAACTGCCTGAGTAAATCCAAAATCGTATAGGCCCATGTAGGTAGCTTCGAGCACCGAGAGCGGGCCTAGGTCATAACGGGCCGCGACTTGAAAACCAGGTTTGTAATTTTCGCCTTCGCCGCTTGGATTGAGCTGCGGATTGGTCGGAATGCCAGGGCCAAGACCTATGCCGACCGACGTAAAAGCGGGCACATTGGTGAACACATCTGCTGCCTGCAGATAAACAACGTCGGCACTAAAGTCGAAATAGTGAGGCCCGCTTTGGTCCGGCGTGCTGTAGCCGCCAAAGTCGACCGCCATGGGGTCGCCAGTTGGGCAGTATCCACCACCAGGGCCACTGGGGCACGACTGGTTGAAACTTGCAGGCATAACGATCGGTCGGCCATGGGCATCCATGAACGCATCGCCCTGGGCAGCAGGAAAACCACCTGCTAGTGGCGAGGCCGGAAAAGGCGGGGCAGGTCTTCCCTGACCGCCGCGGGCTTGGTCCGCTCCGTAGAAACTAGGTGATTGATACCCTGGCGACTCGGCCTGGGTCAAATTGCTAGTCGCCAACAAGCCAACGAGCGTAACGACGACCGTTGGCAGCATAGTAAGCTGGCTGCGTTTCATCCCTGATCTCCCCCTGTGAATGCGCCGGGCTAGTCCCAACGCCTCGACTGTCTAAATCGATAATCCACGCCTTTGTAGGGCTTTACAGCCTCACAATCTCGATGCAAGGCATCTACCTATGACGCGTGAATCTTCGCCTTCTCGAAAGTCCTTATCGGACCGCTTTAGGTCGGAAAACCAGATTTTCCGGAGCATTTGGTAAATTTCCCCCAGTTGATACAGATGTTTCGACTGGCAGAGCCCCTTAAAACGCGGAGTTTAGGTTGTTTGCGAGACTTTTAGGGGCCAAAGTGACAAACCCAGCGTTTTTCGGCCTTTTACTACTAAGGGCTAATGTGTTCACAAAGCTTCGCAATGAGAGATACAGAACGGCTTTGCCAAGGGCAAAGTGCATAATAGCTGCGAGCGGAAGCCGCAGTCGAACCTCAACCGCAGCTTCAGCTCGCGGCTACAAAGCCACAGTAGGGTAGGAGAATTTATTTGACGGGAATTGATGCGGGAACTACTATGAATGATGCTGATTCTTGTGGTTGTAGTGGTGAGGGCAACGCTCGTGCCTGCAAAGGTGAGCGAGCGTGTGCGGGCAGACCTTGTCTTTTCAGCCAAAGAGGGGGGAGGAACTCCCTTTCGAAACAAGGCATGAGCCAAGTGAACAGAACGCAGGGGCACCCCTTTTTTTTCATGGTCCATTCGGTGTGTACTGCGCCGTAGTTGAATTCGATTTCCAACTCCGAACAACATACGTCGGGGGTGGGAGGTCGGCAACTTGCCAGCGACCATACGTCAGATCCAGAGAGGATGATTCGAGTGACCAGGTATAGCTTCAATCAAGCTTGTAGCGCGGTACGCGCAAGTCACAGCCGTCGTCGGCGAGCAGCCGGTGTGAGCCGACGCCAAAAGCATCGTCAATTGAAATTCGAGCCGCTGGAAGATCGCCGTGTGATGTCGGTGAATCCCTTGTTCCAAACGCCCGACGAGATTCTAGCGATTACGCGCGAGCAAGCCCTGAGCAGTGAGGTGCTCGGCGCTTTTGCACGATCGTCGACTCTTTCGCAATATGATGCAGAAACCCTGGCCGCAACTCAGGAGTGGATTGTTTTGGTAGCTGAGGGCGTGGATGCCCAGACGCTAAGCCAATCTACCGGTGTCAACGTCGCCGGCGCGACAGGCATCATCCCTGATACCTATGTCGTGAGTGCAAACGAGGGTAGCGTCGACGCCCTAATTAGCTCGTTATCTGCGTCCGCCGAGGTTGATTACTTTTATCCCTTGGTGCAACGTGAAGTAGCTACCCAATCGATTTCTATTCCGAATGACCCATACCTCAAGTACCAGTGGCAGTTAAATAACTTCGGTCAGGAAGTTGGTAGCCCCGATTGGAGTTCTATCCGGGGTACGCCCGGCGAGGATATCAATGTCCTCGGTGCTTGGGAGGACGGTATCACCGGCAGTGGTGTGCAAATTGCCATCGTGGACGGTGGAGTCCAAATAGATCACCCCGACTTGGCTGATAACATTAGTCAGGAAATACCTGGGTTGAGTTTGGGTGGCAACGACATTGCGCATGGCACGGCAGTCGCCGGTTTAGCTGCGGGGGTTGGCAATAATGGTGTCGGAACGACCGGAGTTGCCTTCGGAGCCGATATCATTCCCATCGACCTCCTCAATGGCTTTGCTAGCGATTTTAGCACTGCCCAAGCGTTAACCTATCGATTCCAAGAAATCGACATCTACAACAATAGCTGGGGGTATGTCGGTGAGACTGCACGAACTATTACCGACTTGGGGCCGTTGTCGCTCACCGCACTAAGAAATTCCGTCTTTTTCGGTCGAGGTGGCTTGGGGAATATCCAAGTGGTTGCCTCTGGTAACGAGGGCACCAGTGCGCAATACAGTGGCTTTGCAAATAGTCGCTACACAATTGCGGTTTCTGCCGTTGATGAAACGGGGAATGCAATTGGGTACGCAAATGGTGGTGCGAGTATCCTGGTAGCTGCGCCGTCTGGGGTCTCGGGTGCCATTATTCGGGATGAATTTATCGGTAGCGGTATTTGGACTACCGATTTGGTGGGCGATGCTGGCTACAATGGTGAGACTGTACATACCACCACTCCAGGAGAGCCGGTCGACTTTTTCGGGCCTGAATTCTTCGACGCTACTGAAGACGCGGTAGATTACACCTCGAGATTCAATGGCACCTCGGCTTCCGCACCGCTTGTGTCGGGTGTCATTGCCTTGATGCTAGAAGCTAATCCAAATCTCACGTACCGCGATGTTCAGCACATTCTGGTTCGCTCGGCAAGGCAATCCGTTCCAACTGATGGAAATTGGATTACGAACTTACAAGAGTTTCAGCTCGACCCGTTAAGCCCCATTGATCAAGGGTTCTTTAATCCCGAAGCAGGTGGAGCAGATTGGCCTGCCAATACGAGATACCTAGTCGACCGTTTACCAAACCAGTTTACCAACGGTGCTGGCTTCACCGTCAATCAGGGGATCGGTTCCTACTCAGACCCAGGCCTAGGGTTTGGCGTCGTCGATGCGACAGCGGCTGTTGAATTAGCAAAAAATTGGCTCACCGTAGGTGCTCAACAGAGCGAGCAGACCTGGACCACTACCACAGCACTTGCGCACAAGATATGGGGAAGCTACGAGAGTGAACCAGACAATCAAGCCAAATATCTAGTGCCCGGTGGCATTGGTGGCGACTTCGACAACGACAAGGATTTTGGCGCATACTACGACCAGTTCCGAGAGGACAACTCGTTTTTTTCCGACGATACAGAGACGGCGCCTATGGACGACCCACCCTTCAACGACCGTGATATTCGTGGTGTTTTTGGGGGTCAGTCTGGCATACCTATTGTAGTCGGGGAGTCGATGGCGGTTGAATGGGTGGGAATAAAATTGGACTTAGGCCCTAGTAGCACCCAGGATCTAGACTACCTGCGCATCACGCTGGTTTCGCCCGATGGGACCAATTCGGAGCTCAATGCGTACGGGCAAAATATATCAGGCATCGTCGACCACCGTGACAGCATTACCTCTATTGGCGAATCTGGCGGAGACCTCGGAACTTCAACCC
Organism: Planctomycetota bacterium; assembly: GCA_013152205.1. Classification (GTDB taxonomy): domain Bacteria; phylum Planctomycetota; class Planctomycetia; order Pirellulales; family Lacipirellulaceae; genus Bythopirellula. The sequence continues at coordinate 74,959 of JAADGV010000019.1, forward strand.
TGATTCTTTCCACCAATCGTAATTGGGGCGAGCGAACCGAGTCGAAACCTCGTCTCGACGAGGCGGGTGACCCGGTGCTTGATTTCAATGGCTTTGAGGTGACAGACGGTTGGCGACTAGTATTTGAAAACTATGGCGCATCAGAGATCGACATTAATAACTACGAAGTGGTTTTCTACGGAATTAACACTGAGGGCACGAGCCGTATCCAGGGAGTCCTCGGCGTCGACGACAACGCGGATGGGTTCTTCTCCGACTCTTCCGCTACCGCCGATAATTACACCCGGTACATACTCGATCCTGATTCGAGTCATCGTATTTTTAATCCTGACCAGGAATCATTTGCCGGAGGCGTGATCGTTTATGTCGATATCAACGGAGATGGCGTCCGTGGCAGCATCGAACCATACTACCAGACCGGGGCTGATGGCAATTACTATTTCGATTTGCCGCCCGACACTTACGATATTCGTATCGATGGCACCGCCCTGCCCGAGGGACTAGATAATACCGCCAATATGACTTTGGCGCAGACCCCGCTCACAACGGTAACGGTTACTGGTGTTGGAGTGCGATATACGTCGGCTCAAATGCCACTGGATGCAGACGTGGTCGCGCTAAATAACAAGCTGCTGCCCAATGTTGCTAGTGTGATCGACACCTTTGATATCAGCGGCGTGGTGTTTGCCGATTTAGACGGCAACGGTATCCAAGACGGCGATGATGGAACCATCGAAAATGCGGAAGTCTATGTCGATATCAACCAAAACGACACGTTCGACCCGATACTAGATCCTGTCACAACAACCGCAGCGGATGGGTCTTACTCGTTTACCATCGAAGCATTGCCAGGGTATTACAGCGTCATCGTCCGCGAAGGGACCACGGGCGCGTTTTACATTCCTACCAATCCCGATGATTCGGAGCAGGCAATCTTCCTCGAACCAGGCGTCGTAGCCACCGGTATCGATTTCGGCTTCAGTGGATTTATTGAACCGCCGGAACCCGACCCCGACCCAGAAGATCCCCCTCCGATTGATCCAGCAACTCCCGGCGCTATTTCTGGTGTTGTCTTTGTCGATTCCAACGGCAGCGGCACTCGAGATGCGGGCGAGGGCGGAGCGGCAGGAGTGACGGTTTATTTGGATGCCGATGGCAATGGCTCTTTTGACGTAGGCGAACTTTCGAGAACGACGACAACAAACGGATCGTATCTCTTCAATTCCCTGGCAAATTCGGTACTCCATGTCGTCCGCATTGTTACACCGCCCGTGTTTTCGGATACGGCCCCAGTGACTGGGCAATACAACATTACGCTCACCCCGGGGCAAGTTGCAGGTGGGAGAGACTTTGGCATTCGCAGTTTGGCTATCAACGATTATGGCGACCTGCCTACGGTCTACTTCACCAACATCGGTGAGGTGGATGATGCCAGTCACTTGATTTCCTCTATCTTTTTCTTGGGTGCGATTGTCGATGGCGAGCTTGGTCCCCAGCCCACCCCCGGAGCCGATGGCGACGACCTGACGACCTTTAACGACGAGGATGGGATTGTCTTTAGCACGCTTACCGAGGGGGATACCACTCTCGGCTTAACCGCTACGGCCAATTGGTTCGGCGGCTATCTACAAGGCTGGATGGATTTTAATGAAGATGGTTTCTTCGATCCTAGTGAACGCATTTTTGATAACGAGTTGCTTGTAGCCGGTGCCAATAATTTCACGATCCCTGTTCCCGTTGGACTAACCACGGGCACTGTTTTTGCCCGATTCCGTTACGGCGAGTACGACATCGACGACATCTTTTCGCCGGCCCTTGTGGGCGAGGTCGAAGATTACGCGATTGACGTTGTCGCGCTCCCCGCGCCATTAACATTCAGCAATGGCCCCGACTTCGACAACGATGGCGACATCGATGGTTTCGACTTCTTATCCTGGCAGCTTGGGTTTGGGGCATCCGGCGCAGCCGTTGCCGCAGACGGCGACTCGGATGGCGACTCAGACGTCGACGCCAGCGACCTAAGTGATTGGGAGGCTGGATTTGGCACGGGGCTAGTAGCGGCGACCCAAGAAACCGGCGACTACGACGAAGACGGTGATACCGATGGCTTCGACTTCCTGGCTTGGCAACAAGGGTTTGGAGCCGCTTCGCCTGCAGTCGCTTTGAGCGACGGCGACGGCAACAGCAGCAACAGCGTTGATGCGGACGACCTCGCAATCTGGGCCGCTTCGTTTGGCTCGACCACGACAGCCGCGGCTGCCGCGGCAGGTGATAACGGAAGCGGCGAATCCGCAGCAGCCGCTGCAAGTGCAGCATTGCCTGCGGCAGAAGCCAGCAACTACTCAGCTGCCAGCAGCGTCCCAGCGGGTTCGATTGTGCCTGCGTCTTTGGGGCTGCGATCAGTATCGTCGAGCGTTGCAGTGCCTTCGATTACCGCAACTGAGGTGGCTACGCAAGAATCTTCGTCCTTGGTGCGAATTGAAAAATCTCGCGATCGTCGTTCCGCGGACGGTGCCTCGTTAGCCCAGACCGTGCAATTGATCGTCGATGCGAACTTGGCGAAGCTTAGTCGAGTTTCGGGTACGCTATTTGAGATACGGACAAGTGATACGACCGTTGGGCAGGCGGTTGATCCCGAAGATCTGGGCTTTGCGCTACGAGACCGAGTGCTCGATAATCTCTATGCGAAGCGCAACCTTCCATTGAGAGATCGTTTCGAGCAGCTTGACGAGCATGAGTTCGAAGCCGAAGACGCGTTTGCCGTAGCTTTGGGCGAAGAAGTCGATTGGCGTTTTAACTAAATCGAATTTCGCTTGGTTGAACGAAAAATAATCGTTCACGGAATAAAAAAATTGAACCACGAAGGACACGAAGAGCACTAAGGGGTTAGGAGGGCAAATAGCTTGCTCACACCTACACCTTTGGCTTTGCCCAAAGGATGACGGGGGGCTATTCTTCGTGATTCATTTTCTTCCATTCTGTGAACGGTTGCAGCGAAAAAAACACTTACGAAAAAAGCCGCTCGCTGGGATTACCAACGGGCGGCTTTTTTGTGTTGTTTTAACGATTCAAAAGCGTTCTAAACGAAAGCGTTCTAAACGACTTTGACGTTCTCTGCACACGGACCCTTTGGGCCGCTGCCTTCTTGGTATTCCACTCGCTGGCCTTCATGTAGGCTATCGAAGCTTGCTTCGATAAGGGCCGAGTGGTGGAAGAAGATATCACCACGGTCACCCTCGATGAATCCAAATCCCTTGTCCGTCAACTTCTTGATTGTACCTTCTGGCATTTTGCCAATCTCCAAAAACTAATACTCGTGGCCACTTTCAAATAGAGCGGTCCACCTAACTTGCCAACTCTCACTGGAAGAGTTGCTACATAAGGTTGGGGGCAGCAAAATGCACGCATCCTGCGCCATCAACACACTCTATACGATAGCGGATTCCTGCAAGGGGTCAACTTGCAAATGCGGCTCAGACGCTAGCTTTTCCAGATATGTGTCGTTGCCGAGGTGAAATAGAGGGTTCATAGCTTCTGACGGGCCGTTGCTTGCATTTTGAGAAAAGCCTCTATACGCTAGAATTAGGCTGAATTTGAACGATACGCGTCCCAAAAACCAGTATAAAAAGCCTCTCCGTCGGGTTTGAAGAAATGTTTGGGACGAAATTGATGCCTGAATGGTGAATCGGAAAAAATTGGTGCGGAAATCGGCCATCTGTTAAGATGGGCTGCTCGCTATTTTGAGCGGATGTCACCGTTCGCCGTCCCTAAAAAAATCACAATCACGCGATTTAGAAAGTGGCTCTAATCGACATGAAACCAGTTGTACCTCCGTGGCGAATGGTCTGTTTTGTAGCGTGGTTGTCTGTTTGTGGCGGCATCTTGCCAGGATATGCCGAACCGCCAGAGACCATCGACTTCAACTTCCACATTCGACCGATTCTTTCGGATCGTTGTTATGCTTGCCATGGCCCAGATGCAGAAGACCGGGCTGCTGATCTTCGTCTAGATGTCGAAGAAGGGGCCTATGCCGCTCTCGAGGGGGGCGAGGCTGCGCATGTCATCAAACCGGGGGCACCCGACGAGAGTGAGTTGTACTTACGTGTCTCGACCGAGGATGAAGATCTACGGATGCCGCCAGAAGATTCGAATCTGGAATTGTCGACCGAAGAAATTGCGCTGATTCGCAAGTGGATTGAGCAGGGGGCCGAATGGAAACCTCACTGGTCGTTTATTTCCGTCGAAGACCCACCTTTGCCAAAGATTGTTGCAACAGATTGGCCGAAGAATCCGATCGACTACTTTATCTTGGCTCGGCTCGAAAACGAAGATTTGCAACCGGCAGAGGCAGCAGGCCGCGAGAAACTGTTGCGACGCGCAAGCTTCGATCTGACCGGCTTGCCCCCGACGTTGAAGGAGTTGGATGCTTTTTTGGCCGACAAGTCGCCCGATGCCTACGAGAAAGTCGTCGATCGCTTGCTGGCGTCGACTCGTTACGGCGAGCGGATGGCCATCGACTGGCTCGACTTGGCCCGCTATGCCGACACTTTTGGTTTTCAGTCAGATGTCTATCGCGCAGTGTGGCCTTGGCGAGATTGGGTGGTCGAGGCCTTCAACCAAAACATGTCCTTCGACGAGTTTATCACCTGGCAATTGGCTGGCGATCTGCTGCCCGATGCGACACAAAAGCAGGTTTTGGCCACTGCGTTTAATCGTTTACACCGTCAGACGAACGAGGGCGGCAGCATTGAAGAAGAATTTCGTACCGAGTACGTGATCGATCGGACCGATACGTTCGGGATGGCGTTTCTCGGGTTGACGCTTGGGTGTGCCCGATGCCACGACCACAAATACGATCCAATATCTCAGCAAGAGTATTACCAGTTGTTTAGTTTTTTCAACAGCATTGACGAGAGTGGACTCTACTCGCATTTTACGAATGCGATCCCCACGCCCACGTTGATGCTCTCGAAAACAGAACAGCAAACCCAACTAGCCCAGTTACTGCAAGAAATTGAACAGTCAGAAGCAAGGCTAGCCGAGGTGGCTGACGAGCAACAGAAAGCTTGGGAAACGTGGCTAGCGCAGCAACCTCCACAGTCAGTGGTCGGTGGGCTGATTGGCGATTTTGGCATGGAAACGATCGAAGACGGAAAAATCGCCAACCGTGTTGATGGCGAAAAGACAGGGACTGTCGTCGAGGGGCCGAAGTTGGTCTCGGGCAAAGTCGGCCAGGGCCTGCTGCTGAGTGGCGAGAACCAGTTTTCTACAGAGGTGGGCGGGGCGTTTTCGCGCCATGATCCGTTTTCGATCGGTTTATGGATCAACACGTCCGAGGAGCTGCAGAGGGCGGTTATTTGGCACCACTCGCGTTCGTGGACCGATGCAGGGAGTCGCGGCTATCAGCTTCTGTTTGAAGAGGGGCAGCTGAGTGCTTCGGTGATTCATTTTTGGCCGGGAAACGCGATACGTGTTCTCTCCAAGCGTAAAATGCCCATTGGCCAATGGATACATGTGCTGGTGAGCTACGACGGGTCGAGCCGGGCGGCGGGTCTAAAAATCTATGTAGACGGAAAACTTGAACCTTGCTCGACGGTTCGCGATAAGTTGACGCGGACGATTGCTTACGACGACGACACGGTAAAGACTCTGACGTTAGGGCAACGGTTCCGCGATCGCGGGTTCAAAAACGGCATGGTCGACGAACTGAAAATCTACGACCGAGAGTTGACTTCGCTAGAAGCGGCCCAAGTTGCCGGCAACAAGACGGTCGCCAGCGTGCTCGCCGAATCGAAGGCAGAGCAACAGGCAGCATTGCGCGACTTCTACCTGCGGAATTACAACGAGGAGTACCGCCAAGCTTCGGGAGCCCTTCAGGCAGCACGAAAGAAGCGTGGCGAACTCGTCGACTCGATCGCCGAAATCATGGTAATGAAAGAGCTTCCCGAGCCGCGACCAACTTTTCTACTCGAGCGAGGAGCTTACGATGCGCCAGGCGAGCAGGTAACTCGTGATGCACCCGCTTCGTTGGGCCCGATGAGCGCCGACTTGCCACGAAACCGATTAGGATTGGCTCGCTGGTTGACCGATGGTCGCCATCCGCTAACGGCAAGAGTGGCCGTGAATCGATACTGGCAATCGCTGTTCGGCATAGGACTGGCGGCGACGCCAGACGATTTGGGCAGTCAGGGACAATTGCCGACGCACCCCGAATTGCTCGACTGGTTGGCGCATTCGTTCGTCGAGTCGGGCTGGGATATCAAGCAATTGTTGAAGCGGATGGTGATGTCGGCGACCTATCGGCAAAGCAGCCAATGTACGCCGGAGGTGCGCGAGCGAGACCCCGTCAATATATTGTTTGCCCGTGGGCCACACGAACAGTTATCGGCAGAGATGTTACGAGATGAAGCGCTGTTTGCCAGTGGGCAACTTGTGGAGAAGCAAGGGGGGCCACCCGTCAAACCGTATCAACCAGCGGGGCTTTGGAAAGAAAAGGGAACCCAGACCTACGAACGCGACAAGGGCGAAGGAAGCCATCGTCGTAGCTTGTACACCTATTGGAAACGAACCTCGCCGCCGCCAGGGATGCTCACGCTGAATGCTGCTAAGCGGGATGTCTGTTTGGTTAAGCGGCAAGCCACGGCAACGCCCTTACAGTCGTTGGTGCTGTTGAACGATCCCCAGTATGTCGAATCAGCGCGGGCATTGGCCCAAAAGGTCCTAGAGCAAGTGGAAGGCTCGGCGGACGAGAAAATGACCCTATTGTTCCGCACGTTGACAAGTCGCACGCCTAGCAAGGCAGAGCTACTATTGATGAATACTGCCTACGAGGAGCAGCGGCAGATGTTCACGCAACAGCCAGAGCGTGCAAAAGAGCTATTGGCCGTTGGCGACCTTCCATTGAACGAAAACCTCGCGACGACCGAAGTCGCGGCGTTGACCGTTGTGGCCGAGATGGTGATGAATTTTGAAGAATCAGTGACTAAGTAACGGAGAACCATATTCCGATGAACGAGACGTTAATCAATCGTGATGCCGAAGTGGAGATGACACGTCGCCATTTTTTCTCGCGCACGAGCACTGGGCTGGGCGCGGTGGCGTTGGGGCATTTGTTGGCAACCGACTCCAGCTACGGCGCCTCGGCTAGCGGAAGTATGTCAGGCGTTCTCAAAAGTCTGCATTACCCGCCGCGGGCAAAGCGGGTGATTTATCTGTTTATGAGCGGTGGGCCTTCGCAAATCGATCTGCTCGATGACAAACCCGTTTTGAGGGAGAAAAACGGCGAAGATTTGCCAGCCTCGGTGCGGATGGGGCAGCGACTAACAGGGATGTCGTCCAATCAGGCGACGCTGCCGTTGGCCGGATCGATTTTCGATTTCGCGAAATACGGCAATAGCGGGGCTGAGATTAGTGAGCTGCTTCCGCATACGGCCAAGGTTGCCGACGATTTGTGCATCATTCGTTCGATGCACACCGAGGCAATCAACCATGATCCGGCGATTACGTTTTTCCAAACAGGTTCGCAGATGGCGGGGCGACCTTCCATTGGTGCCTGGCTCGATTATGGGCTGGGTTCGGCAAACGAAAATCTGCCTAGTTTTTGTGTGTTGGTCACAAAAAACAAAGGAGGGCAACCTCTGTATGCCCGGTTGTGGGGCAATGGCTTTTTAGCTGCCCAGCACCAAGGGGTCCAGTTTCGCGCTGGCAAAGATCCGGTTCTCTATTTGAACAATCCCCAAGGCGTCACGACTCAGGGGCGGCGGTTGATGCTTGATCGTCTACGGGAAATGCACCAGATGCAGTACGAGCGATCGCTCGACCCGGCAATCTCGGCTCGGATTGCTCAGTACGAAATGGCATTTCGTATGCAGTCGTCGGTGCCCGAGGTGACCGACGTCTCGAATGAGCCAGACCATGTGTTTGATATGTACGGGCCAGACTCGCGGAACCCAGGGACGTTTGCAGCCAACTGCTTGCTAGCGCGTCGGCTGGCCGAAAAAGACGTACGGTTTATCCAACTCTTTCACCGCGGCTGGGATCAGCACGGCAACTTGCCGAAATCCATTGCCAACCAATGCCGCGAAACCGACCAAGCCTGTGCCGCTTTGATTCGCGACCTGAAGCAGCGCGGCATGTTGGACGACACGCTCGTTGTTTGGGGAGGCGAGTTCGGACGCACAAGCTACAGCCAAGGAAAGCTGACTTCAGACGACTATGGCCGCGATCATCATCCTCGCTGTTTTTCGATGTGGATGGCAGGCGGAGGCACAAAGGCGGGCACGGTCTATGGCGAAACCGATGACTTCAGCTACAACATCGTAAAAGACCCGGTACATGTGCACGATCTTCATGCCACGATCTTAAAACTACTGGGAATCGACCACGAGCGACTCACTTACAAGTCTCAAGGCCGTCGCTACCGATTGACCGATGTCTTCGGCAAGGTGGTAGACGGTTTAATGGCCTAGTGTGTTATGCGTTTTTATTCTTCCAACACTCCCAGCCCTAAGAGCCAGACCATTTCGTTAGCGGTGTCGGCCACGACACCCTCCCACAAAACACTCATGCAAACAGAAAAAGGTAAAACGCTCTACTTCCCTAAGCTTGTTCGAGGCACTTATTAAGGTAATCGCGAGAGCGATTGATTTCTTCAGTAATCGCGGCAGTCGAATCAAGAATTGGTATGCCGCGCGGGACCGGGTGCATGAAGATTTCGGTATAGCCTTGGAAGCCCGTTTTGAGGAGTTCGAGGAGTATCGGAGCAAAGTCGAGCGGCCCACGCCCCGGCATTTGTGTGAGCATTTCGTTTTGAGGAAGTTTCTCGCGAGAGCCTTTGCCGTGCTGCTGAGCGTAGAAGAAGTAAACTTTGGGGCCAACCGCCCCGGCAAGTTTAGCGATCATGTCTGAGTCTTGCGGCAGATGATGAGGAGCAAAAGCGAGGCCCAGACGATCGGATTTCGCAAGCTCGGCGAACCAGAGAATGGAGTCGCGAGAGTGAATCAAATTGTTTGAGTGATTTTCGATAGCAATCGTGCAACCCGTTGCTTCTGCGACTTCGACATGCGGCTTCATTTTTTCGACAAAGTCGCCGACTGCTGATTTCAGATCGTCGCCGGTAAGATCTCTTGGACCCCGCGCTGCGCAAACTAACACAACGCCATCGCCGCCGAGTTGCTTTGCGACGTGCATCTCTTTTTGGAGTTTGAACGGCCCCAAAGCGTAGCTCGTCAGTGTGCCAAGCCGTATGTCGTGTTTGCGAAGTAGCTCGGCAAATCGGTCGAGGCCCATCTCGTTGATTTGTTCGCGCTGGTTGCCATGAACCTTGGGCCAAATGTCGATGGCCGTAGCGCCGGTTTTCTTCACTTCGGGCAAGATTTCTTCCAGAGCCGTGTAGCCATACATGGCAGAAGACAGGATGTAATTCAGACGGGGCTTTTTCTTGGAGTCGGCTGCCAACGTAGCTGGCCCGAAGGCTACGGCTGAAGCCGTCGCGGCGAGCGTCGCACAGAACTGTCGTCGCGAGGGAAGTTCAATCAACTTACTGGCGGGGATAGTCATGGAGGGTTCTCGATTTTCGTTCTAGTTGACGATTTTGAAAAAACGGAGGTCGAATTCGGAATGCAGAGTTACTACTCCGACCGGTAACGAACTCTCTTCTCCTACTGTGTATTGGGCGGTCTCGTGTTGAAAATAGCCACAAAAAAATCTAGGGCGTTGTTTCCTTCTCCGTCACCGATAGGGCATTGCCTTCTATCGCCTGGGTAAGCTTCGCTACTAAACCGGGTTTCTGCGCTGCTAGATTGTTTTTTTCGTACTCGTCTTCCAGCAGATTATAGAGTTCTGGCTGATCCTCGGGTACGTTGGCTAGGTTCGGAAGAATTAGTTTCCAAGGCCCCTTGATTGTCCAGCGGTACTTCAAACTCGCGTCAGGATCTTGCAAGTCGGCGATGTCGTGTGCATAGACATTTCCGAAAAGTTGGTCGCGAGACTCGGTTGCCGGACGGTCGAGCAGGTTGATGCCGGGCATGGCGTCGGTTGGTTTCATGCCACATGCAGCAAGGATGGTGGGTGCCAAGTCGAGACTGCTCGCAAGTCGGTTGCTACGCCGCGGCTGTACGTGCCCCGGCCAACGAATCATGATAGGCGTTCGCAAGCCGCCATCGTGGGGCGATCGTTTCGATCGAGGCGCATAGCCACTGGCGTCGCGGAGGTTGATCCAACCATTGTCGCACACATAAAGCACCATGGTGTTATCCGACACACCGTGCTGCGCCAACAAATCGAGCAGTTGGCCGCAGGTTTCATCGAACCATTCGCACATGGCCCAATACTTGGCGAGGTGGATAGAATCGGTTTTGCCGCGGTATTTCTTGAGTAGTCGCTCGGGCGGATTATGGGGACGGTGAGGTAAGAACGGAGCATACCAAAGGAAAAACGGTTTTTCGTCGCTGCTGGCCTGCGAGAGAAAATCGTCGATCGGCGCAAGCCCTTTACGGCCGATCTTCAGACCTTCATCGCCATGACGACCGCCGCGAGCCGGATCGCCATGCGTCATGCCATGAGTAAAACCGCCGCGACGAAAGCTGCCATGCCACCACTTGCCGGACTGATGCGAAAGGTAACCCTTCTCGCCCAAGAGCCGGGGCAGGGTCGGGACGCTTTCGATGTAGTCGTCCATCTGAGTTGCCAAAGCAAGGTACGCAGGATCTTTCCACGCTTGGTGAAAGTTCATCCCCTTAGGACGTGCGAGATCGTTGCCGGTGATCATGTGTTGGCGCGGGTAGAGTCCGGTAATCATGGTCGCCAACGAAGGGCAGCAGAGGCTAGTGGGGACATAGCCACGCGGGAAGACAAGACTTTCGCGGGCCAACCGATCGAGCCGAGGGGTCTCAATCTGCGGATGGCCCATAAAACCATAGTCGTTCCAAGCTTGATCGTCAGAGATAATCATAACGACGTTGGGCCGTTGGTTTGTGGGAGGCGATTTTTTTTCTGAAGTGATTGCGACCTTGTGACGGGTCCGAAAAAATCGGTCCATCGACTCAAGGTCAAGTGGCTTGTTGTTCCGGCGACTCCACCATTCGTTTTTTCGATTGGCGTCGTAGTTTGGATTTTCAGTAGGCATACGAGCACCGACCGAGGTTCGCCAACCACGAAGCTGCTGCTGAAGTTTCTTGGCCTGGTCGGGAAGCTGCTCTGCCAGATTGTTGGCCTCGCCCTGGTCTTCGTCGAGGTTGTAGAGTTCAAGGGAGTGGTCGCCGAAGTTTTCGAGAAGCTTCCATTTACCTTGCCGAATTGCACCGGCAGGTCGAGCATGGTGGTAATGCGGATAGTGAAAGTAGATGGCATCGCGGTCGAGTGTCGGGGAGGCCTCCGTCAGAACAGGCACAAGGCTGGCCCCATCAACATCGGGCGTCGAAGTACCGGCGATATCTGCGAGTGTTGGCAGAATATCAGCAGTTGTAGCAGGTTCATTGCACTCGCTATCGGCAGAAACTTTGCCGGGCCAGCGGACGATCAGGGGGATACGGATGCCTCCTTCGTACAGAGTGCCTTTTTCGCCGCGCAGGGGGGCGTTGGAGGTGACCGTCTCGCCAACCGCGGTGTAGATCTTGTGCAAGCCACCATTCTCCGAGGTGAAGATGACGATGGTGTTCTCGGCCAACCCTAGCTCGTCAAGCTTGCGAGTGATTTGGTCAACGCTGTGGTCGACTTGTTCGATCATCGCCGCGTAGACTGGATGACCGGGGGTGTTACCCGGGTTTGTTTTGTTTTGATATTTTTCGATAAGCTGGGGGCGTGCTTCGAGGGGGATATGCACAAGATAGTGAGAAAGAAAAACAAAGAAGGGGCCCGACTGGTTCTCTTCGATGAACTCGAGAGTCTTGGTTGTCAGGAAATCGGATAAGTAGGTGCCATCTTCGACGGGCGTGGGTGGGTGGGTGTGAAATTTTGGCGCGACATGTCGCCCACGCGAGGTGATTGCCTGATCGAAACCTTGGTGGCTAGGATGGTACTGAGGGGAACCGCCCAGGTGCCACTTTCCAAAATAACCAGTGGCATAGCCGGCCGGTTTCAGCGTCTCAGCTAGCGACTGAGTTTCCAGAGGCAAGTGGTCTTCGATAGGCGGCACAATGAGACGCTCGAACGGGCGCCAATGCCCCGGTACAAAATCGGTAAGGCCCAAGCGAGCCGGGTATTGACCCGATTGCAAACTGGCGCGCGCAGGCGAGCAAACCGGCGCAGCGGCATAGAAGTCAGTAAACCGCATCCCGCCCTTAGCGAGGCGATCGATGGCCGGGGTTTCATGGAACTGGTTGCCATAGCTTGGCAGATCGGCCCAACCGAGATCATCAATCAGAATGAGGACGACGTTTGGTGGCTGGGCGGCGAAAACGGTTGCGTTGCCAAATAACACAAGGGCAACGACGCTCAGTAGAAACAGCCCCGGAGTGATTCTATCCGCAGTAAATTTCATTGATTTTCCTTAACGAGACGTTGCCAAGCAGCACGTAGTTCAAGCAGCTTTTCCTGGTGAGCGGCCACGGTTGCCAAATTGGCTTCTTCTTGTGGATCGGTTTCTAAATCAAACAGTTCTTCGTAGACGGGCTCGACCGAAGAGTAGCGGGTATACTTCCAACGCTGGGTACGAACCCCTTCGGTTTGGGCAATGGATGCATGTTTGAAGAGATGTTCGTAGAGAAATTCGCTTCGCCACTCGAGGTTCGCCTCTCCTCGCACGAGGGGCAGCATATCACGGCCCTGCATCACTGCGGGGATTTCAACCTCGGCGGCAGCCAAAATAGTGGGCGCAAGGTCGACGGTTAAAACCATCTCGTCGGAAGTCGTTCCCCGTCTGCTATTTGGTAAACGAGGATCGTACACAATCAGCGGCAAGCGAATCGAAGGTTCGTGCATGAACCATTTACCAGCCAAGCCGTGGTCGCCCAGGTAGTAACCATTGTCTGAAGTGAAGATGATGATCGTGTTTTTATCGAGTCCTTTGTCGCGAAGCTCCTGAACAATCTTTCCTACGGAGACGTCGATTCCAGAAATTAAACGGTAGTAAGCTTTGACCGACTGCTGAAAATTTTCATCCCCATCGAATCGCGACCCCCAGCGACGGCGGGCTTCCGAGTTTTGCAGAAAGGCCGGCAGGCGGGCAAAGTGCTCGGGAGTTGCCGTCGCAGGCGGAGTGATGTGATCGTCGGCGTAAAGATTTTCAAGGAGCGTGTCGTAGGGAAACTGGGGATCGTGACCATCTTGGCAATGGGGAGCTTTGTAGCTCACCTGCAAGCAAAAGGGTTTATCGGCGGCTCGCTGGTCAAGAAACTCCAAGGTCTGTCGGGTAATTTTTCGAGTGAGGTGCTCATCATTTTTTGGGTCGTCGTTTTCGTAGTATCGACCCTGCCCCGAGAAGCCAGCCCAAAAATCGTATTGGTCGGCAGGAACCCGGCCACCAACCCCCCATTTCCCAACAAAAGCGGTTTGATAACCAGCTTTGCGTACTTGGACAGGAAACGTTTCGGCAAAAGCTTCGTCGCTAAATCGGGTACGGAATCCCCAGATCTTATGACGGCGTGCGTATTGCCCGCTCAGAATCGTGGCTCGGCTGGTACAGCAAATCGAGGTGGTGCAAAAGCAATTCGTAAAACGAACACCTTGCTGCGCCAGGGCGTCGAGGTGCGGAGTCTGAATGGTTTGATTGCCCGCAGCACCGAGGGCATCCCAACGCTGGTCGTCGGTTAGCAATAAGATAATGTTGGGTCGTGGCTGTTCGGCGACCACCACCGAAGCGGCGAGCGAGCAAAGCAACAACACAACCAGAAGAAAACTTGCCGAGAGTAAGAAACCACGCGCTCTTTTTATACCAACCATCATTGCAAATGTTATCCTAAGGAGAAATATCTTAGCCAGCCACCGATCACTATCATAAGTAAAAGTAGCCCCGGGGGCCACAACCGCTTTTTAGGTAATATTTTCAGCTTCCGGTTTCAATACAACGCAAAGAATAAACTCAAAGAAGATTCGTTAGCGGTGTCGGCCACGACACCCTTCCGCAAAACACTCTTGCAAACAGAAAACGTGTGACGACAAATCCCCAACCGCCGAATCTAGAGCATCTCCTATTTGCGCTCGCCAGCTATAGCCCGGCCATCCTGGCCGGAGAAAACCAGAACACTCAACAGTGATCTGCACTAATAGGCCGTAAAAAAACGAGAGTCGGTCCCGCTCCCCCCCACGCGGATTTCAATACGCTTGGCACACCGCGGACAGTTCCCCGCATAAGCGGTTAGATCATGGTTGAGATAGATACGAGAATAAACATCGCAACAGACAAAATGAACACCCAAAAACTTCCCTTTCCTCTCCTCCGAGGCCGATTTCGAAGCCTCCGAGCGGCCATCGGAACTCGTAAGGTCAAGTTGTCGTCCATTTTCTGACATCTTTACAAAACCTGATCGGGTAAATGAATCGGCGAGTTACTGAGAGCAGAACCCATTATATTTTACCGCCCCGCGACCGCAATGCCACAGACTCCCTTCATAGCTGCCGGCGGAAGCCGCAGTTCGTCCAGTCTCACCCCACAGCTCGCGTCTACGGCTAGCACCGACCTTGCAATCACTCACCAGGACATTCAAAAAATAGATAAGCCACAGAGAACACCGAGGACATGGAGAATCCCGTAATTCCAGTACTCTGGGTTCTCGGTGTTCTCTGTGGCTAGATCCTTATCGGGCCGAATTTATGACTTTGCAATCGTCCTGACCACTCACCTGCGAACCTTGACGCCACTCAGGGCGTCCAGTAAACTAAGCCCACAGAAGGTCGATGTGCGTTTTTCCGCCTTTTGGCATGAAATCAGAGTCATTAAACAAGAAAAAAATCGAATGCTCGCTGCGTCCCTATTATCCCTGCTCCTACTACTGCTACCCAAGAATGGGAATTAGGGTTTCTACGGACATCGAAAAGATTACGAAAGCAACCCTGAGGCCCCCCGGCTTCGGGGTTTTTTTGTTGGGGCATAGCCATTAGCAATCAACACCATTAGCAATCAACACCATTAGCAATCAACACCATTAGCAATCAACCTCAGGGCTGACTGACGTTTCACTCATTATCTCCCAATAACACTAGATCGCTCTATCTACTATGTCTACTTCAAGCGAACCACGGCAGATAACTATCTTCGACACCACGTTGCGCGACGGCGAGCAATCGCCCGGCTGCAGTATGAATCTGAGCGAAAAGCTTGAGATCGCTCAAACTCTCGCCGACCTTGGCGTCAACGTCATCGAAGCCGGTTTTCCGATCACCTCGATCGGAGATTTCGAGGCCGTGCGAGAAATCGCCAAAAGCATCTCCGGCTCGACCATCTGTGGTTTGGCCCGTTGCCGCGAACAAGACGTCGACCGCGCATGGGAAGCTCTCAAGCACGGCACCGATGTGCGAATTCATGTGTTTCTTGCGACAAGCGCCATCCATCGCGAATTCAAATTGAAGATGGACAAACAAGAGATCATTCGCCGCGCCGTCCAAAGCGTTAAGCGAGCCAAAAGCTACTGCGAGAATATCGAGTTCTCGCCCGAAGACGCCGCCCGCACCGAAGCCGACTTCCTTTGCGAAGTCGTCGAAGCCACGATCGCGGCCGGAGCCACCACCGTCAACATTCCCGATACCGTCGGCTACGCCACCCCGGCCCACTTTGCCGGAGTGATCGACAATCTCATGAATCGCGTCCCCAACATCGATCAAGCGACCGTCAGCGTACATTGCCACAACGACCTCGGCTTGGCCGTCGCCAACAGCTTGGCAGCCATCGAACATGGCGCCGGCCAAATCGAGTGTACGATCAACGGCATCGGAGAACGCGCAGGCAACTGCTCGCTCGAAGAAGTCGTCATGGCAATACGCACCCGCAACGACTACTACAACGTGAGAACAAGCATAAACACGCCCCGCTTGGTCCCCGCCAGCCGATTGGTTTCCAGCACCACCGGCATGTTGCTTCAGCGCAACAAAGCGATCGTTGGCCGCAACGCATTTGCTCACGAAGCCGGCATCCATCAGGACGGCATGTTGAAAGAACGCACAACCTACGAAATCATGCGTCCCGAAGACGTTGGTTTTACTCAAACCGACCTTGTTTTGGGCAAGCACAGCGGCCGCGCTGCACTCGCCGACCGCACTCGCGCGTTGGGCTATCACCTCAGCGACGAACAACTTGCAGCCATCTTCGACGACTTCAAAAAATTGGCCGACAAGAAAAAAGAAATCTACGATGGCGATATTTCGGCGTTGATCGAACAACGCAACACGCAGATCGCCGACCAATGGCAGTTTGTCTCCTACAACATACAAGCCACCAGCGGCCAAACGCCAGCGGTGACTCTCACCCTAGCACGCGGCGATCAGCAACACACCAGCTCCAAAAATTGCGGCGACGGTCCCTTAGACGCCTTGTTCCGAGCCATTGAAGAAATCACCGACACCACCGTAGTCGTGCGTGATTTCCGCGTACAAAGTGCGACACGAGGCAAAGACGCCCAGGGCGAGTCAACTGTCGAAGTCGAGTACCAAGGCCAACTCTACCGAGGCCGAGGCGTATCAACCGACACCGTCGAAGCAGGCACCAGAGCGTTTCTCAACGCAATCAACCGAATAGAAATCGGCACCAGCCAAGTCAACCGACAAGATACCATTTAGAGAAACCAACGTGTCAAGAACATTTGTTGGCCGCCCCCTAGGGGACCACGAAACAAATTTTTGCAGTTGAAATTGTGCCACAACTTCTGAGACAATAGCGATTAGCTTTCAGCCGTTAGCGATCAAATTTTTCGTCATTCGTCATTCAGATTTCGTCATTCACCGCGCCCAAATGGACAATATTTTTCACTTCCGCACTCCAAATTCCGCATTCCGCACTCAATATTGTCCACCCCAATGGGGCCCCCAGCAATTCGTGCCAAAACTAACCCCACAAACACTACGATAGAAGCACCAACCCACACAATTTTGTCCAATAAAGTCCCCCAGCCGCTCGCGGCTTAGCCAAAACAACAACCGTTAGCGGTGTCGGCAACGACATCCCCCCGCAAAGCACTCATGCAAACAGAAAAACGCCCTAGACAAATGCCAAGACGTAAAAAACCCAGCCCGTGATCGAAGTAAGCAGCATATCAACCGCTGCAATTTTTCCCCAGCGGCGATGAAACTCGCTATGCGAGTTAGGCTCCGGAGGATTGGGAAAACGACGCCAAGCAAGAAAGATGACAACAATCCACAAGACGACCGTGGTCACGGCAAAGAACAGATGGATCCAAAGAGCAAGAAAGACATCGCCGGAAGGCTGCCCCCCGATTTCGCCAGCCGCACGATCTCGCCAACCGTTCATCCGAACATCAAGCTCAAATGCGGTAAGTACGACCAGCAATAAGCCCGCTAGCCCCAACTGCACCCGACGGTGCAACGCAAAACGACGATGCACACGAACCAGCCAGATACTCCAGCCCAGCACAAACACAACAATAACCATCCCCAGGCAAACAACATCGAGCGCCAACGAGGCCCGAGTCCCCAGGAAACCATCCCAACCAGGAAAGTCGATCATTGTCGTGGCAAGCATTGTCATGGCAAGCTTAAACCGAGGGTCACGAGATTAGAGAAAAGAAATCTGCTTCGGCACGACGCAATGCAGACACACAACGCCTAACAAAGTAGCTTGGAAGCCCCGTAAGAAATAGGCCAATTCCAACAATACGGCAAAGCACGACCATCAGCTTCAGAGTGTTCTAGCAGAAAAAACACCTGTTTCTCTGGGAGACTTTTTTAACATTTTGAAACTTCCCCTAGAAATTTTACGACACCCCAACTAAGATTCGCCAAGCAACTCAGGCCGAGTGGCGGAATTGGCAGACGCTCTGGACTTAAAATCCAGTGGGAGGGAACTCCCGTGCGGGTTCGAGTCCCGCCTCGGCTA
>JAADGV010000038.1 GCA_013152205.1 Planctomycetota bacterium
TTTCAGGTTACCTCCTCGTGAGTGAAGGACTTTAGTCCGAAGCTCACGAAATTTCCGAACCTACCGGCTTCTAGCCGGTAGTAGTTGAGTGTTGAAATTAGGCCACCACATCTGAGACAATAGCGATCAGCTTTTAGCCGTTAGAGCAGTTCCTCCAATTATGTAGCCACAGAGTTCACAGAGAACACTGAGGGAAGGTTACTCGCGCCAGTATTTTCTCTGAGACCTCGGTGTGCTCTGTGGCTATGTTTTTGTAAGAAATTCTCTAGCGATCAGATTTTTCGTCATTCGTCATTCGTCATTCAGATTTCATCATTCAGATTTCATCATTCAGATTTCGTCATTCAGATTTCGTCATTCAGATTTCGTCATTTACCGCGCCCAAATGGACAATACTCCAGCCCCGAACCCCTATTTCCCAAGCCCCTAGCCCCCAATATTGTCCACCTCAATGCGTTTTCCCCGCGATTCGTGCCAAAACTAACCCACCAAACACTACGATAGCAGCACCAACCAACCCCGTTTTGTCCAATAAAGTCAACAAACCAACCGATCGAAGAGTCAAAACAACCGCTTTCCACTTTACTCAGCCCCCCGCCGCTTAGCCAAAAACAAAGCATCCTATTTGATCTAAATTACCCATCTCACTTAACCGGAATTTCTAGCAAAATCGGTTCATTTTCACTAAGGAGTCTGGCCGATAAATCTCTACGACGAGTCTTTGTCACCTAAGAATCCTTGCGCAAGGAAGAAACCATGTCTCGTGGTTGGATCATCGGTATCATCTGCTTGGCGATCAGCAGCACTTCGGTTCCGTTCGCTAACGCCCAGGATGGGCGCTCTGAGAGTTCCTCGGGAGTCCTTTCGTTGAGCGAACGCTTGGCGTCGTTGCGAGACAAGTTTACTCGTAACGAGAGCGAACCTGCCGTTCAATCGAAACCTTCGAAGCGAGCTACGCGACCTACCTATGGATCGCACTACCGACGCAAGCCCTCGGCTTCTAGCCCGGCCCGAAGTTCGAAACCCAAGTCGCTATTACCAAGTATCAATCCAAGCAGCCTACTGCCGGACGGCTTTTTTGGACGCAAGGATTCCGCTCCACCACGCAGTCCCAGAAAGCTTCAAAAGCTAGAAGCCGCTGCACCAATACGAGTTGCAACCGCCCCTCGAGTCGGTAGTGCCTCTGGTCGCGTGTCCACCAAGCAGAAATCAGCCCGTAGATCGCCAGCGACAACACGAGCTAACGAACTAGAAGCCGCTTTAGCAGACCTCATCCCCAACGAAGATGCTCAGGCAACCGATCAGTCTTTGGCCGAAGCTTCCGACGACTTTGAATTGCCTGCACCAATAACCGTGACGCCAACCCCTAGGCAAAGCGACGGATTCGATCTCCACGAAGCGCTGGTAGACGATGTACCGAGCGAGGCCGTTGCAGAAGACCCTCAAAGAGCAGCAAACCGTTCGCCCACCACGTTGGCTGACGCCGAAGCAACCGTCTCAGACGAAGAGACCCTTGCCGCTAGCCAGCCCGTATTCGTGACACCAACGCCGTTAGACGACGAGCCGGTCGTCCACCAGGATACGCCGAAGCCTTTCGAAGCCGCAGCAGTCGAAGATTTTTCATCCAGTTTTTCTCGTAATCAAAGCTCGCAACAGTCGCCCTTGGCGGTTGGCGATCGAGAGGCTGCCGAGGGGCAAGCGTCTGGGGACGTTTTATCACTAAGCTATCAGCAACCGGCGATTGTGTCGCACGTCGAAGGACCACGACGCATCATGGTTGGCCGCGAGGCAACGTATCGAATCACACTTGAAAACACCAGCAATACCGCTGCGAAATCGTTAGCTGCCGCCATCCGTGTCCCCAAGTGGGCCGAGGTAGTCGACGCGACCTCCACCAGCGGTGTTGTCGAACGCGCCAGTCAAGAGGCCGAAGCAGGTCGACTCGAATGGAAACTGAGCGAACTTTCCGCCCAATCGTCTGAAACCATTCGAATTCGTTTGATCCCGCGTAGCGGTCAACCACTTCAGATAGGAATCGAGTGGAGTCAGGCGCCGATGGCGTCAGAAACAATGGTCGAAGTTCAAGAACCAAAATTACACATCAAGGTTAGCGGTCCCAAAGAAGTGCTCTTTGGCAAGCCTCAACGCTATCGCCTGACACTGAGCAACCCAGGCACAGGCCCAACCGAACAGGTGGTGATCCAACTCATTCCACCAGGCGGCGACGCCAGCTCAGCAACCACGCAGAAGATCGGCACACTAAAGCCTAGCGAAGTTCGCAACCTCGATCTGGAGCTAACGGCTCGCGAAGCGGGCGAATTAACCATTCAAGCAAGTGCAACGGCTGAGGGCGGCTTGACTGCCAAGTCGGTCAGCAAAGTCCTTTGTCAAAAACCAGAATTGCAAATCGACTGGCGTGGCCCAGAGTCTAAGTACGCAGGAACCCTCGCAGCCTACTACTTCCGAGTTCGAAACCCGGGGACTGCTAGCACGGGCCCAGTGACGGTTCACGTCAAGCTGCCTGAGGGAGCCAAGTTTTCCGCCGCTAGCGACGGGCATCGCCACGATCTCAAAACCAATGTCATCAGTTGGCAGCTTCCCGAAATTGCCGCCGGCCAAGAAAAATTTATGCAGGTACGCTGCAAAGTGGAACAACCGGGAAACAACACCTTTGATGTTACCGCACAGACCGAGAGTGGCGATCTGAGTGACTCGAAGGCTTTTAACACCGATGTGGTTGCCCTAGCAGATTTGAAACTCGACGTAAGCGATCCACAGGGGCCAATTCCCCTGGACGAAACCGTACTCTACGAGATTCGGATCCGCAATCGTGGCACTACAGCAGCCGAGGGAATCAACGTAGTCGGCCTGTTCTCAGCGGGAATCGACCCCACGTCGGTCGAAGGAGCGCAGTACGCCATCCGCGATGGCCGTGTTACGTTCCACCCCATCAAAAGCTTGCCCGCTGGCGGCGAATTGGTGCTACGAATTCGGGCGACTGCCAAACAAGCTGGCACGCATACCTTCCGAGCCGAAGTTGCCTGCCAAGACCTAGAGATCAAGCTGGCAGCCGAAGAGACCACCCGCTTCTTCGAAGACGAATTTCGCTGGGAAGATGGCAAAACGCCTTATTCGGCTGAACGAAGCGAATCGATTGCCCGCTAGCTAGCAGTGCTACCTTTCGTTAGGTCAAGATGGCCTTGGTGGCTCCGGCTACATCGCTACAATCCCTGCACGCTCAGCTTCGTGGCAGGGCGCGACGTCCGTTAATTCGCCAACAAGCTCTGGCAATCGATCCATGCCCAGGGAAAAAAGTGCCGCTATCGTTGTCTCCCGATGTTGCCTGGCTTTGCTATGCGCAGTCGTCGGATGTGGTACAACGCGCACTTCCAACACAGCACGCACAGCCACCGAGCAACTGCTGATCTCCGACGCCATCGATCGTGCTGTGCAAACGATCGACTTCAGCCCGTTACGTGGGCAGTCGGTTTTTTTCGACGACCGACAACTATTCGATGCGGTTGACGATACCTACTTAATCAGCAGTTTGCGTCAACATATTTTAGCCAGTGGTTGCATTCTCAAAGAGAAAAAAGAGGAGGCCACATTTATTGTCGAACCTCGAGCTGGTGCGATAGGCACCGACAACCACGATCTACTCTTTGGCATGCCGGCAGCGACTGTCCCCCAATTTGGATTGCTGACGGCATTGCCCTCAGCAATTCCTGAGATCCCCATTGCAAAACGCCGCAACCAGCGCGGCGTCGCAAAGATCGCCATCTTTGCCTACTACCGCGAGACGGGCGAGCCCGCTTGGCAGTCGGGCATCACCACCGAGGAAAGTACCTCAAACGATATTTGGGTTCTTGGGGCTGGACCATTCAAACGCGGCACCATCCACCAGGGCACTTCCTTCGCGGGCGGAAAGTTGCCCACCATCTACAGCAAGCAGGAATCGAAACATCAGAACCAAGTAGTCCAGGTTACTCAGCAGGCAGTCTTCAATAACATCTCGCGACAGAATGATCCTAGCGACGGTAAAGTTCAGCAAGTCGCTGCACTTGAGCCTGTAACAGACGAACCAATCGCTGAACCGATAGCGACCGACGAAAACGCCGAGGCCCAGGGGCCCCCCGTAATCCGGCCACCTGTTCAAGCCCAATAACACGAGGGACAGCGAGTCACGCGGGCTGCACTAGCCTTCGCTATCGGTTGCCTTTTTCGGCGGGATTTCGACTTGGATTTCATCCCCTTCAATTCGCAAGGCAAAGGCATCAATCTTTAGCCGCGGGTTGTCGAGCCAAGTTCCATCGCAAACGCCAAATCGCCAATCATGCCAAGGGCAGATCACCGCCCCGTCCTCGTCAAGCTGCCCCGCCCCGAGTGATGCCCCCATGTGTGGACAGAGATCGTCGATGGCGTAGTAGGTTCCGCCTTTGTTGAAAACGGCGACCAACCGATCGCCAACAGGAAAAGTCGCCCCCTGCCCTTCCGGAATTGTTCCAACTTTAGCAACTGTCACAAACTTCGACATGAACCGTATATCCCTCACACAGCAGATTGAACGTCAGTCCCTGGTCGGAACGACTTCGCTTCGAGTACACTTATTGATGTGTACATCAGGAACTTTACTTGGTCCAGGCATTTACTCGCTAAATCCGGCACTCCCGTTGGTCGGCCTGTCGCTTTCCTGGCGCATACCTCAATAGTGTAGCTCCCCAGGGCCAAAGGGGGTAGCTCGCCGAAAGCCGCTGGTTTGCTTCGGGCGTAGCGACTATTCTGGAGTACCTACAGCAGCCACATTTATCTCACGGTCAGGAACAGAATCTGTGTCAGAGGCACCGACTGAAATCTCGTTGCGAGACATGCAACAATTGATTCGCAATATGTACCTAGAGAAGGACTTGGCGCGAGGCGTCGATGGCACCTTTATGTGGCTCATCGAAGAAATTGGCGAGTTGGCATCCGCTTTGCGAGAAGGTACGCCTGAAGAACTGGCTGCCGAATTTGCCGATGTGCTCGCTTGGTTGACAACGATCGCCAATGTCTCGGGCGTCGATCTCAACGCGGCAGTCGTTAAAAAATATGGCTCCGGCTGCCCCGGCTGTGGACGGCTGGTTTGCACCTGTGACGACAAGGAGAAGCCATGAGCAAACCTGCCGTCACTTTTTTCTTGTCACTTGCTGTTGGCATCCTGCTACTAGGGTTCCCAGGTGAGTCGATTGCGCAGCAATCGCAGGAGCCGGAAATTCGCGAAGTCCGCATCGGATTTAACGGCGTCTACAAGCTCGGCTGTTGGACGGCGCTGGAAGTCGACATCGTCGGTGGGGCGATTCCCTACACGGGGCAGATCATCGTTACGGTGCCCGATAGCGATGGAGTACCCACCTTGGTCAGTTCTGCTGAGGATCGCCCGGTTGGCGTCCAGCCAGGGCAAGTCACGACCACTCGGTTGCTGGTTCGCGTCGGTCAAACCTACAGTCCGCTAGAGGTTCGTTTTTTCGCCGAAGGCAAAGTACGCTGCCGACGCAAATTTCACCCAGGCCCAGAACTTGCGCCGGGCGTCGTCACAAGTGGCATCCCTGCGACGAACCGATTGCTACTCGAATATGGCCCTAGCCTCGGGCTTGCTGAACTCGTTGCCAGCGAGAATGTTGATAACGAACTTTTGACGACTCGAATTGCAAATGTGAAAAGTGCAGCAAGCTTGCCGATGAGTTGGATAGGCTACGAAGCCGTCGATACCGTCTTGATGACAACTTCGGACCCCGAAATCTATCGGCCTTTGCTGCAAAATCCGGCCCGTCTTCAATCGTTGAAGCGATGGGTTGAGCTAGGTGGCCGCGTGGTGATTTTTTGTGGTGCCGAAGGCGAGGAACTACTCAAAGCCGATGGCCCGTTGGCCGATTTGATTCCCGGGAAATTCGTTTCGATGCAGCGTCTACGGCAGTCGCACCCGCTAGAGACTTTTAGCGGCGGCGAGCAACTGGTGGCCGGGAATCGTCGGATCGACCTGCAAATTCCGAAGCTGGAAGAAATAAAAGGCCAGATCCTGGCCCACGCCGGTAGCCGCCCCACCGATTTGCCGATTGTGGTGCGATCGCGGCTTGGGCTAGGCGAATTGGTTTTTGTGGGGCTAGATTTCAATCGCCCCCCGCTTCGCGACTGGGCCGGTCGCGCCACGTTTCTCCGAAAGGTGCTGGGCTGGGACGGCGAAAGTTCTGAACTCGAACAGTTGGACCAAGGGCTTGCTGCGGTTGAAAGTGTCGATATGATCGGCCAACTACGCAACGCCCTCGACAGCAAGTTTGCTGGGGTCGAGGTGATCTCATTTGCGTTTGTTGCCTTTTTAGTCTTGGGCTACATCGTGTTGATTGGCCCCGGCGACTACTATCTAGTTCGCAAAATCTTTCGCCGACCTGAACTAACATGGCTTACGTTTCCGGCAATTGTCGTCGGCGTCTCCACCGCGGCCTATTTCTATGCCAATTGGAGCAAAGGCGATCAGTTGCGTGTCAACCAAGTGGAGGTCGTCGACATCGACACGTCGAGTGGTCTCGTACGAGGCACCGTCTGGAGCCACTATTTCACCCCGCAAGTGGATAAATACAACTTAACTCTCAAGCCAAGCTTATTCGGCAGAGAGGGCTTGGGAAATGTAGATTGCCAAGTCTCTTGGCTAGGACTTCCCGGCCACGCATTAGGCGGCATGCAAGCCAGCGCTTCCCAGACGGCAGTTTTTAGTGCGGGTTATTCCTACAACTCCACACGCAGCAAGATGGCTGGCCTGCCTGTCCAAGTATGGTCGACAAAAACAATTTCAGCACGCTGGTCGGCACAGGTCGACTCGCCGACAATCACCACCGAACTACAACCGACGGTCGACCAGTTGCTAGTTGGCCAGTTCACCAATGCGACGGGCATCGAACTCGAAGACTGCCTGCTGCTCTACAATCGTTGGGCATACCACATCGGCCCCGTCGCCGATGGCACAACCATCACGATCGACCATTCACGACAACCGCGGAGCGTGAAGACCTTGCTCACCAGCGCAATGGCTGGAGACACCACCATCACGGATACCGCCGACGATGGCACCGTGCCGTTCCACTTGGCCTCGTCCGACGTCACTCGCCTACTCAAGACAATGATGTTTTTCAAAGCGATTAACGGAAGCCGCTATGCAAGCAAACTCAATCGCTACCAATCGTTCATCGACCTCAGCCATCTGCTGCTGCAAGACGATTGTGCCGTTCTGGTTGCCAAGGTGAGTGCCCCAGGTAGCCAATGGTTTGACGAGCCAGAGCCCCTTCGTAGCGACGAAGATCGCCGCTGGACTTATTACCGCTTTGTGCTGCCTGTTCAGAAGATGAAAGAATAAATACTCAAGCTGGAAACCAGAAGGAAATTTATTACGGATTCATGGGGAACGCAGCGCGGCAAAGCCGCAACCAGGCAATTAATATTTGACAGGATAACAGGATAAACCAGATGAGAGGCATCAGGATCTATCACAAACTTGATTGAAAGAACACTAATCGGCGCTTATCAGATTAGTGCCGATTAGCGAAGATTAGTGTTCAGATCTCAAATTGGCCACAGAGACTGTTTTCTCAGTGTCCTCCGTGACTCTGTGGTGATTTTCTTTCCACTTTGAGTAAACAATGTTCACATTTAGACATTATTACTGCCACGAAACCATCAACCCCTTGTCGCTACCGTGATCGAAATACACGACCTCACCAAAAAATACGCTGATCTGTTCGCCATCAATAAAATCGAGCTGAAACTCGAACGGGGCGACGTGTTTGGCTTCATCGGCCCCAATGGTGCCGGCAAGACAACCACCATGCGGATCCTCGCGACACTTTTGAATCCCACTTGGGGCGAAGCCTATGTGGGCGGCTATTCAATCTACACCAAGCCCAAAGAAATCCGTCGCATCATCGGCTACATGCCCGATTTTTTTGGCGTCTACGACAATATGAAGGTCACCGAGTACCTCGAGTTTTTTGCCGCCGCCTACCGTATCAAAGGGCCTGAACGAAAAAAAATCTGTGACGAAGTGCTCGAACTCGTCGACCTGGGCTACAAACGCGACGAATTGGTTACCAGCCTCTCGCGCGGCATGACGCAGCGGCTAGGACTCGCTCGGGTGCTGTTGCACGACCCACAAGTTTTATTGCTCGACGAACCTGCCAGTGGCCTCGACCCGCGAGCCCGAATCGAGATTCGAGGGCTGCTCAAAGAACTTCGCAACATGGGCAAGACGATTATGGTGTCGAGCCACATCCTGCCCGAGCTGGCTGACATCTGCAACAAGATCGGCATTATCGAACGGGGCGAACTCATCGTCAATTCGGATGTCGAGGACGTGATGCGGCAAGTTCGCGGACAGACGATTTTGTGGATTGATGTTGCCGGAGACCGCGACGCAGCCGCCCGCCAGCTAGAGGGGCACGACATGATCGACAAGATTGAGGTGGATACTCAAGGCATACGGGTAACGCTGATCGCCGGCGAGCACGATTACAGCCAACTGGCCCGCGTACTCTTTGAGAACGGCCACGCCCTAACGCGACTAACCGAAGAGGAAATTAACCTTGAAACGGCATTTATGACGCTTACCAAGGGAATCACTTCTTGATAGGCCGAATTCGGATTTCGGAATGCGGAAAAGCCAAGGCTACTATTTCGCAGATCGGTCCGCTTGACAGCCAGCTTGTAAACCACAAAACTAGTCCATTCACCGTTAGATTCCGAATTCAGCAATCCGAATTCCGAATTGTCCTAGCCCCCATCGTCTAGTGGCCCAGGACACCGCCCTCTCACGGCGGAGACAGGGGTTCGACTCCCCTTGGGGGTACTGTGGACACTTGTTCACTGGTGCGTGCGATCGCACCAAGTTGCACTTTAGCCTGGTTTCCCCAGGCTTTTTTCGTATTCTTGTCTTCTGTACAACTCGATGCAAGCGTGGACTGCGCCGCATTCTGCGCCCCCTTTTCTGCATAGAGTGCGCCGGATTCTGCGCCGCCTTGATTCGAGGGTGTACAGGCTGCCTTAGCGAAGTGTGCGTCGGTCACCTGCAAGTAGTGCTTGGCTGCAATAGCTGCTGTGTTTCCGATCCACGAACAGACGACGTGCAACGGGTAGTCTTCGGTCAGTTCGGTTTCTCGACTTGCTCGCATGTTGTGAAACAGACGCTCCCAAGCGGGTATGCCAGCTCGTCGAAGTATCCGCTGGAATTGCGTTCGCAGGTTTTGGTTGCGACCTCGATAGCGGTTGATGACGTACAAACTCCCCTGCTCTGCTTGGTCAAAAGCTTCCTCAAGCAGAGGTCGCAGTTCCGCAAACAGCGGGATCGTCCGATAGGCACCGCTAGGCAGGTGTTCTGTCTTCGGGCTAGGCACGTTGATACGGCCATTCTCCCAATCAATATCGCCCCAACGTAGAGCTAGATGCTCACTGGGGCAGCGAAGCCCACCGAAGCGGCTCAGGGCCACGATTAACCGCCACTCGTTATCAGGACAGGCAGCAAGCACCTTCTCGGCAACTTCTCGGGTCACAAAATGGCCGCGCGAAGTGTTCACCTGCGCCGGCGCTGCCACTTCGGTAAACGGGTTTTCGGTTATCAGCTTACGCCGGACAGCTACCCGAAAGAATTGCCTAGCCCGCTTTACTTCGCGGCCTACGGTGGCAGACGCTAAGCCATCCTTCAACATTTGCTCAGGCCACTGGTCTGCATCGCCACAGCCGATTGAGTCGATCTTGCAATCTTCACCAAAATAACTCACCATCCGTCGAATCGTCTGATCGTAGTTGCGTAACGTGTTCGGTTTGAGGTTCGCCCGGTTGTCTCGAATTCCCTCGGTGAACTCCCTGAGTGTGGGGCAGACAATGCGTTCTCGTGGCTCAACAAGATCGACCGCAGCTAGCTTGTCATGCAGGATGCTGTCGATGCCAAACAGCCAACGCGCCGTTTCATCGCTGGGCGTCCCGCCCGAAATCTTCGACGCGGCCAAGTCCTCGATGCGTAGCTTGACTCCCTCGGCTTGCCGCTTGCTCATCTTGCCAAGCCGGATCGTCTTGCGGTTGCCGTCCGAGTCGACAAACAAAATGCGTCGTCGACCACCGGGGTCGTTTGATAAAGAGGCCATGCCGATTGTATCCTTCCGATTCATGGTGCTGCTGTGTTGTTCATTATAGCGGTGCGTTGCAACAGGGCGCAAGTCGTGTTCTACGGTGCAACTAGGTTGCTTTGCCATCCCAAACGGGGAAGCTATCGGTTCGTCCGCACCCCGCGCAGTCGCGGCGTATTGTGTTGCCATCCCCTGCTGGCGTGTCTTGAAATTCGGTGCCACCGCAACGAGTACAAGCTAGTTTCTCCCCAGAGTCCGCCAACATTGCGCCAGTATCGTCAGAGTCCGCCAATGTTTTTTCCTTGGCGGACTCTGCAAAGTCTGGGCCTTGGTTGGCGGACTCTGGCAACTGCCACACCCACGGCCCGCGAAATCCGTCGGGACCAGCAATCACACCTAGCTTTACCTTGGCGCGTTCAATCGTGCGAAAAGCTATCCCGTCTTGCCGAGCGGCATCCTTCACCGTCTTACCCGTCTGTGGCCCCTGTCTCAGCTTTTCGCCCAGCCATCGCTCTGCTTCATCAAGGGCAGAGCCTTGGCCGTCTTCGCCCTGCTGCTGTGCCAATGCGTCGTCTGCGGTCATCTTCACCGGGTCGCGTTCCCAATGCACTGCCGCCGGTTCACCACCAATCGAAAACGCCAGACCACCTTGCTCGGGAGCGATATTGCTTTTACCTGGAAGCAGTAGCCGACGGCTCTGGGTGTCGCCATCACAGCTCAGGTGCCACACCGAGCGGGCGATACCGGTAAAGGCTCGACTACCCATCGTCGTGTCGTCGGCGCTCGTACTGCTGCCCTTGCGTGTGTGACAAACCACCAGCACTGCTACCTCGTACTTCTCGGCCAGCGCGGCCACGGGGGCCAGCACGCTACGCACTTCGTTATCGCGGTGCGCGTCGGTCTTGCCGCCCAAAAAGCTGCCGATCGGGTCGACCACCACCAAACGACAGTCCTTGCACTGCTTCAATGCCACCTCGAGCGCGTCGATATCGGCCAGCGAAAACATAACCTCGATTTCACGGCCTTGGTCGTCGGTACGCTTCACGGCTCGAAGCATGTGTATCCGGCTCACGTCTGCCCGATGGGCATCGAGTCGTGGCCGCACGGTATCTGCCGGGTCGTCTTCAGCACAAATCAAAATGACGGAACCGCGCGGGCAAGGCGAGCCATCGGGCCAAGGCGTGCCGGTCGAAACACGACTAGCCATATCGCAGGTGAGGAAACTTTTGCCACAACCAGGTCGACCAACCAGCAAACTCAGCCGCCCGGCGGCGATACGTTGCGGCCATAACCAATTGATCGAACGCGCTTCGACATCGGCCATCGTCACCAAAACCGGCTTGCTGTCAGCTAGCAACTCGCCCTCACTCAGTTCATCCTCAGCATCGGCAACTCGCAATACCTCGGCATCAAGGAACTCATGCGCGTCGTCATCCAGTCCTAGCTTCGATATAATGGCTTCGCGCCATTTACTGCGAGAAAACTGCTGGTCAACATCGAATCGATCGCGATGGATTTTGTCGCCAAGCTTAACGATAACTAGGCGTCTATTGCGGTACTCGATCGGTCCACAAGAAATAGTAACGTGAGGTGTTACCATTTTCGCACCATCGCTTTCTTTCTCACCTCCTCTAATGCCGGAGTGTCCGCCCCTAATCGATTTAGCACCACGATATCTTCCTTCGCCTGCACGGCTCGGGCCATCACGCTAGGTAGCAGCGGTCGCGTGCTGCCGGTGGCTCGCAGCCGATCGGCGCGATAGAGGTCGCGATACCGCCTCGGTATGGCTAACTCGGCCACGTCCTCAGCCAGGGCCTCAGAGCCAGGGCAGTGCGGTATACGCGCCAGGTAGATATCGATATTTTTCTCGCCGAAAATCTCGATGTGGCCATCGCCGTGAGACAAAATCAAAACCGCTTGTCGCGATGGTCGGTTTTTTGCTATATTCATGGGCGGGAATCCTTTCTGCCCGGTCGCAAACGCCAGCCTGCGAGCCGGGCTATTTTTTTGGTTATGCTGATTTTTGGGCTGCAATGAAGGCGTCCAAGTCGGCCTGCTCGAAGCGGACGCAACTGCCGATCTTGACTCGGGGCAGGCTGCCATCGGCAGTCAGCGAGTCGAGCTTGCGCGGTGAGATTGCTAGGTAAGTCGACGCCTCTCGGCGAGATAGCAGATGCCTGGGGGTGGTGGTGACGAGCATGATCGTGGCTCCTGACGAGTGAGGTGGTCTAGGCGAGCGCGTGCTCGCCTCCACTACTAGCCCTGCGCACACGCCGAGGAGAGCGTGTGCGCTACCCCTGTAGCACGAAAATGATATCCGCGCACACGTGCACGGCGTGTGCGCGGTTTGAAAACGACCTAGAATTGGCCGTCAGTCCCTACAGATTGGGTTTCGCCCCTTCGGATCGCACGGGCTGGGATCATAGTCCTTCTCTTGTGCTTTGAGAAGATTCTCCAACTCATTGTGCTTTGTACCTTCGCCAACAGTTTCCTCGACAGCTTTGGTCAACGAAACTTTTTTTGGCGTTGTGCCTTGCCCCTTGCGTTCACGGCCAGTACGTCTCATCGTCTCTTGCCAGAGCGTTGTTTTGCCGACCAGCCCAACGGAGCAGCCGATAGCGTCTGCCCACGCACGCTGTGTTCCGTGGATGAAATTGGGATCCTTTTCTGCAATCGCCATAGCTTTTTCATTTGCCGCAGCTTGGGTCATTTTCGTTAATGAATCAGCAGGTTTAGTGATGCCTAGCTTTTCCTTCCAATCGCCAGTGCGAAGTAACTCCAAAACTATCATCGAAGCCGCACCCGGGTTGGGGTCAATGTATTCTAAACCTGCTGGGTTGCAGGGTTGAAAAACTCCCAAAGCGAATACTGGAAGCGTGCCAGCCAAAGTGAGAGTTGAGTGCTGAAAGTCTTCTGCAAAAACTAGCAATAGACATACCCACAAACGCGAATCCCAAGCACCTCGGTCAGGCCAAGGATATCGAATAGCTACTCCCTCGGGACGTTGGCTGAGGATTAGAGAGGCTTGGTCTGCAAGAGCCTCAAATTGCTCGCTCGCACTTGAGAGTTCTGCTCTCAAAGCCTCAAGTTCTGAGACTTCTCCCCATTGTTTGGCAGAGTCAGCAAGTTTCTGGCTAGCAATCCACCATTCCAATGAGGAATTGTCTTGCAATCCAACACAGTGGCATGTTCCCATACCAAGAGCATCCTGAACAATCACGCCCTCTCGCTCATTGCCGTGGATATCAATTGCAGGTTCCGCCAGATTGAAAATGCTGTGGAGCGATTTTGCACCGTGAAGAGGACCATCGATCTTGCGAGTGCACAGGCGCATTCCTGAGTAGGAAAGTGACCAGTCCTCAAATCGATCGCGCAGCTTAGACCATGACAATTGCCATTCATCATTACTTGGCATCGCTGCACCATCCTTAACAAGTGGGCCGACTTCCCAGCAGCATGGCGGATGGTGCTTGCCACGCCGTCTGGGAAGTCTATGCGGGGATCAATCCGCGAAAGCCCGTGTATCTAAATGAAAAAAACTCGCCTCGTTTGCTCGTAAACGCTGCTCAGGGCAAACGGCCCCATCCCCTAACGAAACAGTGTTCGGCGCGGTTGTGTCTGCTTTTTTCGGCTAGTCATCCTGCGCCCTTCGTTTACCATTCAGGTGAATCAGGCAAGCATAGTTTGGCGGATTCGATTAGCATCGTCTACCGACCATTTTTCTCTATCCAACAACAGACCGGACCATCGCCAGCAAGCCAGCCCGCACCGCATGAGATAACTCGGGCCACGCTTCGACAATGGCCAGCAACTCGGGGTCATTCAGAGCCAATTGTGCGCCAACTGCGCCGGATTCTGCGCCGCCTTGGGGGAGGATTGCCGTTTTCCTCGGGGAATCTTGCTCTTGTTCGACTCCCCTTGGGGTACTGTGGACTATAGCAAATGATATTGTTTGCTACTTCTAGAGCAACTTACCTTTTTCTGTTCGCAAAAGGTGTTCTACGGGAGGATGTCGTGGCCGACACCGCTAACAAATCCGCATCGGGGTTCTAAGGACTCACAGGAACATAAATTGGTAAGTTGCTCTAGTCTTGCCGTCCGCTCGAACTGTAAGAAACCGGGCTAGTGAATTCACGATGTTTCGCATTGTGAAGCAATGAATGGCTAGGGTGTAAGAAGACTATCAAGGCACTCAACTCCGTGCTCCTGACTGCTGAGAAAACAGCCAAGTGCCAGAATGCGACTCCTGGGTTCGTGCGGTTTGTAGTTTTGGTCCATTGTCAACTCTACCTAAAGGGAGATGTGATGCCAGGTGTTCTTGAACGCAATATAAGCGAAACTCCGATCACCGTAATTGACTTTGAAACTACTGGCTTGAACCCAGGAGCCGACCGCGTAGTTGAAATGACGGCAGTTCGGTGTGATCCAGGGGAAAAACCTCGTGTCGTACTTAACACCCTTATTAACCCCATGCGCAAGATGTCGGCCACAGAAATTCATGGAATCACAGACGAGGATGTTGAAGATGCTCCTATCTTCAACGAAGTTGCTGGCAACCTTGTTGAAGCAATCGCAGGTAGTGTTGTGGCGGCATACAACGTGTATTTCGACATTAAATTCTTGAGATACGAATTAGAGCAGGCCGGCATTCGCGTAGAAACGCCTCATATGTGCTTGATGTATATGCGGCCTCTTCTCGGCCTTGGGCCTCGTTGCAAGCTGGTCGCAGCTTGCGATGCCCACAATGTCCCCTATCAACAATCCCACATTGCCGTACACGACGCCGAGGCTACTGCAACCCTGCTTCACATTTACATGAAAGTTATGGACGGAAAGGGAGTACGGACCTTTGGTGATCTTAAAAAGCGGAAGTCCTACAAGTTCATGCAGAGTTTCGCTTTTGAGCCGCTTCCCAAACCGAAGTTTCTAGGGGTGACACCTAATGCCAGACTCTTGCTGCAACGCTCCGAACAGGAGGTAGAAGCTCCTGATCCGACAATGATTGCAATTCGCTCTTACTGGGATACGATTAAAGTGATTGTTACCGATTTGCAAGTGACAGACGAAGAATTAGAACATGCGGTAAATGAGCGCAAGCGGCTGGGGTTGGCGAAGGAACAAATACGCTTTATTCATGCGAGAGCATTTGCGATGGTCGTAGCGCAATTCATCGACGATCAGCATCTCGACGACAAAGAGGTCGTCAAACTTCGTAAGCTATATGCAGCGTTGGCAAGACTGGGATGGGCTCCTGGCCAATAGAGCGGAGGTTAGTATCGGCCTAGCTGCATCAAGGCTCCGATGAAACTTAGGGCTATCGAAGCAATGACGATCCACAGTAGGCAGCCTACATGCTCCCTTGTACGGCGGACGTCCTGCTCCACGCTCGCCATCTTTTCGTTGATCGACGCAAGTAATTTCGCTTCTTTCGAAGGCTTCTCTGGTGTTGGCTTAGATTCGGGCTTCAGCTCATCGGCGATTTTTGCCAATCGTGCCTGCTCGGCAGTCTCTTTCTTCCGGGTTACCTCTTCTGCACTGAGCGGAGGGATTCTCAGTGCCGCATCGCATTCCGGGCACTTCCCCGGCCTGCCCGCCATTGCATCTTCGACCAAGGCAGAAAACCCACAAACGGAACATTGGAATGGAATAGGCATGGCCAGATTGTAGCATCCTCCCACCACCCCACAATAAAACCACCCCGCTCACTTGGCAAATATGGGAGATACGCCGTTGTCCGTGCCAGCGACGCACTTATCAGAGATAGCGGGGGAGGCCGTGTTGTATCAGGGCTAGCTAAACTTCAGACCACTGGCCTGGGATGGGGACTGGGCAATGTCCTTGGGCGTCGGCTGTGACTGGGGCTGGGCTGTCGAAGGTCAAGTCGTCCACGTTGGGGCAAAACTGGAAGTTCGATGCCATTACTTCGTCCCACGTTATGATCTTGCCCGAATGGACGGCCGCTCGGCCCATGACCGATGCGAGATCTGCGTAGACTGCCCTTGCCGTTTCGTTGTGAGGTTCGTTGCGCCGGATCTTCTCTAGCAGCACGTTCCATTCGGCTTGCCATGGCGTGCAGGGTTCTTTGCCAGCCTTCCAGTCGATGTTGTCGGATTCGGTTCGATGATCTTTGTAGGTATGTACGGTCGCTGCGTGTATGTTTCCCGAGAATTGTGCTGCCCGTTTTGTCCCATGCACGAAGGTTGAGAAATCGTTGTAACACTTCGGGATGTCGCGAGAGTTGACCAGTGCTGTGGAGCCGTCGGCGAATGTGTATTCGATCGAGTAGGTGTCGAAGTTTTGGCCACAACTGGTGTTGTTAGGTGTTCGTCCCCCTAGCCCGTGCGCGGATACAGGCCACGCATCCTTAATCCAGCAACACTCGTCGATCTGGTGGATCAGATATTCGATGAACCGTCCCGACCCGCCCCACAAAAAGTAGACGCGGTTACGGATTTGCCACTCGACTTCATTTTGATCGGGCTTGCGAGACTTGAGCCATGCGCCGCGACCCATACGGTAGGCACGAACAAGTTGGATGTCGCCTAGCTCTCCGTCCCGGATTTTTTGGATTAAGGCTTGGCGTGCAACCGAGTGGCGACACATCAGGCCTGCCGCGATTTTGAGGTTCTTCTTGTCAGCTTTCTCGCCAGCGCGAAGCATCCGATGCAGCCCGCCTGGGTCGGGAGCGAAAGGTTTTTCCATGAACACATTCACACCACGCTCGACAGCGTAATCGAGGTGGGTTGGACGAATGTACGAATAGGCGGTCAGCAGAGCCACATCGCCCGAGCCGGGGCGAAGGGTGTCGATTGCGTGACGGAAGGCATCGAAGCCTGAGAATTTTCGATCCGACGGTACGTCCACTTGATCCTTGTACTTTTCACTCAACGCTTTGTGAGAGTGGTTGAGCCGATTTTCAAACAGATCGGCCATAGCATGTAACTTGACCGGTCCACCCGAAGCATCCATCGCATTGCCAGCCGCCCCGCTGCCGCGACCGCCGCAACCAATCAGGGCCAGCCGAATTGTGTTGTCTTCGCCCGCATGTACCTTCGGCACATTGATACTCGCCAACGCAGAGCCAGCAGCCAGGGCTCCACCTTGTTTTAGAAATTTGCGACGCGAGGTACCGGTTGCCGACGTTTGGTTCTGCTGTTTCAT
Source organism: Planctomycetota bacterium (assembly GCA_013152205.1). GTDB lineage: Bacteria > Planctomycetota > Planctomycetia > Pirellulales > Lacipirellulaceae > Bythopirellula. Next base: position 17,301 of record JAADGV010000038.1, read on the forward strand.
CGCTGTGTCTCCTCTTTAGATTGTGAGGGTAACATTCCCTGGTTGGTTAAGAATGGGAATTGCTAAGGCGGGATTTTTGTCGAAGGCCGGCTCGAATCGTCAACGAAATCAAACTGGCTATCGGGGGTTCTGATTATACATTATTTCTTCGGTCAGGTCAGTGTAATCTATTTTTTTGGCAGAGGAGAGCTGCAAGGTCGTGTAGTTCTAGAAACAGATTAGCCACAGAGAGCACCGAGGACACGGAAAATCCCGTATTTCAGCACTCTGAAAAACAAACCCTTAAAAGTTTGTTTTCTTGACATACTTTTTTGGTTGCGGGCAAAGGCCGTGCTAGGTTCTCGGACCTCGCAATCAAAAACTATCCGACATTTACCCACGACTGCACATGCTCAAGCGTCCACGGCTCGCGCTGCTTGCGGCTTAGCATGGCGTTGGCCTGGTCGTCGGTGTAGCGCTCGGTCTCGGGGTTCCATTGCAACTTGCGTCCGCCCAAAAGCATCGAGGTGTTACCGAGGTGAGAAATGCTTGTTGTCCGGTGCCCCGTTTCGGCAGGCGCATAACATGGTTTGCCGGAGAAGACACAATCGACAAAATTCTTGTGCTCGCCCCCATCCCCTCCACGATGCGGCACGATGACGTTCGGGCGATAGAGTTGCTGATCCGGACGGATCGTCACGTCGAGGATTTTTAGATCGCTCGCCTCAAGCGGTTTTCGCCAACCGGTGAATCCGATCCAGCCTTCTGTGCCGGTAAAACGAATGCCCGGCTCTTTGCTCGAAACATTCAGCGTGACTCCGTTGGCATAGGTGTAGTCGATGTCGAACGTGGGCGTGGTGTTCCAAATTTCATCACGCGGCGGGAAATTTCCCTTCCCCTGCACGGTTACGGGGCCGGAGTGTTCGGTGTTGTTAGCCCATTGGGCCAGATCAATCAGATGTGCTCCCCAGTCGGTCAGCACCCCACTCGAATAGGCGAGGTTCCAGCGGAACGTGTTATGGGACCGAGCCGGAATGTAAGGCATAGCCGGCGCTTGGCCTTGCCACATTTTGTAATTGAGATGGTCGGGAACTGGTTGTTCTTTGAAATCTTCTTTGGCTCGATTTCGATTCGAATTCCCGACAGGTAAAGTGACATCGATATGCTTCAATTGCCCAATATAACCGGCTCGCACAAGTTCCACGCATTGAATGTACGAATCAATCGAACGATTTTCTGACGCGGTCTGAAACGTAACCCCAGTTTTTTTCACTTCATCACACAGAACACGACCTTCAGCGATGGTTAGCGTTAGTGGTTTTTCGCAGATGACGTGTTTACCCGCCTTGGCTGCCATCATCGCAATCAGCACATGCCAATGATCGGGCGTTACGTTGCTGATTGCATCGATGTCCTTGCGATTGATGAGGTCTCGGAAGTCGCCATATACATCACATGCTTTGTAGCTACCTCCCAAGGTTTTTGAATAATGCTTGTTGACGCGTGCCTCCGCCTTTGCCGCATGATGTTGATCGACATCACACACCGCAATCACTTGCTGGCGAGGATCGGAAAACATGCGATCAAGATTCCAGCCTGCCCCATGGATGCCACAGCCAACCAGCCCCATGACCAGCCGATTGCTCGGAGCCACTTTTCCCTCCAAACCGAGAGCTGAGGCGGGCACAATCATCGGAGCAGCAACGGCAGCGGCTGTTGATTTGAGAAATCTCCGCCGGGTCGATTTTGTCTTGGCGTGCTTGTTACCTGTTGCTTGCATGATTTTTCCTCAGATTAATTGAACAGCACCACAAACCTATACGCGACACTCGGTTGTGACGAAGGAATTTCACCACGAAGGGCACGAAGAACACAAAGAAATTGGGGACAATAGTATTGAATCCTTTTTTGAAGCATGGAGAGAACTGCAATCGCACCAATTCTCGAAGTCCCCGTTTCTTCTAATCTTCGTGTCCTTAGTGCTCTTTGTGGTAATACTATGTTGATAGACCGTTGTCCGGTAAATGCGTAATTATGCTGGCGCAGCTTTGGTTACATCACTATTTCTCGTCGTCCAATTGTTTGGCGATTGTACGCCAAGCCTCGATCGACTGTTTGAGATGCTGCTGGGGTTTACCCGGAATCGCGTAGCATTGCAAACCGATTGCTCCCGAGTATTTTTCTTGGCGAAGAATTCGCAACACATTTTCCACCGCGAAATCCCCCTTTCCGAGTGGCTGAATCAAGCGGTCCCAACCCATCGATTTGGTGTCGCCCCGATCGACTCCATTGATACTGACCAAAAATAAGTGCGGCATCGCTTCGGCTAGCGTCGCTTTGATCTCTTCTTCATCATGCTGTTTCAAAAAGTGGCACAAGTTGAATGCAACACCTACATTCTTCCGATCCACTTTCTTGGCAACACGTAGGGCATCTTCGATCGTGCCCACGTAGAACTTGTAATGCGGATAGATTGCAATCTGCAACCCAGACTCCTCCGCCATTCTTGCAATGTCGCGAATCGCCGTGACTGCACGGTCATCCAGGGTGAGTGGTTTTGCCTTGGCTCGAACATAGAGCCAAAGGATTGTCCCCTCGCCTTTTAACTGCTGAATCGCTTTGGGCAAGTCGGGGTCGTACCCTGTTCCGTTGGCAGAAAGATCGACACCAACATAGGTGCTGAACATGCGAAGGTTATGTGCTTTGAGGGCCGAGAGCGATTGAGGAATGTTCTGTGTTCCCGTGTACCCGATGCCATCGTAGCCAAGCTCCGCCAGGATCGCCGCTTGTTCACTGACGGGCAATTTTTCCTGACGAAATGCATTGTCGAAAGCAAAGAAAGGTTGCTCTGCCCAGGCGGGGAGACACAAAATCAATACGGTAACAACAGAAAGGCAGCACCTTCGAGTCCTCATGCTTCATTTCCCCTTTTTAATTTTCACAGGCCCCTGTTTTACGAGATCGGATGCCATACGGAGACATCGCGGGGCTCTTACGAAAATCTTAGTGGCGGGGCGTGCAAAAAGAAAGCCACTGACAAACTTACTCGTGCCACTACAGCTGGCTGAAATGTTACAGATAAGGCATGTTGCGAAAAGTCTGGAAGAATTGCATCTAAACCTGGAAAACAAGATTGTTTTTTCAACGGGTCTGTTCCCCGTTCGTCAATGCTCAATGCCAAGCTGAACTAGTACCGTGGTTGCCAACGTCGTGGGCAACTCGGTTGGCGTTGCGATCACGAGCGTTGTGTCTTGCAAACTATTGAGAGCATCGCAGACCGTTTCGCTTGCGGTAGGATCTAATTCGGCCAATGGTTCGTCCAACAGCAGTAGGCGAGGTTGACAGACTAACGCACGAGCCAGGGCGACCCGACGAATTTCGCCGCCGGATAAATTTTCGGTAGTGCGCGTCGCGAGGTGTCCGACGCCAAGGCGGTCGAGCCAAGTCGAAGCAAGCTGCGACCCCTCACGCCTATGCCGTTGACCATAACATACGTTGGCGAGAACGGTACCGCGAAATAAGTACGGCCGCTGATCGAGATAGGTGCGAGCTCGGTCGCTAGTTGCTACGCGGCAGGTGCCCGAGTAATCTCGTTCGAGACCGGCAAACACTCGTAGCAACGTCGTTTTTCCTGAACCGTTGGCGCCAACCACGGCAACCCGATCGCCGGGGCTCACGGCAAGGCGCTCGACGGTGCAGATGGTTTTACCTTCTCGGCCAACCTGGAGTTGAGAAACTTCAATCATGTTGCATCTCTGTGATGAAATTCCTTTCGTAACACTTCAGCCAACTGAAGTAATAGGACGCGGATGAACGCAGATCAGACGGATTTTCACGGATACGAAGGAAAGCGATTGTCGAAGTCATAGGGTTTTGGGTCGAAGCAGACGGTTGACCAGAATCATCTTACTCATCTGCGACAATCTGCTAAATCAGTGTTCATCTGTGTTCTATTCAGCTTCACTCGGCTGAAGTTCTTAGTTTGAGTTATTCACTTTTTATCCTCGCGGCTGATCCAGCCCATGAAGCAGGCGGCGGCCAACGCGATTGCCAAGAGGATAACGCCCATTGCTAAGCCTCGGGCGAATTCTCCTTTGCCGGTTTCCAAGGCGGTTGCCGTGGCTAGGGTTCGCGTACGGTGCTTGATGTTGCCGCCAACCAGCATGGCAATGCCAAGCTCGGTAACACAGCGAGCGAACGCCGTCAGCACTGCCAACATTACACCAATGCGGGCTTCGGAGAGGTAAGTCATCCAACGCCGCAGCGGGCTCGCTCCCAAAGTCCAGGCAGTTTCAGCAACGCGCGGGTCAAGCGATTTTACCGCCCCATGGCTGATACCGACAATGATGGGCACGGCGAGCATCAGTTCGCCGAGGACGATTCCCCAGGGCGAGTAAAGTAGCTCGAACGGGCCGAGTGGGCCGTTGCGTGAGAAGAATGCGTAGCAGACAACTCCAATAAACACGGTGGGGAGCGCCATCGCGGCACGGAAAACGAGGACGATCAGACGGGTGCCACGAAATTGCGAGCGTGCTAACCCGATCCCTATCGGGAGCCCGACAACGGTGGCCAGTGCGACGGCGACGACCGAAATCCAGATGCTGCGCAGGGCGGCAGCAGCGACCTGGGGGTCGCCCGTTTTTATAAGATAAATGGCTTCGGACAGGCCGTCCCAAATCAATGGCATGATGGTCTATTGCGGAGTGGCGGAAACTTGGAGCGGAACAAAAAGCGGTTCTCCTTCGACTTGAAATTTGGCGATTGTCTGTTGGGTTGTGGGAGAAATGATATAGTCGACCAAGGCATTTGCCAATTCGGTGTTCGCCATGTCTGCAATCATAGCGGGGTGCTTGGCAGAATTGACGACAATAATGCCGTAGGGGTTGCGCAGATCCGGCGACTGAGCAGCCAGCGGTACAAGCTCAACTTTTGACTTGAAGCGTAGGTAAGTTCCGCGATCGGCCAGGACATAGGCCTTCATTTGATCGGCTATAACGAGCGTGGCCCCCATGCCCTGCCCTGCCTCGACGTAATCGGACCATTCCGGTTGGCCACCGCCTTTTTCCCAAAGCAAAAGTTCGCGTTTGTGGGTGCCACTATCGTCGCCGCGCGAGACAAAGCGGAAGTTGCCTGCCGCAATGCGTTGAAGGGCTTCGGCAACTTGCATCCCTTTAATGTCGGCAGGATCGTCCAAGGGGCCAAGTAGCTCGAACGTGTTATACATCACGTCTTCGCGGCGGACGCCATGCTCGGCTGCCATGAACGCGTCTTCTGCTTGACGTGCGTGGACAAAGACAACGTCGACGTCGCCTGCCTCACCGAGTTTTAGCGCCTTGCCGGTGCCGACGGCAATCACGTCGACGCGTGTGTTGTGTTGCTGCTCGAAGGGGGGGAGGATTTTGTCTAACAGCCCAGAATCGCGCGTGCTGGTAGTCGTCGCTATCCGCAAGCTGGTTGGAGAGATCGAGGTGGATTCTCCACAGCCAAGCATGCAAACCGGCAGAAAGCAGAACAGAATGGCTCGGTTTAGAAAGGTCAAACGACGCTCGCTTCATGTTAGAAATCGCCATGGCGGAACAGCGATTGGTTAATGCTACTACACAAGGTTGAACCACGACGACACAACGAACACGACGAAAGAAGACTGGATTTCAGGTATATTCCATGGTTCGGAGCCTACCAAAATGCTGCAGGTGTTGTTTATTGTGAAAATCGCTCTCATTTTGAATTGATTTGCGGGCGACTTCTATGTTACATGCTAGATTCACGTCGTCCCGTTGTGTCGTTGTGGTTAACTTGACCCTGCGATGTAGTATTAAGATCGCCTGCCAAGGGCCGCTCGGCAAGTCCCCTTGGCTTTCAAAGCGTGCCACCTATCATAGACCTAGGAATAGAGATTCTACTCGTTGATCTTCAAAACAGAAAAACAAACCGAATGCTGGTTACGGTTGAATTATTTGGAATACCCCGAATGCGGGCAGGCGTTGCCAAGACAACCGCCGAGGGCGCGTGCCTTGGCGAGGTATTGGATAGTTTAGCACGGCAGTTTCCTGCGCTGGCTGAGGATTGCATTGATGGGCACTGCTTGCGTCCCGGCTACACGGTTAACCTGCGGGGCGAGCGATTTGTGACCGATCCTAAAACGCCCATTGCCGATGGCGATACGTTGCTGTTGCTTACACTCGATGCGGGTGGATGATGCCGAAGAAAAACGAGCCAACGCCCGGCTATCACGGCTGTTACTTGAGAGTCGATTTATCCGGCAACACCAGCCAGCGAATTTCGCTCAGCGAATCGATGCTGCGCGAGTACCTTGGCGGCAGCGGCCTGGGGGTAGCCCTGCTGTTGGCCGAGGAAACGGCAATCGCTGATCCCTTGTCTGCGGAAGCGGCAATCGCGTTTGTTTTCAGCCCATTGGTTGGCAGTCCACTGACAACTTCGGCAAAATTTGCCGTGGTCAGCAAAAGCCCGTTAACTGGGCGGATCAACGATTCACTCGCCAGCAGCGGTTTTGCGCTGGCGGGAAAACGAACCGGACACGATGCCCTCGTGCTGGTCGGCCGCGCAACAGCGCCATCAATCTTGGTGATCGACGACGAGCAAATGCGGCTAGAGCCTGCTGGTGAACTGTGGGGGATGACCAATAGCGAAGCTCAGCGGCGAGTGCGCGAGAGGCTAGGCCTTGATTTCCAAGTAGCAACGATCGGCCCGGCTGGCGAGCGGTTAGTTCGTTTTGCCACCATTTCGCATGATGGCCGACATGCGGGGCGCGGGGGAAGTGGCGCCGTTCTCGGAGCGAAGAACATCAAAGCGATTGCGGTCCGCGGGTCGCAGCAATGTGGATGGGCCGACCCAACCGGGCTTGCCCAGTTTGCGAAACAACTTTCAGAAAAAACGTTTGGCCCGGCAACTGCGAAGTATCGAGAGCTTGGCACCGCGTCGAATCTGTTGGTGTTCAATCGGCTCAATGTGTTGCCTACTCGAAATTTTCAACAAGGAACATTCTCGGGCGCCAACAGGCTATCTCCCGAGCAATTGGGAACGGCGCGAGAGCGAACTCGCACTTCCTGTGCGGCATGCACGATTGGTTGCGAGCACATTTACTCGCTCGGAACCAAGAACGGAAAAAAGTCTGACGGCGTGCGACTGGAATATGAGAACCTATTTGCACTGGGGCCGTTGTGCGAGGTTGACGATCCTGACGTCGTACTGAAATCGTCGCAACGATGCGACGAGTTGGGCATCGATACGATCAGTGCTGGCGGAACCATTGCTTTTGCGATGGAATGTGCTGAGCGAGGTTACCTCGACGCCCCCTGGCTTCGTTTTGGGGAGGGCCCTGCTCTGCTACGGGCACTGGAGGAAATTGGCACTGGTACGGGGATTGGTCCGCAGTTGGCTCAGGGAAGTCGTCGTCTAGCGCTGGAGTTGGGGCACGACACCATTGATTTCGCGCCGCAGGTGAAAGGCTTAGAGTTACCCGGCTACGATCCGCGTGGGTTGCAGACCATGGCGTTGGGCTTTGCCGTCGGCCCGCGCGGTGCCGACCATAATCGTTCGGGGGCGTACGAAGTCGACTTTTCAGAAGCCGTCGATCGGCGCAATGTTGGTCCCGAGGCTGCGGCCCTAGCTATAGAAACCGAGGATCGAGCGGCGTTGATGGACTCGCTTATTTTGTGCAAGTTCTTGCGAGGCGTCTTTGCTGATTTCTTCAGCGAAGCAGCGGAGATGCTGCAACTGGTGACTGGCTGGGAGGTGTCGGCAGACGAATTGCGAACGACTGCGCAGAGGATTGTGACGGCGAAAAAAAGGTTCAATATCCTCGCTGGTTGGACGCCAGCTGAGGACACGCTGCCCAAACGGATGTTGCATCAGCCCATAGCCGACGACCCGCAGGCAAAACTTTCTCCCGAGCAATTGCAGAAATTGGTGACCGCCTACAATATCGCCCGAGGCTGGTCGCCCGAAGGCTGGCTGCCCGAGCCGTAATCCGCTAGGCTGCTAGCTCACCACCCACAGAGTAAAATCAATATGTCAGAAACCTTTATCCTGATTCCTGGTCGGACCGCTGAGCAAGGTTGCGGTATCAGCGAGGGGAAATTTCAGGACAAGTACCAAAATCAAATCAACACGTTGCAAGTGGCCCCAGGCGACATGCAGCGATTAGGAATTGCCGAGGGCGGCCGAGTTCGATTGACCAGCGAGCAGGGGCAAACGGTCGAAGTCGCCGTCAAGCCATCGAAGGGAGATGAGCTGCCAGAAGGACTGTTGTTCATACCCTATGGCGATATTTCTAGCAAGCTGATGGACGGCGATACCCACGGCTCAGGCATGCCAACAAGCAAGGGAATCGATGTCAAGCTGGAAGTACTATAGCCCGGCTATCCTGGCCGGAGTAACAAAACACACGACCGGCAACGGTCTCCAGCCACTTACAAGAGGTCTTTGAATTCGTCTACGCTTAGCCCGGCGTCTCGTACGATGCCGCCCATCGTAAAAGCATTGATAGGATTATGTCTGGGGATCGTGAGAATTCTATTGTCTTTGGTCATCACGATATGTTTGCCCTGGCGAGCAATTTCAAAGCCAGCTTTTTCCAGAGCACGAACCGCCCGAAGATGATTGACGCCCGGTATCCTTGGCATAGTTAGACCGTTACATCCACTTCACGGATTTCAGCGCCAACAAGCTTTTCGTTGACTACGGAGAGATATTCGCGAATCGCTTCGGAAATATTTTTCAGAGCTTCGGCTTCCGTGGTACCTTGAGACCAGCAGCCGGGCAAACCAGGGGCACTCGCACAGTAGCCTTCATCCGATTTTTGCAGTGCAATTTTGTATTTCATGATGGTCTCTCCCTACGAAAGATTATACATTACTCTCCAGCAAGGGGAAACCACGCTGTTGAAAGATAGCCACCTTTGCCGACATAATAAGAATGATTCAGCAGTGCTGCTGATTAACCGGAGCTATGGCTCCCGTCGCGGGAAGATACACTTCGCCTCGCGAGATCGATTTCGAGATGTGGTGAGGCCTAGAGCGTGGCTACTGTTTCGAGTAAGACGCCTGCGGCGACAGGCGAGTTAAAGATTATCAAAGACGCTACCTGCACCTTTTGTGGCTGCGTCTGCGACGATATCGACCTTTCGGTGCAAGACAATCATATCGTAAAAGCCCAACGCGCTTGCGTACTGGGCAAGGCATGGTTTCTGAATCACGAAATCGAGGATCGGCCCTCGTGCTTAATCGATGGCAAGCCAGCCAGCGTCGAAGACGGATACCAACGTGCTGCTGAAATTCTCACCGCTGGCAAATATCCGATCATTTACGGCCTGAGCGATTCGCCTTGCGAGGCCCAGCGTGTGGCTGTGAGTATTGCTGACTGGATTGACGGCACCATCGATACCACCACCAGCGTTTGTCATGGCCCGTCGGGCATGGCGTTTCAGGGCGTCGGCGAGGTGACCTGCACGCTGGGCGAAGTGGCAAACCGGGGCGACTTTATCATGTTCTGGGGATCGAACCCCGCAGAGAGCCACCCGCGTCACTTCAGCAGGTATAGCCTGATGCCGAAAGGAATGTTTACGCCCAACGGTCGTAAGGATCGCACTTGCGTGGTTGTTGACGTACGCAAAACTAAAACGGCCAAGACTGCCGACATCATGTTGCAGATCAAGCCGCGGAAAGATTTCGAAGCACTCTGGACCTTGCGAGCCTTGGCCCGCGAGATTCAACTCGATGCTAAGCTAGTAAAACGCGAGACCGGCATCGAGTTGGCCGTCTGGCAAGATCTGATGGACCGGATGAAGGCAGCCAAGTTTGGTGTTATCTTTTTTGGCATGGGCCTAACGATGACCCGTGGCAAACATGCCAATGCCGAAGCCTTATTTGCACTCACTCGCGACATGAATGCCTACACGCGATTTGTCGTAAAAGCAAACCGTGGGCATGGCAACGTGTCGGGAGCTGACAACGTGGTGACGTGGCGTACTGGTTATCCCTTTGGGGTGAATCACAACCGGGGCTATCCGCGTTTTAACCCGGGAGAGTATACCACGTCAGACACGCTGGCACGCGGCGAAGCCGATTGCGGGATGATGATCGCTTGCGACCCGATGGCGAACTTCTCGCAGCCCGCCCGCGAACACTTGGCGTCGATCCCGTATATCGCCTTAGATGCCAAAGAAACACCGACGACGCGCGCCGCGGCAGTCGCATTTACGGTAGCCACCTATGGTATTAACACGGGCGGCACCGTTTACCGCATGGATGATGTGCCGATCCCGTTACGCCCCGCATTCGATTCGCCACACCCGAGCGATTTTGAAATCCTCACAGCGATTGAAATCCGAGTGAAAGCAATCCTACGGGCCAGAGAACGAGAAAAGTAATTGTCACGCAGAGACGCTGAGACAGCAGAGTTGTAACCTAATGACCAGCATCCAACATCGACCAAAAGTATTGGCTACCTCCTGAAAAGTAACTCATGTCTGATTCACTCATGAAAATCTCGCAAGGCACGATCTACGACCCGGCTAACGGTGTCGAGGGGCTAGTGCGTGACCTTTGGATTTCTAACGGGAAAATCGTTGAGGCTCCCACCGATTCGTCGATGAAACCGACCCGCGAGATCGATGCCCAAGGTTTAGTGGTGATGCCGGGCGGCATCGACATGCACTGCCATATTGCTGGGCCCAAGGTAAATGTCGCTCGCAAAATGCGGCCTGAAGAAAAACGCAAAGACGAGGTGATTCACCGCACGCAAAACATGCACAGCGGCACGATGGGCAGCGTCCCCAGCACGTTTGCCACTGGCTACAAATACGCAGGTATGGGCTACACCACGGCATTCGACGCGGCAGTTCCCCCGTTAGGCGCGCGGCATGCCCATGAGGAGTTCGCTGATACTCCCTGCCTCGACAAGGGCTTTTACGTGTTGATGGGGAACAACCACTATGTGATGCAATCCATCAAACAGAACGAACCCCAAAAACTCAAAGCTTTCATTGCTTGGTTGCTGACCGCGTCGAAGGGATTTGCTCCTAAATTAGTAAACCCAGGCGGCGTCGAAGTTTGGAAACACAAACAAGCGGGCAATGTTCACGGGCTGGATTCCTTGGTCGACCATTTCGGCGTGACGCCGCGACAGATCATCAGCCAAGTTGCACAAGCGGCCCAGGAACTCAGGTTGCCTCACCCGGTGCATATCCATTGCAACAACCTAGGAATGCCGGGCAATTGGGAAACAACGCTCGCAACGATGGAGGCACTCGAAGGTCGTCGTGGCCATATCACGCATATCCAATTCCACAGCTACGGCGGCGGCGATGGCGACGAGAACACGTTTAATAGCAAGGTGGTGCCGCTGGCCGAATATGTAAATTCGCACCCGAATATTACGGTCGACGTCGGGCAAGTGCTGTTCGGCGAAACAACTAGCATGACCGGCGATGGGCCCTTGGGTTATTTTCTGTCGAACATTTATGGCGGCAAGTGGTTCAGCAGCGATACCGAAATGGAAGGCGGTTGCGGGATCACGCCAATCAAATACAAGAACAAGTCGTTGGTACATGCCTTGCAATGGGCAATCGGCCTGGAATGGTACCTGCTGGTCAAAGATCCCTGGCGAGTGGTGATGAGCACCGACCATCCCAACGGCGGATCGTTCCTGGCCTATCCACAAATTATTCGTTTTTTGATGGACCGAACCTATCGGCAAGACGTACTGAAAACGTGCCACCCGTTGGTTGGCAAACGGTCGACGCTCGTTGATTTGGATCGCGAGTATACGTTGAACGAGATAGCGATCATCACCCGTGCCGGACCTGCCCGAATTTTAGGGCTCAAGCATAAGGGACAGTTGGGCGTGGGGGCCGACGCCGACATTACCATTTACACCCCCCATGAAAACAAAGAGACCATGTTCGAGTTGCCTCGCTTGGTCATCAAGTCGGGCGAGATCATTGTCGAGAACGGCGATTTGCGCGAAGCACACATTGGGCGCACGTTGCATGTGATGCCCGAATACGACGTTGAGGTTGAAACCTACATCCAAGAATGGTTCGAAAAATACTACTCGATCCAATGGCGAAACTACCCCGTCGACGCCAGTTATCTACACAACCCAAAAATAATAAGCGGCTAGCAGCACTTCCCTCCTTCGCCCATCCTCAACGCCTTTTGATAATCTTCCGGACGGTTGCAGTTCACCAACGAGGCTAGTTCGGCATCGGTTTCGCGAAGCAACTCAACCGGCACTTCACGGGTTGCAGAAAGTTCAAACAAAAACGTCGGGCGAAGTTGATCTCTATCTAACAGTTCTTGGGTCTGTTTGAGTACCCGAGTACGATAAACAGCGGCCAGGGGATGATGGTATTTGCCGTCTACGGGAACAGCAATATCATGATCTCCAAGCAGCTTGAACATCTGCTCGACAAAGGCAGGAACAAGCAACGGCACGTCGCAACCAGTAACAAAAGCGGCATCAACACGATCCGGCAACGCACGTAGCCCGGCGGCCAAACCCTCCAAAGGCCCACGGTCTTCCCGAGCATCGTGCGCTAGCCTGATCTCGCTTGGCAATGGCGGCAACTCCTGCCCCACGGCAGCCACCACCGCAATGTTGTCGGGCGAGACGACTTCGCTCACCAACCGCACAACGCGCAGCAGCATCACCTCCTCTCCAAATGGCAGCAACGCTTTCGAGCTACCCATCCGAGAAGATTTGCCACCACAAAGAATAATCGCACCACGCTGCTTCATCAAAATTTCGAGTCCGAGCTACCAGAAAAAAATAACCGCGACTCTACGAGTCGCCGGAACCCCCAAACCCACGTCCAAAGAGCAACCTACCAAATCCCGCGGCCCAATTTCCACAAAAAACCGCACGCACCAATAAAACGGTCGCAATTGCCCCCTAAACATGCAAAAATCATGCAAGATGATTTGCCACCTCGCAATGCACCCAGCCGGACCGCCACGCGGTCCACGGCAAACAGCCACTCCCACCGGAGAAAAGCTAAAATGAAAAACGTCTACTACTTCGCCTCATTGCTCATCGTTGTAGCAGCAATTTCTTCGCCACTCCAAGCGACTGAAGACGGATGGATTCACCTAAAATGTGATGCCGCGATGGAGTCTTGGCAAGGAGAGAACCCGAAGTGGACCGTCGGCGGCGAGGTGGTTTTGGATGAAAAAAACTCCAAGTACCTGATTGCTAAGCCCGGTGAAAATGTTCTTGTGAGCTTAAATCATGAACCAACAGAACTGTGTAACCTCTCAAGCAAACAGCTATTTAGCGACCATGAAGTGCATGTCGAATTTCTGGTGCCCAACAACTCGAACGCGGGCGTCAAGTTGCAAGGGCTCTATGAAATACAGATTCGCGATACACACGGCAAACCGAATCCTGCCGCCAACGACTGCGGAGGTATTTACCCTAGGGCTGAGTTGCGACCACGCTACCACCTAATCGACAAAGGGGTGCCGCCGCGAACCAATGCCGCCAAACCAGCAGGCCAGTGGCAGACTCTAGACATTGTATTTCAGGCCCCGAGGTTTGATGCTAAAGGCCAAAAAACAGAGAATGCTAGATTTATGAAAGTTGTCCTCAATGGTGAAGTGATCCACGAGGATGTCGAATTGAAATGGCCAACCGGCCATGCTTGGCGCACCAAGCCGGAAGTTGTTGAAGGCCCTGTGTTTTTGCAAGGCGACCATGGCCCGGTTGCCTATCGAAATGTTAGGGTTCGCCCGCTCGCACAACACGAGAAGTAGGCGCTAGCAGCCACGCCACTACCACGATCAATCGCAAAAAATTATCTCGACCGCTTGCCTACGCGGAGTCCCCAGACTTCTCCAGGCGACTTGTTGTGGTAGACGCGTGCTTTGATTTTTGCAAGGACGACTGCGTCGGGTGCGATTTCGACAGCGCGAAACGATCCGCCATTCGCCTCCGCAACTTGTTTGAGCTTTTGTGCTGCTTTGCCGGTTTTTCCGGTACCGATGCCAAACGTATGGATGGGAAACGAACGTCCCGTGCGATCGAGGAGAAATCGCAGGCGACGCTGATCTCTGGTGCTGTCGAGATCGCCGTCGGTTAGCAAATAGACAACGTCAGGACGAATTGCAGTTGCTGCTGCCAAGGCTTCGTCGACCTCATTGCCTACACAGAGTTCAACCGTGTCGAGCCACCGTTCGAGCAACCGCTTGTTTTCGTCGGTGGCGCGGACAAAGTGTTGAGGGGCATTCGGATAGAAAATCGGGTAGAGGGCATCGCTATAAAAAATGACGTAAAACTGCTGCTTTGGGGTGAGAGATTCAACGCTGCGTAGGAGTTCGGCAATGAGCGTTTCAAATTCTCCAGTAATCATGCCGCCCGAGTTGTCGAGCACAAAAACAATGCGATTGCCTTCAATTTTGGTACCGAAGAAATCCGCCAGAGGAGCGTTGCCCAGACCCTCGCCAAAGTTTGCACTGCCTTGGCCGGCTTCGCCGAAAATCACGCCAAGGTCGCTCAGACTTTCTGAGTTGACCGCCATTTCGCCAGAGAGTTCTTGGAAAGTAGATTCCGCCGAGAGGTCAGAAAGCCCTGCGATACCGGGGTCCGACACGTTGGGGACAAGTTCAAGGTCGACCGCTTCTAGTTCTTCAGGGGGGGCGAATTCAACGTCTTCGAGTATCTCGATTTGCTCAAGCTGCTCGCTTGGTTCTAAGCTAAATAAAACACTGTCGTCAGGCACAGGTTGCCCCGCTTGCGAAAGAAAACCGAGGGGAAGCAGCAACACGGCATGGAGCATGAGGCTGGCTACCCAGGAGGGAGTTTTTTGTTTGGGTTTGGTAGACAGAACAATGTGAATACCGGAAGTCTGCTCTGAGGATGTGTCTTGGTTGGTTGGGGTGGGTTCTGAATCAACCAGGCTTGAGGGTGGTTGGTGAAAACGAAATCTTTGTGTAGGGGTGTTTGCGTTCGACGCGGTATCAATGCGCACCTTTTGCTGGAGATCAGCAGCCTCTGCTGCGGAGACGTTGAAGGAGAAGGTTTCCATTGCTTCGCTGTCGATATCCACAGAGCGTGCCGTAGGCTTGAACTTTCGCCGCGACGCCGATGTGGCGTCATTGCCCCTGGGCGTAGGGGAACGATTCGACTTGGACGAGTCAGAAGACATCGCTGTAGACCACAAGTAAAAGTGAATAGACTTTCCTGAGGAATAACCACCCACAGTAGTTCACCGTCATTGTAACAGGAAGTGCTAGCAAACAAGCGGCTTGCTAGCACTTTTCCATCCATTTGGTAGGTGAAGCATGGCAATTGCCGGGTTTCCTCGCGAAATCGTTGGACCTGTCAGTTGGAGCATCCGATATTTCATCTAGTCTACCTGATCGATAAGACCCGCGAATATTGTTTATCTGGGCAAGTCGCCCACGGATCAGAGTGACATTGCTAGATGGCCAATCCTCTCATTTCACGCCCCTGCTTGGGCATGTACGACCCATGAATTTGCACCCAAAACTACGCCCACTGTGGCAGCGAGCCTTGTTTCTGCCGGCTTTGACTGCGTTGATGGCATACAAGGCACTCCATCTGCCTCGGTTCATATTGCCGCGCGCAATTCGGTCGATTGTGACCAATTGGGAATACTCGATGTTTTGGCTGCTGATTAAGTCTGGGGGAACACGCGCGTATATCGATCAGCCTTGTGAATTCGTAATGCCAGACACGTTTGAGCCTAAAGTGAAAGTTGCTCCCAAGTATCAATTAACCTCAGATCAAGTTCAGAAGTTCAACGAAGAAGGGTTCATTGGGCCTTTCGATGCGTTTTCTCGCAAGGAGATGGCCGAGCTTCGGCTAGAGATGTTGGCCCTCGAAAATACGAAGTCGAAGACCTATGGGTTCTGCACGCCACGAGATCGCCACTTCGAAATGCCGTTGCAGTGGGATTGCATGACCAGCCCTGCAATTACCGAGCGGGTTGCACAGTTGCTGGGCCCTGACCTGCTATGTTGGCGTTCTCAGTTGTTTTATAAGGGGCCCCATTCGCCGGCGATTCAATTCCACCAAGCGAGTACGTTTATGGTGGAAGACTATCTCGATCCTGCAATTTTTCCGCAAAACACGAGCGAAATTTTTCAGCTTACGGTTTGGGTCGCCGTAGATGATGCGACGCCGGAAAATGGTTGCCTTCAATTTGTACGTGGAACTCACGACCGAATCCGTACGATCAAATTTGGGGGCGAGGAAGGGTTTTATAATGCTAGGTTCTCGTTGGAGTTCGACCAGGAGCAGAGCCGCATTGAGACCGTTCCCGTGGAATCGGGTCAGTTCATTATTTTTACCGAACGGTGCATTCATGGTTCGCCTCCGAATACTACCGACCAACACCGCTTAGCATTCAACTCGCGGATCATCCCCACAAGTGTTCCAGCTTATACCGACAAAGAAAAATACCGATCTGTTTACAATGGTGGGAAATATCACCTAAAACACTGGGGCGTGTCTGTGTTGCGTGGAGAAGATCGTTATCAATTAAGCAGAACCGTCGATCCAAAGGCGTTGCACCAACAGTTGGCAACCGAGCAACGGCGTGCCGCCTAGTGACGATTCTTCGCCAAAGTAAACACAAGAACATTCGGGGGATTCATGCGAACGATTCGCAATAAGGTTGCACTGGTAACCGGAGCAGCGTCGGGTATTGGCAGGGCGATCGCTCTTCGTTTGGCGCAGGAAGGCGCCGATCTTTTTTTACTCGATGTCGATGAGCCGGGGCTAGAGAACGTGGTGGCAGCGGCAAAGCAGGAAGGCGTGCAAGCACTTGGGCAGTACTGCGACGTGAGCAGCCCGCAGCAAATCGCCAGGAGTGTTGGGTACGTACTAGGACGCTGGAATGTGGTCGACATCTTGGTGAATAACGCCGGGGTTACCTACTACGGCGAAACCGACAAGATGGCGACCGAGCACTGCGAAAAATTATTGGCCATCAATTTGCATGCGCCAATTCATTTCACGCGAGAGCTATTGCCAACGATGCTCAAGCAGCCAGAAGCTCATGTACTGAATGTAGCCAGTTTTTTTGGTCTAATCGGAACCCGTCGGCTCGCCGCGTATACAAGTAGCAAGTTTGGCGTGGTAGGATTCAGCGAGTCTTTGCGTGCCGAGTATGGCAAGCATGGGCTGGGCGTTACCGCGTTATGCCCAGGTTTTGTGGATACGAATCTGTTTGCCGCAGCAGCGCGAGGTTCCGATCAGCCTGAAAGCAAGTTGCCACCTCAGTGGATGCTCACAACGCCGGAGAAAATTGCCAATCGCGCGATTAAAGCGATCCGTCGAAATCAAGCATTGGTCGTCCAACAGCCCTACGCCAAGCTGGCCTATTACGGCAAGCGTTTCTTTCCGGGCGTGATCGACTGGGCCTATCATCTGAGCCGTCGAACGAAAAGCCGCCAAGTGGAGAACAGTGCCTCGGAGACCGAACGCCGAACGGCTGCCTAGTGCTGAAATTATGGGATTCTCGGTGTTCTCTGTGGCTTATCTGTTTCTGAACTGTGGACTTTGCACTCTCCTGCCGGCATCGTCACCACAGCGACAAAAAATGCCTTAATTTTAGGCTGATTTTGAGTGTGGCTTCGACCCATGCTACGGTACAATCGAGCCATCTGGTCGATTCCTCGACGTGGATAATTTTCTTCTATCGAAATTCTCAACCAATACTGATTAATCACGCTTCAGGAGGAACACTATGGGGCATTGTACAAAACACTGGTTCTACACTTCCATTTGCCTATTAACGATGGCTCTCTGTCTTGTTGTTCCTAAAATCCCAAGCGCCAGCGCCAAGGAGCCAATAACTCCGAACACAGGGCCAATCGACCTGCTCGAAAACAACCTCAGCAAGTTGTACACCTGGCTAAAACCAACGAAGTACGAAGATCCGCTGAACGTCTATTCGCTCAAAGACGGCGTGCTGCAAATCTCTGGCGAAGCCTGGGGCGGCCTGACCTCCAAAGACGAGTATGCCAACTACCACATGGTCATGGAATTCAAGTGGGGCGAGCGAACCTGGACAAACCGCAAAGACCGTTCACGAGATTCGGGAGTCTTAGTGCATTGCATCGGCCCTGACGGCGGCTATAGCGGTATTTGGATGGCCTCGATCGAAGCGCAGATTATCGAAGGCGGTACCGGCGACTTCCTCGTCCTTCAAGGCAAAAACGAAGACGGTAGCGCGGTTTCCCCCGCTCCCTCCCTCTCTGCCGAAGTGGGCAAAGATCGCAAGGGCGCAATGATTTGGAAAAAAGGTGGCGAGAAAATAACCATTTCCGCCGGGCGCATCAACTGGTACGGACGCGACCCCGACTGGAAAGACGTCCTCGGCTTTCGAGGCGAAGAAGACGTAGCAAGCCCGTCTGGCCAGTGGACCAGATTTGATGTCATCTGCGATGGCGACAAAATAACCACCTTGGTCAACGGGATCGTCGTCAACCAAGGTTTCGACGCCATACCTTCGGCTGG
This sequence comes from Planctomycetota bacterium, assembly GCA_013152205.1. Lineage (GTDB taxonomy): Bacteria > Planctomycetota > Planctomycetia > Pirellulales > Lacipirellulaceae > Bythopirellula. The sequence continues at coordinate 35,787 of JAADGV010000038.1, forward strand.
CAAAGTCCTTGTCCAATCCGAAGGCGCCGAGATGTTCGTCCGCCGTTGGGAACTCTGGCCGTTGGGCAAAGCTCCGGAATACGAAAAATAATCAGTCTCGAAAGCTCTGCTCGACTGTTTGACACATCACATGCCGGCAAGTGCTTCTCTGCTAGAGGTGCAATTCTCCCCTCGCGGGGTGAACCATTTTTTGGTTCGCGTGTCGATACCGTTGGTGAAAACCTAAAACTATGATTGCGATTATTGATTACCAAATGGGCAACCTCCGCAGCGTTCAAAAGGGATTTGAACGAGTGGGTCATGCTGCCACGATTACGAGCGACCCGGCGATAATCGCCCAAGCTAGCAAACTTGTACTGCCAGGCGTTGGCGCATTTGCCGACGCCATTGCAGAACTCAAGCAACGAGAATTGGTCGAGCCAATCCGCAGCGCGATCAGCAGTGGCAAGCCGTTTCTCGGCATTTGCTTGGGGCTGCAACTACTCTTTGACCGTAGCCTAGAAGATGGCGAGTACGAAGGCCTGGGCATCATTCCAGGCGAAGTGCGTCGCTTCGACGTCCCTAAGGAATACAAAGTGCCACACATGGGCTGGAATCAAGTCCATTTCAAACGTCGGCCACCGATCTTCGCTGGCCTCGAAGAGGATGCTCATTTCTACTTTGTCCACTCGTACTATGTCGTTCCCAAAGACGACAGTGTCGTGGCTTGCGAAGCGTCCTATCCCGACCCATTCTGTGCTGCCGTCTGGCGCGACAACCTGTATGCGTCGCAATTCCACCCAGAAAAGAGCCAAAGCGCAGGACTCCGAGTGCTAAAAAACTTCGCCGAGCTTACTTAGTTCGACTTTTGAAATTGGAAAAGGGGTTAGTGGGCTAGGATCTGGGGGCTGGGGAATGGGTCGTTTCACTCTCTAGCTCCTCTCAGTTTTGTAAGGTGGGAGGTTCTGTCGGCGGATTGGGCTTACCATTCCGAATCGTTTCGCCGCAGACAGATTTACGCACCTTTTTTCTGTTCGGATGAGTGTTTTGCGGGAGGATGTCGTGGCCGATACCGCTAACGAATCCACTTTGGGTTTACGTGACTCTCGAAAACGTAAATTGGTAAGTTACTCTGGCGTTTTTCGGGATTCTATTCGAGGCCCTGCCCATCGCGTAAAGCGTGACTCTAGCGGCACTTCTGGCCTGATGTCCTGCTCACGGACGTGAGTGAAAAATAGTTTTTTCGCGGATTTCTCTGAATCTATCCAAGAAATGCGGGCCATGCGCATCCAACCCTTTGTATAGATTACGATAGCGTTTGGCGTTTCTGAAGATATCGTTCACGAAGATAGATATTGAAAAGGCGATTGAGTCGATTGGCTGCTACAGACGAACAACTCATTGCCCGGTTTCAAACCTCCGGCGCCACAGCCGACCTCGACGAATTGGTCGAGCGTCATTTGGGCATGGTTCGGAATTTGGCTTACCGAGTGGTTGTATGTAACGCGGCTGCGGATGACATTTCGCAGGAAGTGTTTGTGAAGGTAATGCGCAGCGCACATACCTATCGTGGACAGGCGAATTTTTCGACATGGCTTTATCGAATTACCATCAACACGGCCAAAGAACATCTGAGGAAGCAGGCATCTGTCGATAAGCTGTCGGACAGCAAGCAGGCTACGGACGATCGGCAGATCGAACGACCCGACCAAACCGCTATTTACGGTGAAACCGTAGCTGAGGTTGAACAAGCTTTAGCCAAGCTGTCGGTGAAATTGCGTACGGCGATTGTGCTTACTGCGATCGAACATTTATCGGTAAAGGAAGCGGCGGCAATCGAAGGATGCACGGCTGCCACGATGCACTGGCGAATTCACCAAGCTCGTAAGCAGCTAAAACAATTTTTATGCAGGTATTTCAGCCATGACTCCTAACGCAGACAATCAACTCGATCGACTGCTTGAAGACTGGGCCGACAAGAGTGCCGTCAGCGCAGAGGAGTTGGCTGTTCTGCAGCGTCGGGTCGTCGAGCGTCTGGCCGATGGTAGTGCAGGCGAGTTGGAATTAGCACGGCCTTCGACTGTGTCTCGACGATTCATAGCAGCCGGGTTGGCGACGGCAGCGGTCTTGCTCGTTTCGATTGGCGTCTGGCGCTATCCTCTTTGGCAGCCGACGACTGGCAATCCGTCGCAATTCGCTAGCCGGTTTGATAGGAACGACACGGCAGGATCGTTTGAGGCGTGCTGGCCCAAGCATCTTGTACATCAGCAACGGTTGCTGGAGGAATACCAAGATGTATTTGGGCATGGTTTGGCCTGGGTGGCTGAAACCGAGCAAAGTTGCGATGTTGGTCTCGCGGCTTCGGGTTCGAAAGAAGTTGCACCGAGCGAATACGTTGCCATTCAACTCTGGCTTGTTGCTCGTAACAAACGAGACGGCCAGTCGGAGGTACACACGGTTAGCGTATTGGTTGGACGCGAGGAATTAGTCGAGATTCCCGCGGCGGCTGGCGGTGGTCGATTGGCCATTTGGGCGTATCCGGTCGACGAGGAGATGATTTCGATTGATTTTCGCTACCAGCCCTCTTCGGTGGCTGGCGCCGAAATAGACAGCAGCAACTTACAGCGAGTTGGTCGAGTAACAAACATCCACAGCTTTGAGCGTGATGGCGTCGAGTACCGTCTCTACCAGACTGCCGACTTGCTTGATGGCGATGACCTCGGATAGCCTATCGCAGCCGTTGGCCGCAACCAAACAAAGGGAAACCACTAATGAACGCAGATAAACGCTGATTCGGATATATTTCCGCCAGCTATTTGCGTTTATTAGTGGTTTCTTCTTCCAAAAAAAGTGTGTTAAGAAAGCAAGATTTTACGGGTTTGTTTTGCAAGTGTTTGTTATGTCACGTCTATCACTAACACTACCCTTGATCGCCATGCTAGCCATTTGCTTGCCTAGACATCTTACCTTAGGCCAAGAAAAACTGGTCGAGAGCGCGGGTGAGCTTATACCTGTGAGCAATCGCTCGTGCGTCTTCGCCGACGAGAAAACCTTTTTTGACTATTCCCCTAAGAACGTCGCGGCCAGACATGCCGACTGGCAGATTGATTGGTCTCTTATGGTGGGAGCTAGGACCATTGCTCGCGGCAGCAGCGAGGCGATTGTTCCTGCTGACTCGGATGTTCCGCTCTACCTGGCCGAGATTCCGACGCCAACTTTGCGGGATGATGTCGTATTGTCTGCTGAATTGCGAATGACTTGGACTGCTGGCAGAAAGAAGTATCAACACAACCGACCACTTTTCATCTTTTCTCGCAATCTCTTCCCGACAAAACAGTCGCTTTTGGAAAATGCCCAAATAAAACTCTTCGATGCCGATGGCAGGACGGCTGAATTGCTGGAGAAGAATGAGATTCCGCATTCGCGATTGCTCAATCTGTCGGCCATCGATCTGGTGACCGAAGGAATTGTGTTGGTGGGCGAAGGCGTTTCTTTTCGCAAGCAGCGAAAGCTTGCGGAATCGCTCCTTCGAGTGGCCCAACGAGGAGTACCCGTACTGTGCTTGGCTCCTTCCGAAGGTGACATACCATTGGCTATGCGGCAAGAAGGCGAGCTTATTCGGCCAAGTCGGCTTGCGCTGGAGCGTGGCCACGTGGTTCGCCGCTACGACAAGCGATTTGACGAAATCCCCATTGTTTGCCACCTGTCGCTGGAGTCCCGACGGAACGAAGTCGTGCTCAGCGCTATTGATGGCAAAGACGATTGGGCTTGGTTGGACATGGAATTTTCGCCGGAAGCGTCTGGGAAACCGCCCGGAAGACTGATTGTTTGTGGCCTGGGCATCGTCACCCATTGGGATAAAAGTCCGGTGCCCAGATATCTATTTGTTCGTTTGCTAGAAGAGTTGACTAGTATTCAGTCAACCATGGAGAAACAGAAAAATGTATTTACTCAATAATAAATTTTGGGCGATCGTCGTCCTGCTATTTCTCGTGCAGCCGTTTGTCGGATACTCGCAAGAGAAAACTTCGGTCGACGAAACACCTGCGGAAGTCGAGGAGCTACAGCTTATCGAGTACCCGATTGCGATTCTCCCCTTTCGTGAACGTGGAAAAGAAGTTGAAGAAATGGGCGGACAGGTTGCCGACCTGATGTTTGCCAAGCTGGTGGTCGATCCGTCGCTGTTTCTGGTTGATCGTGAGGATCTCGATAAGACTTTGGGCGAGGCCGAGCTGAATCTCTCGGGTATCGTTAATCCCAATGAAGCGATCACCATTGGCCGACTGACCGGCGCCAAGCTGATTGTCACCGGGTCGGTCTTTCAGATCGACAACACGATCTACGTCGTTGCAAAAATCATCGGCACTGAGACGAGCCGGGTGGTCGGAGCGTCGGTTAAGGGCGTTGTCGGGGATGGCCTTGGTGGGTTAGTCGACCGGTTAGGGTCGGAGATCGTCCGTTCGATCAAGAAACGTTCTGATGCTTTGGTCGCTAAGCCTGTCGACAAGGGCGACCGAATCGCCGCCTTGCAAAAGAAGCTTGGCGACGCCAATCGGCCGAGCGTATTTATTTCGGTCGACGAACGACACGTAGGACGCGCGACGATCGACCCAGCCGCAGAAACCGAACTGATGCTGTTTTGTAAGAAAACCGGCTTTACGGTGATCGACCCAGACCAAGGCAGTTCGCAGCAAGCCGACTATCTCATTCAAGGCGAAGGCATGAGCGAATTTGCTACGCGGCATGGCAATCTTGTCTCTGTGAAGGCACGGCTTGAAGTAAAAATCGTAGACCGTGCAACTGGAAAAGTAGTGGCCATTGACCGTCAGACTCGTGTCGCGGTTGACTTGGTCGAGCAAATTGCCGGCAAGCAAGCGTTGCAAGAAGCGGCTGCGGATATTGCGGAGCGGATATTGCCGAAACTGGTTCAACACAACGCGGAGTAGACAGCGATGCGATTAACTGCAACGAGTCGAGAAACAAATATCCATGTACTGATCGCGGTTGGCTTTTGCTTTGGATTGGTGACAAGCGTCTGCGCAGATAGCAGCGTTGCTCTGGTGACCTCAAGTCAACTGGCGTCGGCCCAGGCCACAGTTGAGTTAGCGACCATCAAATTAGCTGAAGATGAGAAGATCAGCGTTATCGATCGGCAAGCTATTGAACAGGTACTCCAAGAGCAACAGCTCGCCTTGAACGGTGTCGCGAGCGGAGAGCAGGCGATTGTTCTTGGCCGTTTATTAGAGGTCGACATTTTCGCCGTTTATCTTCTCACCGAAGAGTATTCCAGGCTAATTGTGTTTGAAGCGACTCTGGGAGTGAGATTGCTTGACGAAAACTTTGATCTAGAAACTGACGACATCAATGTCTCTAACATAGTCAATTCGGTTCGTAGCTCGCTCACAAAACGAGAGTCACTTCGAAACCGAGGGTTACACTTTGTTTCGTTCCATGGCTACCGCAACGCTGATCTGCCAGCATCTTGGTCGCCGTGGATCGAAGAGGTTCAGCGACGACTTGAACAGAGTTTTACCAACACCGACGGAGTTGCCGTGCTGGAACGTTCCCAACTGCGGTACGTCAACATCGAGCGCGCCCAAACTCAGGCGAGCTTGCTGGCCTCTGCGGCGAATCTGGTGGTACAGTTCTCACGTTCAAAGTTACCAGACTCTGCGACAGTAACGCTGTTGGTCTCCTTGCCAGGGCAATCCGAGCCAAAAACTTTCTCGACGGTTGTTCCTCGAGTCAAATCTTCCGACGAACTGGGCAAGCTGACGCTAGAGGTCAGCCGGGCGGTCGCTACGGATGGCAAGTGGCAGCGGAGGAGTCAGCCAACGCCATCGGAACTGCAGGTCCGTCAGCGTGAAGCAGGACGATTGCGTAGCGAGGCCCGACGTTTGCTTGCACGCGATGAATGGTTTGACGCCGCGGTGTTCAGCGAGGCGACTTTTGCCTTAGAACCCAAGAATCTTCGCGACTTAGCCTACCTTGCGTACACACTGGACTACTACGCCAAGGACTTGCTAGAGTCGCTCAATAATTCAAAGCCAACGACGCCTGATGAGCAAGACGCTGCTGAAGCTAGGGTGCTCAAAGCGATTGAAATCCTGGACTATCGTCTTGACCTAATTACCCAACTGCACGAACGCCGAAAGTACGAGGCTGACTGGCACATGCTTATGATCAAGCATGATGGTCAATTTCCTCCGTGGCATCTTGCGGTTTACGAACTTGGCAAACTACTAAAGCAGCCAGCGAATACGAGCGTCCAGCCAGCGAAAAAGCACCTGCAACGGTTCTACGACGTGTGGTTTGGCACTATCTTGCGTTATAAGCAGCAACACGTACGCAGCGCCGATGAAGCCCGACGTGTAATCTTCGAAACCTATCATCAGGGGCGCGCCTATCTGCGATATATCGCACTGTCACAGGGAAAGTGGCCTGAACTTTCTTTAGAGCAATACGATGGTTGGGCGAAAGTATTACGCGAACGGGGGTGGAACCGCGACACACCGGACAATATTGCAGCGCTAAATGCGCTCCTTCGATTACTGGAGTTCCACAAGTACGAGCGTTATGACATGAGCGACGATCAGATCCAAATGATCATTCAGCGTTTGGAGAAGCTTGCAGAGCACTCATCCCAAGAAATTGCTCATCGGTCTCGTTTTCAAGCTGCTTCCATTCACATTGACCGGTTGGCGAAGAACAGGCCCTCATCAGCAGATCTCAACGCCAAGGTCGATCAATTTATCGAGGAGCTGACAGCGCCAATTATGGTAAAGCTGTCGGCGGATTTCCCACCACCGACTGCCGATGATATTCAACCTTCGGGTTGTTGGTCAGAAGCGATGATGACTGTGCGGTTCGATAGACGCATTACCCGACTGGCAGCCGAGCTGGGAGTTGTGTCTTCCTTACCCCCAGATTTTGATCTGAAGAGAACGGCATGCCGCGCCAGGTTTGACGAGTGTATGGAACTCGACATCTTTTCTCCAGCGCTTTTTTACCGCTCGCTGCCACCACACGTCTTTAGTCGAAGCAATCACAGTGCCATCGGACCGGAAAATCTACCTCAGCGCATCACTTTTTACCAGGAAGTATTGTCTCAGTTACAGAGGGGCCAAGGAAAGCGGTCTACTCCCGAATTCGAGAAAGTTATTCTAGCCCTGGAAAGCGAACTCCAAGATGACCGAAGTACGCTGGCGAAGCTTGAAGCGAATGCTCATGGCGCATCGGCCCTTGAGTCAAAACTAGGAATCGTAACGCCGTGGTCTCAATTGACGCTTCTTGCCGGTAAACCGGGGCTGCCTGAAAAGTGGAACGACCCTTCATGGCCGCGCATTCTTGGCTTCTCTCACGACGAGCGCAATGTTTACTACCTACTGCAACACTCCCGCTCTGCCAATACGTCAGAGTCTTCTGTCTCCGTCTATCGTATACCTCTTGCAGAACCATCCAACTCCATTCGGCTCAATAGCGCCACGGTCAAAGGACGCTACGTCGACTTGACTGATGAACAAGAAGAACATTACGACAAGATTGCTAGCGCCCACGGGGAAGCGAGTCCGAACCCGATAGCTATGGATAAAAATTTCCTTTACTGGAATCGTATTGCCCGAGGTGTCTTGGTTATACCATGGGACGGCAGCAAACCCTTCACTTTGGATGAGAGGTCGGGGCTCCCTTCGAATTTTATCCAGACGATTGCTCCAGGGAACGGCAAGCTGTACGCCTGGGTGGGACGCCCTCGCAAAGAAAGCATACTTGTCGAAGTGACGCCCACAACCCGTGCAGTACGTATATTGGCTTCAAGTGAGCGCGTCGAAGCTACCAACGAACTCGATAATCGAAAACCAACCACAACGAAGCTGATGTACTACGACGCTCCCAGGAATCGCCTCGTTTTCTGGTTCCGAAAGCAGATATGGGCGTGGGATCTACAAACGGACAAACCATCCAAAATTTTAGATATCCCGTTGGAAAAAGACCATTGGCTTCGGAATGTCATCCCCTTGCCATACCGTGATGCCTTGCTAATAAATCGCAGCATGGATTTTTGGCTGCTCGATTTGTCGAATGACAACTGGGAGGAGTTCCCACTCCTCGGTGCATCGTCCTACGGACTTAGTTATCCTACGCTCCTGTTAGATCAGAAAGTCTGGCTGAGGGGGACATGGTCAATTTACGATCTAGCGAGCCACACACGACACGAGCTACGTTTGCCACTACGTGATCAGTTGCCACCACCGATGCACTGGGCGCCGTGGTGTGAAGTGGTTGGTGGTGGCAATCAGTGCCTCATTTGGGACCAGTACCACCTCTGGCTAGCCAAGTTAAACAACGGTGATAGAACTAACAACTCGGGGAAAGGTAGATGATTCAACCTGTAACTCTAGCAACGACCGTTTTTCTATTCGTTTACTCAGCTTGCGTGCAGGCCGAGACCACCGTTGCGCTCACTACAACAGTTCATGCCGACGCCACTGCCGAAGAAAAGACGTTGATGCAGGGGTTGCTTCCGCTGTTGGAGGTTGCTGTTGGCAAAAAAGAGGGGGTGCAGGTTGTTGAGCGCCAGCAGCTTGATTTGGCGATGCATGAGTTGATTCTAAGTAACTCGATCGGTAAAAACGCCTCACTGCAACTGGGCAAACTGGCAACCGCCGATTTGATTCTGACGGCCAAGCTCTTAAAGCCGGATGAAACTGGAAAACAGCATGTCGACGTACGTATTACCGAATCGCTTACGGGGACGATTCGCGGCGCTGTGGTTGCTTTGGTCGAGCGGGCCACGGTCGACGAAACGGCCCGCGAGATATCGCAATATTTGGTTACGGTTGTTGCATCACCCCAGCTAGCCAGTATCTCGATGTCGGTAGCACCCTTTGAAAGCTTGGGACGCTTTGATCGTTTACGACCGCTGGAACGGGGATTGCGAGACATGGTCGTTGCGCGGCTGCGGCGATACAAGGGATTACGAGTGTTGCAGCGTTCAGAGATGCAACAACTGCTCACTGAAATCGATTTGGTACGTTCGGGGCTGGTGGACTGCGGCGAATTGCCCGCAACACTCCCTCGTCGCGAGGCCGCCTACCATCTTCGCGGCACTCTCGACGAGCAGCAAACCGAAGGTAAGCAAGAGTTGCTCGTCGGTATCGAGTTGATCCATGCGGAGTCGCATCGAGTGGTCGAGAAGGTCGCCATGACTACGACCGCCGAAGAACTGACAGAAGATCTTGCGATTGAAATTAACCGTTTAATCATGTCGTTGGCGAAAAAGTCGAATCGGAATTTTGACCGGCCGAGCGCAGCGAACAAGTTTGACGAGGTCGATCAGCTTTTTCGTCTGGCGGTTACTGATCTGTACCACTTTTGGCGTCGTAAACCGCGGGATTTTAGCCATCGCGATTTTCGTTTGCCTGAATTCACGCCCAGCCGACGTACGTACGGAGGACGGGTGAAAATTGATTCGCCGTTGGGAACGGCGCTAATTCGTAAGTCGGTCGATCGTTTGGAGTCGGTACTTTATCTTCAACCTGAGCGCCGGGATGCACAGTTTGCGCTGGCGTGGTGCTTTTGTTGCGAGACCGAAGGTTTGTGTCAGCCTGAGCGTGCCGGAAAGCTATTACGAAGCGTGTTTGAATCGAATCGAAAAGATGCACTAGCCGTCAAAGCATTAATTTTGCTATCTGAAATTTACTGCGGTCACGAGCGAGGACGTTGTCGTAAGCAAGATCGAGAAAAGGCCTGGGTTTGTGCTTTTTATGCTCTAAAAAATATGCCAGAGAAAAATCGCGAAAAAGAATGGCCCTACCTGTTTTGGCACCTCGGTAATTTCAAGCCTGATCTCGAACGAACGGCGAGGTCCATTCGCATGGTAGCACCGGCTATTGAGCGAGATGGCGGCATGGGATATGCCAAACTCCCTACGATGGTGGTCCAGAAGGCGTTATTGCTGGCAGCAGCTAAAGGCTATCCTCACTTACAAACCGAAGCTAACGAATTGCTCGATCGATGGAAAGAAAGGGAACTACCTCAGGTTCAAATTACGATACTCTACTCTCAGCTACAACAGGCTGACCACGAGGAGGCGGCAACTATTCACTTGCAAACTGCCGATTTCCACAAGAAAAACAACCATGACCCACATCAGCATTCTTATCACTATGCACTAGTCAAAGCTGCACGTAGTATGCGCAAAGCTAATCGAGCAGACGATGCGTTAGCATTACTCGAATCATTCCAGCCGACAGATCGCGGGGTAAACTCGCTTTTGACCGGAACTTATGGCGTTGAACTCGGCAACTGCCTCAAGGCTCTTGGCCGTAACGACGAAGCGTTAGATACTTACGTTTCGTCCGCAGAGCAGTGCCGAGGTCTTGTCGACAACAGCGATGTCGACGACCGAATCAAAAAACTGGGCGGTGTGCCGCTCAGTCCTGACCGCGATATCGATGTTCGCTATGTGGATGACGAAAAAGACAAACCGTTTTACTGTCGCTCGGTTGCCACCGATGGGCAACGGATTTTTGTTGGCGGCGACTATCGGCCTCCGTGGAGTCGAGGCGTCACAGCGTATCATCCCGGCAATAGCAGATGGGAAAAGCTAAGCGGGCCCGAGGTGCGCGTCTCGTGTTTATCGTATGCCGACGGATATCTTTGGGCTGGAACTGATAAGCAAGGCCTTTGGCGCTGCGATTTGGCCACGTCGCAATGGAGACAGTGGAATACTTCGACTGATTTGCCGGACAACACGGTGGTTGACGTGCTGGTTCACAAAGGCGCTGCATACGTTAGCGTTGGCGGTCGCAACTCAGGCGGCGTCGTGCGCATCGATGCCGACCAATCCGTTCACGTTTATCAAGACAGCGGGGCACCAAGGACGTGTCTTTATCATTTGACAACCGATGGCGAGAAGCTCTGCGGCGTGAACAAAGGTTTGTTTGAGCTCGACCTATCAAGCGATGTGTGGCACCGCCGCGAGGATGCCGCGACTGGGCGTCCCCTACACGCCATGTTTATTCAATACGGTCCATCGGGGCTGTGGGGATCGTCGTACGGCAAGGAACTGTTTTTGGTTGGCGCATCGCAGGAAGAAAACGCTCGCTTCAAGCAGGCTTGGTTTCCCCGAGGCTTACAAAAGGCCGGATACAGCTTAGATTTTGCCATCGAACGCGATGGACAGGTGTGGTTCGGTGGATATCCATGGTGGCGGTTTAAGAGCGCTGGGCTCTACCGATTCGATTTAGAGACGGGCAAGTTTACCATTTACGGCCCACGAGACGGCTTTCGAGTCGGGACCATCTATCAGTGCTACGATGGAGTCTGGCTTAAGGATCAGCTTTGGCTGGCGACCTCGGAAGGCTTGGCGGAAGTGACTGTCCGAAAGCCGCAAGAGTAGGATTGGATTTTCTGGCTTCGAAGGACCGGGGGAAAAAGAAAAATGGTGGACGTGGGTAAATTTCAACAGAACTACAAACGCAGCAAGTCGTTCTTTGGAATGCTCCTGTGTTTAGTCTTTGTCGCGTTACCTCTCGACTCTAAATATTTTGGCCAGTTGGTTCCACCAGGCCTTGAGGAAACCCCGTGGGCATTTTGGGGATTGCTCGTGGTCGGTAGTGTCGGTTCATTGGGTTTTGCTTGGCAATTGGTTTGCCCGCCGCTGATGCTGGCTGCCGACGAGGACGGAATAACACTTGGCTTCACAACACCTTCGACAGAAATCAACCTCTCGCTGAGGAATTTTGGCATCCGGCGAAAAGGAGAGCGGAACCCAACGGTGTCTTGGGATCAGGTCCGATCAATTCGCGTCGGCGAAGTCGTTTATTGCTCGGGGGACAGCTCAACATTCAAAAAAGAACTGGCCCTGCGTATCGAATTTGACAACAGCGTCGACATGGGCCATTGCGGCGATATGCTCGCTATTCAAGCAGGAACCGAGGCCTACTTCGCTGCGCGAGCGAGCAAAAGCTACGAAGGCCTAACCAGTTGGAAAGAACCCTGTGGAGGCAAAGTCAATGAAAACATTGTGCTTATCGGCAAGCAGCATTTCCATGAGGAGATTCAACTGGTCACAATTCGACTACAGACGATGATGGGTCAGTTTTCTCCTCACCGTACTGCTGATCCTCCTTCCCTAAAAGAATGAAAATATCATGAAAATCAAATGCATTTTGTTGATGGTGGCTTGCGCACTGGTTGCTACGAAGGCGGAGCGATCTCTTGCTGTCGACGATTTTATCTCGCCGCAGGTGACCTTCGACACCGCCAAGCAGTCGATGGTGCGCGGCGACTACGAGATGTTCTGCCAGTGTTTTAGTGAGGAGGGGCTCAGCCTTATGGCTGGGTCGCTGCGTATGATGACGGGGATGATCGAGTGGGCTGGCGAGCAAGAAAATGCCGATAAGCGGAGCATTAAAATGGCCAAGGGATTGGGCCGTATCAATCGCCGCTATGTGGAATCTCGGCCCGCAGCAGAAATTCAACTCGACTTGAATGCTTCCTCCGAAGAGTTCATGGATGGCGTTCGTAAGATGGCTGAGCCGATCAACGACCATCCGGGCTATGTCGCTGCGGTGTTCAAGTTGCTTCGTGCGAACGACAACCGGCCCAACAAAATCAAACCGATGGCAGATGCCAAACTAGAGGGCTTGAAAGTAGAGGGCGAGTCGGCGACCGCTGCGATGAGTGGTACTTTTCTCGAGCCCCGAAAAAGTGAGGAGCCTATTACGTTTCGCCGCATTGGTCTCGCTTGGAAAATTGAACAGTTGGGTAGCTTTGGCGTGGAAACGACGGTAACTAGTCATCCCTGAAAAACCCACTATGGGTCGTGGTTGGTTTATTTTCGTCGGACGGGTGGCAAGTTTGGCGGCGTTACGCGGCAGCCAAG
>JAADGV010000076.1 GCA_013152205.1 Planctomycetota bacterium
GTGATTGGGTCCTTGGGCAGATGTTTCTGACCCAGGACAACCAAGACATCCTCTTCGAGGACGGAGTGGTGGTGCAAGGCTTAGCAACAGCTTTCACGGCAACCACCAATGATAGCCTTTTTCAGGTGGATAATGTTGTGAATGGCAGCCTGACCGGTTACGGCGCAACTTTTAGCATGGAGAACGTTCCCGTGGTTGGTGGATTCGAATCGCGGCATGGCATCCGGCTTCAGAACGTTCTAGGTTACGATGTCACCGGGCTGAGGATTGAAAGTACCCAGGGAGACGGGATTTACGTGTCCGGGAGGGCGGACTCGGAGATCGGGTTCAGTCAGAATGTGAGTCGTCATCGACGACGCCTTTCGCAATGGCATTGCCGTGATCAGTGTTCAAGGTCTACTGATCGACAATGCTATCATTGTCAACACCGTAGGAACGTCGCCTCGGGCAGGCATTGATTTTGAACCTAATTACACAACGATGAGGATCGTGGACGCGACCGTACGCAATAGTATTATCATGGCCAATGGCAGTGATGGGATTATATGGGGAGTCACAGAAGGCTTTCAAGCGAGGCCCGTAAGTGGCCTCATCGAAAACGTCACCGTTCTCGGCAACAGCCGATATGGTTTCGGGCTGGATGGAAACGCCGCGTACCCAGCCGGAGGCGCACTCCCCAGCTTTGAAATCAAGGATTCTCTCGTAGTTAACAATGCCAACGGCGGTCTTCAGGTGGTAGCCGGGGCTGGTACTCAGACGATCGAATACAGTGCCTTATCGGGCAACGGTGGTGGCGGCGATCTGGTTGGAGCAGCCGCGTTGGGCACAGGCAGCTTTACCGGCACGGCGCCGGTCTTTGTCTCGGTCGACCCCACAAACCCGCTATTCGGGTACCTCGATCCGAGCACTTCGACCCTCATCAGCCTGGGGGATTCCGATGGCAGCTTCATCGGCGCTCGAGGTGTTGCTGGCGATTTCGATGCCGATGCCGACATCACCGGGTTCGACTTCCTCGCGTGGCAACGGGGCGAATCGCCCAACAATGGTAGCGCAGACGACCTGGCCGCCTGGGAAATGTTTTTCGGCGAAGTCGGTGCGCCTGCTTTGGGTGCCGGAGTGGGCGCCGTCCCCGAGCCGTCGACTGCTGTGCTCGCCAGCCTAGCGTTGGCCGGATTGGCGGCTGGCCGGCGTCGCCGGAGATAGTTTTAACGGCTAGTTTGTTTCAAAAAACCTCCCCCCCCGCAGACCGCGGCGAGGAGAGAACAGGAATTCATCTGGTTTTTCCTGACCTCTCCAAACCCTCCAGCGCGGGGGAGGGTTTTTTTATGCCTCCATCGAAACGCCGAAGCACAGGTGCCAAGAAAAAAATCGCAATCGCTCTAAAAAAACAATAATGTTTGGAAAGTTGCAAGTCATCTCACTGGATGCCTTGGTCGTTGCGGATCGCGGCAATGAGGTGGTCCCATTTTTCCCTGTATGGCGGTGCCCGGAATCGCCCGAAGTCCTGACCATTCCTGCTAAACCAATAGATCATGCACCACGTTGCCGTGGACGTCGGTCAGCCGATAATCGCGTCCCTGGAACCGATAAGTCAACCGTTTATGATCAAATCCAAGTAAGTGCATAATTGTTGCTTGAAGGTCGTGTACATGAACGGGATTTTCGGTGACTCCAAAGCCAAGTTCGTCAGTCGTGCCATATTCAAAACCGCCCTTCACTCCACCGCCAGCAAGCCACATAGTAAAAGTGTCGGGGTAGTGGTCGCGTCCTAGCACTTTGCTTTTGGCCGTGCGGCCCTCGCGAAACGGTGTGCGGCCGAACTCGCCTCCCCATACGATAAGTGTGTCGTCGAGCAGGCCACGTTGGCGAAGATCATTCACCAGCGCAGCGATTGGCTTGTCCATCGTGGCACATTTATTGGTGAGTCCCTTGCCAAGGCCAGTGCCCTCGCTGGTGCCATGGTAGTCCCAGCCCCAGTCAAAGAGTTGTACAAATCGTACGCCCGACTCGATCAATCGTCTCGCCAGCAAGCAGTTGTTTGCCAAGCTCGATCCGCCCGGCTCTGCGCCGTAAGCCTCGAGCGTGTGCTTCGACTCCTGCGAAATATCCATCACCTTGGGAACCGAGGTTTGCATGCGAAACGCCAATTCATATTGGGAGATGCGAGTGAGTGTTTCTGGATGCCCCATCTCGGCAGCTTGCAATTCGTTGAGATCGCGCAGGGCATCAAGGCTGAGCCGGCGCATATCGCGATTCATTCCAGCCGGGTTGGACGAGTAGAGTACCGGATCTCCTTTTGAACGGCATTGTACTCCCTGATAAACCGATGGCAGAAATCCACTGCCAAATGAGTTCTTTCCGCCGTTGGGTTGCACTCCGCTAGAGATCAATACGACGAAGCCAGGCAGATCTTCGTTTTCGCTTCCCAAGCCGTAGGTGGCCCAGGCGCCCATCGAGGGCCGCCCTGGCCGAGGCGAGCCGGTGTAAACCAGCAACTCGGCGGGAGCGTGATTGAACTGGTCGGTATGCATCGAATGCACAACGCACATCTCATCAGCGATACCATGAAAATTGGGAATCGCGTCGGACATCCAGGTGCCGTTTTGTCCGACCTGCGACCACTTTCGTGGCGATCCTAGCAGCTTGGGGATTCCGGTGGTGAATGCGAACTCACGTCCAGCGAGAAATTCGTCGGGACAATTTTGGTCGTCACGACGAACCAATTCTGGCTTGTAATCGAACATGTCCAAATTTGGCGGCGAACCGGTCATGTGCAAATAAATCACCCGACGCGCCTTAGGCTCAAAATGAGGCTCTTGCGATGCCAACGGATTAGCCGCCGACCTTCCTGCACCGCTCTCGTTTGCCAACATGCTGCTAAGAGCGATGCCACCCAGGCCAGCCGTCGATTGCCGCAGGAAATGACGCCGCGTTTGTAATTGAAGTTGTTTGATTCTTGGATCCATAATTGAGCTCCTGCCGGAGTTGCTTTTATCGCTTCAGGAATACTTCATCGAGGTTCAGAATTACATTGCCTACGACCGTCCAAGCTGCCAGTTCGGCTGCGTCGGCCTTCTCGGGCAGTTTCCCCAAAGGCTCGACGGCCAATAAAGTTGCTTGCTCGACGTTGTTCTGGAACTGCGATTTGACAGTTTCAACCAATCGGATCAGGCGTTCAACTTCTTCAGGAGCGGGATCGCGGGTCAAGCTGACATGAAATCCGTACTCAATTCGCTGCTGGGCAGAGTTTCCGGCGGAGACCATCCGTCGTGCCAACGCTTGGGCGGCTTCAACATAGACCGGGTCGTTGAGTGTCACCAAGGCTTGCAGTGGAGTATTAGTACGAATCCGGCGAATCGTACAGACTTCGCGATTGGGGGCATCGAATTGTGCCATCGACGGATAGGGATTCGACCGTCGCCAACGGGTGTAAATTCCTCGGCGATATCGGTCGTCGCCTTCGCTCGTATTCCAATCGGTAGTTTCGCCAAATGCCGCGCTCAAGCCAAGTTTCGGTTGCGGTGGGTTCACCGGGTTTCCATACATCTTGTCGCTTAGCAATCCGCTGACAAAAAGCGCCTGATCACGGATCATCTCCGCCGAAATGCGAAAGCGAGGGCCGCGGGCAAGCAGGCGATTCTGCGGATCGATTTCCTGCTGATCGGAAGACGTGATAGAGTTTTGCCGATAGGTGGCAGAAGTTACCAGCAGCTTGAGTAAGTGTTTCAGATCCCAACCGCTGTCGCGCAACTCAACCGCCAACCAATCCAATAGATCAGGGTGCGAGGGAAGTTCTCCTTGCGAGCCAAACTCTTCGCTGGTTTCAACAATCCCGATACCGAAAATCTGCTCCCAGTGTCGATTAGCAATGACGCGCGGCGTAAGCGGGTTGTTTTCATCGATCAACCATCGGGCAAGCGCCAGCCGATCGCGAGGTCGATCTGTTGGAAGCGGGTGAAATGCGGCAGGCGTCGCCTCGCTAACTTCTTTCCCTGTGCTTTGGTAGTTACCACGCATCTGCATCTTGGTGATGCGATGTTTGTCCGCGGCCAAATCACGCATGACGGGAACCGTCGTGTAGGGATTGATCGTGTTGAGCTGTTTTTCCAGCTTCGCCAACTCTTTTCTCGTTGGAGCCAGCAACGGCGTCACTCTGAGATAGTGGCCTGAAATCTTAGCCCGCTGCTCGTCGTTCAGATTGTCTGATCCTTCTCGAACGAGCTTTCGAATCTCTGCCGACATTTGAGCCCAATACGCAGGGCGCTCATCCGCAGTCATCGCAAGGCGAAAATGATCAAGCAAGTGTTTTGAATGCTTAGAGACTTGATTCAACTGAACCGTGAGTGTCCCTTGGCCCAGCGACCTTGGCTGCCGCAGGATCAATGTCAACTCATGTGGCTGGCCCGTTTGGCCACCAATGGCCCAGCCTGTTTTTTCGCCGACGCTTTTCTGGAGGACTGACAGCGCGGGAAACTCACTCTGAGAATAGTCAGCATAGGCGGCAGCAAAGTCTAGCTCTACCGAGCCGTCTACTGCATAGGTCTCGTGTGGGTAGGGCACCTTGCTTGGGCTCCTTTGCCAAACGACTTTGCGATCACCATCTAGTAGAACTAAGCGAAAACCAGCAAGTCGCTCGGCAATCGAACCCCCGCCATCGGTTCGATTCCACAGAACCACCCGGTCGATAGGTTGGTTTGCCCTGAGATCGATCTCCAGCCAAGGGTCTTTTTCGGTAGACGTGTGTGTCACTGAAAAGCTGTTGAACTGGCCATCGGTGTTGCCGTCGATCGCATATTCTACTTTGCCGCCAGAGGAAGTGGAACTTTGGCTTGCCTGCCCCATCAACGCGATGTTCTTGCCTTTGCTAAAGACTTGCACCTCTGCCAAGTGAATTATCTTGTCTTCCCCTGGTAATTCGATTCTCACAAAGCGAGCATCAATCATTTCTTTGGCTAAAGACATCCAACTCGCTTGCAGCTGAGACAAGACGAAGTTTTCTTGTTGACTGGGAGAAATATCTAAACGCAGACCCGACAACTGACCCTCGGTCGTGGGGAACTGCAGGGTGTAACAATCTTGCTCTCGTTTTTCACCCGTGGCAGAGATCCAACCGTTTTCGTCCGCTACTAACTTGCGATTTTCTGCAGTCGCCGAATCGGGGATCAACGCTGTCCACTCCGGCTCAACTTGAATGGTGTCAAGCCATTTCGCCTGGGCCGTCTCAAGCTCCGGTGTCGTGGTTTCGAGTGTCTTCTTCAACTCCGCGATCCTCTTTCGCCACTGAGTCTTTTGCGATTCTTGTTCGTCCGACCAAATCTGGATGAAAGGGTTTTCAGCGCGCAAATCGGCGTCCTTCGAGTTGTTGAAGAACGCGAAAAACTGAAAATACTCTTCCTGCGTAATCGGGTCGAATTTGTGCGTATGACACTGAGCACACGCCATCGTAGTACCCATCCAGACCGCCATCGTGGTATTGACTCGATCAACAATTGCGACGTTGCGAAATTCCTCGTCGTTTGTCCCGCCTTCGTTGTTGGTCATCGTGTTGCGGTGGAACGCGGTAGCTATCAGTTGGTTTTCAGTCGGATTCTCTAAAAGATCACCCGCGATTTGCTCGATCGTGAATTCATCGAACGGTTTATTTTCGTTGAGTGCTCGAATCACATAATCGCGAAAAGCCCAGATCGTTCGTGGGGGATCGTCTGCATATCCGGCTGAGTCGGCGTATCGAGCCAAGTCGAGCCAGACGCGAGCCCAGCGTTCGCCAAACGCTGGCTTGGCCAGCAGCCGATCGACATAGCGCTCGTAAGCATTGTCTTCCTGATCGGCAGCAAACGCTTGTGCTTCTTCCCAAGTCGGCGGCAAACCGGTCAGATCGAGCGATACACGTCGAGCTATTGTCAGTCGACCGGCCCTGTCAGAAGGCCCTAAACCTTTTCCTTCGAGCTGTGCCAGGACAAAATAGTCGATCGCGTTCTTCGGCCATTCAGGTTGATTCACGCTAGGCAGTGGCGGGCGAGTCGGATTTTCGTACGACCAGTGTGTTGCATACGCGGCCCCTTGATCAATCCACTTACGAATCACTTTCACTTCTTCGGTCGTTAGCTGGCGACCTTTCCCTGGGGGTGGCATACGCAAATCGTCATCGTCGGAGATCAGACGCGCGACTATCTCGCTCGCCTGAGAATCGCCCGGCACGATCGCCGCATAACCTCCAAGATCGATGCGTGAACTGTCCTGCGAATCTAATCGCAGCTCGCTGGCCCGCTCTGCTTCGTCGGGGCCGTGGCAGATTAAACAGTTGTTCGACAGGATCGGGCGAATCTGACGATTGAAGTCGATCGGCTGGGCTGTCACGGCGAGCGAAGAGGTTGCGATCCCTAAGCTCAACAAGACAAACCCGATGGATCTGGCCGTCGGGGTGTTGAAACAGATAACTGACCGATTGGGGATGAGGGCAGCCAGATACGAAAAAATGCCACGTTGATTGGCAAGAAAGAGGCGCGCAAATCCCTGCGGCCCACGCGGATCTCTCTGCGACGCGTGCTGGTTGCCAGTCAGATTGGTGCCCTGATAGCCTGCGCCGTTGGCGTCTCCCATGCGACTTGCCTTCTCGTTCTTCTCGTTGATCAACGCCCAGCTCCCCGTCAGTCGTTTCGGACCTAGAGCCAGTCCAACTAGATAATGACAGATTTCGCACAAACAGAAAGAAGAATCTTTACATATACGACATCAATTGAACACAAGTCTTTTACTGGAAAGCAGTTAATGCGAATTAAGAGCTAATGGTTTCGAAAGCGCGCTTTTCCAGAAAGTTTTGTCGTTTACTCGAAGATGTCGCGAGTGGGGGGAGCACTCCGTTAGATCCAGATGACCATAAAAAAGCCTTGCGATGCTTGGCCTAACCATTTAGTCTGCGACCACTGCCATGTCTCTGCAACCTCTTCAGATAGATTCGACCGGTAGCGCAGCATGTCCGAATGGCATCAAAATCTACAGGCCGCACATCAAACCAGACGTATGGATTTCCTATGTCGGGCAAATATTACACGTGCTTTGCCCAAGGATGAGAAAACAGATAGGGGCAATTGCCGGTATGATTGTGTCGGCATGACTGCTTGTGTAAGCAGAGGAAACTCTTGCACAAACTGACCGGAAAGGGCCGCAAAAGCGTCAGCCCCTGGTGCTTGTGATCACTGGCGAAAGTTGGACTGCTCCAGCAGGGTGTCGCCAAGGAGACGCCAAATAGGGGCGTTACAGGGTCAATTCCCCGGGGATTCTAAACGAGTAACCGTGCGGTCATTGTGCTGGTAGCCCTGGTGACATGTATCCTAGCGTTTGGCGAATCCTCATTCGATTGTAAAATGTTTCGATGTATTTGAACACAATCAATTGCGCCTCTTCGAAATCGCCAAACGATTCATGCTTGGGTCAGTGGTACTTGGACGGTTTCTCAAGATTCACTTCGATACGCTTTGGCCCGTCGACTTCTTCAACAAGATAATCTGGACGTCGACGGGCCTGGGCTCGCCATGCTAACCGTCATAGGCCAGTACCATAACCCGCTCACGGTTCCGTCGGCTACGACCAACCAGAAGCAACCCAACGATGCCAGCCAACACTGCGGTCGATGGCTCAGGAACGGCGCCCGCTCCGGCAGCCAAAGCAGGCGCACCGACTTCGCCGAAAAACATTTCCCATGCCGCCAGGTCGTCTGCGCTCCCGGCATTGGGCGACTCGCCCCGTTGCCATGCGAGGAAGTCGAACCCGGTGATATCAGCATCGGCATCGAAATCGCCGGCGACACCACGAGCGCCGATGAAGCTGCCATCCGAATCCCCCAAGCTAATGAGGGTCGAAGTACTCGGGTCGAGATAGAAATACAGCGGGTTTGTGGGGTCGCTTGTGTTGACAAAGACTGGCGCCGTGCCGGTGATCGTGCCTGTACCAAACGCGGCCGCTCCAACAAGAGCGCCGCTGCCGGTGTTGCCCGAGAATGCGCTGTACTCGATCGTTTGAGTACCGCTCCCGGCCACTACCCGGAAACCGCCGCTGCTATTATTAACCACGAGAGAATCCTTGATTTCAAAGAAGGGAAGAGCACCTCCGCCTGGTAGCGAGCCGTTTCCATCCAACGCGAAACCAAAACGGCTGTTGCCGAAAACTGTGACGTTTTCGATGAGGCCGCTTACAGGCTTCGCTTGAAAGCCTTCCGTGACCCCCCATATAATCCCGTCATTGCCATTGGCCACGATAACACTGTTGCGAACGGTCGCGTTCACAATTCTCTGCGTTCTGGTATCAGGTTCAAAATCAATTCCTGCCCTAGGGTTTGTTCCCACGGTGTTGAGAATGATGGCATTGTCGATCAGTAGGTCTTGCGCACTGATCACGCTAATGCCATTGCGATAGGCGTTGTTGATCGTGACATCTTCAATGATCACATTCTTGTTGAATCCGATAGCCGTCATCGCGTCCAACAAAATCCCGTCACCTCCGGTATCTTCAATCGTTAGCCCCGCGATTTCAAAATCCTGGACACTCCTAAGGCTGATTCCATGTCGCCATTCGCCTGCCGCATAACCGCCTCCCGTATAATCAGCTTGTCGCATGCGAAAAGTTGCGCCATAACCTTCCACGCGGACGTTCGCTCGAAAGTCTGCGTTGAGAAGGCGATCGTTGACATCTTGGAACGATCCCGCTTTGGCCTCCAGCACCACTCCGTCCTCGAAGATGATGTCTTGGTTGTCTCTGTTCAGAAACAGCGGCTCGACAATCCAATTGCTCGCCATTTTGGGAACAAAAATTTTGTCACCGGCTGCGGTGAGGTCATCGAGAGCCGTCTGCAGACCGGCGGTCGAGTCGCCGGCAGTAAAAGCAAAACCCACATCGGTAAAACCTGCTGGAACAGGAGTGCCTGAAGGATGGGCCGCATTTGCTGTCGGGGAAATGAGCAGTGCGACCACCAACGTTGCGCCGAGAGTACCGATTCGAGCGTCCCGAGCCGATCGATTGCGTCGGCTCCAGAGCCCTGCAATTGCCAACGCTGAAGCGAAGAGCAATCCGCTGGACGGCTCGGGTACTACACCCGATGCAGCCGACGCCGGAGCAGGAATGCGACCGATGAAGCTTACGGGACCGAATAGTGTAGAAGGGACGCCTTGCGTGTTTGCAGACGTAGACGGATCGGTGGGAGGAAAGTCACTACTTGTGCCGCCTGCCAAAAATCGACCGACTCCAAATGTGTACTCCGAAAATGTAGGATCGAGAGTAGGAAGGCTCGTAAGATTGGGGAACGCGCTATCGAATCTTGCCTCTTTAATAGGATCCCCGTCAGCGGCCGTGGTGGTTACCACAAGTCGATACTCGGTATCAGCCGGCAGGACAACGGGCGTTGTCAGCTCCGAATAGCGGTATTCTCCTATCAAATCGTCGCCTATTCCCGCCGCAAGCGTCACCTGCGCTACCATGGTTTCCGTTCTCACATCCCAAAGCACCACCTCGTGACTGACCTGAAGTCCATCTCCAAAAGCATCAAAGAATCCCAGCTGGGTGACCTCAGTGCTTTGGCTACCTGTGACAAACTCGCCCCCGAAGACACCAGTATTGCTGTTTGACAAGACGGTTTCCGGAGGAGGGCCGCTGTCCGTAAATAGTACTGAGAAACCTGGTGGAATAGTTGGGATATCCCCGACATTCACCGTCGTAGTATCCGTACCGGAATTGTAAAAAAGGTTCAGCTGTTTGCCGACATCATTGGTGTATATCCACCCATCGTTTAAGTAATCTGTAATCTTAGCGGATTGATTCCCCGCGAGATTGAGCACCCCGGTGCCACCAATCTCCAAGTTGCCAACTGTCCCCGAATTGCCTCGCATCGAGAACTGTCCGCCAAAGCCCGAAACATTAATTTCCCCTCCTGTCAAACTCACAAAACCATTGGCGCCTGAGCCAGCAGCATTGGAGGGAATATGTAGAGCGAACGTGTTTAAGGTACCGCCACTGACATCAAGTGTCCCCGTGGGAGTGGCCGAGGAAACATTTCTCGCAATAGTGGTATTAAAACCTACATTGACCGTTCCGCCGGTGAGCGCAAAGGTACTGTCATTCCCATCCTCCCCGATATTAAGACTGTTGGTCGATTGCCCGTTGTTAAGATTGAGGGTCCCGCCGCTCATCAGCACTTGCCCCTCGCCGTCACCAAAGCCTGAAAGCCCAACCCATAGGGCATCAAAACTCAAGTTACCCGCGGGAGTTGAGCCGTCAATCAGTGCGTTGACTCCCGACGCACCGATGAACGCTTTATCAGCAGCCGCATCCGGTACGCCAGTGCTCCAGTTGGCAGGGTTGCCCCATAAACCATCCCCACCGTTGTTATTAAAGGTAGTAAGATCCTGGGCGTTAGCCGATGCGCTAACAAGTAGCGCCAGGACCAGTGTCGCGGCGGCTACCCTCGGTCTGGTCACAAAACTAAATAGTTTCAACATGATGTTCTTTTCCCTCTCGCAATGAAACGAAATGAAGTGGAACGCCTTCGGCGTAATAAAAAAACTGAAAATTCAATGGAACCCGCTCTTATTCTTCAGAAACCAATTCGTCACCCGCACGAGTGCTTATTCCGCGGTAGACGATTTCGTTAATCGTCTCGTCCACGAACGAGATATGACCGTCTCCCCAGAGGAAATGGGCGCCGCCCGGATGTCGGCTGCGGAAACCCCACTGGTCGGGCCAGCCAAACCAAGGCTCGTTGGGTTCAGGTAGGTAGTTGAGCGGCGCGTGCGTACTGGCCACAGTGCCGTTGCTCATTGCCCAATACTTGAAGGAGTCGAACTCGGGCACGACCTCACCTACAATGATCGTATTGCTCAACCCGTCGGTGAAACTTTTTAGTTTGACGGGTGCCAAGTGACTATGCCGCCAAAAGGTTCCCGTACACTCCCTAAAGCCGTAGGAGAAGTTGTGGCAATCGGGAAGGCCCCCAAAAATAGACGCATTTCCCATATTGTGCGGCCCTAAAACACCCGCATAGTTCGTCACGGCAAAAATAATGCCTTCCACCAGCCAAGCGTCGTCGACGGTTGTTCCCTTGGCTTGGTCGCTTGGGCAATAGTAAACGTCGACGGGGGCCTGCAACGCGGGAAAGTTCTCTGGGCGGACGATACCTTCGCCGTCCGAGACCCTCCCCGTTAAATCGATCGAGTCGAAGAGGGCTTGCTGCTCGATAAACGGTAGGAGGGCCACCATCCAACTCTGGCCATTTCCGTCGACGTCTGCCTCTTCATAGTGGGCAGTCTGCGTGGGGAATTGCTGAAAGCTGCTCTCGTAGTTGGCGAGTCCCAGGCCGATCTGTTTGAGGTTGTTGACGCACTGAGATCGGCGCGCCGCTTCGCGCGCTGCCTGAACGGCCGGCAAGAGTAGCGCTACCAAGACGCCAATGATGGCGATGACCACCAAAAGTTCTACCAGGGTAAAGGCTCGTGTGTTAGTTTTTTGCATGGGATCGTTCTGCTTGTTGCAGGAAAAACAGGTAGGGTGCGTGCAGCGCTAGCGGAACGCACCTTCTAAGGGCACTCGAAGCGTAGTAATCGGTGCCATCCTCGCCTCAAAACTCATCTCTCACTCCAAAATGATTTCGTATTCATTGTCTTCTCCCGCTTGAACCTCGAACGTCAGTGGCGACTCTTTTTGTTTCCAGTATTTGTCGGGGATGAGCGACTCAGAGATCTTCAGGCTGCGGTTCCTGATCTCTGTCGGAGTCAACTCGCGGCGACTGTGGACGGTTACTTTGTGTGAGCCGACGGCTGCTCCCTCGCGACCAGAGGTTCGCATGACAAACGAACCGCCAGGCTCAATTTTTCCGGTGGCCGGTGGCCCCGGTGCCCCTCCCTGGGGCGTGAAAACCACTTTGCCATGATCGAGCAATTTTCCTTGGTAGGTGACCGACCCTTCGACCGAAGCCAAGGGCAGATCACTCTCTTGACCGCAGCCCAGGGCGAGCAACAGAACGCTAAGCAAAAGGGGACGGTGTACCAGTTTGCTCATTCGCGTCTGCTGCTCACTCTGTGACATGCGATTTTCCATTTCCATCTCAAGGTTAGCCGTTTTGGCGCTAGCCACGGTTGCTCGAAAAATCGGGGATATCTGAGAAAACCGGGGCTATCGCCCAAACGGCTAAACCAGAGAATCCCAATTTTTTCACTAACAACGATTCCGCTTACGTTGCGAGACCATGCCGATCAAACCCAAGGCAACCAGTGCCAGCGAGCTTGGCTCAGGAATGGCCGTGACGCTGAAGTCGTCGAGTGCTCCTACGATAGTGGTGGCTCCTCCATTCGCGCGGTAGCCGAAATAGTTCCCGGTGTGAACCACGGTACTGGTGCCGGAGGTCGATCCAAGAAGGGTGGTGCCCGCCGCATCAAAGACCGACAACGTCAAGTCGAGTTGGCCACCGTTGGGTGTTGCCCTTAACGTCACCGTGTACGTTGTATTCAGGGCAAATGGGAACGTCCCCAACCCGTCAGTAAGGTCGCCAAACCCGGGGCCTTCTAAAATTCGCATAGCACCGCTTGGCTTAAAGTCAGCAAGGTAACCACCAGATAGTGGAGCCGCGGTATCGGAAAAGGCGACGAAGCCGATGTCACTATTCCCACTAAACGAACTCAGCGAGATGGTCGTTGACATGATAATGTCCTTGCCATCCACGTTGGTCAATTCAACCTGTGCACCAGCATCGCCAAAACCGGCCTGATTATTAACATCCACCGTTGCACCACCCATAGTAATCTGTGTGGCATCAAAGCCGGTCAAGAGAAAGTCATCAGCATTGGTGTCATTGAAATCGTCAGAAAAATCAATCACCGCCGCCTGCGCGGAGCCGAGTGTCAGACCCAGCAAGGCAATCGCCGCTGCGGCCACGATTGGCCTGGTCGAAAAATTAGTTCGTTTCATCATTAGAACTCCCCTTCGAAAAGAAAAAGAAATAGTACTTACGGTGGTTTCGTTTACGTCGGAAACCGGAACAAACGAAAAACAACAACAGGTGGTCCTTTCTGTAGTCATGTCCCCCAGGTAAAAAATTCTTAAACTCGAAAAATACTAAACCACAGAGACACGGAGAGCGCGAAGGCAAATTACCCATCAAACATTCCTCCGTGTTCTCCGTGTCTCTGTGGTGATATTTTTAACTCTCACTCGGTCGTTCATACTGCGGAATCTTCAACAACTCGCCGCCGCGGAGGGCCGACTGGTGGGCGATGATGCCCGGGACAGTCATGTTTAGCGCGGCGTAGATGTCGACCAGTGGCCTGCGATCGGTGAGAATCGCAGAGACGAACTCGTCGGTAAGTCGACCATGCGAGCCGCCGTGGCCGCCAGCATGGACGCCGGGCGGAAGTGGAGGGCGATCGAGATTCGGCAACAGGTCTTTCTTGTGTCCGTGGTACTCCGTGCCGACCATGCCGCCAAACTCGCCGCCAACGCGGCCTGTCTCGCCGTGCATCCCAAGCAATCCCCAGGCGATGGCAATGCGGCACATACCTCCTTCGGAAGTCTTGAACAAAGCGGCCTCGCTATCCATCGGATTGTCGTAGGCGTTTGCGCCCTTCTGCATTTGGGGCAGATCGCCTCGGAAACCCTGGCAAGAAACCTCAGTAAAACTGCCGTCGGTCACGCCGACATAATAGGCTGTCGAATGCGTTGGATACCACATCGGCGGCATGCCCGTGCGCCATTCCTTGTACGACTCGAAGTCTGCAACGCCGTGGTGATAGTACTCGCCTTCGCTGTAGACCAGACGCCCGAACGCGCCGGCCATGTAGGCTTGGCGCATCGCGTAGCAGTCGGCGTGGAAACTGCTGGTCTCGTACATCATGTATTTCTTGCCCGAGGTCTTGACCGACTCCAGAAGTCGCTCGCCATCCTCGACCGTTTCGAAGCAGGCGGGAACGGCTGAGGCCACATGCTTGCCGTGGTCGAGCACGAGTGAAGCATGCCGGGCGTGACTTGGAGCATCGGTCGCAGAGAAGATCGCTTCGATCGAATCGTCTTTGACCATTTCCTCCAGCGACGGATACGTTTTCTCGCAGCGGCACGCCTTGGCCAGCGCAGCGCACCGATCGGCAAACAGGTCGCTCACGGCAACGACTTCCACGTTCGGGTGGTCTTGGAATCCGAACGCCGCTCCGAACCGACATGCCCCGTAGCCCACAATGCCGACACGAACCTTGCGATCGGAGATCGATTCCCACTTTTTCGCCGTCGCCGGTTCTTTTCCGAAGTCATCGAATCCGGCGATCGGTTTTTCCTCTTTGCCTTGGGCCACACTGGCAACACCAAGGGCCGTTAATCCAAGCCCGGCTGTCTTGAGAAACGAGCGTCGGGGAGTGGGGTCATTCATGACGTCTGCCTTTTTAATGTTCGTTCAAGTTTGTAAGATGGAGAATTGAGAACCGAAGGCTCGTTTTCAAGGCCTGCTCGGCAACGTGCTTATTCTTTTTGACCCATCTCTTCTCCCCCGTCCGGTATCTCGGTGCGTTCTTCGAGCAAACGCTCGAGTACGGGATGGCCGTGGCGAATATGGTTTTCCAAGCGATCAGCAGCTGCTTCCCAATTTCGCGCGATCAACGATTCGAGGATCTCGCGATGCTGTTCGACCGCTTGCAGAGCCGCCATCCGATCGAGTGCCTCCCAATCGAAAAGCATCGCGTAGTATTTTCCTTGGCGCGCGAAGAAATTGGCGATGTACGAGTTCTCCGCCTTCGCAATAAGATAGGCATGTAACCGATCGTCAATTTTCGGAGCCTCTTGCTCATTCTCCGGGAGCCGGTTTTGCTCAAGCATCTCTGAAAGGTCTTCTTCGATAAGCCGGTGCTTTGCCAGTTCCAACGCCTTTCGCTCGAGCGCAACACGGATCTCGGTGTAGGAGTCAAGATCGTCCTGCCGAAAAGGTCGAAGCCGCCAGCCGCGACGCGGCAAATGCTCTAACAATCCGTCACTGGCCAATCGGTGAAATATTTGGCGAATCGCAGTACGGCTTAGATCGTATTTCTCCGCCGTGGCATGCTCTCGTAACAAGACCGGTTCGCCCTTGATGCTCAACTGAACCAAGCCTTGCGAGACCATCTCAAATCGTTCCTCAGGTGTCGTAGGCCTCGACGGCTCGGCCTGCGCGTCGCTACGCAACTGGCGCCGACCAGCAGTCAGTCTCCGACCGCCATCTCGCTGCAAAACGCCCTCTGCTAACAACTCAGAGACCGCCTCGCGGACCGGCGTGATACTTACGTTGTAACGTGCCGAGAGTCGATTGAGCGTGAGCGAACTAGGTGCCTCATTGCCCGAGAGAACACGGGCTGCCAAATCCTGTTTGATGAATTGCTTTAGAGTCATCGATTTCTCTCTGCTGTTATCGGAAACGCCGTATTTCTACAGAACCAGCACAACGACTAGTAGACTATTTTATCTGGGCGACAATGTCAAGCATTTTGGTGATGAAATTATTTATTTTCTTGTTTGAGCGCCAATATTGTGAAATATACTGCATAAAATGACGTTTTATTTGATTTCGCTTAGGGAAATTATCTTTCCATATCACCGTAGATTTTCTTCAACGCTGATAAATCACTAACGTAAACTTATTGATAAACTACATTGTACGCAAAGTAGTCATCAAACAAGTTTGCGGACAGGTAGCCTTTTGGAATTACTGCCACCGAAACGCTCCTTTGTCATATCTCGAATGCGGAACGGGGTTTTCGTAAATTTTGTGACCGATCAGCCGGGTTAATCGGTGGGGCGACACGGCGGAGGTTGGCAGGTCTTTGTCCGACCGAAAAGCCGACGACCGGTAGTGAAGTCGCAAATGTATGGTCGCTTTCCAGATCCCGAGCACAAAGAAAATTTCGTGAATTGTATCCGAACTCGCGAACTACCCAATTCAGACATTGAAGAAGCACACTTGAGCGCCCTGATGATTCACTACGCCAACATCAGTTATCGGCTCGGGGGGCAAAAGTTGACCATCGATTCCGGCACCGAGCAAATTCGCGACAATGCTGAAGCGATGAGTCTGTTCAAAAGATCCTACCGTACGCCCTGGGTCTTGCCCGAGCAGGTTTGAACCAAAAAAACCTGAAGAAAAATTCATAAAAAAAGTCACTTGGCAAATGGGAACGGCTACCATTTAACTAACACTTGTTGTTCATCAACAACTAACCATCAGGTCGAGGTCACCGACAATGCGAACGATCGTGTATCCCCTAAGTACGGTATTTCTTTTTGGAATGGCGTCCTTGTTTTCTGGGCCAACCTGCTCAGCCCAACTCACTGCAGGCATTGCCAAAGTTGACATCACTAACCGCGAGGCGGGGCCGGTGAACGATCCGCTCTACGCAAAGGCGTTGGTCATCAGCGATGGCAACACGACTGCTGTGATTGTCTCGGTCGATGCGGTCGCGATCGGCGAAATCGGACACATCAAGAACGACTACCTGCCTAATGTGCGGTCTCAGATCCAAGGTGAGCTTGGCATCCCTTCCACCAATATTTTGATCAACGCCAGCCATTGCCATGGGGTAGTTTGCTCTGACCCGGACAAGCGCACGATTGAAGCGATTAAGCAGGCAGCCGCAAACATGGTTCCCGTGAAAGTTGGGGTGGGCGAGGGCCACGAAGATCGGATAAGCGAGAACCGTCGTATTCATCTCAAAAATGGCCAAGTGGCCGATAGCCGTCACGCGTATTCGCTGCCACCTGACGAAGAGATCGTCAGCGTAGGTCCGATCGATCCCGAAATTGGCGTGCTGCGTGTTGATCGGCTGGACGGCACCCCTTTGGCCATTGTCTTTAACTTTGCTTGCCATCCCATCCAAGGGGTCCCCAGCATGGGCAACACAGCCGATCTGTCAGGACTTGCTGCCACGGCGATTGAAGAAACTCTCGGCAACGAATGCCTCGCACTTTTCGTACAAGGCTGCGGTGGGGACATCAACCCAGTTCTCTATAAAGACGTTGAGAACCCTCGCGATGCCCAAACTCTCGGCAACCAACTTGCCCTGAGCACACTCAAGGCGGTCAAAGCCATCCGCACCGTTGTCGAGGCTCCACTGCAGGTTCACAACGAAACGCTCAAGTTGCCGCGTGCCAACTTTTCGCAGCGCATCGTGAGAATGAAAACCGAACGCGATCGGCTCCTCAGCTCATTGCACGGAACAAGCCTCAACCTGAAAACGTTCCTGCCGTTGGTCGTTAAATACAATGTTTCGGGCCAGTTTCCTTCGTATTATTCCCATCGCTACATGCACGAGAGTCAGCTTGGCCGAGAAGACCTACAAAAACACGACGCCCTCAATCGAAAGAATCTGGCCAGCTATATCCAGAACATTCATACGATGGAACAACTGACTCGCGTACAAACCAATCTGCGACTACTTCACCGACATCAGACCGATTTCGTCGATGCGGGCGAAAGAGACCTTGAGGTCGAACTGGTTGGCCTACGGATTGGCGACTTTCGTATGGTGACATTTCCGGGCGAACTCACGGTGCAGATTGGACTCAACATCAAAGAGGCTTCGCCGTACGAGCACACTTTTGTAGCCGGCTACACCAACGGCTATATCTACTACGCGCCGACCACCGAACAATTGCAAAATCCCGGCAATGCTCAGGAAGATTGCGACACCCTGCTCGCCCCCGAGTGGCAGCCAATCTTTGAACAAAAGGCCACCGAAATTCTTAAGGGCCTTTGATGTTGTCGGCAGGAGAGGGAAACTGTGTTACAAAGCTACTGGTCAAAATTCTAGGCATAACATTGGTGATACAGTTCTTCGATCTCTTGCGCGGTGGCAATGCGAGGGTTAAAACCGGGCGAACCGCTGGCTAGCGCGCTTGTGGCCATTTCAGGAACAAGTTTTTCGTAGGCAGTGCGGTCGATGCCGTAGTCTTGTGGCGTCTGCACTTTCAAGTCGACATTCAGCCGCTGGAGCGACTCGGCCAACTCGCCGCAAGCAACGGTATCGTCCGTCGCGTTGGCCAAGCCAGCATGACGCGCCAGATGAGCATACCGGGCTGGTGCTGATTCGACACTGAACCGGGTGACGGTTGGCAGTAGCATCGCGTTCGATAGGCCATGCGGCACGTGGAAATGGGCGCCGATCGGTCGCGACATCCCGTGGACTAGCGCCACGCTGGCGTTGCTAAAGGCAATGCCGGCGAGCGTAGAACCCTGCATCATCGCTTCGCGGGCGGCCGCGTTATCGGGTTCTTGATAGGCCGTGCGAAGGTTCGTCGCAATCAGCCGCGCCGACTCGAGTGCGACGAAATCGGTAAATGGTTGGGCCTTCTTGGAAACATAAGCTTCGATGGCATGGGTCAGCGAGTCGACCCCCACGGCAGCCGTGAGTGGGGGCGGCATCGTCATCGTCAACTCGTAGTCAACTAGCGCCGCAGTAGGCAAGAGATGGGCGTCGAGAAGCATCATTTTTACATTGAGATCAGTGTCCGTAATGACCGTGACCTTGGTCACTTCGCTGCCGGTGCCGGCCGTAGTCGGAATGGCAATCAACGGGACGCCCGCCTTGGGGATCTTGTGGTAGCCCATGTAGTCGGCAATCGTGCCCTCGTTTCGGCTCATAACCGACATCGCTTTGGCACAGTCGATGCTACTGCCGCCGCCGATGGCAAGAATGCCGTCGGCACCGGAATCTTGAAGCATCGCAAGTCCCGCTTGCATGTTCGCTACGGACGGATCGGGGTCGACTCCAGCAAACAGTGTTGATTCCACATCTTCTTTCGCTAGATCTTGTTGTACCTGATCGGCCAAACCGATTTTTTCCAGGTATGGGTCGGTCACGACCAGAGCGCGACGGATTCCAAGCCGCTTGGCTTCGGCACCCGCTCGGCGCGATGCGCCGCCAGCAATAATGAGAGTGGAGGGAATGTTGATGCGTGGAAGATCCGTAGTGTTGCTCATGGTTTACCACCCCTGTGTGCGTTGGTAGTTGGCGTCCCAGCGACTAAGGACAAGTTTTTGCCGGGTATAGAACAAGATTCCTTCCTGCCCCTGAACGTGCAGGTCGCCGAAGAACGAGCGGTTCCAGCCCGAGAAAGCGAAGATGGCGGTTGGCGCGGGGACTCCGACGTTGACGCCAACCATGCCGCACTGAATTTCATGGGCGAACTTGCGGGCGGCCGCGCCGCTGGAGGTAAAAATGACCGCCCCGTTGCCGTAGCCGTTTTGGTTAGCCCACTGAATGGCTTCCTCCAGGTTTTGTGGGCGGAGCATCGACAGGACCGGCCCAAAAATCTCTTCGGTTGCGATCTGCATCTGCGGCTGCACCTGATCAAACAACGTCGGCCCGACATAAAAGCCCGGCTTGTCTGCCAAGTTGCGACCATCGCGAACGAGTGTTGCACCCTCGTCGACACCCGCGCCAATCAGCTGCGTGATACGATCCCTGGCTGCGCGATCAATGACCGGGCCCATCTGTGCTTCGGGATTGCTGAGCGTATCGTCGACTTTTAAGGCGTCGATGGCCTCGGCAGTGCGGGCTTGGATTTCGTCTCCTCCTGCGCCGATGCCCATCAACATCGAACCGGCCATGCAGCGTTGGCCACTGCAACCAAACGAGGCACCCATCACGGCTCGGAGCGTCGAGTCCATCTCTGCGTCGGGCATCACGACCATCACGTTCTTCGCTCCGCCCGCTGCTTGCACTCTCTTGCCATGCTTACAGCCCAATGCGTAGACATGCTCGGCCACACGTGACGAACCGACGAAACTGACCGATGCAATACCTGAATGGGTGCAGAGCGCATCGACGACCTCCCTGCCTCCGTGGACAATACTAAAAACGCCTGCTGGCAATCCAGCCTCGATCAGCAATTCGCCCAGGCGTATGACCGTCAGCGGCACTTTTTCGCTCGGCTTGAGAATAAAACAGTTTCCGCAGGCGATGGCCAGCGGGAACATCCACATCGGCACCATCGCCGGAAAGTTGAAGGGCGTGATCCCCGCGCACACACCAATTGGCTCGCGCATCGTGACGCCGTCGATTTCATGGGCCACTTGCGGCACGGTCTCGCCTTTGGACAGATGGGCCACACCGCATGCGAAGTCGACCACTTCTAAGCCGCGTTGCACGTCGCCCCGCGCCTCGGCCAGCGTTTTGCCGTTCTCGCGAGTGACGATCTGAGCTAGCTCCTCGAAATTTGCTTCGAGCAGTTGGCGAAACTTGTGCATCACGTCGGCCCGCTTGAGCGCGGGTACCTGCCGCCAGTGCGTAAACGCCTTGGTTGCTGCTGCGACGGCCGCATCGACTTCCTCGGCACCACACATTGGCGTCTGGGCGATTACTTCGCCAGTCGAGGGATTGAAAACATCGTGAAATTTTTGGGTCTTGGGGTGTACCCACTCGCCGCCTAAGAGCAGCGGCACTTGTTCGCTAGTGGCTGTTGCCATCGTTTGTTCTCCTAACCTCACTTTTCTTGGGGCGCAACTTTTTACACGCTGCAACCCTTTACATAAAATATCCTGAGAAGATAACAAGTAGCATCACGATCGCCACGACGAAAAGCCCCCACCAGGTGACGACGCTTGAGTACCAATGGTCTCCCAGGTCATCAAAAATGTTGAGCTTCGACCAGTTGAGTGTCAGCCGATCGTCCACTTGGTCTGGCCGCGGTGGTTTGGTCGTCAAGCTCACCACGACACAAATTAGCACACAGAATAGCCAGTTGATCGAGGCTTGATTGGCATAGGGATCTAACCATGCAGGGTGATTGGCGGCGAAGTTGACGTAGAGTTTGATCGCAATGCCGAGAGCAAAGCCGAGGACAACCGCCGCCAAGGCTCCAGCGCCGTTGATCCGCCGCCAAACGATTCCTAACACAAAGACTGCGGCAAACGGAGGCGCGAAAAAGGCGTAGAGCGACTGAATGTACTCGAACAAGCTGCCGCCGAGTTTGCCGACGAAACCGCCTAGCAAGATCGAGAACGCCAGAATCGCGATCGACGAAATCACGCCCACTCGCACCAGATGCTGATCCGACGACGCCGGCCGGAATATTCGCTTGTAGATATCCAGGGTAAAAATTGTCGACGTGGAATTGAGTACCGAATTCACGGTCGATTGAATGGCTCCAAAGAGGGCCGCCAGCAGCAGGCCGCGCAGGCCTACAGGCACGAGTGATTGGATCATTTGCACATAACCTTTGTCGGCCGCGGGTTTGACTTCTTCCCAGGGCCCGAGCAGGATCTCTGGGTGCATCGCAAACAGAATCATCCCCGGCAACACAGTAATCAGCGGCAAGAAAATTTTGATCCAACCGGCAAAGACAATCCCCATCCGGGCGTGGTATTCGTTCTTCGCGCCCAACACACGCTGAATCATGAATTGGTTGAGCACGTTGTACCAGATGCTGACCGAGAAGACGAAAGTGGCGAGACTGATCGTCGGGACAATCGGATGGGTGGCAGGCTGGAAAACGGAAAGTCGGTTGTAGGAGTCTTGGCCCGCGAGATTTTGTGTGTTCGATTGGACTGCCTCGGCCCAAACTCCGGTTGTTGCCCGGTTTCGCTCAATCATCGTGCGAAAGCCGTCGAGTAACGAGCCCTCTTCGCCGGCCAGCGCGTCGAGCCCGAGAACGGTTACGGTAAGGCCACCGAAAATCATCACGGCCACGGTAAACAGGTCGGTCCAAGCCACGCTCGACAAGCCACCATAGATGGCCCACATGCCAGCGACGATCCCCAAGGTAATAATGGCAAACCAGAGATCCCAACCAAACAAGTTTTGCAGCGCCAACGCGCCGCCGTAAAGAACCGCAGCCAGGAAAGCGACGACATTACTGATGATGGTCACGACGGCAAAGATCTGCCGCATAGAGCCGTTGTAGCGAAGCTCCAAATACTCGGGCGTCGTGAAAACTTTTGCTCTCAAGAGAAAGGGGATGAAAATCCAAATCAAGAGCGAAAACGCGGCGACGTTTCCCCATTCGAGCATCGAGACGCAAACGCCAAAAACAACCGCCGAACCGATCATTCCGATGAACTGTTCGCTGCTGATGTTCGAGGCGATGAACGAACCGCCGACCACATACCAGGGCAGCTTTTTACCGGCCAGAAAATAGTCTTCGCTGCTCGCTTGTTCCCCTCGACCGGAAAGATAGCCGATGATGGTCAACACGCCGAAGAACCCGGCAATCGCCAGATAGTCCCAAGCTTCTAGCGAAAAGGTCTCCATACCAGAGATCGCCGCCAGGGGGGCAAAGAAGAAGCTGCTCATGTAATTGGTTCGCTATCCTAGAGGGTCAGGCTGCAGGGCTTGAGCAAGATGTTCGAGCAGACGATCAACTTCAGCCCGGGTTTCGTCGTCCAGAGACCAGGAGTAAGGTTCGCGTCGGCGTTCGCTGGCAAACAGGCCCCGCTTGAACAGGATGTATTTTTCGATCGCCAGAAAACCATCCAGACCGGCTTGTATCTGGAGAGCCACGATCGCACAAATCGGAAAGTAGAGTCGATAGCTGGCCTCTTCGTCGCCTGCCTCCAGAGCATTCCATAGGGCAATCACCCCATCCAACAGGTCGACGCCAGGCATGGTGCCAGCAATCCCACGACGGTAGCTATCGACCAATAAAATGCCGCCAGAACCTTCAAAGATTTTCGCCCGACCGCCGGTTGCATCTCGTAGGGCCGAGAGGTTCGGACCGATTGGAGCCGCTTCGGGTTTGAAAAGTATCTTTTCTGGTCCGTACTTTTCCAAAAGCCGCGCGAAGAACGAGATGCTCATCGACTGACCGACGTAGCTGGAGGCATCTTGCACCACAAGTGGTAGATCGATCTTGTCAGCTAGCGTGCCGAAGTAACGTAGCAATGCTTCGTCTGGCAAGGGGGTGGAAATGGGCGGAATCGCCATAATCGCGTCGCAACCGGCGTCGCGCGCTCCCTCGGCCAGTTCCAGTGCTTGGCGAGTACTCTCAGCCCCAACACTGGCGATAACCACGCCACGACCATCAGCAATGCTAACCATCGCCCGGGCCAGTTCGTTCCGTTCATGGGGCGTCATCCGCAACAGCTCCGAGACCATGGCACTGGCGATACCGTGGGCACCAAGTTCAAAACACCAATCAATCTGACGCCGCAGGCTTGTGAAGTCGATTTGATCGTCTGGTGTCCAGGGCGTATGCAGAATCGGAAGAACGCTTTCAATACGACGAGACATCACTTCTCCTATTCCTCGGTTCTGAAGGCTTTGAAATCGAATCCGCGAGTTGGCCAGAACGGGGCTTGATAAACTCCTTCAGCGATTTAATACACGCAGCGAGCATCGCTTCGTGGCATCCGGCCCCAAAGAGCGAAATGCTCGTTTGGTAAGTATCTTGTGGATAGTCTTTTTTCGGAGGCAAATAGCCAGTCGTGCCGTTGGTTAGATTCATCACGACAATTTGTTGGTCCGTAAATTGCTTTCGGATTTCTGCCTGAAACGGGCTATGCATCTCAGCCGGTGTTCCAAGAAACACGATACTGCCCAGTTGCCAAATCCAGACCGGGACCTCGGTAGTGCCTTTTTCAGCCAGTCCATTGTGCTGGCCGTATTGTCGCTCCAAACGCTCGGCCAGCACTCGGTCGTCGCATATTGCGAGCTGACATTCGAGTTCGCTTGGCTGCAGCATTGGTCTGAGCGGAAGACGGACGTGAAGTATTTCACTACGACAAATCGTATCCGCATTCGCGGTGGTTAAATGCCATCGCCCGAGCCTCGCGCCTGATGTTTCGACACGGTCAAACTCCAACGCCGTCCGCGGGGGCAACATCCCGGCCAGCGTTGATAAGGCGGCGTAGCCCAATTGCCGACCGTTCTGGTCGGCCACGCTCGGATCGTGTAAATACTGGCGACGTGGAGCCAAATCGCCGGCGGCCCCATTAAGAAACAGGCAGGGAGCCCCACGGGTCGCTTCTTCGACAACTTCTCGCATCGCCCCGACATAGTCAGGAGAAATTAGCTGATTGCCGCCACCAAGCGTTGTTGGATGGCAAGCGTAATTTACCAAGGTCGCGATGGTTCGCCCCTGGATGTCGCTCACCCGGCCTAACAGAAGTGTGTCGTCAACGACAAAATCTGGCCGACAGCCGACGACCATGCCGGGCCCTTCCGGATTGGGCTGGTCGCGAAAACAGGCCAGGTCACACCGGCCGGTGTTCCAGTCGAGTGTGGCCGGGGTGGCTGAATCGAGAGCGTCGAGGGTCGCCTCGACTACGGCATCGCAAACCTTGACGAGGTACGGCTTGATCAAATGGCCACCCGGTTTGTCATGCGAATTGAGCGAAGTCGACGGCCCGGAATGGGTGTGCGTCAAGTGAAGCATCAATCTCGATTCTTCAAGCGAAAGCGCGTCAAGCACTTTCGCTCGAAGGAACCATTCGTCCTGGCTCGACCGCCACCAGCCTAGATCGAGACTGGCCAGTACTAGAGGCGTTTTGTTATCGAGCGATTGGATTGTCAATACGGTCACGGTGAGTGGACGATGAATTCCCTGGGCGACATCGTGCTCGGCGCTGCCCCACATACGCGAGTAGATTCCCACCGGTGGCGTAATGTCTCGCCGGGCGACGCCAACTCGGCCCTCAAACGAAGGATGTTCTACATGCCAATCGTGCTGCTGGCTCATCGCTGTTTTTTTGGGTTTCTCAATCATTTTTGATCGTTTATTTCTACTGCGGTCACCAGGGAGATGCCGCCATCGCAAAGCTGGACACTGCCAATCATGTCGCGATTTTTTTGGGCACACAGATGCGCCACGTGTAGGGCAATCCCGTTGTCGCGCCAATGATGCTCGATCCGAGCCGGATCGGCGCCGACGGCCAATTGCGACACGTCTTCGATCGCCCCCACAACGCTACGGGTATGCCACTCGAGGGGCGCTTTGCCCCAGCCGACCAGCTCCAGCTGGTTGGTCAGCACCTTCGCAAAGATCCAATTCCTCATCCGGGCATGGCAAGCGTGCGTCTCGACTGCGGTGATTTTCACTGGTTTTCTTGCCCCAGGCGACTCAATAATTTACATTGTCGCCAATATAGCCGACCTAGCGTTCTACGTCAAACGGCTGCCAGCAGCAAACAGGCCGACTGCAAAGTCGCTGATTCTGTAGTAGCCGTGGGCGGAAGCCACGGTTTTTTCAGGCTCGACCGCAGCTTCCGCCTGCGGCTAGCATGACTTTGCAATCGTCCTGCACGAATGCCTGAGGCCGCTTGAGGGGCGGGGCAGAATCTCTTACAATCCTCGTTTCTTGCTGACCTTTTCCGGCGATTCGTAGAATCGCGGCTGTCTCCAACCCTCGATCGACTTACCTTATGGAACGTACCTTTATCTTGCTGAAACCAGACACTGTGCAACGTCGATTGATGGGGCAGATTATTGCCCGATTCGAGGCAAAGGGGCTTAATTTTGTTGCCATGAAGATGCTGCAAATCACCCCCGATTTGGCGAAGCAACACTACGCCGAGCACGTCGAAAAGGGTTGGTACCCAACGCTAGAAGGTTTTATCACCGGCGGGCCAGTCATGGCTGCTGTTCTCGAAGGCTTAGATGCCATTCGGGTCGTTCGAGAAATGCTCGGCGCAACCAACGGCTTGCAAGCCGCTGCTGGAACCATCCGCGGAGACTATAGCTCTAGCCGCCAGATGAATTTGGTACATGGTTCGGATGGCCCCGAGGCCGTCACTCGAGAGATCGCTCTCTACTTCAACGACAACGAACTATGCAGCTACGAACCCACCATCACTCCTTGGATGCGTGCCGCCGACGAAGATTGATTCGACTGTTCTTAGATCGTCAACAACGACATGCTGACATGCATCATGCGCTCTTCGAATCGAACCACATTTGGGTCTTCATGCTCGAATGTCACGGTCAGAAATTCTAAGCCGCGAGAATAGGCGATCGTAAAGTTTTGCCCTACGATTACCGAAGGAACGGTGATCTGCGAAAACCCCCACGGGGTCTTTGCCAACGCCGATTTTATCCCACCAACAATAATGTTGGTGATCTCGCCTGCGCCATCAACCACCTGCGAAGTTAGTTTGCCAAACTCTTCTTGCAGCAAACCTTCAACGGCGCGAATCACAAATTGCTCGGCGATGTTCACGCTGATAAAACCCGACACTTTGCCATGAACACCAATCATGCCGGTGATAATGCCCGTCTCTTGCGTCGGCGTAGCCGAGACACCAACGCAGCGCACTTTCGTATCGCACATATCCAACGCACACTGAACCGAATCGGTAATCGCGGTAAATAGCTGCTGATTGATCTGCATTCCTGCCAACACCGGCTCTTCAGCGACCGTGGACATGATTTGAGTTTCCTTAGCGAATGATTACGGGGTGACCATCAGCCTCCCCCGCTAAGAGGTGGCTTCTTTCAACTATTGGTCGCAGCCAAGCGCAGAGGCAAGAAAACTAGCCGACAAATAGCACGCCCTAGCAAAAATAAGACGCATAATTTGCACAAACAGCACAAATCGCCCGCCTTCTGGGTGAAAGCAGCCAGAAGCACACAAACAGAGACGCCTCCCACAGTGACTTTGCAATCGTCCTGCGAGGGTGACACCGACACTTGTCCGCAATAATCGCCGCCACTCATTGGGCATCATTCGGACACGTGTCGGTGTGCGTAGCACAAAAGGCTAT
This sequence comes from Planctomycetota bacterium, assembly GCA_013152205.1. Classification (GTDB taxonomy): domain Bacteria; phylum Planctomycetota; class Planctomycetia; order Pirellulales; family Lacipirellulaceae; genus Bythopirellula. The sequence goes on from JAADGV010000076.1 coordinate 26,684, forward strand.
TCGAATATCCACGCCAGCAGTGCTACGGACTCCCGTCGCCCAAGTTTCTTCATTGGATCAGCTTAGCAGCGTGAACCGACATCTTGCTGTTGCTATGTTTGACTCCTGGAACTGTTTGCAACCGCCAGCGACTTTTCACATCAAGTTTTTTCGCAAGTAGCTTACTGCCTTTGTAGAAGGACTTGCCACGGGCTAACCGGTGGGGGCCCTGGGCCATCGCCTCAGGGGTTTTGCGAAGGCTTTTGTGATTCGGATCCGTATCGGCAGTTCCTAGCAATAGTACAAATCGTCTGCCAAGTGATTGACGCAGTTGTTGTTCATCGACTGCCGTTCCACCCAGGCCATAGGGATACTCGATACCATCCTGCAACATGGTGTACCAACCAGGATTGGCCGACACGGCAATCTTGAACCGCGCCTCGGGCAGAAACACCACTAGTCGATGCACAAACTGTCCTCCTCCCGAGTGCCCATAGATGGAGTACTGTTTCGCTTGAAGTCGATTCGCCTCAACGACTTGATCAAAGATACGTTCGATTGCCATAAAAGACCACTTCTTTTTGTCTCGTAGTTGGCCCTTGCTGGTAACCATGTATCCCAAATTGTAGTGTCGGCTATAAGGATAGTGTTGCTTGGAAAACTCTGGGCAAAGCAGCAAGTACTGTTTGCGCTCAGCATATTTGACCCAAGTATCTCGATACCCATCTGCGTTCCGACTCTTGCCGTGAATCACAAATACAACAGAGCCACTCGTACGAAACTTCTTGGGTCGGTGATACCACACCTTAATTGGCCGGTCTGGGTTTCCCTCGGGATCGGTAAATACAAAGCTACCAGAACCCTCGCCAATTTCCTGAGCGACAGCCCCCTCAACAAGGGCAGCCAGCCCCAGGGACGATACGCTACACCAAGCGACGACCCTCAATAACGCCAATCGACTCATATACATTTCAAACCTCGATTTGCGTCTCAAACACGGGAGGCAATTCGTATTGGGATTGTTTGGTGACCTTGATCGCGGGTGGCCCAGACAACTTGTTGTCTGGGTGCCAAAGGCACACGAGGAATATCGCTTTATGGGGCAACCTCTTGTCGCTGCGCAACCCAGACACATTTCCACATCACTTCAAAGCTGCAGCGACCATTGTTGGTGAAATGTGTCTAGGCCACCCGCGAAGGCCACCGATTGATTTAGAGATCCAATATTGGAGTCAACTGCAGTTTACCACCTGGTCCAATCGAGGCAACATGCATACGCCCACAGATAGCTGTAACGGTTCCTGCTGTTGCATTGGAATTGTCGGCGAGCCATGAAGCGACCGTCGTTGCAGTTTGCTCTTCGATATCCGGTCTCGTGTAAAAATGACGTGCGACTTCAGAGTGCCGGATAGAAGCGAGGTCAGTTGCGGCACGACAAGAGAGATCAACCGCCCATTTTTCGTTCTCGGTTAGTTTTCCTGATTTCAGGAGTTGCTCGATGATTGGACCAAGTCGTTCAAGGTCCGATATGCTGAAGTCTTTGGCGAACATGTGGCGAGAAGCTCCAAGCATGTTTGGGATCGTTTGATCGGATAACGATAACTGGGTGGTATCCTACAAATGCCGATTCGTAAAGTCAAATCCTGACAGCGTTTGCAAAGTCACTGTGGGAGGCGTCTTTGACGCCGATCGTGAGTCAAAACAAGCACTTTCGGCGTCGGGAGACGCCTCCCACAATCACAATCAGCGCTGATCTTGCACAGGGCTGGTTAGACAGTCCCCGGCCTCTCAGAAGCCAGCCCATAACGGCGGATTTTTCGATCGAGTGTTGACCGCTCGATACCCAAAATCGAAGCCGCTCGACTTTTATTCCAACCCGTCGAGTTCAGCGTCCGCAGGATGTGTTCCTGCTCCATATCGGCCAACGACGTCGGTTCAAACGTCCCACCGACCATGCTAACTGAGCCACCCGATTCAGTGTCGCCAGCCGTCTTCAACGTCGACAGAACCAAGTCTTCGTGATCGATATACTCGCCACCGGCAAGCACCACTGCCCGCTCGATGACGTTTTTTAGTTCTCGCACGTTACCAGGCCAACGATAACGGAGCAGTTGCTCCATGGCTCGTGGGGTGTAACCCTTAAACTTACTACCGGTCTCATCGCTAAACCGTCGCAAGAAAAACTCGGCCAACTCGGGAATATCTTCCGGCCGCTTCCGCAGGCCCGGAACAATAATTTCTAGAACATGCAATCGAAAATAGAGATCGCGGCGGAATTTCCCCTCGGCCACATCCTTTTCTAGATCACGGTTTGTTGCAGCAATCACGCGCACATCGACGTTCAACTCTTGGGTACCGCCAACTCGTTCGTACGGGTGGCCTTCCAAAACCCGAAGAAATTTTGCCTGAATCGAGGGGCTCATCTCGCCGATCTCGTCAAGCATCAACGTCCCCGTGTCCGCCTGCTCGAATTTGCCCATCTTTCGATCTGTGGCGCCCGTAAACGCGCCCTTCTCATGACCAAAGAGTTCGCTTTCTAGCAGCGATTCCGACAAGGCCGCACAGTTGAGGCACACAAAAGGGGCTTCCGACCGTGGACTAGAGAAGTGAACCGCTCGCGCTACAAGCTCCTTACCAACCCCGCTTTCGCCGCGAATGAGAACCGTCGCCCGACTCGGCGCAGCTCGCGCAATCTGTTGGGCCACCTGATTCATAACGTTGCTAGAACCAATGATCTCATTTTGCACGCCCAACTGTTCGCGAAGCTGAGCATTCTTCGAACGCATCTGGTTCAGGTTTTCAGCCAATTCCTGGCGTTTGTCCAGGTTCTCAAGAGCGACGCCAACCGTGTCGGCCACCGCAAGCGTATACTCCAAGTCTTCGGGGTCCGTGGTACGGTCTGTGTCGGTCGTATACAAATGGACCAAGCCAAATACTTCACCCGCTAAACGCACCGGCGCACAGATCACGCTGGTCGCAAGAATTTCGCCGCGGCTATCGCGGTTCCCCAGATTACTATCGTCCATCACGTTTCGCGCCATCACCGCTTGCCCTTCGCGCAGTACGGTGGAGGCAAGAAATGGTGAAACCCGATGATACGAATGGCTGCTATCGCTACGCGAAGCCACAACCTCTAGCTCGTCGCTAATGCGTTTTCCTGCATCAACACGTTTGCGCAAAAGGATTGCGCCTGCGTCGACCTGCGTTCCCTCGAAGAGTCCGCCAATCGCAACATTGGCAAGCGAAACAATGTCGGTCGCCTTGGCTAGCTCGAAAGCCAGTCGACAAAGTTTTGCCGCTGCTCGCCCAACTTTCGGAAAAGCTTCGTCGGTGTCTTCGAGCGTTGGCTTGTCGAGAAAACGACTTTGGTCTTTTCGATGCGTAATCGTTGTCGGCTCATACGACTCGAAGATACTATCTTCGTCGCTTAACCCTTCCCCTTCGCCCGAGTCAACCGCTTTCGACGAACGCAACAAGGTGCTAGTATCCGGAAACGCTTGGGTCAAATCATGCACAAATGCCAAATGGGTATTGCCGATCTGGATGATGTCGCCCGACTGAAGTGAGTGGTCGCGCGACAATCGTTCGCCGCTCACTAAAGTCCCATTACGGCTTTCAAGATCGCGAAGTTTCCACTCGCCTTTCGCCAAAAACGCCTCGGCGTGATTTCGACTACATCGTTCGTCTTTGACAACGATCGTGTTGGTCGGCGCGCGTCCCATCGTGACCGATTCGCCCGGAACTAGACGCACAACATCGGCCCATTTCGAACCTTCTCGAATAATTAGATACGCGTTCATAAAGGCCTAGACAAAGGCATGGGGCAATCGGCACACCCCATTCCGACAAAATACGGGCCCTGTCAAAGCTGGGAGATGTGCTCACGATACACCTACCACCTTATTCCCACAGCCCCCCCCATTTCAAGCCGCAGCTACCATAACTCGGCAACTCAAACCGAATTGCGGCAGTCAAATCCCTAGAAACCGACTATCCAGCCCGAGTTGGCCCCGGTAAGCACTCTTCTGGGGCTCCACAACTTCTCCGAAATCCCTCACCAACCCACGCAAAACTGTTGAATCACAACACTTTAGCAACTACCCTGGAGTGTATACCGGCAGGTTGCATTGGCGGCCTCTGACAGCGCTGGGATCGTCCAGACGCTGGTTGAAGTGGAATTGAGGAGAAGAATCAGATGAAACGGCTATTTCCCGGTCTCAACTTGGCTGCTATCACGCTTGCCGTCACCATTGCCCTGTGTCTAACCCCGCAGCAAGCATCTGCCCAGGTCTTTGGCCAACAGCGGTCGGTTGGCGGTGTCTCCATCAATACCGAAGGTATTGTTTCGGCGCCAACAGCCGAAGATCAGCGGCAACTAGACGAAGTCCGCAAAAACGCCTTAACCGCAATCCCCGACGACCTCCAGCCATTCACCGATCTACGAGCTGTCTCCCTCAAACAGCTTGAGGCCACCCTCGCCGATTGTGCTGCGAATAACAAACCAATTCCTGACGCGGTGCGTTATCTGGCTGGCCTCCAACGTATCGAATACGTCCTGGTTTACCCAGAACGCAACGACATCGTCCTCGCTGGTCCTGCCGAAGGTTGGCGGATCGACGCCATGGGCAATGTGGTCGGCGCAACCACCAATCGGCCAGTCGTACTGCTAGACGATCTGATCGTTGCCCTACGAACCAGCGAAGCCTCGCGCGTAGAAGCAATCTCCTGCTCGATCGACCCGACCGCCGAAGGAATGAAACGAGTTCGCTCCGTTCTTTCGCGTATGAGAACCGTTGGCAACCGTCAGCCCGATAGTACCCGCATCGAACAAGCGATGGGGCCGCAAGTGGTCTCGGTCACCGGCGTGCCTGTCGATAGCCACTTTGCCCGCACCATGGTAGCTGCCGACTTCCGTATGAAACAGATGGCCATGAACTTCATGACATCGCCGGTCGACAACATGCCCAGCTTCATGCACCTGATCGGCTCAAGCCGACGCAAGGCGACCAATCTGACTCCCCGCTGGTGGCTGGCAACCAACTACGAACCTCTGGCCCGCGATGCCGACGGCCTTGCCTGGCAGTTGCGAGGACAGGGCGTGCAATGCTTGACCGAAGAAGATCATTTTAATTCCGAAGGCAAACGCGAAAAATCGGTCAAAGCCGGCAAGTTGGCTCAACAGTGGGCTACCACCATGACCGAGCGTTACCCCGAACTGGCAGAACACGACTCCACCTTTGGCCAACTTCGCAACGTCATGGACCTAGCCGTCGTAGCCGCCCTGATCGACATGGAGCAATTACTAGCAAGAGCCGAGCTAGAACTACCTCAGATGATGGTCAGCCACTCGACCCAGGCGTACAACGCCCCCCGATCAGTCCCAGCCAAAGCCAGCTTTATCCGCCAACGCGGCAATTGGGTAGTCAGCGCCTCCGGCGGAGTCCAGCTTCTACCCTGGCAAGTCGCCGACCGCAGCGAAGAGGTAGCCCAAGTCAGCGAGTTACACCAGCAACTCTCCGCCGGCAGCAACCAATGGTACTGGCAATAGAGTTCCCCCCAGGGTGCCACTGTCTGGCTTGCCCAGCAGTGCGAGTCAAGCAATACCGACACTCGTGCGTTTCGACTTACTTCAGCCGTTGACGCCACTTCTTGGGATCACGGGAGGTGTGGAAAACGCAGTAAACAGTCACCGTGCCGTCCATGGACTCATAGAACACCGCATACGGAAATCGTCTAACCAGCGCCCGACGATATTCTTCGTGAATTGTGGCATGCATCTCTGGCGTGCGACTGATTTCTTGGATACATGCGTCAACGCAACTGAGAAACTCTTCGCCCAAACCAGATCGTCGCTCCTCGTACCAGCAATAAGCCTCGCTAATATCGAGTTCTACTTCTGGCGCCAGAATAAAATTAGCGGCCATGTTGGCTTCGGACCCTACGCTTGACCTCATCCCAAGAAATCCCAGAAGCCGGATGACTTGTCAGGTTGGCCTTTCTTCGAGCCAACTCTTCCTTTTGCCAATCGTGGAGGGGCACCTCCGAAGGCACGGCTGCCAAATCGTCCCAAAGATCCTCCACAAGCTGGAGTTTCTCTGGGGGACTTAGGTCGAAAATGGAATCAACATTTGCATCCATCGTCGTTCCTCATATCGGATTCAGGGAGAGAAGGCACACGTCCGAGAATTCATTTTCCGGTCCGCCCCTACTCGCGTCAAGTGATTTTACGAGGAATGGCTCGTACCAACACTTTTTTGGCCATGCGGCAATTGGGTAGTCAGCGCCTCCGGCGGTGTCCAGCTTCTACCCTGGCAAGTTGCCGACCGCAGCGAAGAAGTCGCCCAAGTCAGCAAGCTACACCAGCAACTCTCCGCCGGCAGCAACCAATGGTACTGGCAATAGCCCCCAGGCATCACGGCAAAATCGCCCTTAGCGTTGGCGGCCACGCCATCTAAACACCAAAACGCTCCAGATGTGCGTAGCACAAGAGGGATTTCTGCACCAACCTCTTATTTGGTAGCACCGAAGAATACTGCGCTAAAACAAAGAGTCCTTGAGGACTGCACCTTCCGGCACAGCAAACTCGAGGTCGCTTTTGTCTAATTCGGGTGATGAAACATTTGCGTGAAGTTCAGTGGAAGAACCTTCCAATTTCTCGGTCACTAGCATCGTTCTCGATTTCTCCATCATCTCCTTCAAATTCCTCTTTCCCTCTTCGGTCACATCTTGCCCCATGCCCTCGAGAGCTTCCTCAATTTCTTCGTCGGACAATTCTGGAATTACTATTCCCCCTTCGGGAGATTCAAGAGATCGATAGTACTTCCTGATTAAGTAACTTGTCTTTGATATCCATAAAGTTTCCTTTGCTGATATCTCCGATGATCCTGTCAGGACGTAGCAATCTTCGCCTTCTATCACTTCTGTTTTTTCTACCTTCAGGTTCTTCAACCTAGAAAGCGGTGCCGGCTGCTCCTTGAACACAGAGAGAAATAGAGTTGGAATCGTGAAGGCAGCCCCTCCTGAGATTCCAGTAGCACTGGCCAATGCCATTTCGTCATTCGTCACCTTGGAATAAGTATTCAATATTCCCGTGTATAAATAGGGTTGAGTCCCATCACTCCACACAGTTCCAGACTGAGCCATACCTGGCATGGGCATGTTCTTCTGGGTCCATGAAATGAGATACAGATTGGGTTTCTTCAATAGGATTGAGAACTCAGTCTCAGTCTTCACCTTCGTCCCGCCAGTATCAATATCCGAGATGATTGTGCCTTCCGACTTGTACGTTTCCAGAGTCTCGTACGTGTCCACAACTTTCTTCAGTATTTCCTCTGGCGAAGTCTTAATTGTGTCTGGGGCAATGCTCTCGCTACAGGCATTTGTGCCAAGTATTAACACTCCGATAGTGAGTGCGACAAGTCTCGATTTAGTACTATTCATTTTCACTCTTTCTAACCTGTCCAGACGTGGGTTCTACGTTATCCGATTCACTTCTCCCCAGCCCCTCCCGCCCAAACCTTCGGTCGAACCACATTCTCCACCAGCCCCAGCTTTTCCAGCAGCCGAATCGTTAGCCACGTCACGTCGAATTCCCACCACTTGTGGCCGTGGGCTGCCGCACGTTGGTCGGCGTGATGATTGTTGTGCCAACCTTCGCCATTGGCCCACAAACCGACCAGAAAATTGTTGCGGCTGTTGTCGTCGGTCTCATAGTTCCGATAGCCCCAGACATGGGTGAACGAATTCACGCTCCAGGTAATGTGCCAAGTAATCACCGTACGCACAAACACGCCCCAGACCACTAAGCTCAGGCCAAATTGCAAACCGCCAATCGCAAACCCGACCAAGAAAAACAGCAGCATGTGGATCGTATAAATCCACAGCCAGCGCTCGTTCCGCTCTAGCTTCATATAAAACGGATCGCGAAGCAGATCGCGCGTAAACCGTTGGTAATAATTCAGATTCCTAAAATCTCGGTTGGTAAACATCAACCAGCCACAGTGCCCCCAAACAAAATTCACCAACGGGCTATGCGGGTCGGGGCGATAGTCCGAGTGTTTGTGATGAATCCGATGCATCGCCACCCAACAGGCGGGCGTATCTTGCATCGTGCAAACCCCAAGGACGGCGAAAAAATGCTCAAGCCACTTGGGGGCCTTAAATCCTTGGTGCGTAAGCAACCGGTGGTAACAAAGATTGACCCCCAGCGTCCCAAAGACATACAACCCCAGAGCACCAACCACCAAGCCGGTCCAACTGAAGAACCACGGAAAAAACGCCAAGCATGCCAGCAGATGAATCAACGGAATCCCAGTCGCATAGCGCCACCTCAATTGCGTCGGGTTCACCGTCGTCTCGGGCCATTCCAGATCTCGTTTGCCCGAGTCCGGGGCTGCCGACGGCTCCTTTTGGGCGGTCGTGTATTCGTCGTCGTTATAAGTTGGGTCTTCGGGAGCGACTTCAGTAGACATCAATTTTTTCTTCGCGCTGAATAGTTGGTTGAAAAGAACAAAGCGAGCCAACCGCCCGCCCACCACAGTATACCAGCCCCCAACCCCCCCCCATAGCCCGGCCATCCTGGCCGAAAACACCAAAGCTTTGCAAGTTTACAAGGGAACGGCAAAGTCACGATTTCACAAAAAACCGCAACAATTTGAGCCACAGAGGACACAGAGAAAATCTACTTCTTAAGGCCGTCTGTAAGACAAACCCGTAAAAGCTTATTTTTTTGACACACTTTTTTGAAAGAAGGGAACCGCTAATCAACACGGATAAACGCTAATCTCATGCCCGTTTTTCGCATTTCGTTCACCTATTAGCGTGTATTAGCGCTGATTAGCGGTTCCCTTTTTTTGTTTGCGGCCAAAGGCCGCGCTGGGCTACTCCGTGTCCTCTGCGGTTATTCTTTTTCCTAAACTTTGGTCGACCGTTCCGACTTTGCAGTTGTCCTGCAATTCACCGACGCAAATCAACCAATCGCACAGGCGGTAACTCCTGGGCAAGCTCTCCCATCATCGGGTCGACATAGCCCGCAGCAGCCAACGCACTCATCTCCTGGCCAACCTCAGCAGCCGGCAAAGTCGATTTCAACAGAACCAATTCGTCCGCATTCAAACCAATGGCCAACCTCGCCGCAATCGAGTCGCTCGTAACATCCCAACTAGCAGGCAACTTCGTTCCCGGCAGACTCGGTTCGCTCTGTCTCATCCATCCCGCTGGCCCAAAAATCGTACAATCTCGCGTCGCCAACCGCTGGCACAATACCCGATCGTCTTCAACCAACACAATCTCCGGCAAGCGGGCATGCAGCAAATGCGCAGTGACGGTCATCAGATCAATACACATCCAATGCGCAGCCACCTCGTCGATCGGCTCGCTTCGATGCCACTCGCGAACTTGATCGACCAACGCCCCGCCGCCAACAACAAGCACATGATGAGCCGGCGTTTGGGCCGCCAGCCAACTCCGTAGTCGATCGCCCAAATCGACCAAGTCGAGCAAGCTGCCGCCAACCTTCACCACTCGTACTAGCGTTCGCATCAGACGCAAGCTCCTTCACGAGCTAGCACCGCCAAGGCATGGGCACACCCGCAACGGCTAACCTCTCGCCCCAACTGCTCCGCAAGCGACACCACTCGACAATCCAATTCCAAACGAGCGATCAATTCCCGAGCCAAAAATTCCCCGTGCCCACTCAACACGATTTCACGCGGCGGCGTTTCCATGCGACCTAATACCTGCCGGGCTGCGATCTCTAATTGTTGCAATTGCGCAGCCCGCACCATCTCCGCAGATCGCCGCGCATCCTCCTCAGAAAACATTGTCGAATCCGCACAAACGGCTCTCGCCAGCCGCCCACGGGCATTCGCTTTGGTGCGCGACCGACCATCAGCCGTATTCAAGTCGTCAACGTCCTCCGCCAACTCGCCCAGCATCACATAAGCGTCGCTCGTGGTCGCAAACAACTCCTGCGCGACCGGGCAAAGTTCGCCTCGCCAAGAAAGCACCGGCGTCACCGCGCAAATCGGGCTACGTTCAATTCCCGTATAGACCAACTCACCCGCCTGCAATCGCTCCGGATCAGTCAGCCCAACCGCGCGTGGCCCATTTTTATCGAAGGGAATAATATCCGAAGTTGTCGAACCAATATCCAACAACAAACCTGACTCCCCTTCGCAATATCGCCCCACAAACCCTGCCAGCACATGCCAATTACTAGCCCCGGCGAGCAGTGCTTCAGCACGCGCGGTCTCAACGCCAACCACCCGCCCATCACAAAGATAAACCCCAACACGCCGACCGCCAGCAACCTCCACCACCGCGCCAAGTATTGCCGCAACCCCATCCGCCTTGGTAGCAAAGCAATCCGCCAACTCGCCCGTCATCGTCACCACGAGTTGCTCAGCCGCCGGCGCATTGGCGATCAACTCGCCCAATGCCTCCGCCAAATCATGAGGCCGTTGCCACAACGGAAAAAATCGAGAAGCAGCATACCCCCGCCCATCGGCAATCTTAAGATTCGCCCCACCGATATCCAGCCCCAAGTAGCTCATTATTTATGCACTCCCCCCATAGCCCGGCCATCCTGGCCGGAACCACCAGAACACACGCCAACAAAACACACTACCCCACCGGCTGCCGAATCGTCCCATCAACCAAAAACTCCAGCGGAGTCTGAATAAAATCGGGCCTCACCACTCGCCCCGCCGCGTTTTCGATCATCGCCGCTGCCAGATTATCTTCGGTCGCCGCTCGCAGACCAACATACGAAGTCGTAATCCGAGGATTCACCTCAATCACCACATCCTCCGACCCATCGGCTGCTTTGCCCAACACCAAATCAACACCCACATAACCTAGCGATGCAGGCAAAGCGTCCAAAGCCCGATCAGCCAACTCGGTTGCACGCCGGGCCAATTCCGCGTCGCACAGCAACGCCCCGCCAGTGTAAGAAAATCGTCCGTCCGACGTCAGATGCTGTTGGCAAACCGGCAAGCTGGTCCGATGCTCCGGGCCACACAGAAAAGCCACGCTCACCGCCTTGCCTAAACAATAACGCTCCAGCCGACGCGGCCAAGGGTAGGGCGGGGGCTCGTCCTGTGCGCTCGAAACTAGCAAAGTATGCTGCGACCCAGCTCCATGCACAGGTTTCACAACCCCAGGATAAACAAAGTCTGCCGGCAACTTTTCCTCATCCGCGGCCATGATCACCGCTTCAGGCACGCGCACACCTGCTCGCTCCAGGCGCAAAGCCGTTTCATGCTTATCGCTTGCCAGCCGCACAAACTCTTCGCTCGGCGCCAGCAAACGCCCGCCTGCCGATCGCGCTCGAATATGCGTCTCATGCAGGACATTATCGATTTCCGGCGCCACCACCAACGTATGATCCGCCTCCGACGAAAGCCGCTCGAATTCATCCTGATGGTGCGAATCCGAATGAACGACAATAATCTCGCACCCCGGCAACGGCAAGTCATCCAGCCGAATATCTTGCAGCACGACGACCTGCGCCCCATCGATGGCATTGAAATCAGCCGCCAACGCCGCCAGCATCGAAGCCCCCTCGACGAGCAACGACTCAGGCAACGCCCCCGGCTGTTCCACCAAACCGCCGCCGGTCGCCCACTCGTAGAGAAATACGCGCATAGAAGCTCAAATAAGAAGCAACACTAGCCCGACGCGCTAGCGAGGGATTTCTCGTACATTCCCCCGCTAGCGCGTCGGGCTAGTATGGGCCCTCTTAAAAAATCCCCAACTGATCGCGGGCATCTTCCGTCATTCGGTCGGGCGTCCAAGGCGGTGTCATCACCAGTCGCACATCGACCTCGGCAACCTCTTCCAGCTGCCCGACAAAATCTTTCGACTGCCCAAGCAACTGCGGGGCGGCCGGACAAGCAGGGCTAGTCATCGTCATATCCACCTGAACGTCGCTTTTGCCTTCGTCGTTTTCAACAACTTTGATCTCGTAGATCAAACCCAAATCGACAATATTGACGAACAATTCAGGATCGATCACCTGTTTCAGCGCCTCACGCACCGTATCTTCAGCAATGGCCATAGCCTCTTCCTCCGTTTAATTTCGACGTACTAGGCATTGCTCAATCTAACAAATACCTGCTCGCCCTCAACCTTCACCTCATGAGCAACCGTCGCTTTGGTCGCAGGCATCGTCACAGCAGCCCCCGATTTTACATCGAACTTTGCCCCATGTCGCGGGCAAGCAATTGTACCCTCAGTCGCATTCACAGGCCCATCGCTCAACGGCCCCCCATCATGGGTGCAGACATCGTCCAAAGCATAATAATGTCCTGCCGCGTGGATCAGTACAACCAACCGATCGTCGACCTCAACCAACATCGAGCCAGGGTCGGCCACTTCGGAACAGTTCGCCACAGCAACAAAATCACTCAAAATCCGTTTTTCCTAACTGGGCTTAATCGATGGTCGCCATGAAATTTCTGCTGCACCCTACTCCTCAATATCTCGCACCCGACGCCCAATCGCTTCTCCCAGCGCTTCGCGTACGCTCTCGATCGTAATCCGATCGAACACCTGTTGGAAAAATCCGCTGACGATCATCCGCACCGCTTCTTTCCGCGTATAACCACGGGTCATGGCATAGAAAAGCTGATGGTCGTCCACGCGGCCCGAAGTGCTGCCATGAGTACAACGCACGTCGTCGGCTTCGATTTCCAACCCCGGGATCGAATCCGCCCGAGCCGTGGTCGACAACATCAGATTGTCGTTTCGCTGATAGGCATTGGTCCGCTGCGCACCTTCGTCGACCTTGATCATTCCGCGCCAAACTGTGCGAGATTGATCTTGCAAAGCCGCCTTGTAAAGCAAGTCGCTCTGGCAGTATTCCGCCTGATGATGCTGATAAGTGTTGTAACACAGGTGCTGCTTGCCTTGCGTAAACATCACCCCGTTGACCTGGGCCTCTGCGTCTTGCCCAATCAACGCGACATGTTGATTCACCTTCGCCAGTCGGCTACCCAAGGCACCGATCGTCCATTGCAAATTCGCATTGGCACCGACATGAGCCATTTGATGGGCGAAATGCCAGACGCCGCTGCCCCAATTCTGCAAATTTACATATCGCAGTCGAGCGCCCCGCTCAACAATCAACTCAATCGAGCCGCAGTGTAAACCGCCGCCATCAGGTTCGCTGCTAGCCGTCTCCGACAGCAGCGTTGCCTCGGCACCTTCTTCCAGAACCACAAGCGTTTTCCCCAAATCGGTGCCGCCGTCCGACATCACCGAAAGCGAATGCAACGGTTCGTCGACGCGTACCCCCTTGGGCACAAACAACAAATTGCCGCCGCTCCAACAAGCAGCATTCAACGCCGCGATCTTATCGTAGCTCGGGCTCACCAGATGCCGTTCGAGATAAGGCCGCAACAGGTCGCCATGCTCAACAAGCATCGTATCAAGGCTGCCGAACAACACGCCCCGGCTCGACCATTTCTCAGACAACTGGCTCTCGACCGAACGACTATCAATCGAAACACCACGCCCACCTAGCTCAACCCCCGTCGCCAACAACGCCTGCGGCAACGAAACCTCGACTGCGTCGGCGGCTAAAGAATATTTATCGAGCTTAAACAGACGGATGTCAGTCCGCATCCACTCTTCGTCGCGACTGCTGGGCATCGCCATCTCAGTAAATCGCGACCAAGAATCACGCCGCAGATCGGACAGCCAAGCAGGCTCGTTGCGAGTCGACATAAAAGCGTCGAAAGCGTCTTGGGTAAATCCAGTTTTCGTTAACGTAGCACTCATAGACGGAAACCATTTTCCGATAAAATGTAGTAAGAATTCTAAGGCGAAAACACCATAGCCCGGCCATCCTGGCCGGAAGCACCCGAGCGACCAAACCCTAGCCCACGCTGCCTTCCATCTGCAGCTCGATCAGCCGATTCATCTCGATCGCATATTCCATGGGCAGTTCTTTAATCAAGGGCTCGATAAAGCCGCTCACGATCATCGAGCTGGCTTCCGCCTCGGTCAGACCGCGGCTCATCAGATAGAACAACTGCTCTTCGCCAATCCGCGAAACGCTCGCCTCGTGCTCGATCTGTACGTCTTGCTCTTCAACTTCGATATAGGGGTAAGTATCGCTTCGGCTATCCGAATCGAGAATCAACGCATCGCAAACCACGTTGCTCTTGCAACCTGTCGCACCATCTTCCACTTTGCACAAACCGCGGTAGCTGCTGCGACCACCGTTCTTGCTGATACTCTTCGAGATAATCCGACTCTTCGTGTTCGGAGCACAATGCACCACCTTCGCGCCAGCATCTTGATGCTGGCCACTCGATGAAAACGCGATCGATAGAATCTCGCCCCGAGCGCCGGGTTCCATCATATAAACCGCAGGGTACTTCATCGTCAGATGGCTACCCAGGTTGCCGTCTACCCATTCCATCAAAGCATTTTCGTAGGCCATCGCCCGCTTGGTGACCAAGTTGTAGATGTTATTCGCCCAGTTCTGAATGGTCGTATATCGGCAACGGCCATTCTTCTTCACAATCACTTCGACAACCGCCGAATGCAGACTCTCGGTCGTATACATCGGAGCCGTGCAACCCTCGACGTAATGCACCTCGGCACCCTCGTCGACAATGATAAGCGTCCGCTCAAACTGCCCCATCTGCTCCGCATTGATACGAAAATACGCCTGCAACGGAAAATCAATCTTCACACCCGGCGGCACATAAATAAACGAACCACCCGACCAAACGGCCGAATTTAAAGCGGCAAATTTATTATCGCTTGAAGGGATGATCTTGCCGAAGTATTCGCGAAGCAACTTGGGATGTTCGCGAACTGCGGTGTCGGTGTCGGTAAAAATAACACCCTTGTTACCCAAATCCTCTTTCAGCGAGCCGTAAACCACCTCGCTCTCGAACTGGGCTTTTACCCCAGCTAGGTATTTCTTCTCTGCCTCGGGAATTCCCAACTTGTCGAACGTGTCCTTAATCTCCTGAGGAACATCGTCCCAAGTCTTGCCTTGCTCTTTGGTAGGCTTGAGGTAGTAGTAAATATCCTGAAAATCCAACCCGATGTCGCCGCCCCACTTGGGCATCGGCTTCGACTCAAAAATCTTAAACGCTTCGAGACGATAATCTCGCATCCATCCCGGCTCATTCTTCATTTCCGATATCTGAGCCACGATCTCTGCATTGATGCCTTTCTCGGCCTTAAAGACAGCCGTCGTCGGCGTCACGAAATCGTACTTATTAATTTCGCCCAACGCAGGTTCTTGTGTAATATCAGTTGCCATAACAGTCTCAAATCCAAAGTTAAACAGCACTTGCCTCGGTCATCGCTTCGCCTGCTGCCGCCGCTTCAGGATAAGCAGCACGGATGCGGTCGTAGCCCTCGGTGTACAATTCGTGAGCCAACTCGACGCCGCCCGTCTCAACAAGTTTTCCGCCAAGCATGACATGCGTGAAATCTGGGGCATTGCGTTCTAGCAGCTTGTCGTGATGCGTAATAATAAGGATGCCCATCTGGTCGCCGCCGATTTCCGCGATGCTCTCGCTCGCCAACTTCACAGCATCAACATCCAAACCGCTGTCGGTCTCATCAAGAATGGCAAACTTAGGCCGCAACATGGCCATCTGCAAAATCTCTGCCCGCTTCATCTCGCCACCAGAAAACCCATCGTTCACATAACGACGCGCGAACTCAGGATCCATGCGAAGCTGTCCCATTTTTTCGGTCAACTCTTTGCGGAACTGACGCATGGGGATCAACTCTTCGCCTTCTTTTCGATCCGGGTTGCGAACATTGGTCGTCGCATGGCGCAAAAACTCGGCCATCTTCACGCCAGGAATTGCCATCGGACGCTGAAACGCCATGAATATCCCGGCCCGCGAACGCTGGGTCGCATCCCACGCCAAGATATTCTCGCCGTTCAACTCAATCGAACCGCCAGTCACCTCATAGCTAGGGTGCCCCATGACCGCGTTGCCGAGGGTACTTTTTCCCGAGCCGTTGGGCCCCATCAAAGCATGGGTCTCGCCTCGATTGATCGTTAGATTCACACCATGCAATATCGGCTTACCTTCGACCGCAACATGCAAATCAGTAATCTTCAAAGTCTCAACCATATCAACCGCTACTCTCTCACCTCGTTATGAAAACACTGAACTCATCAACCAACTAACCCGTTACCTGCTGATGGTTTCGCATTGGTTCTACGTCTGCCGGAGCCGACACATAACCACTGTGATGCGGCATCGGCAACTCATCCTCTAGCTTCCGACCCAACATCCCCGTGCCAGCGCTACCTGCACTCTTGGCAATCTTGTGTCCTCGAATCTTGTCTTGTATCCGCATCAAACCTTCAAGCAACGCCTCAGGTCGCGGTGGGCAACCCGGCACGTACACGTCGACCGGCACCACCAAGTCCACACCCTTCACGACGTGGTAGCCATACTTGAAGTAAGGGCCACCGCCAACCGTGCATGCACCCATGGCGATCACAAACTTCGGATCTGGCATCATGTTGTAAAGCCGACGCACCCGACTCGCCATTTTGTAAGTCACCGTACCGGCAACAATCATCAAGTCGGCTTGCCGCGGAGTGGCTCGAAACGCACCTGCACCAAAACGGTCCAAGTCATAGCGACTCGCACCCGCCGCCATCATCTCGATGGCACAGCAAGCCAGCCCAAACGTCATTGGCCAAATACTCGACTGCCGAGCCCAGTTAATCGCCTGCTCGACGGTTGTCGTAATAACATTTTCCTCAAACCGTCCTTCAATCCATGGCTGTGTCATGCCAGCGTCCTATTTTTTATGTCCTAAGCAAACTCGGCGAATCGCCCACAAAATGGCGCCTAAATTAGACTCGCCCGAATCCGCCAAGCCTAACATTCCTAGCCCCAAATCGCTACCCTCAAGCACCGTAAAGTCATTGTGGGAGGCGTCGCACTACATGGTCACCGTTGCGGCCGATCCTCCCTCAAACGTACAACACTGTGCCCCATCCAGGCGGCAACCGCTCAACCGCAATCTGTCCCCCAAAATCTCTGAAAACAGCATCTTTTCCATCGCACAGATACTCCGGTCTTGCTCTGCCAATTCAGGGTAGGGGCAAGACAGGGCGGTTAACACGGGATGACCCTGGTCGTCCTCTCGCACTTCAAACGGCACATCCCGCTCTGCCATCAGACCAACCAACGACTCCATACGCCTCTGAAGCTTGTCTCCCGATATCTTTTCACGATACGTCTCCGACATTCGGGCAACAATCCGACCCAATAGCCCCCGACGCAGTTCTGGATCTTTCACCGAACGAAGCTCCGACCACAAAATGCCAGCCAGATCCTCGTAATTACTGCCACCCAACCGTTCGCCTGCCCGCGAAAGCGAATACCGGTGTGTCGGTCGCCCCCGACCAGATCCCATCTCGGGTTCACGAACAAGAAACCCTTGCTCCATCAGCCGATTCAAGCGTTGCCGTATCGCCGTTTGCGTAACCCCAGCAAACTCCACCAGCTCGCTAATCGTGCTGCTACCGCAACGACGCAAATAGTCGACCAAGCCGCTATCTGTCAGCGTCTCGCGTGTCTCTTCGTGGCTATCTGTGACCATAATTCAGTCGTACCTGGATTCAATAGTGCCCTGACCACTCGCTATTTTATCAATTCGGCGATTAAAAACAACCAGCGTTGCGAAAAATATCCTCGTACTACCCTATGTAGACGTAACCTGTTGACACAGAACACTTTATCAGATAAAAATCGGCCACCGACGCTGCCAATACTCTTCTTGTCTCATTGGTTGATTCCTACTGACCCTTCACGCGATGGGCTTCAGCAGGTTCAACCCCACACATAGTGGCTACCGTGGAGATATCCCACCAATGACACCGCGAATTTCGACCCCGTGGATGCAGTTTCTAATAGCCGCTAGCATACTGCTAGCCGGAAATGCACCATGCTCTGCCCAAGAAAACCCCAGCGACAACGGGTCGCCAACAGCCGAAAAATTGCCTCCCACAGAAGAAATAACCTCAAACGAAGAGAACGGAAATAACTGGGAAGCTGCCATCGATCGTTGGTTTGGCAACACGCTCGTTACCCCGCTCGCCACTTTTCTTTTCTACGATTTCGGCACCGGGCCACGCACCAACGATGCCGGCGAGACCATTAGCAAGGGTTGGCTAGGCACATCTGTTCCCTTTGTGGTGGTCTGGCTGATGGGGGGAGCGATATTTCTTACTTTGCGCATGGGCTTTATCAATTTCCGCGCCTTTGCCCATGCCTGTCGCGTCACAAAAGGCGATTACGACAATCCCGACGATGTCGGCGAAGTCACCCACTTCCAGGCACTCGCCTCCGCACTTTCCGCAACCGTAGGCCTTGGCAATATCGCCGGCGTAGCAATCGCTGTTAGCACAGGCGGGCCAGGCGCTGTTTTTTGGATGATCCTTGCTGGCTTCTTTGGCATGACCAGCAAATTCGTCGAATGCACACTCGCTCAAACCTATCGTCATGTCGCTCCCGACGGACAAATTTCCGGCGGTCCGATGCGATACCTCAGCGAAGGCCTGAAAGAACTGGGGCTAGGCCCACTCGGGACAGCCATGGCATTCTTCTTCACCATCCTCTGCATCGGCGGTTCGTTCGGAGGTGGCTGTGCCTTCCAAGTGGTGCAGTCGCTCGGCGTAGTAAAAGAGCAGCTTCCCGTCCTAGCCGACCAAGGTTGGATCTACGGCGCTGTGATGGTCGTGTCCGTCGGAGTCGTCATCATCGGTGGCATTCAACGTATCGCCGCAACGGCTGAAAAACTGGTCCCCGCGATGTGCATCATCTACGTAGCTACCGCAAGTCTCATCCTGATCATGAACATCGATAAAATTGGCTGGGCTTTTGCACAAATCTTTAGTTCCGCCTTTGAAATGAAAAGTGCCTACGGCGGCCTACTGGGTGTGATGGTCATCGGTATCAAACGGGCCGCTTTTTCAAACGAGGCGGGCATCGGCTCGGCAGCCATCGCCCACTCAGCTGCTAAGACCAACTATCCCGCTCGCGAAGGCGTTGTCGCAATGCTAGGGCCATTCATCGACACCATCGTTATTTGCACAATGACCGGCCTAGTGATTGTCATTACTGGGGCCTACAACAATCCAGAATATGCCGACCTAATCGCCAGCGACCAAGGAGCACAACTGACAAGCAAAGCGTTCGGCAGCGTCGTCAGTTGGTTCCCCATAGTGCTCGCAATCGCGTCCGTACTATTCGCTTACTCAACGATGATTTCATGGAGCTACTACGGCGAGCGTTGCTTTACCTACTTGTTCGGCCAAGGTTCCTCGATGATCTATCGACTGATATTTCTCGTATTCGTCTTTCTCGGATCGATCGTCACCGCCGCCAACATTCTGCTCTTTAGCGATCTCATGATCCTCTCGATGGCCTTGCCAAACATCCTCGGCCTACTACTCATGAGCGGCAAAGTACGAAAAATTCTCGACGAATACTGGGCCGGATACAAAGAAGGAAAATACCCCACCTACAAATAAACGAAAGCCCCAAGGGCAATCACTCTTTTTGAAATACACCCCCCGTTAGCGGTGTCGGCCACGACATCCCCCCTCCAAAAAAACACGGCCCCGCTTCGCACTGCTGGCTTGTCCAGCAGTGCGAAGCGGGTACTAGGGCTCCACTGCTGGACAAGCCAGACAGTGCCA
Source organism: Planctomycetota bacterium (assembly GCA_013152205.1). Lineage (GTDB taxonomy): Bacteria > Planctomycetota > Planctomycetia > Pirellulales > Lacipirellulaceae > Bythopirellula. Next base: position 46,371 of record JAADGV010000076.1, read on the forward strand.
CCCGCCCGTCTCCGCGAGAAACACCCCCCAGCCAAATTTCACAGTTGAAATTGTGCCACCACATCTGAGACAATAGCAATCAGCTTTTAGCCGTTAGCGATCAGCTTTTTCGTCATTCGTCATTCAGATTTCGTCATTTACCGTGCCCAAATGGACAATATCATCCCCTTCCGCACTCCAAATTCCGCATTCCGAACTCAATATTGTCCACCCCAATGGGGTTTCCCAGCAATCCGTGCCAAAACCAACCCACCAAACACTGCCATACCAGCACCAACCACCCCAATTTTGTCCAATAACGTCCCCCCACAACTGTCAAATCAAAAATCATCAATCTCACATCAAACATCCCCAGGAAAATACCTCTCCACCACATCATAAAACTCCGCCGGCGTTTGGATCGTTGCCACATGCTTGCGAAACGCTCGGGCGCCTCGCCGCCCTTGGGCATAGCAGCAAGCATATTTCCGCATCAGCACCGCCGCCTTTTTTTCTCCAAAGCGTTGACAGACCAAATCGAAATGATGAATCAACAAACAGCGTTCTTCCTCAAGCGTCGGATCAGCAAGAACAGGCCGACCGCCAATGGCTGCCGCCGCTTGGGCGAACAACCACGGCTTGCTCAGCCCCGCTCGTGCAATCATCACGCCATCCACACCGTAACGCCGAAAGGCCTCCACCACTTTTTCAGCCGAATCGAGATCGCCATTGCCTATCAACGGAATCTTACGCAAGTGTGGTTTGATCGCCGCAATCTGATCCCAATCAGCGCTACCTCGAAACATCTGCGATGCCGTTCGGCCATGCACGGTCAGAGCCGCCGCGCCAGCTCCTTCAACAACTTGCGCAACGTCAATCGCATTGATCTTGTCCTGCGTACACCCCAACCGAATTTTGGCCGTCACCGGCGTCGGCGAGCAGGCAGCAACCACCTGTTCGATAATTTCGCCGATCCGATCAGGCTGCCGCAGCAGATACGACCCGCTTTGAGCTTTCTCGGTCACTTGCCGAACCGGACAACCAAAATTGATGTCGACAACGCTCACCCGATATTCTCGGGCCAACCGAGCGCCCACCTTCGCCAGCGTAGCCGGATCGTTATCCCAAATCTGAACCGCCAAAGGCCGAGGCTCGTCGCCCACGCCCCACAGCCGGTCGGGGTGCTCGGCCTCTTGCTCCGCCAGCCAGGCAAACCCACGAGCGTTAACCATCTCGGTCGCCAACAACCCGACGCCGCCATACTCCCGCACAATTTGCCGGAAGGCATAGTTGGTAAACCCAGCCATCGGTGCTTGCAGAATCGGCGGATCGACCTTCAACGAGCCAATGAAAAATGGCTCGGCAATCGCCGTCGTGTTGCAAGTAGAAATCGTCGACATCATCGAAGCCTAGGCACAGAAACCCCGCACATGCAAACTCTAAAATCCCAAGTCCTATCCTAGCCGCGAGCGGAAGCCGCGGAGGAATCTGAAAAACCGCAGCTTCCGCTCGCGGCTAGAATGTTACCCCACAGAAACATCAACCCATGAGTCAACGTGTCCCAGACCCTGACTTAAGTATCGAGCGTTCTCCGCGTTCATTGGCAAAAGTTTTCGGACGACTACCAAGAGGTTCTTCCGCACTAGCGCGCCGAATCCCTTGCGAGTCCCAGCTTTGCCTTTGTTCAGGGCTTAGGTGCATTAACATTGCCATCAGTCGCCCCGTACCAACTTCGCCTGGTGAAGCAACCTCTGCATAACTGGCAATGTTCACGTTGTAATCCCGCACCGCATCAACAAAGGCATTTCGCCGAAGCGCTAACAACTCGAACGCTTTCAATAACCCTCGACCATCGGTATTGGGATTTCGGGTTTGACTCACCGTTTGCAACCATTGGTTGGCAGCAACCACTCCAGCAGCTTGGCTCTGAATCGCTTGGTAGTTTAAGGGGAGCAACTCGTTCAATTGACCAGCAAGCTTTGAGTGCCGCTCAGAAAAAATTTCGTTGTAGCGAGTGCCATACGCACCACAATGCGGCATGTCGCTTGGCAAAGGCAAGCTTTCGTCGGCAGAACGCCCAAGCAGTCGTTGCAAACGATGTTGGGCAACCTTGGCAGTACGCCCAGCAACCTGTACCTGAGCCTCTAGCGATTGAAGTTCCATTTCCCACTGCGGGCTTGGCTGTCTAACACTTGCCTGGAGTGTCTTGAGGCGGACGACATCTTGTAAAGCAATGTGGTACTGCGCCACCGTTGCCGTCAGTTCCCAATACGCTTCCACGCGACGAGTCTGCTCAGCCCGCGAAGGGGCCCCTTGTACAACATCAGCAAGAGCCCAAGGCGTACCCACCAGCTTGCCTCGCAACGGCTCCTCAAGAAACGACCGCATAAGTTGCAACGGCTTCAACTGTGGAGACTCAGCGGCACCCGCCGGTAAAGCACCGTTCAAGGGCATAGCATCGTCAGCAAAGCCATGATTCTCATCAAGAGGCGGTAGAGGAGGGACTACATTGCCTTGGCCCGGGGGAGTCGTTGCGAGTGCTGCCGGTGGCGTAGTTGCTGGGGCACCCTCAGTGCCCAGGTTCCCATAACGATCACCACCATTATTCCCCGTTAGCTGGCCCGCCAATGCGATCGCCGTAAAAAGCAGTGAGGCGTGCATCGTAGTTTCCCTTCGTTGAGTTGCCTATGTGTAACGTCTTTCCAAAATCGTTTGCACTAGCCTGCCACGAACGTACCGTCCGCGTCAAGGCAGACCAGCCGATCATTCTAGCTCTTCCAGCCAAAGGCGTAGGTCGTTTTCATATTCGCTCGCAAGATCGCCAAACACGAGGGTACGTTGGAACTCGGCCAAGCCGCCAGCGCTATTATTTGCATCCTCAGCACTCCAGTAACGAAGTTCAGGGTCGGGAGCAATCAACTTCCGGCAAATGCTCATCAGCAAATCGCTATCGGCCACATCGTCTGGAAGTATCTGATCGAGCCGTTGCGGCAAAGTCCATTTGGCTTCGAGGAACTCTCTCAAACTCTTCAGCCCAACAAACAGAGGGCGACCTGAAAGAATTTCGATCAACACATAGCCCAAACTCGCCAAATCCGATCGCGGCGTGAACTCGTTACGCTCAAGCATCTCGGGAGCTGCATACTGGGGGGTGCAGGTACGCTGCTCGGGCATGTTGTTGAGATCGAGGGCCGAACCAATATCAACGATCTTTGAGTTGCCCGTGCGTTTGATCATGATATTCGAGGGCTTGATGTCGCCATGCACAATCTCTTCGCGATGCAACGCAGCCAGCGCCGCTAAACATTCGCGAATAATCGCAACCGCCATGCCCGGCTGCAATCGTGGGCGAACTGGTCCCGCAGTGACAATGACATTGTTAAGGTGCCTCCAACGCCGCTGACTGACACCCTGTTCAACACGGGCCAACATGGCGGGCGTCAGCAAGCGGTCGAGATCGTACCCGTCAACCCACTCCATCTCCATGATGCGAATGCGATGACGTTCGGTAAAGTTCTGCACATCCAACAAGTTGTCATGTTGAATTTTTGCCACCGAGCTTGCCACCTGGGCAATCCGCTCCATAGCACGATTGTAGCTCTGGTGACTAGAGAACCGCTCGGGGGAAAACACTTTCAAAGCAACAGGCAACGTAAAACCGTCCGACCCACGACGCTCGCTCAAGTACACCACGCCTTGGCCGCCAGTTCCTAGCAGACGACGAAAACGCAGATGCTCGGTCCAACCCATGTATTGGTTGTCTAGCAACTTTTCGTAACGCTCAAACAGATCGTTCGGGCAACGGTTGACCTCTTGGCCATTTAGGGTGATGGTCCGAGTTCCTGGCAGGATCGTGGTCGAAGGATTCATCCGGTTTTCAGGTTGTTAAGACAACAGGGAGTGGTATCTGGAATCGCTTCCCGGAGTCGTTTGAAATTGCGAGTTGGTCTTGCCTCCGGCTATCTACCTAACTCACAAAGACGAGTGAATCGAGGTGCTGGGCAATCCGTTGACAGTATGTGCAGATTTTACCCAACTCTAATTGCTTGCGTCCAGGTCGTATTCTTGGGCAAAAGTCGCCTTTTGTATTAGAACGATGCGAATCGCATACGATTGTGCTCTCGCCACAACCGTACGACACCTCAGAAACAGCTAACGTTCACAGGCCGTATTGACTAGAGTATCAAGAGTCTAGCCTGCGAATTTCTCAGCCTTTTACCACCTGCTAGCTCTTCACATCGCCGATTGGAATCCAAACGATGTTACACCGGCTTTTCTTGATCATTTTCCTACTTCTAGCAACATGTAGCACCGGAGTTGCAGCAGAGCAGCCTGAGCGTCCAAATGTCATCCTGTTCATCGGCGACGATATTAGCTTCAACGATTTTGGCTGCTACGGCAACCAATCGGCTAAAACGCCGCAAATTGATGCACTGGCCCGGCACGGAATGCGTTTTACCAACGCCTTTCTCACGGCAAGCAGCTGTAGCCCAAGTCGCTGTAGTATCGTTACAGGGCGGTACCCCCACAACTTAGGCCAAGCGGCAGAACTACACGCCCCGATGGCGTGGCATTTGCCGCAGTTTCCCGCCTTACTCCGTGAGGCAGGCTATTACACGGTTCTCGCAGGAAAAGACCACATGCCGCAGCATAAAGCACCTGCGGGCGAGACGGCGCAGCAACCCTTTGAAAAGAAAGATCGAGGACGTATCTCAACAAACAGCGGCGGGCACGCGAATTGGGTAAAACTGGTACAACGGCGCCCACGCGATCGGCCTTTCTTCTTTTGGTTTGCAGCGTTCGACGCACATCGCGATTGGGATGCCGACGATCAATGGGATCTAGAAAAGTACGGCCCCAAACATCGCCCCGAAGATGTGATTCTGCCACCATTCTTGGCCGATACCGAGTCGACTCGAAAAGACTTGGCATCGTACTACAACGAGGTGACTCGCTACGACTATTACATCGGGCAAGTGGTTGCTGAATTGCGGCAACAAAATGCCTTAGAAAATACGCTTATTTTGGTGATGGCCGACAACGGGCGGCCATTTCCTCGGGCGAAAACCCGCCTACACGACAGCGGCATGAAGACGGCCTTAGTTGCACATTGGCCAGCAGGAATAAACCCCTCGGAGCATGGCTGCGACAGCTTGGTAAGCTCCATCGACTTAGCCCCCACCATCTTAGAGCTAGCCGAGGTGAAAGTACCCAAAACAATGCAAGGCGTGAGTCTTCTGCCCTTGTTTGCCGATCCAGAAGCAACCGTGCGAGAGTATGCCTTCTCTGAACACAACTGGCACGATTACGAAGCCTATGGCAGATCGGTCCGTACGCGAGATTATCTATACATTTCGAATCGGCGCCCTCGGCTGGCATGGCAAGGGCCAGCCGACTCGGTCCGCTCTCCTTCACATCAAGATTTGCTTATCCGTCGCAACAAAGGCCAGCTAACCGCGGCACAGGCCGATGTGTTATTAACGCCACGGCCTGAAGAAGAGTTCTATGACGTAGAAAAAGACCAGTATCAACTAACAAACCAGATGGACAACTCCGATTACGCCAGCGAGATCGATCGGCTGCGCGGTGTCTTGGCACGCTGGCAAGATGCGACCGGCGATACCGTGCCAGAGCAGTTATCGATCGATAAGTTCGATCGGGAAACTGGCGAGAACTTGCTGAAACCTGGGGCTCCGTTTCGGCGCACCACTCCAGGCGAGGAACGCAATGCAGCGAGCATCAACGCCCCAGGGCCACGTTGAGCGAATTGGCCTAAACTTCCAACATTGCCCCAGGCTCGGGAAAGCCGAGTTGCTTATCGACCCGATTGATCAAAGGTTCGCCTGCTTGATAGCGTTTCAGATTACGGCAAAGCAGGTTGGTCATATCGTCGATACGGCTAGCACGCTGTCCGCCGACGTGGGGGGTGATGATCACGTTAGGCAGATCCCAAAGCCGACTTTCTTCAGCAAGCGGTTCGACTTCGGTGACATCGACACCTGCACCCCAGAGATGCCCCGATTCGAGAACTTCGATTAAATCGTTTTCTACGACCAAGGGGCCACGCGCGACATTGATGAGCACCGCTTCAGTCGGCAGCAAACGTAGCCGTCGGGCATCGATCATGCCGCGGGTATGTTCGTTCAGCGGCGCGGCAAGGATGAGTACGTCGACGCGGGGCAGCATGTCGTCTAAAGCATCTGCAGGCAACAGCTCATCGAGATAGTCGGGCTTGCTCTCCGGGTACCAATCCGTGGCAAGAATGGTCGTCTCGAACGGCTTCAGCACCTTAGCCAACCGACGCCCATTGCCGCCTAGGCCAACAATGCCGATCGTAGCACCGTGTAAATCTCGCGTTGGCCGGCGGATAAATTCGTGTTTTCGTTGCGCACGGGAAAAAGTCGGCAAATCTCGCAACAACCCGGCCATCAGGGCCATGGTATGATCGGCAACTTGCCGGGCAAGCACCCCAGATGCGCTGGAGACGCGAATGTCCGAAGCAATCACGCTGGGCACCAAGCAATGATCAAGCCCCGCTGCCGAGGATTGGATCCATTGCAGATGGTCTGCCTCGACGACTTCCTCCCAGGGCACGGGAACTTTAGCGTGTCCACAATATATGTCGGCTGTGCCGAGTTCAGCAGCAATGCGTTCTTGCCCCGCATCGACGACCTCCGCCCCAGGCCAAGCTGCTTGGATCTGTGCGAGATGAGCGGGTTCGACCGGATAGCAAAGAACGATACGCATAGCAAAAACAGTGGATTATAGTAGTCAGACAGGGCGATAGTTGCCACTGGAGATTGGTTGCTATAGAATAACTACCTCAGCCAACGGTGGGAATGGTCGGTTCTGAACCACGTAGAATCTCGCCGGGGCATTTTCCCACCTAAATTGTTTTGATCCATCGATCAATTGTCTTCTATCAGCCTTCATCACCGGTGGTGAGGCCGAATAAAAGCAGTGACTCCGAGGTCTTGAATTGTGAGCAACGCACCATCGGCTATCGGCACTGGGCGAGCACTGCCTCCCGCACGGACTGCGTGGAAAGTAGTTTTTGCACTGGTCTTTCTACGGCTCTGCATCGGCTGGCACTTCTTTAGCGAAGGCTCGAAGAAGGTTGCTTACGACCAAGAGCAGCAAACCTGGACCTTGGAATTTTCCTCGGCTGGCTTCTTGAGCCAAGCCAAGGGGCCTCTGGCGGGCTTCTTTCAAAGCCAACTGCCTACGGGCCACGACTGGCAAACGCTGCTGGTTGTTCCCGAAGAATTGACGCCCGAGAGTAGCGACCAACTGGGGTCTTGGGTCGGCTCGTACGTCAAACGCCGCAAGGACGAGCTAAAGAAGGGCAAATACTCTCTGATCGAAGTGCCCGAGTATGCTCCCCACGCAAAGTGGCAAGAACGGATTATTGACGATTGGCGGATCCTCCAAAAACGATTTGCCGACGTCAAAGGTTTGGACGCCGACCAACGCAAACAGGCCGCTTCGGTATTCGAGCGACGGCAGCATCAGCTTGCCGACTATCTGGCCCAAGAGGCCTTAGACATCCAAGCTTGGCGTCATGAACTATGGCGACTCGAAACCACTCGTGCATTGCCCGAGGCAACTATCGTTCCGTTCCAGCAAGAGCGAATTTTGCAAAAGTCGACAGAACTGAAGGGAACTCCACGCAAGTGGGTCGGTAGCGTCAACACCTTCGACCTGGAATTTGCCAACGACCTGCGGAGCTTGTTGACCGAAGACCAGAAAAAGACAAGCATCACCGATCGCGTTGAAAATGCACTAACCACTTCCAAGCAAAAACGGCTTACCCAGATGGACATTGCCATTACTGGTTTGATTATTGGCGTTGGCATCTGCCTGCTGGCTGGGTTCTGTACCCGGTTGGCGGCACTTGGCGGGGCTGCGTTTTTGCTTTCTGTCGTTGCCACCCAGCCACCTTGGGTGCCCGACGCGATTACTACTGTTTTCTATTACCAATTGGTTGAGTTTGCAGCACTGTTGCTGCTGTCAGCCGTCGGCGCAGGTCGCTGGGCGGGTATCGACTCAATTATCCACTGCCTATGGTCGAAGTGCTGTGGCACAAGGGCGAAATAATAATGAATCTCACACCCGAACAAAAAGATATCGGCAAACAGAACTTTCTCGAAGCCGTTGGCACAACCCGACGCGACTTCCTCAAAGGTTCGGTACTAGGAGCCTCTGCAACTGGTGCAACCCTGGGCGCCACCTACTTTAATTACGGGAAAGTAGGCAAAGAACGGCTACGAGTCGGTATCATCGGCACCGGCGACGAAGGCGGCGTGCTGATTGGCTCGCTAAATCCTGACTATATCGACGTTGTGGCGATTGCCGACATTCGGCCCTATAGCATTCACCGTGCTTTTCATGGCGATAACTACAGCGCTGGCACCATCAAAGCCCGCCCTGGCTTGATGAGTATTTACGACTGGAAAACCGAAAAAGAAGCCAAAGACCACGTTACCGTCTACAACGACTACGAAGACTTAATTGCCGACAAGAATGTCGAAGCGGTTCTCGTAGTACTGCCGCTGTGGCTGCACGACGTTGCTGCGATCAAGGCGATGAAGGCTGGCAAGCATGTGCTGACCGAGAAGCTGATGGCCCATAGCGTGGCCCAATGCAAAGAGATGGCCCGCGTGTCGAAAGAGACCGGGATGATCCTCGCCACGGGACATCAACGCCATTACAGCATTCTGTACGACAACGCCGTTTCGCAAATCCAAAGTGGCTTGCTAGGCAACATCCATCATATTCGCGCTCAATGGAACCGTGGCAATCTGCCCGGCGCCGACAGTTGGCAACCGCCGCTGCCTACGGAAATGATCAGCGAAAAAGAGTACCTCGATCTACGCCGTAAAACTCGCAAAGAGAGCGGCAAGGAAGCAGAAAATACACTGCGAGCAGAATATAAGTTACTAGAAGAGTTATTCAAATGGACAAAGATACGTGATCGCTCCACCGACTCTGAAGCCGATCTGTGGGCAAAACGGGTTGACCAAAAGCAAAAGCAGCTTGACGACATCGTGGTTGTAGCAGAAGACTACGGCTACGGAGAAAAAACGCTGGAAGACGGAACAGGTCGTAAGCGGACCGCTCTTGAAGAATTGATTCGTTGGCGATTATGGGACCGTACCGGGGGCGGGCTGATGGCCGAGCTAGGCAGCCACCAACTCGACGCGGCAAGCATCTTCATCAGTGCCCAACGCAAAGACCACAAAAAGGTGATGCCGCTGAGCGTGACAGGTATGGGTGGCCGGTATCTTTTCCCAGCCGACCGCGATGTGGACGATCATGTCTACACGCTGTTCGAATTCCCGGGCGAAGGCTACTACGACGACGAGGGCAAAGTTGCCGATCCGAACAAGAAAATTGCCGTTAGCTATTCTTCGATTAACGGCAACGGCTTTGGCGGCTATGGCGAAGTTGTCTTGGGAACCAAGGGCACTCTGATTCTAGAACGCGAAAAAGACGTGATGCTGTTCAAGCGTTCGGAAGTCGATACCAAAATTGCAGTTTCCGAAGGTAAAGACGGCGCTGTGATGAACTCCTATGAAACCGGTGGCGGACAAGCCGCCGTGGCTGCCGCTGCGATGCCCAAAGAGCCTAGTCGCGGCTACCGAGAAGAAATCGAGCACTGGGCCTACTGCATCAAGAACCCATCTCCAGAAAACCAACCGAAGTGTACGCCCAAGGTGGCGATGGCCGACGCGATCATTGCGTTGACGTCGAATATCGCCATGAAAGAAAATCGCCGCATCGAGTTCAAGCCCGAGTGGTTTGATATCCAAAACAACGAGACCCCAGAAGGCAAAGCTCCGCGGCTTACAAGCGAATTGGGTTAATCGGGAACTTTACCGCAACCAAAAAACGGTCGTTAGCGATGGCGGCCACGCCATTCCAAAATGGAAAACGGTCTCGGTTACGAAAAAGAGAAACGCCCTAAAACCGATCCAACCCATCAATCCAGCGACCCAGGCTATCGGCAAGATCGGCTTCGAGCACCGACCGGTTGTCGTCTCGAGCCGAAGTTTGCAGCCAACTGGCGGGGTAACCCGCTTTGCCGAGGCGTTCTAGGTCGTTGCGAATAAGTGGCGCAAAGGTGGAGTCTTGCGACTCGACCGCGAGGATGGCCAGGCGGCTGCCGGGGCGATTGGATGGGATTTTCAGCGAACGGGGCAAGGGAGCGTCGATCCCGATCGCGCCGCTAAAGTCTTTCTTTTTTGCAAAGGCTAGTGCATAAGCCAACTGGCCCGCTTTTTCGATACCGCCAACAACGACTCGCTGAGAATCAAGCTGCCAACGGCGGCGAGCCGCGCTTGCAAGCCGATCGAGATATGCCAAATCTTCCGAGTTCCAACCGGTCTCGCTAGCCGGGTGAGCAATCAGTAAAATCATCTGGTCGCGTTGGCAGATTTCTTGCCACGCTTGAAGAAGCTGTTGATCGTCTGCTTCGCTGCCGTCGCCGAGCCAAAGCAGAAGTCCATTTGCTAGCTCGCCTTCGCCCTCAGACGCATAGAACTTTGCCTCTTGGGCGAATTCAGGCAGTTTGAGTGGTTGAAGTTCTGCATTGCTATCCGGCTCTTGCTTGCCGTCGGACGACGCCAGTTGATCTCGGCTGAGAATTTCAGACGGCAGTTGGCCCAATTTAGCGGATAGGGTTAACTCTTTTTCATCGCGACTGATCGTTAGTTTGACCGACTCGTCAGGCGGCAACGAATCCATCGTTTCGAGTACCTTGTCAAACGATTTCAGTTCTTTGTCGTTGATTGCCTTGAGCAGATCACCAGCTTGCAGCCCGGCTTCTGCGGCGGGGCTGTTGGGCCAGACGTTTCGCACCAGGATGCCGATTTTTTCGTCCGTCTTGCCTTGTCGAGCCGGTAAAACACCTAAGAACGCCTGCTGGTAGGCGGCCATTTCGCCCGCCAAGGTGATTTCGGATTCAAACTCCTCCTCGCCTCGCCGGATAGTTACGCTGACGGTGTCGCCTGCGTACAGCGGCACAATTTGAAACCGTAGCTGAGATTGCGTTTGCGTTTGCTGACCATTGATCGACACAATCAGGTCGTCCGTCTTCCAGCCAGCAACCGCTGCGGGCGAGCCGGGCCAAACGGCGGCGATTTTTGGGAGGGCAATGGCGGTTGGCCCCGCGACAAGCCCCACCCCCAACTTGCCCGGCAGCAGGTCTTCGCCCAGCTTCCAACGATCAAGCACCGACATCACGTGCGAAATCGGGACAGCAAACCCAATTCCAGAATCGTAGTATTCAGCCCCCGCCAACTCTTGGCCGTCGCTGCTGCCGCCTCCTGATGGGGCCATCGGAACGAGCACCCCCATCGTTCGGCCATAGACGTCAACCAGTGGTCCGCCGTAGTTGGCTACCGAAATGCTGGCGTCCGTTTGGATCACCCGACCATAGCGGCGATTCAGGCCGCTGACGATCCCTACCGAGACGTTCACTTCGTCGTCGTGAAAGGTGCGGCCAACAGCTATGGACCATTGGCCAACACGTATCTCTTCGGTGATCGCCGCTTCAGCAACTGGCAGGGGCGTTTCTGCTTCGATCTTGAGTAACACGAGCAATCGGTTTTTATCACGCGCCACAAGCTCTGCCGGCAACTGCTTGCCCGAGGCAAGACGGACGAGTATCGAACTCGGCTGCCCAGCAAAATTGAATGCGCTCGATACAATGTAGCCATCAGTCGAAACGATCAGCCCCGTGGTAGGCCCTTGAGAGATGAGCGTTTTCCCTACTTGATCAAGGCCACCTATCGTACGGATTTGCACAATCGACTTGGCTGCCGATTCCACTGCCACATGCCACGCCTGCTGTTCGAGTTGATCGGTGCTAACTTCCGACGCAAATATAGCGGGAACAGCGAATATCAATGCCAATAGCATGGCTAACGTGTATTTCATTTGGGATCGTTTCAAGGCACTGTTGCGTTGGGGGTTTCAATAGGCAAGTTGGCCTGAAGTTCGAACTCCAGTAGGGCACCATCGCGAAGCACCGACAACCGTAAATTCTGCTCGCGATCGTGGTAGAGCAACTGCTCGAAAAATGCTTTACGCGAAGAGACCGGCTCGCCTTCGACAAAGACGACAAGGTCGTCTGGCCTTAGCCCCGCAGCATCGGCCGCCGACTTGCGCCGCACCGTATCGATGTAAGGAGGGGTCCGTGCCAATACATCGGGAATCATGCGCAAGCCTAGAATCTCGGGCGTCATCGGCTGCTCGGGCGTCGGGCGTTCGGAGCCAGCCATTTGCACCTCGCGGCCTACAATAATATCGTCAACCGCCGCAGCCACGGCGTTAGCTGGTAAGGCATAGTTCAGCCAAGTGCCTGTCACTTCGCTACGCAGCTCTTTGCCTAGCATCCCAAGCAGCCGTCCCTGCCAATCAACCAGCACGCCCCCCGCAGCGCCAGGGTTGTTTGCGTAGGCGTCTAAGATAAAAACCTGTCCGTGGTAGTTGGATTGAAACGCGCCGCGGCGGGCCGACAGAGGAGAAATCGCAGTGATTACTCCCTGCAACACACTCACGGGTTCGTCGCCGGTAGCGATTCCGTAGAGATTGCTCAACGCCATGATGCGATCTCCCACGTTTGGCAGCACGGCTGAGTGCAGATCGAAATGCGAAAACTTCTCGCCCTCGGCTTGCAGTTTGAGTACGGCAATCTCGCGTATCGGATCGCTACCAATAAAATCGGCCTGCCATTTTCGCCCATCGTCTAAAATGACAACCAAGTCGTCGGTATCTAGCACGTAGCTCAGAGCCGTAAGAATATGGCCGTCCGCCGAGACGAGAATTCCCGACTGATAGGCTTCCATCTGGCGCAAACCACCAGCACCGTAAATTTTTACGACTTTTTTCCAAGCATCGCGAATGGATGCTGGCGGGGGAGAGGTAGTAGGCATCTTTTTTGGGGTAGGCTCGATCGCTGTGTCTGATGGCTTGGGGCCGAAAAGTCCCGCAGCTCCGGTAAAGTTATCAATTTTCAATTCGGCAAATTGAACACCTCCGTACGCGACCTGCCATCGCCGAGCAATACGTTGCCCGGCAAGTTCGCCAAAGTCGAAGAATCGCAATTCGCAAGGGTCTTGCTCGTCCCCTGGAAACATATCGATGCCGACCAGTTCGCCTGTGTCGGGCGAGAAAAGAAAATGCGTTTCGATGCCAGCATAGATTCCCACCAAGCAGTCGACCCAGGCAGCGTCTGGCCCACTTGGCAATTGCCCCAGATAGTAAACCTCGCCAAATTGACGAAGACCTTTGTCGAGCATGCGCTGCCAAAGGTGAAGCGTCAGCAGTAGTCCGCCCGAACCTGGAGGGCTAAGCTGGCGGTCGAGATTGTTTACAAACTGGGCACTAGTATTCCCAGCAGGCAATCGCATCGAAGCCTTGTCGACAGTAGTTTCTATCTGAAAAGGCTTTCCTGAGGGCAGGCTCCCTGTAAGTTGCAAGGAGTAGGTTAACCCCTCTTCGTTGCGTGCAGATAGAAAACGGCTCCAGAGTTCTTGTTGCTTCTGTAGGTTGTACCAATAGTTGGCATACCCACGCCGGGCTTCGTAACGCTGGGCAACGACTTCCGGAAGTTCTGGTTTCTTTTTTAATAACCCCGGCAGCTTGGGTTTCTTTTTTTCTTGGTCGTCCTTCTTGGGCTTTTTGTCTTGGTGAGGCTCTGCCGGCTTTTTAGCTTCTGCTTGAACAAGATTGTAGAGCTGCGACGGATCGTGTAGCCCCATCAAACGCACGTGAATATCGAACGTTTCGCCCTCGCGGCGAAAAGACAAGGGAACCTTCCATCCACGCGGAAAAACGCCTAACACATTTTGCAGTGCGTTGGCCGACGTAATCTCTCGGCCCGCTAGGCGAACAATCTCGTCGCCATAGCGCAAACCTCGCCGGTAGGCATCGCAGGTTTCCAAAATATCATCGACCACCACTCGGCCATCTTCCTCGGTAGCGACCGTAGCGCCCAACGTGGCATGATCGACAATTCTGCCGCTCTTGAGATGGGCAAGAAACCGTTTGATTTGATTGATCGAAATCGCGTAGCCTACGCCCACATTCACTCGGCCACGCTTTTCAAACGACCCGCGACCATTGATGCCAATAACTCTGCCCGCAGCGTCGAACAGCGGCCCCCCCGAGTTGCCTGGGTTGATGGAAGCGTCGGTTTGAAGGCAGTCGGTATATTCCAGAAGCGTGCCAGCCGGGTATTGATATCGATGGACTCCAGAAACAAACCCGTAGCTTACCGACGGAGTAAAATCGTCGGCCAGCAGAAACGGGTTGCCAATCGCATAAGCCCAATCGCCTACCTGTACTTCGTCGCTATCGCCCAATTCTGCGTAGGGAAAATCGTCTCTCCCCAATAGCTGAATCAGCGCCACATCGCCCACCGGATCGATGCCAACGACCACCGCATCGTAAATTCGCCCATCTGCCATCCCACATTTCATGGCCGTGCCGCACGGGGCCGCGACATGAAAATTCGTCAACGTAAAACCATCAGGCGAGATAACCACCCCCGAGCCGCCCCCTTCGCCCCGGCTATCGAAAACGGCAACGGCTGTTGCCGATGCCCGTTGCACCGTTTCAATACGCTGTTGCTCTGCTTCTAAAACAGCCGCGTCGGGAGTCACTTCACCCAGTACCGCGGTGCAAAAAAAGAGCGTCAGCAGAAGGGGCAGACTAATTGATGTTTGTGTCATTTGGTCACTCGCGCATCAACTAGGTGGAGTCGGTCGCCGAAGTCCAGGTTGGCGCCATAATCAACAAAGATACGCAATTGTCGGGCACCCTCCAACTGGACATCGATTTCGGTAGGTTGCCGTTTGCCTGCGATCTCGCCTTGCCAGACAACGCGATCGTCCGCAAAAATTTCGAGCGTCACATTGCCCTGGCTTGCCGTGTTCGGATCGATACCGGCAATCGCCACAAATCGTTGCATATTCTTCGGCAGACGATAGACGATTTCCGTACGGCTTCGAATTGCCAATCCTTTGCGATAAGTTCGGATCTCATTGGAGTTCACCGATTTGCTCGTCGCGGCATCGGTCACCTTTGGCCAAGTAAGCGTAAGAGCCGATCCGGTGAACGATTGATCGCGCCGAGGCTGGCCATAGCCTTGGATCAATTCAACTGCCGCTGGTAAAGCAATACGCGGGGTCCACGTTTGTTTGATGGGTTCTAGATCGCTCAGATAGCTGAGTTTCCCCTGCGAAAAATCGGCTGCGATTAAGGAATCTTGTGGCAATCGAAAATCAAGACCACCGACGGTGGTGACTCTGAGCATTCCTTCTTCAAAAACGGCAGTCGCAATGGGAAGTCGCCCTCCGTTTTTCGTTTGCAGCCAACAGACGGCTGGCGCTAAATCCGGCCCGTTGGCATGGTAATAAGCCAACGCAGCTACCTTCGACCATTTTACCGGGATCTCGTCGCCCTCCCAGTTGAAAGTAACTTGCTCGCTGGTGATGTTCCCGAGCAGGCCCGTTAGATAGTCGAGAACGGTCCCCTTTTTCTTATGAATAATAAGTAGGTCGGCGGCCAACTGCTTTTCGTGGAGTTCTTCCCACAAAGTCGTTAACTGCTCGACGAGCGGGGTGAACTGCACGCGGCGAATATCAGTGGTTGATACCTGCAGTTTTCCTTCGGAAAGCGGCGTCCCCACTTCTGCCTGTGAATCCGAGACCTCATAAGTAATTATTGGCAGCAGCGTGCCATCCATGAGTTCGATCGATGCAGGATCAGCGTTCGTATCTGCCTCATGCTGGGGCCAACGGATTGCGAGCAGCTGATCGACGCTCCAAGTTGTCGGGGCGCCCTCCTCCGAAGAGATAGTCACGCCCTCTGCATCCCAGGCTAGCAATTCGCCATCTACTTGCGTTCCGTCAACAGTGGTTACCGAAACTTGCCCTTTCGCTACCGGGGCAGAAAAAGCAAGTAGCAATGCTACGGCAAGGGCACCAAAAAGATTAGGTCTGAATTGTTGCAAGGCAATTTACCGTGATAAACATTATTTGGAGGGCGGCGAGTCGGCACCTTCGGCCAACTCTCGAAAATACTCGTTAATCAGTTCGCGATAGTGGGCCGGAAATTCCCGTCCAATTTGTTGCATCGCCTGTTTACGTTCTTTGTCGGGCAATTCTCCCCAGCCCGATTGGTTGCCAATATCGCGTTGGTCGACCTTCATCGGCGCCTTCATCGAGGGAAGACGACTATCGTCCATTGGTTTGGAACTCTGCGCCGAACCGCTCGAACTAGACGATTGTTGCTGTTGTTCTTCGAGCTTCTTGATGATCTTGTCGAGCGAATCAACGACCCCTTTTTCGACCATCTGAACCTGTTTGCCAGCACGACCAAATTCTAGGCGACGGCGAACGTCGTTCATCCGACGAGCGATGTGGTCGAGCGATTCATCCTTGAGGCCAGCAAGATCGCGTTGCACCAGTTGCGCCACCTGCTGATACCGCCGAGGCAAAGCCGCTTCTTGCTCTAACAGTTGCACCAACGCAGCACGGCTTTGGTCTGGCTGCACAAGCTGCTGGTGAGCAACCAGCCGATAAAATAACAGGCCAGCCGGATCGACGACATCTGCGGGAGCGAGTCCTTCCAAGGCAACCAATACTTCGTCGTAAAGCCCCTGCTGCGCGAGCCAACGGGCATAATACAGACGCAAATTATTACGCATCGCCTCGGGCAGCGCATGATCGTCTAACCAACTGGCATCCGGCGGCAAGGGCGATTCATGTTCCGCATTGCACGCTTCGAACAAAGCAAGGGCCTGCGTATTAACAAGCGAAAACGTCTCGGCAACCCGGCTCAGCAATGCGGTGCCATCGATTGGCTCTGGCTCAGTTGGCGGCCATAAGGCCCGTGCTTGGTCCTGCGACGGTTCGCTAGAATCGGATTGCTCGATCCACTCCAAAGCCGAGGTACGAACACTCGCATAACGGGGCATCTGCCAACTAGGCTCAAAAGTCAACTGCCCAACCGCAACACCACACGAGACCACAACAGCCAGTAAACAGCAGGCCGCTGGAGCGAATTTGCACATCAAAATGTAGTGAAGTGTTTTCATAACTATTGATTTCAGACCAAAAGAACTTAGCCACAGATAAACACTGATAAACACTGATGGAAGGCAACTATAGATCGTTTGGAAATAATGTCCCCTTCATCAGTCATGCCTTGCCAGTTATTTTATCCTCTGAATATCTGCGTTCATTCGTGTCCATCTGTGGTTTCTTCTTTTTATTGGTTTCGATTAGTATCAAGGTCGCGGGTCGCTTCAAAAATTCGTTCCTGACGGATCGCCAACTTATCAAGTGCTTCGAGAAGCTCGGCCTCGAGCGCTTGCTCGCCATCGATCATCTCATCATATTTGGTCGTGCGACGATTCACCCGCATCTGGAGGGCACGGATCATGCGGAGTTCAGACAACTGATCGACCAACGACTGCTCGCCCGGTTGCCCTTCTCCCTGTTGTTGTTGCGACTTCTGTTCCCGAAGTTCTTTTATCGCTTGCTGTAGCGAGGCCAAGATTTCCTCCATCGTGGCGATGATGTCTTCTTCTAAGCCTTGAGTAATGATACCAAGCTTGACGTCGGCCAATCTTTTTGCCACTGCTTGCATATCGTCGATCGCTTGCCCCAAAGCTTCGGGAAACGCCACCGAAGTGCCATCTTCTCGCAACAGTACCATCGCCCGGTCTGCATCACGAAGAATCTTCTGCTCCTTCCGGCTTAGGCGACCACTGGCAATCTCAAGCTCGTGGGTTTGAGTGTTTTCCTTCGCAGCATCTAGTTTCTTCGTCTGTTCGTAGATTTCGATCTGTGCATCCAACATCTTACGAAGGCGAGCTTCCAGCAGCACTAGGGTCCGCTCCATCTCTTCTTCACGCAGTTGGCGAAGAATACGCTCTAGCTCTGCCTTGGCTTGTTCTAGCTCGCGTAACGCTTGCTCTTGCTCTTTGACGGCGTCCTTGCGATTGGCCTCCTCCAGCCGTTTCTTCGCTTGTTGCATGCGCTGCTGAGCTTGCTTCAAACGCTGGGTCGCGCGATCCGCAGGGCTTTGCTGTTTACTCTCGTTATTCTCGTCACTCTCGGGCGATTCGCCAGAACTTGGCTGGCTCTTTCCCGAAGGTGGAGACGGTTGTCCCTCCTTGGGTTTTCCTTTGGACCCTTCGGCTGGCTCAGAATCCGATTCTTTTGGGGCCTGAGATTTCTGCTCGCCCGGCGTTTGCTCCTTCGGTTCACCCGCGGACGGTTGGGCTTTACTATCGGAGTTCTCGCCCTCAGCGGCTTGGTCAGCTTTTGGTTTCTCTGAACCATCGGTCTCTTTGATTTGCCCACCGAGTTCTTGAGTCGCCTTGGCTACCTGCTGTTGGTCTTTGGTGAGCGTCTCCGCATCGTCGCCGCCATCGGTACGAGCTTTGATGCCTCTTTGAAGTCGAATGAGCTTTTTCAATTCAGCCAGATATTTGCCAATGCGTTTTCGCTCCGATTCAATTTCGCGATCGCGACCTTCTTGCAGCAGTAACTCAAGAAGTTTTTGTAGATCGGCCTGCAAGGCCCCTTGTCTCTCAGAAGCTGACGCAAGACGGTCTTGCTCTAAGGCTGTCACGATTACCTCGAATCGGCCAGCAATATCTTGTTCACGGCTTTTGGTAACAAGTTCGCGCAAGAGCCGCGCCCGACGAGGCTGGGTAGATTTTGATAACTCCGCCAACCGGCCAGCCAGCAGTTCCAACCGATCAAAGCGATCGGCTAGGCGGGATTCTTGCCCTGCAAGGTTCGCCTCTTTAGCTGAAGGCGGCGGTTCTTCCGCTTGCGCATGCCGAGGCATAGTCGTCGTCCACGCGAGGACGAAGACGCTAAATAAGGCGAGGCAATATTGTTTGCTATGAATCATGCTAGTTCTCTGCGGGATGGTGCCGCAGAGTGGGGTTACCTTATTCATCCAAAAGACGACGAAGTTTATCGCGGCGTTGCTGCTTGGTTTTCTCCTGCAACTGTTTCTGCTCGTCTACGATTCCACGCAACAACTCTACCAATTCATTGTAACTTTCCAATTCCAACATGCGGTCGAGCACTTCTTTCATTGCCTCCGAAACTACCTCGGCCTGCGACACCGATGCTACTAGTCTACCTTGCTGATCTTCTGCCGACTTGAAAGCACTTTGAAGCTCACTGAGCCGTTCTTCTAGTATCGGCATCATCGTCCCGCTGATTTCGTGCAATGGTTCAGAGATTCCTTGTTCTAGCCGCTGCTTGAGTTCCTCGGTATCTACCCGATTATTTATCAATTCGGCAACGATTGCATCGAAACCGTCAGCTACGCCCACGGTTTCGTAGGCCAACTGCGTAACATTCTGCAACGCACCGGCGATTCGCAGCCGGTCGCGATCGTGGCGGCGGCTTAGCTCCTCTTCGTCGATGGGTTTGTCGTCGTCGGTGGTGGATGGCGTCGCCTCGATCCGTCCCAGCAAATCGCTGGTGCTAACCATCTTTTCGTAGATGGCCTCGAATCGTTGCCGTAGGGCCAGTTCACGTTTCTCGAGCAGCGCCCGTAGTTCGGAATTTGTCACCACATCGAGCAAAAACCGCTGACTCGAACCGACGTGGGGCTGATCTTGCAAATCATACGCATCTCGTGCCTTGACGGAGAGTGTCAATTGTTGCCCTGGCTGCAAATCGACTAATCGTCGCTTGGTTTCTGCGTCGGTCTCAGCCAAATCAAGTTTCCCCAGCTCCGACAGTTCGCGTCTTCCTCTGAGTTGCATAGAAATCGTGCGTTGCTCAGGCGGGTTTTTATCAAGTTGATACTCAAACCAGATCTCTTCCAACCCATACTCATCAGTGACTTGCCCTGCAAACGGAATCGTCGCCTGCGGAGTAACCGCCGATCCGATGCCACGAAGTTGAACCGAGATATCTGGCGGTTCATCAGCCACAACCGAAATCACAACGCGATAAGGCTCACGGTTTTTAATACCATCGACATCGTGCATGGTAATGAGAAACACCCGATCTTCGTCGCCCGCCTCGAACTCAAAATTCACCTGCTGGCTGTTTTCCTCGGCGATCGCTGCCTGCACGTTTTCTTGTTGAGAAGGATCGTAGACTCGCACTTCCTGCAATGGTTTGTTTGCCGCAAATCGGAACATGCCATGCGTACCCTCGGGGATTTCAGCCCGACCACTGACCGAAATAGTCTGCGGCGGGCGTTGCAGGTAGGTTGGAAACTCACAGTCAATCGACATCTGCTCGATTTGAGAACGCTCAACAACTCGCAGCTGGAGGTCATAAATACGGTCGTCGTCGCCGATCAGATCGAAACGTAAATCAGAAACCACATTTTTGAACGTGTAGCGAAACCGCTGCGAGTCGTCTCGACCGGCCAACGCCACGCCGATCTTGGTCATGGTGTCGCGACCCCGACGGCCATCTTCCAGACGATAGCGTATCTCGACACTTGCAGGCGAAACATGGCCATCTTCGATCGAGGCCGCTACTTGCAATTCGTAATCGTCGTCGCGGGCAACTTTTACTACACGTTGCCCATCGATTTGCCGAAAACCATCAACGCTTAGCTGGACACGCCGGGGCCAGGGGGATTCGCTAAGGCGAATTCGCTGGAGCCAAAAACCGTAAGCCTCCGCTTGGAAAACGGAAAAACCGACGATCGAGGCGACGAGCAGCGAGGCCGAAACCAATTTCCAATACAGCGGCCGAAAATTGAAAATGCGGGAAAGCTGCACCTGCGGCATGGCTGCAGCAGCTTCCAGGCTAGTATGCCGAAGCATAGTCTGATGCCCGTCTGCCGGCGACTGGCCTTGCGTCGCAGCTTCAACGGTGGTGACCAGACTTTCTTTCAGCGTGGGGTACGTTCGCTCGAGCAATAAAGCCAAGCTAGTGTTGGGTAGAGGGCGAAAGATTCGGACAAGTAAATAATTCGCAAGCACGTAAAGAGCAGCCCCCAACACAAGCACCCATTGAGCAACTCGCCAAGCAGGCGCAGGCTCGAAGAGCCAATCGATGGCTAGCCCAAGCCAAAACACAACGCCAAACACCAGCACCAATGCCGCAAACCCTTCGAGCAAAAGGTAAACACGCACCAGCCAACGCAGCCGCGAGACTTTGCGGCTAACCGGTTTGGGCATCGGCAGTGGTAGCGAAGCAGTGGACACCGTTGAAATATTCTCTCTACAAAAAAAACGTTCGTTTGAAAATTATGCTAGTTTCATCAAACGCCGAAGCAACCATTCAAGGCACAGTGCCCCACCGATAATAGCCAGCAACATTCGATTGAGTTGCTCTGCAAAAACTTGGTCGGGGGCACCACGCAGGATTTTCTCCTCAGCGCGGCTTTCTATTTTTTGAGCCACCGGCGGTAGCGAACCACTGCCTTCGGCTGCTGCCGTCAGCGAGGTGTAGTATAAACCTCCCGTCTGCGTGGCAATGGCTGCTAACAGCGGTTCGTTGCGGCGAGTTTGCTCGAATTCTAAATCGGGGACATAAACTTGAATACGTTTGACCAACTGATCGTCGATCGCGTCAGGGACTGCCAGTTCAACTCGATAGGCCCCCTGTTGTCTGACGTTAAATTGGCCGACAAAGTTCCCGGGGCGATTCCCGTCTGCATTCATCAAGAGGTTTCGCCCTTCACCTCGGGGGCTAATAATTCGAGCCGTAACACGTTCGGCTTGAAGCGGCTCGCGGCTGGCGGAAGTTAGTTGGGCACGAACCACAACGTCGTCACCGACCGTGTAGCGATCTCGCTCGACCAACAAGCTACCTCGCGACGAGCCACGCAAGAGCCGACCTTGGCTGACGTGGCGTATCAGCCGTGTGTAGAGGATTTCAAAATAACTAGTATCCACGCTCCTCAGCCGCCAAAGTTCGCCACTCCCCATGTAGAACACTCGCCCTCCGCCATAAAAATGCTCGGCCAAGTAGACCGGCCGATCTACCGAAATACCCGCATCGGGGTCGCTATAACGCCCCAAGACGCGAGCCCCCGGCTTGGGGCCTTTTACGGCGTAGCAACCAAAGATCCCCGCAAACCGCGACCACAACGAACGACTTTCGGCAGCCGAATCGGCGAGCCAAAGAAAGTCGGACTCTTCGCCTTCTCGCGAAAATTCGATGGGCCAAGGGACTTTCGATCCGTAGAGCCCATCGTCGAGAAGCGTTAGTCGACGTTGAAATTCCACCGGGTAGAGTGCGCGAATTTTTGCAAGCTCAGGATTTTGTACCCAACTTGAAGTGTGAATCGGTCCTGCGACAACGATCAAGCCCCCCGACTCTTCAGCTACCCAAGACTCTAGCAAGTCGGCCTGCTGGGCGTCGAGTAAAGCCCAATTGGGATCGAAAGCCACAATGCAATCGTAAGGATAAAGCTCCTCTTTCGTGCGAGGGAACTCTGTCAGCAGACTGTCGGCACCTTGCGAAATGCCGGGCAAAGCGTTCTGCAACAAGACGTCGACCGTCGTGTAGCGATCGCGCCGAAGTTGATCACGCAGGAAGCGATAATCGCGAGTAGCCCCACTAGCCACAAGTAGCACTCGCGTTTTTGTTTCGACAACTTCGACTTCCACCTGACGACGATTATCGTCAGGATACTGATCGTCGGCTGAGACAGCGATACGGAGTTCGACCGTCAAGCGGCCAATTTCTGCCGGTTCGATTTCAAACTGCAACGGAATGGTCTGCCGAGCCTCGTCGAAAGTCACTCGCTGTTGCCCCACGGGAGTAGCAACCGCACCATCGGCTTCGGTCGACTTCAGCAGCAGCTCGACATCGACCGAGCGTCCGGCAAAGTCTTCGCCCTGAATCAATGCCCGAACCGTCGCATGATCTTTCGGAAAAAGGCGTGCAGGCGCACTGAGTTCTAGCACCCGCACGTTTCGACGTGGTTGCGAGGAGCCGACTCCAACAGAAAAAATGGGAACGTCAAACTCCTGCGAGGCTTCGATCAAAGAGAGCGGGTCGATACCAATATTCTGTCCGCCATCGGAAACAAGGATGATTCCGGCCAGCGGCTTGCTACTTGGCTGAAGAGCTTCTTTCAACGCATCGCCCAAACGTGTCTCGATGCCCCGAGGTTGTAGCTGTTGTTGCCAATCGTCGATTGGCGCGGCGGACGGTTCTGGCGACTCCGCAGAGTCTAATTCGACAACATTCGCAGTTTTTTGCTCTTCCTCGCCGCGCCGAGGCCAAGTTTTTAGCCGCTTAACTTGCAGGTCGAAACCCAACAACGAAACATCATTTCTCTGCTGCAAGGTCTCGATCATCGACGATTCAGCCAACATCTTCGAGACCGCCTCGCCTCGGGTGGTTTTCGTGTTGTCCGTGCCGTCAGGCTCATCTTCGACCGACATGCTTTGGCTGGTGTCGATGAGTAGCAAGACCTCAGAGTCGGTAACAATCTGCTGGTCGACACGTTTTTCTAGCCCCAAAAAGAAGAGTACCGCTCCGGCCAGCGCTACAAGCCGTAAACCTGGCAGCAGCCCACGGAGCAGCATGGGCAGGGGACTTTGCTCGCGGCGATATAGGGCCAATACATAGACAACGACAGCAACGAGTAGGGCGACCAGACATCCCCAAAACAATCGCGGATCGTCGAAGTGTGCCAACCGGCGCAAC
Organism: Planctomycetota bacterium; assembly: GCA_013152205.1. Classification (GTDB taxonomy): domain Bacteria; phylum Planctomycetota; class Planctomycetia; order Pirellulales; family Lacipirellulaceae; genus Bythopirellula. The sequence continues at coordinate 70,025 of JAADGV010000076.1, forward strand.
TCATACGTCACCAACTCGCGCACGCTTCCCCCCCCAGGTGCCGTGACGGCAAGTAAAACGTCAAGTTTTGGCCACAAGGAAATCATAGACGATTAGTTTGAATTTTTCGTATGGTAGCTGGCACTGTAGGCAAGCCATTGCTCGACCAACAGAATTGCCAATAACAAGTACAGCATCGTATCGCTGAGTCGAAAACCGGCGAGCTGATCGTTGCCGGCGGTCATTTGCGAGGAGAGCGAAAATTCGTAATCGATGCCTTTGAGTCGCTGCGATAAGCCCTCGCGATCGAAATAGTGTAGATCGCCTTCTCCCGCAGCAACATTCACAGCCATCAGACGTCGTTCAAGATCGCCTTCGCGCGGTTGAAGATCGAATTGCCAAACACCACTCACGTCGCTGCGACCGGCATCCACCAGATACTTGCCCTCCTCGGCCTGAGGCGTCAAGACGGTCTCTTCGCCTTCGTGCGTGCGCGGCATCCGCACTCGAACTTCTGGCTCGTAATCGATCTCCGCCAATTCAAGATGGAGGTCTTCCCCCACGGCGCGAGATTCAAATTGGCGTCGCGAAGCTGAAAGGTAGCCAATCAACTCGTTGGCGTAGACCGGAAACACCGGATTCAGACACCAGTTGCTCCAACTACCAAGTTCGGTTGGTTTGGCCGATAGTTTGACATATTGCGTGACAACTCGCCCGGCGCCGAATTTCTTTTCGATGACAAACGGAGCCCTATTCTGTAAATTCGCCAAGACGCGTGTTTCGCCACTCTCCGGAAGCTGCCAACCCGACTCAATGGCATAATAAAAATTGACCTTGGCAACCGAAAGAAAACTATTTCGCTGACCCTCGAAAACGCGAAATATGGGATGGGCAGAAATCGTGATATCGGGCGTCGCGTTGTCGCCATCACTAAGCATTTGAGTTGGCACATCAAGCGGCGCTGGCAGCAAGCCGTGGCCATCGCGATAAAGTCGTTCGTTGTAAAACGGTTTTTGCACACCTGGGCCTAAAAATATTCCAAGCCCACCGCCTTGCTCCACATAGTCTTCCAAGGCCGTTACCTCGGTTTCATCGAGACGAGAGACATCAAGCAAACAGATCGCAGCAAAGTCGCTGAGTCGCTCGTGTTGGCGAAGAAAACTTAGACGCTCTACCTGAGGGCTCCAGCCAGGCTTACTCGAGCCTCCAGGGTTCAAGGCAGTCCGTAAATAAAACCCGTCATCCCCCGTCCGAGAGCCATCGATCAAGAGCACGGGAAAGTCGCCCGGCACTTGGCAGGCGAAATAGTGGACGTTGTCGGTCTCGACCGCATCGCTATCTAGCGAAGCTTGCAACTGATGTGCGCCGGCTGTTGTAAATGTTACGCGAAGACGTCGAGTAATCTCTTCGCCCGGCGCGATTTCATCGAACTTAACCGCTGGGAGCTTGTGGCCATCCTGCGTAACACTGGCGGTCACCGCCACCGCAGGTGCATCACCGTAATTGGCAATACTCAATTGAAACCACGTTTCAACGCCCGCGGCTCGAATTCCAGATTCGGGTTCAAGCTGCGTAATTGCCAAGTTCGGCCGTAACTGTTTGACACATTGAACGAGGTGCAGTTGGGCTGACTGGTCGCGTAATTCACCCAACGATTGGCGGATCTGTTGGCTGTCGTCCCACTGTCGGCTGCGGAAATCTGAAATTAGGTAGACGATTCGCGACTCGCCCTCCTCAGGCTCAGGTAGCCCCAAAGCTGCTTGAATCGCATCGAGTGGCCCTGCATTGCTTTCCGACGGTCTCATTTTGCTAAGACTCGATTGAAGCTGGTCCACTAGATTGCGATCGAGCGAGCGCCCTCCGACTTCAAGTTCGGCGCCAGCCGACAAACGCTGCGCTTCTGAAAACCTTAGCAGCGTGAGCTTTTGATCGTCCGCTCTGGCCGAAGATTGCTGGACAATGAGGTCGACAACACGCTTCGCCTCGTCGAACACCATCGCCTGATCTTGACGGTCAGACATCGAATAGCTGTCGTCCAGTAGCATCAGATGATGCGTCGTGCCGCTACCCAATAGCCGCCCCCACTGATATTGCAACACCGGCCCAGCCAACATTAGCACCACAAGGGCCACCGCCGCAGTACGAAGCAGCAAAAGCAGCAGTTGCTTCAGCAAAATCCATTTCTTATTTCGCCGTTGGCTCTCAAGCAAAAAATCCATCGCCGCCCACTCAACACGCCGATGCCTACGCAGGTTGATCAAATGGATCAACAGCGGCAAAGCAACCAGCGGTAGTCCAATCGCCAATAGCGATTGAAAAGTGAACGACACGCGATTTCCTCCGATAATAAACTGCCACGCAGTTGCAAAATGTTTGGGGATTTATTTTTAATGCCTACGGGCATCAGCCACACGATGGCACAAGAATGCTGCCAACGCCGCATCAAGCGAATCGCTAGTCCGGATTAGGGCGTAGTCGATGGCATCGCGGGCACAACCTCTTCGCAGCTCGGAAAGAAATTTTTCTAACGCGGCCAAGTACCCTTCGCGCAACGCCCGAGGATTACATTTCATCTGTGTTGGCAGCTCAAGTCCCTCAAACTTGGTCGGACCTTCAAACGGAAAATCCAGTTCGTCGTCGTCCATAATGTGCAAAACAAGCACGTCGTGCCCACGCTGCCTTAGCAGACGTAGGCCACGCAGTGTTGATTCTACGTTTCCCAGCAAGTCGGAAACTAAAACCATCATGCCGCGCCGGGGGCTTGTTTCTACCACTTCTCGTAAAATGACGCCGGCATCTGTTTTGTTTTGCGGCTCGCTGGCATCCAGCACTTTGACGATCGACTGCAACTGGTTCTGGCGACTCCGTAAGGGTGTCCTCGCACGAATTTTTTCGTCAAAGGCAATGCAACTCACCGAGTCGTGTTGCTTGAGAAGCAAGTAAGCCAAACTGGTCGCAACCGTGGCAGCGTATTCATATTTGTTCAGCGGACCATTGCCATACTGCATGCTGGCCGAAACGTCGACCAGCAACGTGCATCGCATGTTCGTATCTTCTTCAAACTGCTTGACGTAAAGCCGATCTTGCTTGGCCCACACTTTCCAATCGACGTGCCGTAGATCGTCGCCAGGAACATATTGGCGGTGCTGAAGAAACTCGACTGACTGCCCGAAATAGGGGCTACGGTGCATACCGTTCAATAGCCCTTCGACGATATGCCGAGCGCGCAACTCCAATCGACCTATGCGTCGAATTGCTTCAGGATGCAAAAATCGCTTGGAATCGGGCGTCATTTGCTAACTCATCCTCCTGTGTCGGCGTGGTCTGAATAAGAGAATCGATAATGCTGTCGGAGCTGATGCCGTCGCTCTCCGCTGCAAAATTGACCACAATACGATGCCGTAGCACAGGCTTAGCCAACGCTTGAATGTCTTCGATGGTAACGTGCGTACGTCCCTGCATCAAAGCCCTGGCTTTGGCCCCAACAATCAAGAACTGCACGGCACGAGGGCCAGCTCCCCAAGCCAGTTGCTCGGTGGCAAGTTCGGGCACGCCTTCTTCGCCAACTCGCGTCTGGCGAACAAGAGAGAGCGTGTAGCGTATCACGTGGTCGCTTACCGGAACCGTGCGGACCAACTCTTGCAGCTTGAGAATCTCCTCAGGATCAACCGTCGGCACGACCGAGTCGGTGACGAGCGACGTCGTGCGGCGAGCGATTTCAAACTCTTCGCCAAAGCTGGGGTAGGTAACCAGCACTTTGAACATAAACCGGTCTTGTTGTGCTTCGGGCAGCGGATAAGTGCCTTCCTGCTCGATGGGATTCTGCGTTGCTAGTACAAAAAACGGATCGGTAAGCTGATGCCGTACACGACCGACCGTGACTTGCCGTTCTTGCATCGCTTCGAGCAAAGCCGCTTGCGTCTTGGGCGGTGTTCGATTGATCTCGTCGGCAAGCACAATGTGCGAAAACAAGGGGCCTTCCAAAAAGCGTACTTCTCGCTGCCCTGTCGAACGGTTCTCTTCGATGATATCCGTGCCGGTAATGTCGGCAGGCATCAGGTCGGGCGTAAACTGAATTCGGCTGAAGGTGAGGTTCAGCGTTCGAGCCAAAGTGCTGATCAACAATGTTTTTGCTAAACCAGGAACCCCTTCAAGCATGCAGTGTCCGCGACTAAACAGACTGATTAAAAGCTGATCGATGACATCATCTTGCCCGACAATGACCTGGCGCAGTTGCTCGCGAATGCCGTCTACGGTCGACGCGAGTCGTGCAATGGTTTCAGCGTCGGCAGTTGCCTCAGAGTTGCTCATCCAATTTGTGCCTTGTAGTAATGTTTGGGCGAAAAGTCTGTATTTGTTTTGGTATTACTCAAAGTGAAAAAATAACCACAGAGCCACGGAGGACACTGAGAAAACAACCGTCCCATCCAATTTGAAGTAGGGTATGATTCAGTGTTCTTACTAATTCTAATTCAAAATACTCTGTGTCCCCCGTGACTCCGTGGTGAAATTTTGAGGTATCACCGCTGGTAGATAGGCAAACAGGCCCGTTCTAGTTGCATAATAACGAGATTCAGCGAGGTGGTGTAGACAGGTCCTACATAACCTTGCTTCCACACCGCGACGGTAGTATCGCCAATCTGAATTCGTTCTGCCTCACGCAATAGTCGCTGACTGATTTGACGAGAGTAATCCTCCCATTCTTCGCCGCCCTCGCGATACTTCACTTGGGAGTAGTAGAAATGGGCGTAATGCCAATGGCCAAAACTATCGCGGTTGTTTGGTTTTAGTTGTTGTTTGCAATACTCCATCATCTTGGGGACAAAATTATCATCATATTCCCCAGCATTGTAGAGACTGGCAATCGCAGCCGCGGTAATCGCTGGGCGGCTGCCGCCTCCCTTCGAGCTGTACTGAACTCCACCATCTGAGTGCGTGCATTTGTGAATATAGCCGACCGCTTTGTCAATAATTTCTTTGGGCACCGGAATTCCAGCATTACGACATCCACGCAGCCCTTGTACCTGGGTAATGGTTGTCGAACCTTCGTCAAAGCCATTGCCATCTTTTGCACTTACATAGCCCCAGCCACCAGCCCGCGTTTGTGCGCGACCCGTGAACTCGACCGCCTTGGCAAGCACATGCGTCAAATCTTGCCGGCGGTCGAAATCTTCTTCCTCCCCAATCACTTGAGAAAGAAAAAGCATGGCAAATCCATGGCCGTAGGTATAACGCTCGTCGTCCTGATCGCCGATCAAACCGTTATTCCGACTACGGCGAGTGAGGAAATCAACCGCTCGACGAATATTCTCGGCATACCGACCCTGAGTGGTAGTCGACCCCTCGCACAACAGCGCTAAACCGGCAAGCGAAGTCATGGCCGTAGGGTAACGGCCCTGCGCAGTCCAGTGGCCGGCCTTGTGTTGCTGATAGGCCAACCACTCCAACCCCTGAGAAACCGTTTCTTCCGTCTGAGCATCGATCGCAGCCCATGACACCCCGCCCCCTGTGCTAACAACCACCAAGGCCATAGCAACAGACAACCACCGAACAAACGAGGTGCTGATTAAACAGATATTGTTGGAGGATGTTTTTTTCACAATTGGTATTCGCAAATGGCTAAGGCCAATGTATCAGCGTGTGTTTGATTTATATCGCGTTGCTTGCAAAAAGAAAACTTCGGCAGGCAACAACTCCAAAGGAATGGCGCAGGGATCATCAGCCACCATCACGGATTTTTTCCCAAATTCCCAGCAAGCCTTTCTCGCCTCTTTTAGCCCCCGTAGCGGTCTCAGACATTCCAGGTGGCTCCGGAGGCCGGGGGAGGTCGGAAAAATGCATGCTGACAGTCCGTAGAGCCATTTCGACAACAACCTCATTACTATCTTTTTCCGAAACTTGGACAACACAATGATTCCCATTAGAACCCGGAAGCTCGTTGTTATAGACTAGCTGGCGGCCGGACGCTTTTTCTAAAACCAACATGCGAATACCCGGTCGCCCGCCACGCACATCGCGCGGAGTGGTGTTGCCAACAAAAGCAACGATCGGAAGATCGACAGGCTGGGCAAGCATAAACGCTTGTTCGACAACTTTAGCTGGCCGTGCCCACCTCGGGTCGCCAGTCTCTCGATCAAAAGCATAGACCAAGCCGTTCATGATCACATAGTCCGAACGGTTAAGCCCCCTGGTATGACGTATTGGATTCTGTGACGTTTGCTGTCCTACTGTCAGCACAAAACTATCGGCACCCGCTAGCAGGTGAACTTCGTTGATCTTCAGGATAGGCGACGTCGGCTGATCCACGACCGCCTGCCCATCCGCTGCATCAACAATCGTGCAATGGCCTGAGGCCTCGACAATGGCAACAAATCGGGCAACGGCAACATCTATTTTGGCGGTATGGTCGAAGTCATGCTCCCATAGCGTCTCGCCTGCAATAATGTCGAACGCCGACAACTCGTAACGGCCATCCGCCCGTTTGCGCCAGCGAATTACCTGACGACCTCTTGTCAGCAGTTGCTCACTCCTTCTTGGCGAAGTTACCTCACCTAAACTACGGCCATCTATCGTACTAAAAAGCAAGGCTTTCTTACTGCCAGGTGGCACGGCGATCACGTACTGTTCGTCGCCAAAAAGATCGCAGCCAAGCGGCACATCACTCCGGCTCCACCGCTCATTTTCAGTTGCTTTTCTTGAATCAACACATACGAGCCGCCCCTGATCTTGAAACACGCAGCTATCGTGCGACAATGGCCCGAGGGTACCAATCCATTTTCCATTTCGCTGCGCGCGCATCGTACTCTTCGAACCTGGGCGCCCACTGGGCGCTGTCACTTGCCCGCGAACCTGACGATTCGAATCATCGATGCTACTCACCACATTGTGATGCCAAAGCGGCTTGGCGACACCCGATTCCGCTGAGCTTAAAGTATCGAAGGCCATAATCTGTTCGCCAAACGAGACGACAAGCAGACCACCGCGCGACACCCCATAAACATGACGCGAATCCTGTAGCTGTATGCGGTGATTGCTGCCTAACGTCGTGCGGAAGAACTCTCGCCCGTAGCTATCGCGGACGATGAGTTCATTGGTGCGCGCAGAAAGTAACACGTTGCAGTAGCTTAACAATTCATCGCTACGTTCTAGGTAAATATTTGAGCTAGAAACGTTTCGGAGACGAGTCTTACTGTTTTTTTTCGGCGAAATGGTAGATACCTGCACCTTGCCATAAGGCCACGACAGACCGCCAATTTGACCCTCGCGATACAAATTTTCGTAGAACTGCTGCCCTGTCTGATCGTCGAGGCAAGACACTTTTGCATAGGTCGTACGCAACTGTTCGTCAAACGGACCCGCTAGATGATTGAATCGAAGCTGATGCAACCCAAGAGAACAACGGGCTACCGCCTCGCCTCGAATTTCGTCACTGCTGGCCGAGTTGGCTAAATACAAAAACAGTTGTTGTGCTTCCAGGGCACGCCCCGCTTTGGAGTAGGACTTAGCGAGTCGCATTAACACGGGGCTAAGCAGGTTGAGGCTACCAAAGCTCTCGCAAAGCCGCTCTAACTGATAGCCGTCCGAGTCCTCGGCAATCTGACTAGTTAAACCCTCAACCAAGCTAGCTAACTGTTCCCTTTGCCCTTCATCCGCTTTCGTCCAGATCGCCGCGACTTGGGCACGAACCCAGCGAGAAACTTCGACCACATGATCTTGCCCTAGTTGCATAACTAGGGGGGCACCGCGATCTTCGGTCGCTGAATAGAGGCGGACGCAAACCTCAAATGCGCCAACAGGGTCGTCAATTTCTAAGAGCCCATGAGATTGAAGGCGCAGCAAGGTAATCAGCCCGCCCTCGACCGACTCATGCAATTCGTTGAGCAACGGCAAACGGTCACGATAACCGGCAAAATTTTCGTCTAAGGCGACGACCAATGCCTCGCTAAGTACTTCTCGTGTCCTCAAGTCCTCAGGAGACGAGTGATGCGCTTTACTCAACAAGTCGATGGCGCGAGGTAGCTGGCCCTCGTTGTAGGCAATTTCGCCCAACGTACGTAATGCTTCAAAGTCGTCAGGAGTTTGCTCAAGCCGCTGCTCCGACTTGCTACGCAAAACATCGACTTGATCGAAGCGAACAAGATACTGACCATCCTGCGAAATCACGGCCCCGCGATGGCAAATTAAATTGCCCAGCAACTGCCCGTCGCGAGCTTTTGTTCGGTCAACAATTGCGCCTATCTCTAAGTCGATGGCGATAACCTCCGCCGACGAAAGGGGCAGATAATACTTACCCTTGCTGGTAAACCCTCGCCCTGTCGGCACGACGCCTGGCGAAAAGGGAATCTTTGCCGTCTGCCAAGCCCAACTACCTGTATCCAAGCGGAGGGCCGATACTCCGCCCTTACCGACTAGTACAACCCGATTGCTATGCACACCTGCGACGAACAAGCGATGCTCTCGCTTCTTTTTCCAGAACAATTCCCCCGTCTCTAAATCAATGCAATGCAGCAAATCCGACTCGGGAGGAGTTAACAACACTCGTCCATCGGCAATGATTACGGCACTATCGATCCATTTGCCCTCTTGCATGCCATGCAACGCCTCTTGCCTGCGAAAGGCTCGTATCGGGTCTAGGTTCGTTTGATATCGATAGGCCCAAGCCAAAGCATTCCGGGCGAGATCAATTCCAATCACTGCTCCTGCGCCGGTGGGACACACAAGGATCCCCGCATCGTAGGAGGGGACAGAGGCCTGTAGCCTTCGCGTGGCCCCGCCGAGTATTGCGGATTCAAGTTCAGCCAATTGTTGCCGCCATTGCAACTCCCCCGTTTCGCGATCCAAGACGGCTAAGAAAATCTCGCCATCTTTTGTTTCAGCCAAGCAATACAACGATTGACCAACGGCCAAAGGAGCACCTAAGAAAAACACATCCTTGAACGGGCCTTGGCTCGCCGCGCCGTCAATCTCCCAAACGAGTTTCCCTTGGGTGGCAAGTTCAAACGCACAGAGCCGATTCGTAGCAGGGCGAATGTTTTGCCGTCGCCTACCATTGATAATTGGCATCATCAGCAAATTCTGCTCGCTAAAGTTTGCAGAAGAAAGGTCGCGCAACACATACACACGCTGCCCATCGCTACTGATGCTGCTGTAGAGAAAATCGTTCCAGATTCGTCGAGAAAAGGCCCGAGAGGGATTTGCATTGGCCTCTCCAGAACCAGCGTCAGCAACTTCAATCAGCCGGTCGAACTCAGGAACTCGTTGCGGTTCGGCCTGCCAAACTAGTTTCCCGGTCCGAAAATCGACAGCAACCAAACTGTGGGGCGAGCGAGTAATGATGTAGTCGCCAACGGCAAGCGGTACGGTGGCAACCGGCATCGCCCCAGAATACTGTTTTAGGTTCGTTGAGATCTCGTCGTAAAGTTCTTCTAACTTAGGATGCGAAAGCAGCCGAGACCTCCAGTGCAAACGCATGTGAGGCAAGCCACCTTCAACCTGACCGTTGCGAGCGGCGTTGCCTCGGTAAGTCAACCATTGATCTTCGTGCGCTACGTCAGAGATGCGTGGCTCACCTACAATTTCTCGGAGCCAACCAAGAGGCTCTCGCCCGAGAGCACTAAGTTCGTACTCTTCGCCGGCAATCGAAACCTCGCGGAATGGCTTGGCTCGCAAATCCTCGATGATCGACAGCGCTTGCGACTGATTGCCGGCTGCAAGAGAGCTTATGGCTGCCAAGACCGAGAGTTGTGGCTCGAAACGCGCTGCGGCTTCTGGGGTCTCTAGTAGCTGCTGATAGAGCAAAGCTGCCGCAAGATGCTGTCCTCGATCCGATTCAAACTGAGCAAGCAAAAAAGCCGCTTCATAGCCAGCCGGAGTATAGAAATACTGCCCTGCTATCCTTTGGATCTCTTCGAGGTCGCCAGTCGCAACGGCTACTTGCAGTTCTCTTCGAGCAACAGGGGCAAACGTTATTTCGTAAGCTTGCCGACCTTCCCTCGGAAGATCGCGTATCACACGGCGAGCCATTGCTTTCAAACCAGCATGTTCGCCCGTCTCGCCAATTTCTAAGAACGAGTCTTGTTCCTCTCGAAGCACCTCGTCGAGAAAACGAATTGCTTGCGTGTATTCCCCTTCGGCGATGCGCTTGCGAGCGTGTTGCATCCCCCTCGACAGATTTCGGTCGAAGGGAAGGATCACCCCGTCAAGATTCCCTTGCTCTTCGGGTTGGTTGCCTAAAATTCTCTGCCGCGGCTGTGCTTGCCCCCTACTTGAAAAGATAGCGACAAACGTGACGCAAAGCAGGAGCGTCGCGATACAGAAAATCTTAGTTACTGACATTCGACGGACCATCCTTACCCCTCCTATTGCCAGCACTTTGTTCGTGGCTTGCTCTGCTGCCGAGTCGACCGATCTCGCCTCAGAAAAGAGGCCTGGTGCAGCACACAACCACCCTGTTCTGGCCACTCCTAGGCCGAACAATGTTCTCCAACAGCTTCCCTGCACCGAGTGATAAGCTCGACATGTGGCGTAACACATTTGCTCTACTAAGTTTACAACCGATGTCAAAATAGATCAATCCAGCGAAGCTTGCCGAGAGAGGCACTCTTATGGGGGGTACACAAGCGATTCTTTCGTCTTCCGTATACTGCCTAAAACACGTAAAACACGATCTGAGAGGCTCCCCAGGCGGAAAAACCCTGTTTTTCCCGTGTTTTCCGCAAAAACGGCTTGTAATTTAGTGCCAACCGTCTTAAAAGTCAGCACATCGCATTGATTGGGTGCTAGATTTCTAGGTAATTGAGTTTCTAGCCCTTGTGACCACCCGTAAGCACTAAGGAGGGTTTTCCAAAATGGCAAAAGCCGCAGCACAAAAACCACCTACGAAGACAGAAATTTACAACAACATCTCAGAAGCCACTGGCTTGCCTAAGAAGGACGTCGGCGCCGTGTTCGACGCCCTGAACGATGAGATCGCCAAGGCCTTGAGCAAGAAGGGTCCTCAAACCTTCACTTTGCCCGGTCTGTGCAAGATCGTCGTGCAGAACAAGCCTGCGACTCCAGAGCGTGAAGGCGTAAACCCCTTTACCGGCGAGACAACGATGTTCAAGGCCAAGCCTGCTCGTAATGTCGTAAAGGTCCGCCCACTGAAGAAGCTAAAAGACATGGTATAAGCAGCACCGTTGTTGAGCGTTCGGCGACAATCTCGTCGCGCGGACAACATCTGCTCATGCTAGGCGAACTACTGCTTTTGGCAGTTTCAGCCGCCCCGCGCAAATTGTGTAAATCGGGAAGAGAACTTCCTGACAGACGCAGTATGCCAAGGGGCGGCTTTTTTTGTGCGCTGCAAGAAACCCAAGAACCGGGTGAAAGAAGAAAAGTGGTCAGGGGCGGGCTCGAACCGCCGACACCGGCCTTTTCAGGGCCGTGCTCTACCAACTGAGCTACCTGACCAGTCTTCTGTGCCACAAACCAAGCGGCTCGTGTGAAGCCCGCAATGGTAGGTTCCCTCGTTGTTCCTGTCAATCAGGTAGGTCGACATCACAAAGTCGTAGGTTCCGTTATAGCCGCAGGCGGAAGCTGCGGTTTTTTCAGGCCCGACCACGGCTTCCGCCTGCGGGTAGCATGACTTTGAATCCTCCTGACCAAACCTCTCCAAAACTTGACACTTAGCTATCGGCTTGGCTACCATACTTGTCGGGTGCCAAGTTGCTTGCCCGAGAGTTTCTCTGACGCCGGTTCGCCTTGAACCCATCTGTCAGATAAGTCCACCCCGAGGCAGGTGGGAAATCTCGCGGCTACGAAATGTCCCCCGTCTTTGGAACAGAAATCTACAACGGTGAGTCGACTATGGCCAGCATTCATCGATGCGCGCCGAGATCCTGGCTGTTTGGCTTGGTGCGGCTGCTGCATTGCTTATTTTGCCAAGCAATCGGTCGCGTGCTATGCGCCCTCGCTGCATGCGCGATTAGTACCTACCCCCTCGAAGTATACGCGGTCACTCCAGAAAGCCCCGAAGTCCGAAGTCTTATTGACCAGGGACTTTCCTACCTCGAAAAAAAAACCGATAGCCGACTTGGCGGTAAATGCTTAATCGCATTAGCTTTTCACAAGAACGGGGCTTCTCTGAGCCATCCACGAATACGTGAAGCGATCGAGGCATGCCAAGCGGTCAACAACCAACAGATTTCGAGTCTCAATAATTACAGCATCGGCTTGGCAATTATCTTCTTGGCCGAGATTAAGGACGCCAAGCATCGCTCGTTGATAACACAATTTGCGGATGCCATGTCAAAAAAGCAAAAACCGCATGGCGGATGGGGATACCCTTCCACCAGAACCGGGGATACTTCGCAAACGCAGTATGCCGTACTGAGCTATTGGGAACTTTTGCAGAGTGGTATGACCCCCAAAGTCGACTCGGTTGAAAACTGCCTCAATTGGCTTCTTCGCACGCAAGCCCCTGAGGGGGGCTGGGGCTATCAAGGGCACGACCCGGGCAACACATCACGTATCAAACAAAACCAAACCACGTTGAGCATGGCAGCGGCTGGGCTAGGGAGTACAATGATCCTTGCAAATGTGCTTGGGCTTTCCGATATGGATATTGGGGCCGCTGCCGAGGAGGAAAAAACAACGGCTCCTTCCGCTTTGCGGCTAGCGGAGAGCACTGCCAAAAAAAGAGGAAAACGATTGTCTGGCAATGGCGTTGATCGCAAACGACTAGCAACAGCCATCAAGGATGGGCAAGCATGGTTCAACGACATTTCCAAAGAAATCGGGGGCAGCCATCCTTGTTACGTTCTGTACTCAATCGAACGCTACAAAAGCTTCGAAGAGCTGCTATCAAGCAACATCCCATCAGAACCTGAGTGGTATCAACGAGGATATGAATATCTGAAAAACAAACAACACGATCATGGGGGATGGGGACGGAAAAAAGAGGACACCGGAGCGGCATGCGAGACGGCATTTGCCGTGTTGTTTCTCATGCGTTCGACTCAAAAGAGTATCCGGGCGAGTCTTGGCGAGGGAACACTAGTTGGAGGGCGAGGGCTTCAGGCCGATCTGTCTCGCATGAAAATCGACCGCGGCCGACTTGTCGCTAAGCCAAAAACTACCCAGATTAGTAACCTATTGGGAATGCTCAACGACTCGTCTTCCGAAGATCTTGAACAATTGCTCAGCAACCCCAACGCTTTGCGTCTCGACCATGCCGGCCCCGAAGATTCGCGAAGGCTACAACAAATCGTCAAAAGTGGAGTGCCTGAGGCGAGAATACTATCCGTCCGCGTATTAGCCCAACAACGAAATTTAGACCATGTCCCTATCTTGCTCTATGCGATGACAGACCCCGACAAGCGAGTCGTCCGAGAAGCCCGTGATGGCCTGCGATTCATCAGCCGGCGATTTGGAGGGTTTGGGCTTTCCGACAATTTCTCAGATTCCGAACGATACGATGCTATCGACAAGTGGAAGAGATGGTATCGTCGTCTTCGGCCCAATGCACCACCTCTTCCGTAGTCACCCTCATCAGACGCTTATTGCGTTATCATGAAAACACCCGCTTCGTCAACCAGATCGCATCCAAACAGTGGTACTCGCAAGTACCAACTGTCGGTCAATTCCTACGATCGTACAGCTACCATGCTACTGGCTCTGTTGTTGTTGGTTGGCGCAACGGTTCTTGGGCTAGTGATTGTATTCTTTGCCAACCGCACATTTCCGACTATCGAGTCGATCCCGGTCGTACCGGTCGAAGCAAGTTCGTCCTCGGCAAACCAAGGATTTGCGACCGAACCAGACCCGCCCGGCCAAGAAGATGCTCCCGACCTAACTGAACCTCTACTCCAAAACACACTCGAAGCACTCGCCAACGCTTCGTCGATTCAGCAAGCGGTACTTTCTGACGAAGCATTTGAAGGTGCCGAGGAAGTTGGCAAAGGCCAGGGGAAGGGCGATGCTCGCATGGCCGGGCCTGGGGGCGATGGCGTTGTCGAGCGTGTCCCCCGTTGGGAACGTTGGAAATTTCGATTCGAACCGAAAAGTGCCGAAGAATTCGCTCGTTGGCTCGATTACTATAAAATTGAAATCGGCGTGCTAGGACGTGACAATCTTGTTCATTATGCTCTAGATGTCAGCAGCAAAGTCCCAAAAACGCGAACCGCTCTGCCCCTCGAAGAAAAACGTGGCCGCACTTCCGCCGTCGATGGCCCGATGCCCCGACTAACGATGGAATTGGCCCGCAAAGCCAATATCGCTCAACAGGGACCGATCGTATTGATGTTCTATCCATTTGAAGTAGAAAGCATCCTCTGGGATCTTGAAAAAAAATACGCCAAAGATCACAGTGTCAATTCCATTCGCGAGACCGTGTTCACCGTAGTTCGCGGACGCAAAGGTTTTAGTTTTGAAGTTCTTGAGCAAAAATATTTTTAACACTTTGCTAACGCCCCCTAACCCAATGTGTAGCCACTATGGAAGTTCTTTATACCTCGCTCGGATATGCCATTTATACCTTGCTGGCCCTTCTTGCACTTTGGGGTGCCTTTTGTGTGATTATGGTTTGGCGCCGCGTGGCACAAACCCGATTTGCCAACGAGTACGAACAAGACGAGTTCCTCGGCGAGCTAGGGAAGGCCCTCGACAGCAAAGATTTTGTCGCTGCGACCGAACTTTGCGATGGCGATCGCCGGGCTATGCCCCAGTTGGCTCTCTTCGCAGTCAACAATCGCGAGTTGGGCTATAGCAAACTTCGCAGCCAAGTTGCAGAACGCTATCAACGCGATGTCATGTCGGATATCGAACACCGACAAAGTTGGGTAGCTACGGTCGTTAAAAGCGCGCCCATGATTGGACTCCTAGGCACGGTGATCGGCATGATGGGGGCCTTTGCCAATCTCAGCAGCAGCGAAAAAGTCGACACCATTAAAATGGCCGAAGATATCCAATTCGCCTTAATCACAACCGCCTGCGGCTTAGCAATCGCAATCCCCTTAGTTTTGTGTACCGCCAGCATCAATATTCGCCTCAGCAAAATGGAAGACCTTATCAGCACCGGGCTAGGACGCCTGCTCGATAATTTTAAGTAACACATGAGTTCGTCATCCAGTTGGATAACTGAAGATTTCGAAGAATCGCCGGTTTTGCGTAAGCGAAAACCGCGCGACGATGGCGATATGGACATCACCCCCATGATCGACATCACGTTCCTACTATTGATCTTCTTTCTCGTCTGCTCGACCCCCGACCAACAGGGCTCGGTCGACCTTCCCCCGGCACGTCACGGCAAGGGCGTGGGCGAACAAGATTCCGTCATCGTTACCATCAGCGACGAAGGAATCAATTCAGCCCCTGTCTATTTGGCCGACGGAAAAATCGAATCCGAGCGACTGCCTGACGACCCCGACGAACAACGCCTAGCCCTCCAAGCAGCTGTCGACCGAGGTCGTCGCGAGGAAGGAAAGGAAAACGTCTTAATCAAAGCAGACCGCAACGTAGCACACCGCGACGTAGCCCGCGTGATTAAAGCCGTCTCCCAAGTAGAAGGAACCAAAATACACCTAGCCGTACTGGAAGAAGACTAGCGCAACTTTCCAAAAATACTGTCCTAACCATAAAAACAGAAGCCATGAGCGATTACAACGACAACTTGAACAACCTCGATGCCGTTTCCTTGCGAGCGGAAAAAAAGAGTAACGACGACGAGCTAGACCTGACTCCCATGGTCGACGTGACGTTTCTTTTGCTCATTTTCTTCATGATTACCGCCGCGTTTGCTTTGCAGAAATCTATCGAAGTCCCACCTGTGGACGACGACGTATCTGCCTCTCATTCCGTCGAAGATTTAGAGCAAGACTCCATCGTCATCCGCATCGACGCAGACAACGTCTATTGGGTTGGTGCCCCACTTTGGGAAGCCGAGCAGCAATCGTTCAGCAAACAAGACTTACTGGTCAAACTCCGCGAAGCCCGCGAAAACAACGGCCCGGCAAAACTTTTGGTGCAAGCCAATGGCGATTCACGACACGAGTTTGTCGTGGCTGCGCTCGACGCCGGTTCAGGAGTCGGCATGCAAGAAATTCGTCTCATGAGCTACGAAGACGGTGATTTTGATTTGTAATCCATAGCACATTATCCCAAGACAGCCTCCGGCCACATCAGACAACCAATTTTTGACAGGATTTACAAGATAGACGGGATTTATCCATCTGAACCACTATCCGACCGATCCTGTAAATCCTGTCAAAAAACATTTGTTCCAAGCAAAGAAATTAAACGTTATTAGTACGAACGACTTAGCCATGCCAATTACTTCCAATTGCAGAACGCGATGAACACCGAAGAATTCCTCGATATATTGCAGCAACGCGGACTTGTTCCAGAATCTATACTGGAAAGTCTTCGTGCAAAGGTGCAACAAGGCGATCGTCGCATCACGGCCAAATCGGTGCTCAAATTTCTCGTTAAAAAGGAGCTCATTTCTCGGCCGCTCGCAAAGCAGTTACTAAACACAACCCTTACCGTCACCAGCAATGCTGAATCAAGTATTCTCGGACTACAGTGGGCTCCCCCTCCAACAACCGAGGGTGATTCTCATTCAGGATCTAGCTCAGCACCGATGCCCCTCGACAACATCCCCACCTTATCACCGGTTGATTCGATCGATAACGAGAGTGTGATCGATGACTTTCGCGAACCTTCGCTGGGCTCAGAGGCGTTGCAAGAAGAAAAAGACAACTTCGTTATCGAAGCAGACTCGCCGCCATTGCCCCCAACGTCTCTTCGCTCTACGCCCCCCGAAACATTCACCGTTGCCGATGTTACTAAGGAAAAACACAAACCGAAGAAGAAAAAGAAAAAATCCAAAAAGAAAAACGAATGGGATTCGCCCCTATTGCTAGTCGGCGGCGCCGGGCTCCTTTTACTCCTCCTGGCTGGCGTTGTCGTTTATTACCTGTTAAACCGTGAGAATGCCGACACGATTCTTGCCGATGCCGGAGATTTCTTTGATGGCGGTTCTTATACCCAGGCAATCAAGCAGTACGAGCGATTCGTCGAAAAGTTCCCAAGGCACCCTCAATATAGCACCGCAAAAATGCAGCTTGGGATGGCTCGCCTTTGGAGTGCAACGCAAGGAAGCTCTCAATTCCCCCAAGCCTTGAGTATTGCACATGAAGTGTTAGACAATCTGAAAGACGAACCGGCCTTCCGAGATGCGCAAGACGATCTAGCATCGCTACTCCCCGACATTGCCCGAGGCTTAGCCAAGCAGGCTGAAAAGTCGCAATCACCAGAAGAAGTCAAACGCCTTATTGGCCTGACCGAATCCGCTTTGTCTCTTTGTGCGAACACAAAATATATCCCCGAGGAATATCGCAACGAAGTTGTCCTTGCCGAAATCGAACAAACTCTCGATCTAGTACGACGTTCGCAAGAACATAAGCTTTTACTCCAAGAAGCCTTAGCAAACATCCAGCAGGCCATTGATAATCGCGAGACGGCTCGGGCCTACCTAATTCACCGGGCACTACTCCACGATGCTCCTGAACTATTAAAAAGCGAGGAGCTAGCCAACAAACTACGCGAGATCTCTTCGGCAGAGCAATTGGTAATCAAATACATCGCAGAAGCCAAAGCTGCCGAAACCTCTCCTCGACCAAGCAAAGTCGTTGCCGCCTTAGCCCTGGCCGACCGTAGTGGCAAACCCGCTGCGAACACCCACGGAAACGTAGCCATCCGAATCGGCAGCGCCATCTATGGCTTAAAGGCCGAGGATGGCACTTTGCTATGGGTCAAGCACGTAGGCACGGCCCCCTCATTGCCTCCCTTGTCGCTTGCCAATGGCGACCTTCTAATCGTAAACGCCAATCACCAAGAGCTACTAAGAATCAACGGGGAGACCGGCAAGCTCGTCTGGCGCCAAGCGTTCGAAAGTCCAATTGCCCAACCAACGATCGACGATCAACGTATTCTCGTCGCCGAAAGCTCGGGCAAGCTACACAGCCTTAATCTTAACGATGGCAATCGGGCTGGCTACGTCCAGTTCGGCCAGCCCATACTTCTGCCTGCCACGGTGAGCACAGACAGCAAACAAATCTACGTAGCGGGCGAGCACTCCAGCTTATTCACCTTATCAGCCGAAGACTTTTCTTGCCTTGGCGTTCACTACCTGGGGCATGCTAAGGGAAGCATTTCAGTGCCACTCGTTACGGTTCTCAACAAAGTAGTTGTCGCAGTCAACACAGGAATTGAAACAAGCCGACTCTATGTACTCAACAAGGACGAAAATGGTGTGCTCGGCGAGAGTGCAACGTCCCAGCGATTAGTGGGGCTGGTAAACACACGCATGCTGTCCGCAGGTCGTCGGCTGGTAGTGCTAACTAGCTCTGGCCAGATCACCGTCAGCGAAATCAGTGCCGACAGCGGCGAAAGCGCTCTCACGCCGCTTGCTTCACGTGACGCGGACGGCGATTCGCTGCTAGCAAGGTTCGGCTTGTTTCACGAAGGCCATATCTGGAGCGCAGGTTCGCAGCTGAACAAAATGGCCGTTCTTCCCACAGGCAATCGCCTTCCGATGCAGAATATCGACAACAGTTACCAAGGCGACACGTTCGATCATCCATTGCAAATCGTTGGCAGTAGTTTGATACACGTTCGCCGCCCTGCCCATAGCGCAGGAGCCATTGTGGCGGCCATGGATATCAAATCGGGCAAGGCCTCTTGGGAAACGCACCTCGCGATGCCACTCGCCGGCACACCGGCCGTCGACCCCAAAGGTCTGAAGGTTACCACCATCACCAGCTTAGGAGCCGCCTACCAATTCGACCGCGAAGCGTTACGACGCCGTGTGCAAAACCAAGCCACCCATCTACCGGCAAGCAAACAAAACCTCCAGCCGCTAACCATCAGTGTCGACCTGGGCCAAGGCCGACTAGTAGCCGGAACCCCGGATAGCAAAACGATTTTGCATTACCAGCCAAAGAATTCTGATGGCGAACTAAAAATCATCAAGCTCGCGAGCCCGCTCAGCACTTCACCTGTAGCTTGGGGTAATCATTTTGTTGTGCCCACCAGCACGGGGCAGGTTTTTCTTTATGCAAGCGATCAAGGAAAGCAAATCGGCACACCATTTCAGCCGCCCCTAGTGCCGGGAGTAAAATACCGCTGGTTGACGCCAACCATTTTTGGAGAAGGAGACGGCTCGCGACTTGTCATCAGCGACGGTAAAGAAAAAATTTACTTACTTGCACAGGCCGCCACTCCCCAGCCACATCTCACGGCAGAAGCCCAAGCCTCAGTTGGCCCCTCGCCGCTAAATACCCGCCTCGCAGTGGTAGGCGAACTAGTTTGTGCCGGGACCGACAATGGCGAAGTCGCAAGATTTCAATTACCCGACCTTACCCACTTAGGCCCAATCGAGATCAATGCCCAAATCACATGGGGACCGTTTGCCGTCGGCGAGCAAGTGCTCTGCTCAACAGATACCAACGAGCTGATCTGCCTAGACAAGCAAGCAGAAGTAGCCTGGCGACAACCTCTCTCGCATGGCCAGCCAACTGGCGTGCCAGTCGTCGGCGAAGCTTCGCTATTTGTTGCTTGGCAATCGGGTGGGCTTTCGCGCATAGCTTCGGCAGATGGCGCCGAAAAATCGCATGCTCCGCTAGAACATCCTGTCGCAGCCGGACCCGTCGTCTTGGGAAATCGATTCATCGTATCGTCGCCCAATGGCACATTGTTAGTCGTCGATCGCCCCTAGAGTTGGATACCCCCTCGCCTATGCCAACTCAATTCCCACTGCGTCTATTTAGACAAGTGCATTGGCAAATCGTCCTGCTGACGCTGTTTTATTGCAACGCGACCGCGACAATTGCGCAAGACGAAGCAACACGTCTGATCGACCTACCGCCATTCGACCGCATTACCTTGAAACCGACCGCAGGCGGCGAAATCCTCGACACCGTGCTGCTCGATTTGCCTAACCGAAAAGTGCCTACACCGCTACCAACCGAGGGCGAGTTGGAGTTGCGACGGCTTGTCGATCCTTCCGTCCGATACTCTCTGCCCTGGACTTCAATCGCAAAAATCGAACTCTACGAACAACTGATATTAGGCAAGGCACGGCAACTGACCGAAGCAAATGCGTTTGCCGAGGCTTACGCCTACATTAAGTTTCTCAATAAAAATTACCCCAATCTGCGAGGCCTCTCCACGACGATAGAAAAATACCTGAAGCGAGATGCATTCCACTCCTTTTCAGAAAAACGTTACGACGATTCCATCTCCATTTTATCGGCACTCTACGACTTCAATCCCCAACACAAAGGCCTAGCCGCAGCAGTCGACACGGTAATCAACCGAACCGTGAAATCACACTTGGACGACCGCAACTTTACCACTGCATTAAGTGTGCTCGACGCGGCAGACGCCACTTTTCCAGAACTCCATCTAAAGTCGGTTGCTGTCTGGCGAAAGAAATTTGAGGGAGGTGCCAAACGACAACTCCTGGCAGCACAACACCACCTCGATAAGGCCGAGTATCAAGAAGCCCGCCAGGCACTGCGCCGTGCCACCGCGATTCTCCCAACGGCACCTCGCGTTGCAGAGATGTTTGCCGAAATCAACCGCCGCTCTCCTCAAGTAACTGTTGGCGTTACGCAGCATGGTTTGGCTTTGTCAAACACGACACTAGCCGACATGGCGGCACTACGAGTATCCCGACTCACAAATCCTAAGCTTATCGAAATGATCGACTTTGGCCCCGAGGGTGGTATTTATTCCTCGAAGTGGGCCACATTCTCCTCCGACGACACCGGGCTAGAGTTCGATATTCAGCTTCAAGCAAACGCGGTGAAGGCGGGCATACTCCCCGAGGTTTTGACGCTGCAAATCCTCAATGCCACGAAATCGTCGAGTCCCAACTATCAACCGATTCTCTCTGGGCTGCTCAAAAGCGTCGCAATCCAAGATGGCCAGCGTATTCACCTTCAATGGAAACATCCGCACGTACGCCCCGAAGCATTGTTCCCAATACCGGTACAGAGTCTTCTAAATTACTCAACGTCTGTAGAAGCGTATAAGCCAGTACCCAACAAGGCCGACAAAGACCTCTTGCGGTTTACTCCTCGTTACGCTTCTGCCGAGGGCAATAACCGGCCTTCCATCGTAGAACAAATTTTCACAAGCGAAGAATTTGCCCTTACGGCATTGTTGCATGGAGACATCGACCTACTCGATCGGATTGCTCCGTGGCAGATCGATCGGCTTCGCAATGTCAAGCACATTACCGTTTCGAACTACCGACTTCCAACGGTACACGTCCTTTTGCCAAACCAGTCCAAGCCACTATTACGACGTCGTGAATTTCGCCGTGCCCTGTGCTACGGAATCGATCGCCAAAAAATCGTCAACGAGATTATTCTTGGCGGAAAAACGCAACCAGGGTTTCGCGTACTTAGTGGGCCATTACCCGCCGGTTCTTCCATCGCCGATCCATTAGGCTACGGCTACAAGCCAGAAATCGTACCCCGCACTTACGAACCGCGACTCGCAGCCGTGCTTGCAACCGTAGCTCGCGAGTCGCTAAAGCAACACCTCAAGAGAAACACTCCAGAAACTGCCGATCCCGAAACTACCTTGCCGCCCGCCGACAATTCACAAACAGATGACACCAAAGTCGAACCCCTCATCCTCATCCATCCGCCCAATTTTGTCGCCCAAGCAACTTGCCAGGCCATCAAACGACAACTAGAAGCCGTGGGAATTCCGATCAAGTTGCAGCAAATCTCGCCGTATCTTACCGAAGCGATTGTCGATTATGATTTGCGTTATGCCGAATTAGCGATTTGGGAACCACTCATCGATATGCAGCAACTGTTAGGAACGCAAGGCATCGCCGGCAATTGCAGCCCTAGCATGAGCCTTGCCCTACATGCAGTCGATCAAGCAAGAAACTGGCAGGAATCTCGTACTCGTCTGCGCGATTTACACGACGTAGCCTTTTACGATCTCCCTGTCGTTCCACTGTGGCAAACGATCAATTCGTTCGCCTATCGCAAGTCGCTCCAAGGGATCGGCAAAGCTCCGATTTCGCTCTATCAGGATGTTGCTAAATGGAGAATCACAAACCTTGGAGCGGAGCAATAAACTATGATTCAAGTTGCCCGTTTTCTAACGATGCACCGACTTCGCGTCTTGCTTCTGATTGCATTTTGCTTAGGCACAAACATTGCCTTAGATGCCAGGCAAGCGGATTGGGGACGATCTGCCTACCGCATCCAACTCCATTTAGCGGCTGAGGTGCCCGCCGAAGCCCAGTCAAACCTAGCTGCCAATCTGGCCACCTATCTCGAACAACGAATCGACGCAACATTGTATCCGTCGTGGACGGTAGAAATCTCTCAGCCCAAGGGACCGTTTCGACATCAGCTATTAACGCACCTTGCTGAGCTTACAAAAGCAAAGCTCACCGAGGAATCGTCCCCTGTTTTCGACAAACACATGTATCTGGTAATCGCATCGACTCCTGAAGGCTATGCGCTAAAATGTCGAGAATTAGATCATGCAACTCAGATGCTAGGCCCCATGCTTTCCCGCAATGTTCAACAAAGGCGATTACTTGGCGAGCATTGTTTTCAATTACTATGCAAAACCTTCGCACCACTGGCCAAGGTTCGGCGTACCGAGGACGACCCGCTCCATGTTACACTGCACTTCAAAGGCGTCGATTTACCTCAACAAGCGAATCAATCCCTATTCGTTCGCTCCGGCGATGTCTATCAGCCACTAAGAATTCGCATGACACGCACAGGCGAAGTAAGGCCCGGCGGAATTAATATCATCCCGTGGACGTACCTTGAATACGAAGGCCGCCAAGACGAAAGCAAAAGCAACCGATGGCGAGTCCACTCAGCCACAAAGCATCCGTTCGGCGTTCGCCGCCGCGGTCGAGTCGAATATTTAGCGATAGCTGTCCGACAGCCGCCCGCGACAACGCGTGTAAGATTTTACGCGCGGCATAATAAGCAACAAAGCTTGATGGGCTACGAAGTGTTTCGCCGCGAACCCGATGCTGAAAAAAGCCAATTGATTGGCTTAACCGACAATCGCGGTTCGGTCGAAGTACTGCCCGGCAAGGCAAATATCACCACTCTGTTTCTTCGTAGCGGCAACGAACTACTCGCCAAGGTGCCGGTAGTACCAGGAGCCAAGAAAAACCTTGAGATACCAATCGCTGACGATACCGCCCGCCTAAACGCCCAGGCAACACTAACCTCGCTCCGAGAACAACTCATCGACTTGGTCGCACGGCGAAACATCCTGATTTCGCGTACCCAAGGCCAGATCGAAGAATCAAGTTTTGACGAAGCAAGAAAACTACTCGGTAAGCTCGACGAGCTACCCGGCCGCGCACAGTTTGCTCAGCTAATCTCTTCGGCCCAGAACAACCGTCGAAACCATTCCGACGAACCACGCATCCAAGCCCGCATCGAAAAAATGTTCGCAAACACAAGAAAGCTGCTGGGCCGCTTCCTCGATTCTCGACCAGTTTCCGACCTAAAAGCCAAACTACGCTCCGCCCAAAACAACGCCAACCAAAGTTCGTAGTAGGGCAAGTCCCCCTATAGCCCGGCCATCCTGGCCGAAAAGGTTCCTTGGCGTGCATCACGAGAGCAATATACTTAGCCCCCTCTATTCGGCAATTGTTTCCAAGCGGTATCGGTAGAGAATAGCGTTGTTGCCCAGGTCGCCTGGGAGCAGGAACAGCTCGTTGTTGAAGAGGGCCATTCCTTCGCGTGTGAGCGAATCGCTGCCATGGTCTGGGCCGAGAATTCGGATGCGGTCGAGTAGTTTGTGCTCTCGAATATCTAACCATTCGAGCACTGCCCGCGACTGTGCCTTGTCTCGATGAGGATCTTTGTCGTAGCCGCTTGCTAAAATCGTGCCATTGGCTAGGTATTTCCAATCTTGGACGGCTAAAGCCCAATTGGGGTGGCCGTGGAAAAGTTTTTCGCGAGGCGTTTGTTTTTGAATTGTGCCGTCAGTATTCCATAGCCAGATGACTTTGGTGTTCCAATTTGCACCGAAAACGAGGCCATTTTTTTGATCGACTGCCAAAGCGCCAATATGATCGTCGACGACAAACGCGAGTTCCGAAACGGCATCGGACAGCGGAGCATCGATTGGAGTGCGTATTCGAATGATTGTGGTGGAACTGTGTGGGCGACTGACGGCGACAGGGATCCAAAACGATTTGCCATCGTAATCGAAGCCGCCAGGGTGGTCTTGGCCCGCTTTGATGTTTTGCTTCTTACTTGGGCTAGGTGTGATATCCAGAAACTCAACCTGCGAAAGGTCGTCACGATCGAAGCGAAAGAAGAACGCCCGTTTGGGTGTGCGTTCCAGACGACCGGTTACATAGAGAGATTTTTTTGTTACGAAAATTCCCTGCGTGTGAACGCGGGCAGGCAATCCATCGATTTCAAAGGCGGGGATTTTTTCTTTGCCCAAGTAAGTGAGCCGATGGCTATTTCCTTGTAGTACCTGTGGTTGGCCAGTATCAGCAGCCTGTAGCGTAGCAACATTGATGACTGAAAATAGGCACGCCAAGGCGATTAATAATGGTTTTTCGAGTGACAGTAGTTTCAGGTTTGGCCTAACCAGAAGACTTGCCATAAGGTGAATACCCCAAAGTGGTTGCACATCGTAGCCCAGGGTAAGCGGCGTAGCCGCACCACCCTGGGTAATCGTTGCTTGAGAATAAGCGAACCCTGCAAGGGTTCCACAAGTTGAAATATCATGTTTTTCAGGCATCTTTGATCGCACGACGATTGTGCAACCCTTTCAGGGTTGAGGTTTCCAGAGCCTTAGAACCCAGGGTGCGCCGCTTCGCGGCGACCCTGGGCTACGATGTGAAACGCCTTTGGCGTAAAGGACTTACGGCCTGGACTGC
>JAADGV010000015.1 GCA_013152205.1 Planctomycetota bacterium
GGCGAAGAAACCACCAAGCCAATGCAAGAAAATGTCACTACAAAGCACGCGGAGACCCACTCCCTTAGCAAAACGCAACTGTAGTACTAGAGTCCGAAGGGGCACCGCTAGAGTTTCGGCGAATTCGTATTCGTACGTTGCCCTAACCCGATGTTTCTTAGGTTTGCATACAGCGATTTTTTTTGCCCGCGAATACTCAAACTGAAAACAGAACGGAATTTCACCACGGAGTCACTGGGAACACCGAGTATGAGTATTTTGAATCGAGAGAACGCTGAATCATACCCTACTACAAATTGAACTTTGTGACGGTTTTCTCAGTGTCCTCCGTGGCTCTGTGGTTATTCTCTTTTCACTTTGAGTAAGCAGGTAGGCCAGAAATTGGTTCTGTAAAATCATTCGCGTTTATTCGCTAGATTCGCGGGCAAAAAAACCTTTACACTTGCTGCCACTACTCCAGAGCATGTCGGAGCAACTTACGAAAGCTCTCCCACGGCTGGGTATTCGCAACATCCGTAGCCGTTAGCCCGCCGCGCTGTGCTTGCTGGACTCCGTGTCGCATGACTTCCATGCCCCCGGTGCTATGCGCATCCGTGCTGATGACGATGGGAATTCCAAGCCGTTTCGCTGCGGCACAATGGATATCATGCAAATCGAGACGAGCCGGGTTAGCATTCAACTCAAGCAGCTTGCCATGCTCGACCGCGGCAGCAAAAACTTGCTCCATATCAACCGCATACGGCTCGCGCCGATTGATTAAACGGCCAGTCGGATGAGCGAGAATATCAACATTCGGGTTTTCCAATGCTCCTAGAATTCTCTCGGTAATCTGCTCCAAGGGCTGGTTTTGCCCGTAGTGTACGCTGGCAATCACCCAATCGGCCTCTGCCAACACGTCGTCGGGCAAATCCATCCCGCCACGCTCAAGGATGTCGCACTCGATGCCTTTCAGTACTTTGATGTTCTCGTATTGGCCACGAAGGCGATCGATCTCAGCCCACTGCAATCGTAGCCGCTCGGTGTCGAGGCCGTTTGCCATACTCACACGTTTCGAGTGATCGGTGATCGCGATGTACTCTCGACCGGCGGCAATGGAAGCCTCGATCATCTCTTCGAGCGTTGCCTTACCATCAGTAGCCGTGGTGTGCATGTGCAGATCGCCGCGAATATCGTCCAACTGTACAAGTTCAGGCAACGCCCCCTCCGCCGCCCAGGCGAATTCCTCCCTCGCCTCACGCAACTTTGGAGAGAACCAAGGAAGACTGAGCGACGCATAGACTTCTTCCTCGGTACGCCCCGCCAGGTATTCTTCACTGCCATCTTCGCCAACTCGGAAGACTCCCCACTCGTTGACCTTCAAACCACGCTGTTTAGCGAGCCCTCGGACCACCACATTATGCCCCTTCGAACCGGTGAAATACTGCAAGGCAGCCCCAAACGATTTGCCCGGCACAACACGCAGATCGATTTGCATACCGCTGTCCAGCCGCACCGACATTTTGGTGTCGCCGCGAGCAATGACCTCGGCTACGCCATCGAGGCACCCCAAACGATCCATGACGGCATCCACGTCATTTGCTTCTACAAGCAGATCCAAATCCCCCACCGTCTCGCAACCCCGTCGGTAGCTGCCAGCCATTTCCATTTGCTGAATGTCTGCGACCGAACTCATGTGCTGAAGCAACCGCTGCACGACTGCCTCTGCCTCAACCCAACGACTCCTCCGTTCGGCCTGCTCGGCAATTGCTAGTCCTCGAAGGATGGTCACTTCGGTTTTCGCCCCAAACCCTTTCAAATCGCGAACTTGCCGATTTTGACAAGCGGCCCGAAGATCCTTCAACGAGTTGATCCCCAGTTCGTTATGCAACATCGCCGCTTTCTTCGGCCCCAAACCGGGGACTCGCAAGATTGCGAGAACCGACGACGGCACCTCCGCCAGCAGGTCGTCAAGCATCTCCAGTCGACCTGTCGCCAAAAGCTCTTCGATCTTCTCGGCTTGAGCTTTACCGACCCCATCAATGTCAGTCAGCGCTCGTGTATCGCCCGTAGCAAATGCCGAAAGGGGTTCGCTAAGATCAGCAATTTTTCTCGCGCCATTTCGATAGGACCGCACCCGAAAAGGGTTGGCCCCTTGGAATTCCAGCAGATCGGCAATTTGCTCGAAAACGGCAGCTATTTCTCGGTTTGTCATGCCTATCAGTGTAGGAAGTTAACCAAATCGCGAAAGCACCATTCAAAATCAGCAACACTTCAGCCAAATCCCTTGCAGAACCAATAAGCCATAAAAAGAAGGAACCACAGATGGACGCGGATGAACGCAGATAAACTGGGCTCTTGCAAAAAGGCGCTGAGACGGCAAAGCTACAGCATTCCATTTTTCTCAGCCGTCTCTGCGCCTCTGCGAGACAATCCTTTTTCTTGCTTTCTTTGCGACTTAGCGCCTTTGCGAGAAAATTCTATTTTGGTTGCGGATACAACTTGCTGACCGATCCTCGGGCTTGTTTGAAATTTCGGACTGCTATTTGCCGAGGAACAAAAAATGCCCTCGCCATCCGAAGACAGCAAGGGCATTGGGTCAGCTTAATAACGCTAGAGCAACCGGCCTAGCGGCTACGCGGTACCGAACTCCAACCATCCGCATCGTTGTTCACCTGCGAAAGCGTTGGCTTGTAGCTAGTTTGAGAGACGGCCTTGCGAGTTACTGGCTGATTGTAGACAGCATTCCAAACATCAACACTCACACGACTCGAACTGGACCGTTGGGCTGTTCGATCGCGGGGATCTAACAACCGTGGCGCCTCAAACAATGTGCTTGAATCCGATGGAACCGTCTCGTCGGCTGGTTCTTTTTTGTCTTCCAAACCAAAGGGATCGCTCTCAGTCGCACTGCTTTCTGGAGCAGGGTCGGGCGCTTGCGAAGCTGGCGGGTAGTTAGAGCTGCCTGGGATCTGCTCGTCGGGCCTCAAGCCAGGCTGCCCTGTGTTGGGACCAACAGTTACCCCGCCACTGCTAGGAGCCGGGGCTGGGTAGCTTGGGATGCTCGAGACGGCTGACGACGTAGTACAACTCGAACAGGCTGGCTCAGCGTACGACGCTTGGGCAACTCCTGTCGAACAAGTATTGCAACCAGATGTCACGATGGGGCTTAACACAACTTGCCGAGCGACCGTTTGCACACAAGTCTGGCAAGAGTTGGTTACCACAGCCGGCACGTAATACGAAGTCTGTACGATCGGTCGGGCAACAGTTCGTCTCACCAACGGAGCATACGAAGTAACGTAGGGCCGATAGGCAGCAGTGTACGGAGCATAGCCAGCCGTGTAGGGCGTGTACGAAGTTGTGTAAGGCGCGTACGAAGCGGTGTAGGTTGGTGCTACCGTAGGTGCCACTCCATATTGCCGAAGCCGCATACGATCAAGCAACTTGCCCGGATACCAACCCGTGTAAGGTTGATAGGCAACCGTCGTCTGAGCCACAACCGGCTGATAGGCAACCGTAGGGGTCGGACAAGTTGAGCACTGCGCGCTGGCAGCCTCTGTCGATAATACCGCGAACACCGTTACCACGAGCCCGGCCAAAACAAAGCGCATCGAACTAGATTTCATGATTGAACATCTCGTTAAGCAAAAAGGAACAAGGGGAACAACATTCCCCATCTATCTGGTTTAATCTCTCACCACCACTCTTGGCAATGATTTTCTGCCCTCGAAACCCAATTTGGTTACGAATTCAACTTGGGGAGAGTTTGCGACTTAGGAAAAGATGGCAGAAAGAGCAATCCTGGCACCCGCCTGCTTGCTGTCTCCGCTGGCGCAAACTAGCAATTCGCTAGCTGCCCGACGGAAGGACGCCCATCACCTTATTGGTCAATTCTAGCCTACAATAAGCAGCCTTGCAGCAAAGCGAAGGATGATGCCAATTTGCATCAGCGTTGTTCGCGATATTCAACCCCAACCGCCGTACGTGGTGAATAAGCGAAACGTTCGCGCAAAATTTAACTCAATCGCCAGCCGCTAGCATGAAACGGGGCAAGCGTCACCATCGTTTGGATGTTCGCCGGTGGGACTATATTCCATTCCACCGGGACGGTGGGGCTATATAGCCCGGCCCTCTGGGTCGGAACGCACAACGGTGAAAGAAAAAAGGCCGCACTAGTTGCGCGGCCTTTGGTGGCACCAGACAGTATGGAGCCAGATTGTTTTATTGCCGACGAGGCACTCGCTAGCGAGGCACGTTGCGCGGCGGGCGATTAAAGCCAATTTTCTCAAGAGACTTGTACACCTCGTCGAGTGTTTTCTCGCCGAAGTTAGAAATTTGCAACAGGTCTTCTCGAGTGCAATGCAAAAGATCGCTGACGGTGAAAATGCCTCGCTCTTCGAGACAGTTCGTTGTGCGCACTGCCAAGCCGATCTCGGCAGTGCTCATCTCCAGTCGCTCTTGCATTCCCTGATTGGCCAATTCGCCTTGATTAATTGGAACGCGTGTCATGGCGGGCTCCTTCCCTTCTGTGAGCTGATCGTGCGACGACCTGCTCGAACTCAAAATGTAATTCCCAACCCTGGGGCGCATAAAGCGCATCGTACTGGCCGGGAGTATAGCAATTTCCTCCCCAATTCAGCACAAAAAAATGTTCGATCCCGCAAATTTTTTTTGGCAACACACAATTTCGTGCTAGCATTGGCGGAGCAAACAGCCAGGGCGTAGGATACGTAGAGCTACAACTGAATCGCAGTGCCTGCCCCTATCGCCTGCGTCTCGTAGATCCCAACCTTAACTACCGTGATTAGAGAGCCTAAAAGTTCGTGGATCCACTACTCGAATCCCTCAACGAAGCACAATGCGAGGCGGTCCTTCATGTGGATGGCCCCATGCTCGTGCTAGCAGGCCCTGGCAGCGGCAAGACAAGGGTCGTTACCCATCGCATCGCAAACATGCGACGCGAGGGTGTTGCAGCATCTAATATCCTTGCCCTGACGTTTACCAATAAAGCCGCCGAAGAGATGCGGGCACGTGTCGAGCAACTCGTGCCGGGCGAGCCGGTTTGGGTAAGCACTTTTCACCGCTTCGGTTCCCGGCTGTTGCGGCAGTACGCTGAGTACGTGGGCCTGACCCCCAACTTTACGATTTACGATTCATCAGACGCCCGCCAGACCTTGGCTCGTGTGATCGATACCGGCAACTTCAAGACCATGCACTACACGCCGGAGCGAATCGCCCATGCGATCAGTGCTGCCAAGAATAAATTGATTACCGCCGACAAGTACGAGCCCCGTCCAGGAAGCCCGCTCAGCCAAATCGTGGCAGAGATCTACCCGGCCTACCAGGAACGTTTATTAGCCTCTTCGGCGGTCGACTTCGACGACCTGCTACTCCACCTCGCCGTATTGCTCTACAAGAATGCAGAAATCCGCGCGACGCTCGACGAGCGATTTCGCTACATTCTGGTCGACGAGTACCAAGATACCAACCATGTGCAATACGTGTTGCTTCGGGCGTTGTCTGTCGATTACCCCAACCTCGCAGTCACCGGCGACCCCGACCAATCGATTTACGGTTGGCGAGGGGCTGACATCAACAACATCCTGCAGTTCGAATCGGATTACCCGGAAGTCAAAGTCGTGCGTCTTGAGCGGAACTACCGCAGCACGAAACGTATTCTTCGGGTGGCCGATCAGTTGATTGGCCACAATCTGCGGCGTAAGCAAAAAGCATTGTTCACCGAGAACGACGAAGGCGAGTCTGTCCAGCTAGTTGAATACGCCAACCAAGACAAAGAGGCGCAAGGAATCGCGGCTGACATCGCAGCCGCAATTGCCTCGGGCAAACACAAAGCCAGCGAGTTCGCCATCTTCTACCGCGTCAACGCGCTTTCGCGAGTGCTAGAAAGCGCGCTACGCCAAGCGGGCGTACCTTACCAAATGATCCGTGGGCAGGAATTTTACCAACGCAAAGAAATCAAAAACGTGCTGGCCTATTGCCAGTTGATCAACAATCCGCGCGACGATCAGGCGGTGCTCCGAACGAT
This sequence comes from Planctomycetota bacterium, assembly GCA_013152205.1. Lineage (GTDB taxonomy): Bacteria > Planctomycetota > Planctomycetia > Pirellulales > Lacipirellulaceae > Bythopirellula. The sequence goes on from JAADGV010000015.1 coordinate 6,026, forward strand.
CAACACCCCGGTACGCGGCATCGGGCGAAAGACGATCGAACGGCTCACCCAGCACGCCTATCGCTACGGACTCCCCTTGCTCGAAGCAGCCCGAGAGGTAGCTCAAATCGAAGGCCTCGCGGCTCGCTCGGCTAAAAAGGTGGCCGTTTATGTTTCGCTGGCCGACAAACTGAGCCAACTTGCCGCTGGCGAGGTCGAAGAGATACTGGGCACGATTCTGAGCGAGTCGGGCTATCGCGAATACCTTCAGGAGGGAGAGACCGAAGAAGATCTTAACCGCTTGGCAAATATCGAAGAGTTGCTCACCGACGCCCGGCAATTCGACGAGAAAAACCCGGGCGGCGGCTTTCTGGAAGCCTATTTAGAAAATGCGTGGCTTACCGGCGAAACCGATGCCTGGGAGGCAGAGACCGAAAAAGTAACGCTGATGACGCTGCATGCTGCCAAAGGGCTGGAATTTCCGGTGGTCTATCTCATCGCGGTGGAGCATGGCCTACTGCCACACGAGCGAAGCACGAGCGACGAAGCGCAACTCGAAGAAGAACGTCGTTTGGCATTCGTCGGCATCACTCGCGCTGAAGAAAAACTTCAGCTTAGCTACGTGATTCACCGCGACTTCCGAGGGCAGCGACGTCGCACCGTACCAAGTTCATTCCTGCTGGAAATGCCACGAGAAGAACTCGAGCTGACTCAGCAATCGATCTACTCCAACGACTGGGAGGAGTCTTCCTGGGACGACGAGGATGTCTCCTTCGACCCAGAAGTCCTTGAAGCCTCGACCGGCGATTTTTCTGTCGACCCACCCGACGACGAACAATCCGACACGCCACCCTTGCAGGTAGCGGCTGCCCAAGTAACCACGGCAGCTCAGTTAGCCGGAGCAGCCGCCCAGCCCCAGCAACCCGTCTCGCCCAACGTGTTCGCTCAGGGGATGGCCGTCAGCCACCCGAAGCATGGCTTGGGAAAGATCGTCGCCCTCTCGGGTTCCGGCCAAAACCGACGAGCAACCGTACGCTTCGCCACGGCAGGAGAAAAGCGATTCGTGCTGGCCCACAGCCCGCTACGGCCTGCGGGTAAGTAGCTTTGTTTGGAATGGCGAGTTGACTGGTAGCCGGAGGTACGCTGCCTCTGGGCTCCGTGGACCGCGTGGCGGTCCGGCTGTGGAAGGTGGTAGCTATCCGGTTGCGTCAGCTGCATGGTACACTGGGGGCTGCGAATCAACTTTTTCTAGCGAGCCCCAGACATGCCCAGCGATTGGCCACCTCAGTTTCTTTTTACTATCTGCCAGTGCGGTGCGGAGCAGGCGCTCAAGCGGGAAATTGCGACTCGGCTTGCTGATGCTCGCCCTGCGTTTTCGCGTCCGGGGTTCGTGACGTTCAAGCTCGGCTCGCCTTGCGAACATCCCGAGCAGTTTCAATTGCCCTCGACTTTCGCCCGAACCTATGGGTTTTCGTTGGGCAAGTTCGCTGGCACTTCCACTAGCGAATTGGCAAAGCAAGTCTGGGAGACGCCTGCCATTGCCCGATTCGTCGAGGCCGAGAAGATTGGCGACATCCACACTTGGCAACGTGACCGGGCGACACCGGGGTCGAAAGGATTTGAACCAGGACAGACGTTGCTCGCTCAAGAAGTGGAGCGAGGGATACGCCAGCTTTCGCCCATCGAGTCACTGCACAATATGCCAGCAAGCCCCCGCCCACCGAGTCGGCGTAATAGCTGGGTGCTCGACGTGGTGCTGGTCGAACCCAACGAGTGGTGGATTGGCTGCCACCGAACGACGAGGCGGTTTGATTGCTGGCCGGGTGGCGTCCCGCCTTTGGAATTGCCCGAGCATGCGGTGAGCCGATCTTATCTCAAGATGGCGGAATCGCTTGAGTGGTCGGCTCTGCCAATCTTACGGGGTGATCTCTGCCTCGAGCTGGGGTGCGCACCGGGCGGCGCCGCTCAGGCATTGCTCGATCGGGGTGCTCGTGTCATTGGTGTCGACCCAGCGGTGGTCGATCCTGAAGTCTGCCAGCACCCTAATTTCCAGCACCTGCGACGACGTTCGGCTGAGGTCTCAAGCCGACGGCTGCGTGGTGTCCACTGGCTGGCGGCTGATATGAGCGTTGCCCCCTCGTACACGCTTGATGCTGTGGAGGATATTGTTACCAACAAGGCTCGAACAATACGCGGCATGGTGCTCACCCTCAAACTTTCTGACTGGAAGCTCGCAGAGCAACTTCCTGAATACATCGAACGTGTCCGTAGTTGGGGCTACCGCGATGTGCGCACCCGTCAGCTAGCATTTAATCGGCAAGAAGTTTGCTTGGTTGCCTTGCGTAGCCGGGGGCAACGCCGTGTTCAGCGACAAACACGTACGCGGTGCCGCATGGACTCTACACACGCTAGCACGCCGAAGCCGCCACATCTGCCGGCGAATATGTAGTGGCCGATTTCTCAGTGAACCACTACCGCCAGTGGCGATTACGACGCTAGCTGCGCAAACGAACTTGACGCTTTCTGGTGGTTTCAGTACTTACTGTCTCGCAATCGCTGCTCCCCGCACTTCGACTTTTGCACGCGCGAGGCATTCTGTGTTCTGCCGACGATTACTATTTTTGCTGACAATCATGAGTTGGGCGTTCTGTACGGAACTGCTCGTAGCTCAGCGTGTGCAATTCCCTTCGGCAGCCCCCGCCTATACGCCAACCGTCCCGCCGACCCCTGTGCCTTCGCTGCCGAATTTTGATCCTTACGGCAATCCGCTGCTTGGCACTCCGCCTCCTGACGTGCCTTACAATTTCACTCCGAATGTCAGCCCGCCGGTCAATCCATTAGGGGCGCCGCTAGGCGTTCCGCCTGCTACGCCGGGTGTGCCACAGCAAGGTGGCTCGCTGTTTCCGGGCGGGTTGCCCTACCAATGGGAATCGGGTGCCTATCAGTACCAGAACTCCGATGGGACCGCCGCCCGCCTGCAACGGTTTTTACAGGAGCTCAGCTTCGAGCATACCTGGATCTACGGCAATAGCGGGCCAGAAAGGTTGGGGATCAACCGTGCTGAGCTTGCAGCAACCTTCGGCATCCCTATTTTTTATAACCCCAACACGCCCCTGCTAATCACTCCTGGCTTTGCCTTCAATTGGTTCGACGGCCCGTCGGTTGGTGCCGACTTACCGCCGCGGGTTTACGACGCCTATCTCGACGGAGCTTGGCACCCGCGGTTGACCGACTGGCTCCATGCAGACCTAGGTCTGCGAACGGGTGTTTGGACCGACTTCAATGAGGTGAACTCCGATTCGATTCGCATCTTGGGACGAGGCCTGGGTGTGTTGGCGATCTCTCCTCAGTTCGATGTTCTGATAGGTGTGTGGTATCTCGACCGCAATCGGGTCAAGATGCTGCCGGCTGGTGGTGTTCATTGGCGTCCTAGCAGCGAGTTGGATGCTTACTTGGTTTTTCCGAATCCCAAAATTCGCAAGCGTTCGATCAACGTTGGTTCTAGCCAATGGTGGATCTACGTCGCAGGCGAATATGGTGGTGGGCGTTGGACAATCCGGCGCGACCCAGCCGGGGTGGCGGGCGATGTTGGAGACGACTTCGACTATAACGACATTCGCATTCTCTTTGGATTCGAGTGGGAAACCCAAACCCAGGCACGCGGCCACTTTGAAGTCGGCTACGTCTTTAATCGTGAGCTGTGGTATGACACGACGAGATTGCCAGCAAAGCTTGATCTTGACGACAGCCTCATGCTTCGTGCAGGGGTTTCTTTTTGATTGACACTCTCAAGCCACGGCTATTTTTTGGCGCTGGTGCGCTGATGGTTGCCTCGCTGTTTGTGGCTGCAACAGTACATGCTGCACCGAGTGTGCAGCCAACATTCGTTGCGGCCTCTCAATCGCAGCAATGGGGCGGTCAGGTGATTCCTGAGGGTATCCCCTTTCAGCCAAGCTTACTACTAACCGACGCCGAACAATTAACTGCTGTGCCGCTCGATACTTCGATTCGTGTTGCCACGTTGACTGCCGATGCTGTTCCGGACGCCGATGAAGTTGCCAAAGCGACCGCTCCGCAACTTCCGCCCGGCGCGCGCGACGGTATCTTTCAGAAGCTTTACTTCACTGGCACTTGGCTTCCTCAACTTAATGGCGACAGCCTGGGGTGGGGCGACTTGGAAACGGGTATTGTCTTTGGCTTTCCATTTTTTCGGCGTGATACGCCGCTGCTGATTACGCCCAGCTTTGCGGTGCATATTCTTGATGGGCCTGATGGAGCGGATATTCCTGATCGGGTTTTCGATACGGTGTTTGAATTTCGGCATCTACGAAAATTTGGCAAAGGCCCCTGGGCCATGGACGTTGCTGTCTCGCTTGGTTACTACAGCGATTTCGAAAGCAGCGAAAGCGATGCGTTTCGTGTCACTGGACGAGGGCTGGGCGTTTACGAAACTGCCCGAGGATCGCAATGGGTGTTTGGCGTTGGCTACTTCAACCGTGCCGGGGTCTCGGTGCTTCCGATTGGTGGTGTCATTCTTCATCCTTCGCCCGACTCGAAATGGGAACTCATTTTTCCGCGTCCACGAATTTCCTGGCGGCTGCCGGGCGGCATCCCTGGTAGTGGGGATGAACGGTGGTGGTACTTGGGCGGAGAGTTTGGCAGCGGGTTCTGGTCGATTCAGCGACCGATTAGCTTGGTCAGCGACAACGTGACCTACACGGATTATCGTGTCCTGGTGGGCTATGAGCGTAAAATCACCGGTGGACTTAGCCGTCGGTTCGAGGCTGGCTTCGTGTTTGGGCGAGAGTTTGAATTCGACAGTGCTACGCCGAACTTGCGGCTGGATGATACGCTGTTTGTTCGTGGTGGGTTTACTTATTGAGGTGTTTGCCTCTGGTGTTTCCGTGGATTGCGTGGCAATCCGGCTGGGGGGGCTACTTGGCCATGGCTCTTTGGATGGCGGTTCCCATGTCGGCGGGGCTTTGGGCGACTTCGATGCCGGCGTCTTCTAGGGCTGCGATTTTTTCAGCTGCGGTTCCTTTGCCTCCGGAGATAATCGCTCCGGCATGGCCCATTCGTTTGCCGGGAGGAGCCGTGCGGCCTGCGATGAATGCGGCGACCGGCTTGGTGACATTCTCTTTGACGAACGCGGCGGCCTCTTCTTCTGCGGTTCCGCCGATCTCGCCGATCATCATGATCGCTTCGGTCTGATCGTCTTCTTGATACATTTTTAGAAGATCGATAAACGAGGTGCCGACAATTGGGTCGCCGCCTAGTCCGACGCAGGTTGATTGCCCAAGGCCGACCTCTGAAAGTTGCCAAACTGCTTCGTAGGTGAGTGTGCCGCTACGGCTCATCACCCCGACGCCGCCTTTTTTGTGGATGTAACCGGGCATGATGCCGATCTTGCACTCGTCCGAGGTAATCACACCAGGGCAGTTGGGGCCGATGAGATTGACGTCGCGTCCTTGAATGGCATTGTATACCCGTACCATGTCGAGCACGGGGACGCCTTCGGTAATTGCAACGACAGTTTTAATACCGGCATCGACCGATTCCATAATCGCGTCGGCGGTGAAGGGGGGCGGCACAAAAATCATGCTTGCATCGACGCCCTGCTTTTCGACGGCTTCGACGACCGTGTCGTAAACGGGCACGCCTAGCACTTCCTGCCCGCCCTTGCCGGGCGTCACGCCTGCTACCAGTTGTGTGCCGTAATCGATGCAGTTCTTGCTATGGAACTCGCCAGCGCGGCCAGTGATTCCTTGGCAAACGACTCGGGTCGATTTGTTGATCAATATGCTCATGGGTAAATAGCCTTCAGCTTTTAGCGGTCAGCAGTCAGCTTTTTTTGAGGCTGACAGTTTTTTGGTTTGTTGAGGAGGAGTAGCGTTAAAAATGTTTCCGGCCAGGATGGCCGGGCTATGGGTTAGCCTGCGGCGGCTACTACTTTGTTGGCGGCGTCGGTGAGGCCTTTGGCGGAGATGATGTCGACATCGCTCTCGGCGAGGATTCGGCGGCCTTCTTCGACTTCGGTGCCTTCAAGTCGCACGACTAACGGTACGTTGAAACCGACTTGCTTGTACGATTCTAAAATTGCGTTGGCGATGGTTGTGCATCGCATGATGCCGCCGAATATGTTTACCAAGACGGCTTTGACCTTCTTGTCGTCCAGCAAGATTTGGAAGGCCTGAGTGACTTGTTCGACTTGGGCGCCTCCGCCGACGTCGAGGAAGTTGGCCGGCTCGCCACCATGTAGCTTGATCAGATCCATGGTGCTCATCGCCAGACCAGCGCCGTTTACCAAACAGCCGATGCTGCCGTCGAGCTGCACATAGCTGAGGTCGGCTTCGCCTGCTCGCACTTCGGCGGGGTCTTCTTCGCTGATATCACGTAGTTCGGCGATGTCTTTGTGTCGAAACATGGCGTTGTCGTCGAAAGCGATCTTGGCATCCAACGCGATAAGCTCGCCTTTGCCGGTCACAACCAGCGGATTGATCTCGGCCAAGCTGCAATCGAGTTGGATAAACAACTTGCACATCGCTCGCATGAAGGCGTCAGCTGAGCGGACGCTTTTGCCCGTGATATTCAGCCGATGGCATAGCTTGCGTACCTGATACGACTGCAAGCCGGCATCGGGGTCGAAAGCTTCTTTGAAGATCAGTTCGGGCGTGTTGGCTGCGACATCTTCGATGTTGACGCCGCCTTCGCTGGAAACCATCAGCACGGGCAAGCCACAGGCCCGGTCGATGACGATGCCCATGTAAAGCTCGCGAGCAATGTCGCAACCTGCTTCAACCAGCACTTGGTTAACGGTCTTGCCTGCTGGGCCGGTTTGAATCGTCACGAGATCGTTGCCAAGCAGATTGCCAGCGACGGTGGCAGCTTCTTCTGCTGATTTAACGAGTTGAACGCCGCGTTGGTCGGGGTTGGTTTTTATGGTGCCTTTGCCCCGTCCGCCGGCATGAATCTGGGCCTTTACTACCGCAAATGAGCCGCCCAATTGTTTGTATGCAGCTGAGGCCTCTTCGGCTGAGCGGGCAACAATGCTTTCGGGAACCGCAATTTGAGCCTTGCGTAGTAGCTCTTTCGCTTGAAATTCGTGAATTTTCATTTGTCTAGGTAACCTTTTGTTTCGTGGCGTCCGGCAAGAGCGGGGAGTATAGCACCGAGTAGGGGCAGGGGTCGAGGTCGGTGGGTGTGGGATGTTTGATTGTTGGAGTAAAGCGGAAAGTGGAAAGCCGAAAGCGGTTGTTTTGGCACTGCATTGGTTGGTTTGTTGACTTTATTGGACAAAATTGTTTTGGTTGGTGCTTCTATGGCAGCGTATGGTGGGTTAGTTTTGGCACGAATCGCTGGGGGGCCCCATTGAGGTGGACAAAAGGGAGTTCGGAATGCGGAAATCGGAGTGCGGAAGGGGATAATATTGTCCATTTGGGCGCTATCAATGACGAAATCTGAATGACGAATGACGGAATGACGAAAAGCTGCTGGCTAACAGCTAAAAGCTGATCGCTATTATCTCAGAAGTGGTGGCACAATTTCAACTGCGAAATTTTGGCCGGGGGTGTTTCTCGCCGAGGCAGCGAAGACGGCAGAGTTTTTGAGATGTGTGTGGGTGCCGTTTTCCAAAGGGGCGGAAAAAGCAAGAACCCTCAGGGATTTGGCAACATTCGCGATTCCATCGTTCGTAGTATGTAAGCATACTGCTGAGGAACTGGGGCCGGACGAATTATGGAGAGGTATCCTTTGAGCAAAATCGGATTGATCACAGTGCTGTTGTTGACGATCGCGGCGCCTTCGGTGTTGGCACAGCCTCAGCCTTCGCCTCCTTGCGGAGCCACCTATGGGTCGTCAGCAGACGCCGTGGCGATAGAGGATGCGTTGTACTTGGGCACCGTACAACAGGCCATCGATGCGATACGAGACGGTATGGAAACGAGGGGAAATCGAGTTGGTTGTCGTTCCGATGCTTGGCCGTATGCGATCCCAGACACTACGCTCCCCACGTTGCCTGCCTTAGAAAATCTCTGGAACAACGTACATGCCCCAGGCATTGCAGCCTATGACGATACCCTTGCCATACTCGGACGCGAGATGCCGGCTGCTGCTCTTGGTGGGTATTATGCTCAACTTGCAGGGTACGCGGTTTCGACGAATGCGCTGCAAGCGATTGCCGATCGGACCGAAGCATCGCAGTACAGCGAAAAGTATGCGCCTGCGCCGCTTGTCACCTTTCCGGGCGTCTTCGGTTTGTCTACGGAGCTGGCTGATGACACAAGCCCTTCGTATCGGCCCGGCAATGTTGCCGACACCATCAATGTTGGGTGTGCAGTCCTTGGTTGCCCTACCTATGACAGTGGCCCCGGGGCAGGCATCGATTATCTTGTCCGAGATTTTTCGGTCATTCCACGAGTCTTCGATGGAGGGTTGGCCTACGACCATGCTTGGAGTTCGGCGTTGATGGTCGAGGCGACTCTTCAAGAAACGAACCCGACCAAATCGGCAATCTACGCTACGTCTGCCGCCCTCGCCGCCGACTGGAGCGCTACGGAGCCAGCCGTACGTAATCACAATTACACGGCGAAGAATATCTGGGTGCTTTCGCAACAGTACGGACTGACGGGGGACGCCACCATCAAAGCCGCCCTCCAGGATAAGCTGGATCGCAGTCTGAAGCCGGGCGTATTGATGGATGCGAACAGCGATGGTTTGGTGGATGGCATGACTAACCAAGCGTTTAGCGGACTTACTCAGGTGGCCCAGATGCCGGGGCGCATGTGGGATGGTCACAACTCGAACATGTGGTACCAGTCGATGAATACGTGGGCGGCTGTTGAGGCATATGTCGCCTTTCGTGATCAAGGGGACACGGCTTTGGCTGCCGACATTCGCCCTTATGCGATCGCGATGCTCGACAATCTTTCGTGGGAATTGACCAATCTTGGCCCGCCGGGGCCGGCGGGCGAGCATCTGTGGCCTATTCCTTACTCTCTTCTGACGGGACTGTGGAAGATTGCCGAGTATGAAGGCGAAACCCGATCGAACTGGGAGGATGCAGCAGCAACGCTCTACAACTGGGGAATGTTTGATAGTTTCTCAGAGACCGGGGGGCGCGCGACTGCGTCGCTCGGACTCTATCTTCTTTACATGAATGGGACACCCTACGTTCCCCTCGATCAACGGCTTGCTGGCGTACCAGGGCCGGGTGACTTTGATGGTGATGGCGATGTCGATGGTTTTGATTTTTTGAAGTGGCAGCGGGGCGAAACCTCTAGCCCACTGAGCGAGCAAGACCTCAGCGATTGGGAAGAGAATTTCGGTACCTTAAATTCAGGTGCAACCGCAGCGACTGCGGTGCCTGAGCCCTCGACTTTGTTGCTACTGGTCTTGGGCTTCTTCGTGCAACTTTTCAGAATGCGCGGTCGTGATTCCTTGGGGAACTGCTGAGGGGACGGCGTACCATGGCCCTGTACTACTAACGGTTCAAATTTACGCAACAAGCAAAAGTTTTAGGGTCCACCTCAGACCTGCAATTTAGACTCTCGCTAAGGCGCAAAGAACGAGAAATTTAATTCTTATAAGCTCTCACACGCGTCTCGTAAGGAAATTAGATCTCGCAGAGACGCTGAGACGGCAGAGCTACAACATTCCGGTTTTCTCTGCTGTCTCTGCGCCTCTGCGAGACATTCCTTTTTCTTCTTGTTTTCCTTTGCGACTTCGCGCCTTATACGATGAGATTGCCAACAAGGTACCGGGAGAGTTCAATGATTGTTTAAGCTTTGGCTGGTCAGGGGCGAGCCCCTAA